>NZ_JBCHJF010000003.1:0-585971 GCF_039123635.1 Massilia sp. MP_M2
CGAACTTCCATTTCGACCAGTTCCAGCAGTTCTGCGTCGTCGACCAGGTCGCACTTGTTCAGGAACACGATGATGTACGGAACGCCAACTTGACGGGCCAGCAGGATGTGCTCGCGGGTCTGTGGCATTGGGCCGTCAGCAGCCGAGCACACCAGGATCGCGCCGTCCATCTGCGCAGCACCGGTAATCATGTTCTTGATGTAGTCGGCGTGGCCTGGGCAGTCAACGTGAGCGTAGTGACGGTTTTCGGTCTCGTACTCGACGTGCGCGGTGTTGATGGTGATGCCGCGTGCTTTTTCTTCTGGTGCCGCGTCGATCTGGTCGTAGGCCTTGGCTTCGCCGCCGAATTTCTTCGACAGGACGGTAGCGATTGCAGCCGTCAGCGTGGTTTTACCGTGGTCAACGTGACCGATGGTGCCGACGTTTACGTGCGGCTTGGTCCGTTCGAATTTACCTTTTGCCATTTCAGACTCCTAAGATCTAACGATATTTTTGAGAATTACCAGGCACACCTGACGGACGAGTGCAACGCGACTGCCGTACAAAATTCTGGTGCCCTTGACGTGGATTGAACACGTGGCCTCTCCCTTACCAAGGGAGTGCTCTACCACTGAGCTACAAGGGCTGATTTGGTGCGATGTTCAACTTGCACACCGCAAAACACTGGAGCGGGTGAAGGGAATCGAACCCTCGTCGTAAGCTTGGAAGGCTTCTGCTCTACCATTGAGCTACACCCGCGAGGTACAACTTCAATTCGACTTCACGATCTTCTTTTGGTGGTGGGGGCTGGATTCGAACCAGCGTACTCAGAGAGGGCAGATTTACAGTCTGCTGCCTTTAACCACTCGGCCACCCCACCGCGAAGAACCGCAGAGTATGAAGCAAGCTCAACGTACTGTCAATCAGGTTTGGGTAGAAGGTTTTTCTACTTCGCCTGACAGCGTTGCTTCGGGGCGTGATTGTAACGGTCGGACTGTAAAGCCGCAAGGGTCATTTTGCGCGGCACGAAAAAAACTTGTCTTCTTCGTCAAGCCGGCGCCAGCGCGGCCAGCACTTGCGCCTTCAACGCCTTGATCAGCGCCGTCTCATCCGGCGGCACGCCCTCGGGTGCCGTGAAGATGCGGTCGGCGTAGAACAGCCCCAGCTGCGCCTTGCCCACCACCAGCGGCAGCACGATGAAACTCTCGGCGTCCGGCAGCAGCGTCTTGTACCAGGCCGGCAGCAGATCGCGGATCTTGGGGCTGAAGGCATCCGGGATCATCATGTCGGCATTGTTTTCCAGCGCCAGATGAAACAGGTCGCGCGTGAAGGCGCACGGGAAGGTAAAGCCATCCTGCAGCTCGGCTTTGCCCTCCCCCAGAGACGCGCGCGCCCGGAACTTGCCGGTCCGGCCATCGCGCAGGCAGATGGTGGCGAAGCGAAAGCCCAGCGCGCCGTACAGCGTTTCAAGGACGGCCATGATGACGTCGTTGGCGTTCGCGGCAGACCCGCCCAGCACGGAGACATCCTGCACGCCCGCCAGCAGCAGGTCGCGTGCATTCTTGGGCTTGCCACTGGGGTAGAACTCGCCTTCGTCGGCCTCGCCCGCGTCCAGCATCGCCAGCGCCAGCACGTTCGGCAGGCTGCTGCCGGCTTTGGGGTCGGTCTTGGGCGCGCGCTCCATGTTCATGCTCTGCAGCATGCCGCTCATGCTTTCCTGGACCGTGTCGAACAGCGCTGCCAGCCCGGGCCTGTCGAGTCCGAGCGCCACGCCGTAGCGCGCCAGCAGCGCCTCGGCGTCGGGCGCATTGGCGGGGTCATGGTGATGCCCCATCAGGCGCGCCACGTCCTGGCTGAACGCTGCCACCTGGCGCATCCACTCGGCGCGCTCTGGCGCGACCTCGAGCATACTTGGCATGGGCGGGGGCGAGGCCTGGGCCTTGATGATCAGCTCGGGCAGTTGCCATTCGCGCAGCACGGCCTCGGACAGGGTCTCGAAGGTGCAGCCGAGGATCACGCGCGAGGCTTGCGCGTGGGTGTGCTTGCCGGTGGCGACCAGGGCGGCGATCTCGCGGTAGCGTTCCGGCTCGTGGCTGGCCAGCAGCATCGGCCCCAGGTTCTTGAACAGCGCGCAGATCCCCGCTTCCTCGGCGCCCGGATGGGGGCTGCGGTGCGCCATTTCCTGGCCCACCAGGCTGGCGCACAGCGCCGCCTGGAGTTCGACCCGCACGCTGTGCTCGGCAACGTCGAGCGCGTCGACCAGCAGCATCGCCAGCGCGGCGGCGCGCACATTGTCAAAGCCGAGCAAAGAAATGGCGCGCGAGATCGTCGTCACCGGCGCGCCCAGTTGCGTGCGGTACGCCACCGTGTTCGACAGGCGCAGGATGCGCTGAGTCAGCGCCACGTCGGCCATCACGTAATACGCGAGGTCGGCCGAGCCCTCGTCGACGCTGTAACCCATGCCGATCACGCGCGTCATGGTGCCGCCAAGACTGAACATGCGCTCGGTGCCGCTCAGTTTGCGCATCAGCGCGTCACGCACCCGACCCGCGGTGGCGTGGCCATGGGCACCGTGGGGAAGATCGGCCATCGTCAGCCCGCCTTGGGCGCCGGGATGCGCAACCCCTGGCGCCCGCCCTGATCGTGCTGCTTGAGCACTTGCTGGAACAGCGCTGCCAGCGCCGGCAGCTTGGGATTGAGCGGGTCGAGCTTACGCACGTTGCCGATCAGGGTCGGGACCTGGCCACCGAGCCGCTCGTCCCAGCCACCGGCCTCAAGGCAGCGCAGCACGGCCAGCGCGGCATTGAACGCCACCGACGGATTGTTCGGCAGCTTGTGCGCTGCTTCGAGCATCAGCGTGACCGCGCCCCGGTAGTCCCCGCTCTTGGCGCGTGCAGCGCCGCTGGCGACCAGGTCGACCACGTGCTGGCGGCTTTCCTTGACCATCGAGCGCGCCAGTTCGCCCTTGCCCGCGCTGTCCATCACGCCCACCGCGCGCGCCATGACGGCTTCGTCGCCGGCATTGCGCATCACATCGCGCACGACCGAGCAGGCGCCCTCTTCCATGTCATGGTCGAGGCAGCTGCGCGCCAGTTCGAGCTTGATGTCGACCGACACGCCCGGTGCATCCTGGCAGGCCGCCACCGCCGTGGTCAAGGCTTCGCCCAGACGCACCTCGTTGCCGGTGTACTCGTGCACCAGGGCGGAGGCCACCGCGCTGCACAGCGCCGTCGTGGCGCGCCCGCCCATCGTGCGGTCGAGATCGCGCACCACGGCCGCCGCGCCCACCGGATCGCCCTTGCCCACCAGGGTGCGCACCAGCTTGACGTGGTCTTCGGGATCGCGAAACTCGGAATACTTGGCCTTGCCCACCACCTGGCGCAGCGACTTTTCGGCGGTGTCGATGTCGCCCGCATCGAAGGCGATGTCAGCCAGCGTGCGCAGGCGCCGCACCGCGTGGGGCGAGACGGCCACCGCGTCGGCGAGCACGGCCTGCGCCTTGTCGAGCTCGCCGGCCGCAGCGTGGGTGCGCGCCAGCCAGTCGAAGGCGTCGACGAAATTGCGGTTGGTGTCGACCAGCTCTTCGAGAATCTCTTTGGCTTCGGCCAGGCGCTTGCGCACGAACAGCGTCTTGGCCAGCCCCAGCCGGGCCCAGGCAATCGCCTTGATCTCGACCAGGTGCCGGTAAATCGGCTCGGCCAGCTCGGCCTGGCCCAGGAACATGTGCAGCTCGGCGCGCAGGCGCAGGAAGTCGATGGCGTAGCGCGTGTGCAGGCGCTGGCCCTCGATGCAGGCGGCAATCGCCTCCACCTGGTCGCCGGCCTCCATCAGCGTGTACACGGGCAGGAAGGCATTGCGCTTGTCGAGCGCGCGCCCGATACGCTCGAGCAGGCGGTCGGCGGTGAACGGCTTGAGGACGTAGTCGGTCGGGGCGAGCTCGGCCGCGCTGACCACCTTGCTGTGGTTGCCTTCTGCGGTGACCATGAAGAACATCGTGGCCAGGCGCATCAGCTTGTGGTGGCGCAGGTCTTCGAGCAACTGCTGGCCATCCTGGCCGCCTTCGAGGTCGTACTCACACAGGATGAGGTCGAACTGGCGCAGGCCCAGGTGCTTGATCGCCTGGTTGGACGTGCTGGCGTGCTCGATCCGGGTCAGGCCGCACAGCGTGAGCATGCTGTGGATGCTGGCGCGCATTCCTGCATGGGGCTCGATGATCAGGGCCGTCAGGCCTTCCAGTTCGTTCATTGTGGTCCGTATTGGCCTGCGTTGGGCGTGGGGCGGCTGCATGGGCACGCAGTATCGATCCAGTATATTACGGCGCAGAACGAATTAAATGAAATTGGCATGGTGCGCAGTTCCGCAGGCAGGCACGGCGCATAAAAAACGACAACTTACTGCGCGGGTGGGCGGCTGGCGCACTCGGCCGTTGTGGCGCCGGTGCCGACGTTCTGGTACAGCACCTCGTACTTGCCTGCCGTCAGCCGGTCGATCGTGAACGTCGCGCGCGGCTGCACGAAGGCGTGGCGCACATTCGCGCGGCGCTCCAGGTCGTACAGCTTGACGAACACCGGCGAGGCGTTTGCGCTATTGTCGATCGTCACCTGCAGCCCCGCACCTTCGTTACCGACCGGGTAGCCCGGCAGATAGGCCGACTCGGCCGGCCAGGGTTCGCCGCCTGGCGCCGTCAGGGTTTGCAGGTCGGTGCCGCAATCGGGTACGCGCGCGGGCACCACCAGTTGGGCGATGCCGAGCGTGCGAATCACAGGCGCACCACGGCCGGCCCAGATATCGGGCGCAGGCGCGGGCTCGGCGGCTGCGGCTGCGGCCGCCGCCGTTGTCGCTGCTGGCACGGGTGCCGGCGGCGTGCTGGCCAGCACGCTCACTGGCTTTTGCACGCCGCTCCAGGCCAGCGTGCCGGGCATCATGCCCGGCTGCCCGATGAGCAGGACGGCAGCGGCGGCGCCGGCAACGAAACAGGTGGTCAGGCCCAGCCACCAGCGCGGATCGCGCATCAGGCGTGCGCGGCGCGGCCGGTGCGCCGGCATGGCGTCGCCCGCGTCGCCTCCCTTGCGCAGCTGGCCGTCCTTGGCATTCGAGCTTTCCAGCCACTCGACTTCCCATTCTTCGGACGCGATCCACTCGTCGTGCTCCTTGCGGCGCACCGGATCGGCCAGGACGTTGTAGGCAGAATTGACGACCGCCATGATGCGGGCGGCTTTTTCGTCGCCCGGGTTCTTGTCGGGATGGTATTTCTGGCTCAGCGCCTTGTACGAAGCACGAATGACTTCCTGGGGCGCGTGACGCGACACCTTCAGGTTGTCATAGTGTGTGTGAATCTTGGCCATGGTGTGTCAAATCTGCCCGCTGATGCCTGCCATTGATGCTACGTCCTCGGCCCAGGCGGATGGCCGGACCCTGGCGCTGGAATGTCGTACAGCTTAGACGCAATTGTGTCCGTTGTGCAAGATATCACAATTGTCACAGACGATGGCTGCGGTCGGCCTGGACGATTGCATCGGGCAATGTTACAGCCTGCCCGACCACCAGCACCTTGAATAATTCGCCCATTTCCGCTGGTGAAACAAGCTTTTGCACGGCGCGCGACTGCGGCAGAAACCGCAGCGCATCTTCAGGGTTGTTTTCAAGCAACAACTCTCCGATCCCGGCGCCGATCAAAAACGCAGCCTGGCTCATGTAGGCCAGCACCGGCAGGCCGGCATCCTGGGCGGCCAGCGCCATCGCCGTGAAATCGACGTGGGCCGTGATGTCCTGCAGGCCCGGCAGATAGAACGGATCGGGATGCGCGTGGTGGCGGTAATGGCACATCAGGGTGCCGCCGATGCGCTGGTCGAGGTAATACTCGTGGGCCGGGAACCCATAGTCGAACAGGATTGCCGCGCCGCGGCCGCCCGCGAACATCGCGGCCAGCGAGCCCATGAAGCCGGCGCCGACCGGATGCAGTTCGGTGACATAGCCTTCGATCATCTGTTCGTGGTCTAGCACCTGGCGCACCAGTTGCTCGTGCAGGGCCGCGTCGAGCGGCGCCTGGACAAAGGCAAACGCGCCGTCCTCGATCGTGACCATCTGGCGGCGCCAGCCGTCCCGCGTGCGGATCACCAGCTCGACCGGCATCGCATCGAGCACTTCATTGGCCAGCACCACGCCGCTGAAGTGCGCGGGCATCGCGTCCTGCCAGCGCACCTGCGGCAGATCGGCCAGGTTGGCCTGCTGGCGCGCGCGCAGTTCGCCGGACAATTCGATGATGGTGTACGAGTTGACGGCAACGCCCTGACACGCCAGCGCAGTCAGCACGTCACGCGCCAGGCGGCCGGTGCCGGCGCCGAACTCGATGATGTCGGGCGCGCTTTGGGCGATAATAGGGGCTGCCACGCGCGCCACGGTGGCCCCGAACAGCGGCGTCATCTCGGGCGCGGTGATGAAATCGCCCTCGGCGCCGAGCTTGGCGGCGCCGCCGCTGTAATACCCGAGGCGCGGCGCGTACAGCGCCAGTTCCATGAACCGCGAAAACGCGATCTGCCCACCGGCGTCTTCGATGTCACGAGCGATGAGTTGTTGCAGTGCGTGGGACGCGGCCAGGGCGTCGCGGTCGGGAGCGGGAAGGGACATGCCCGCATTGTAGCCAGATTCGCTTTTATCAACAATTTACTGCCTGATGTTCAGGCTGGATCACCAATCATGACCGACACAGTTCCAACCGCCCTGCCCCGGGTTGCGCTGGTGACCGGCGCCGGGCGCCGCCTCGGGCGCGCCATTGCGCTGGGCCTGGCCAGGGCCGGCTGGGATCTTGCGCTGCACTACCGCCATTCCGAGCAGGATGCGATCGCCACCCGCGACGCCATCCTGGCCATGGGCCGGCGCGCCGTGCTGCTGCAATGCGACCTGGCCGACGATGCCGCCGTGCGGCTGCTGGCGGGCCGCGCCATCGACGCGCTCGGCACGTTGACATGCATCGTGAACAACGCGTCGTTGTTCGAATACGACAGCGCCACCGACTTTTCGCCAGCGCTGTTGAACGCGCATATGGCGGCGAATGTCGCAGCGCCATTGCTGCTGGCGCAGGCGCTGCATGCGGCCACGCCGCCAGGCGAGCAAGCCGTGGTCATCAACCTGCTCGACCAGAAACTGTACAATCTCAACCCGGATTTTCTGTCGTACACCTTGTCCAAGGCAGCGCTGCACGCGGCCACGACGATGCTGGCGCAAGCGCTGGCGCCGACCGTGCGCGTGGTGGGCGTGGCGCCCGGCATCACACTGGTCTCGGGCGAGCAGAGCGAGGACGGTTTTGCGCAGGCGCACCGCGCCACGCCGCTGGGGCGCTCCTCGACGCCACAAGACATTGCCGACGCGGTCGTCTACGCCGCCAGCGCCCGCGCGCTGACGGGCACGACCCTGCTGGTCGATGGCGGCCAGCACCTGACGCCATCGACGCGCGACGTCATGTTCCTGACCGAACCGCGTAGCGACGACCCCAACAACCGCAGCACCGAATCATCTATCCAAAAGGCTTAACCATGTTGTCCGCCCTGTCCCACCCGAGCTTGCGCAATTGCCGCCGGCTGTTCCTGCGCAATTACGAAGTGATGATCAATATCGGCGTGCACGATTTCGAAAAGAAGGGCGAGCAACGTGTGCTGATCAATGTTGAGCTGTACATTCCGCTCGAGACGTCGACGCCGAAAGCCGATCAATTGTCTGAAGTGGTCGACTACGACTTCATGCGCGAGACGGTGGCCCAGCGCATTTCCAAGGGCCATATCCACCTGCAAGAGACACTGTGCGACGACATGGTCCAGGCCATGCTGGCCCATCCGCGCGTGCGCGCGGCGGGCGTGTCGACGATGAAACCCGACGTGTATGCCGATTGCGAAGGCGTCGGCGTCGAAGTATTCCGTATCAAGGACGAAGCATGAACGAAACCGTTATCGAGCGCCTGACCGAGGCGGATTTCCCGCTGGGCGAGGCCGCCCCCGTGATCGACGCCAAAAAGCAGGAAAAGATCGCCCACGAAAACCACAAGCTGCACAAGCGCCTGTGCCGCCAGGTCGGCCAGGCCATCGGCGACTTCAACATGATCGAAGACGGCGACAAGGTGATGGTGTGCCTGTCGGGCGGCAAGGACAGCTACGCGCTGCTGGACATCCTCCTGACGCTGCGCGAGCGCGCGCCGATCCACTTCGACATCGTCGCGGTCAACCTCGACCAGAAGCAGCCGAACTTCCCGGCTGACATCCTGCCGGCCTACCTGGACAAGCTCGGCGTGGATTACCACATCGAAAACCAGGACACCTACAGCATCGTCAAGCGCCTGATCCCGGAAGGCAAGACCACCTGCTCGCTGTGCTCGCGCCTGCGGCGCGGCATCCTGTACCGCGTTGCCGATGAGCTGGGCTGCAACAAGATCGCGCTGGGCCACCACCGCGACGACATCCTGGAAACCTTCTTCCTGAACATGTTCTTCGGCGGGAAGCTGAAAGGCATGCCGGCCAAGCTGGTGTCGGACGATGGCAAGCACATGGTGATTCGCCCGATGGCGTATGTGAAAGAGGCTGACACCGAGCGCTATGCGGTGGTAAAAGGCTTCCCGATCATCCCGTGCGACCTGTGCGGCTCGCAGGAAAACCTGCAGCGCAAGCAGATCAAGAACATGCTGCGCGAGTGGGAAAAGAAGCATCCGGGGCGCGTGGAAAGCATTTTCTCGTCGCTGTCGACCGTGGTGCCGTCGCATTTGATGGACCGTAACCTGTTCGGCTTCGCGGATCTGAAGACGGATGGCGTGGCCAATCCGCTAGGGGATATCGCGTTTGATGAAGAGCCATGTTCGACGCCGGTCGCGGGCACAATTTCGCTAGCGCAGCTCTGATCTTCAAAGCCGGGGTCAGGTCTGACATTCGGACACGACCTCAACATTAGGTATTCGCTTTCTCAAAAGCAGCAACCGCGCGGCTGACCGTTTTGGTCGAGACGCCAAAGGAGATCGCAATCTGCGGCATGGTGTAGGCGGTCGATCGGTAGGCGCGCGCCATTGCCTCAGCCCTGTCGGGATATTTGCCTTGGTAGTCGACCAAGGGAAGCGCAACTGCGCGCCGCGCCGCCCGCTTGGTTTCCTTGAGCGCTTCAGATCGCTGCATCTGCTGGTGCTCGGATACGAAAACTTCATCCCCCAGAAGGATTTGATGGCGGGTGGCGTTCAGCGGGTTCGCTTGCCCGACACCCGCCAGTACAAACGCCTGATATGCCTCAATGGCGCTGGCGCGTGTGTCACCGAACCGCGCCAGGAGCCAATCGCGCGCCAACCATGCAGGCGGCGTTTCATCCCCGACAAAATAACGATGACTGCTCCATCGCCATTTCTCCAGTGCTTCGACGACATGTGCACGTAATGGGTTCAACACGATGTACCGGCACACTTCCAGAAGATAACTTTCCTTTTGCACCAGAATCGCCTTGTAGCGCCCTTGAAACAAGTGACCGACAAGATGATGCCGTCGATTGACGTGCTGCGAATACAAGCCGTTGAGTTGACGCATGCATTGCGGAAGATTTGCTTCAGCCGTTTCGATCAGCAGATGGTAGTGATTGGTCATCTGGCAAAAGCTGTGGATGACGCAGTGGTGGCGTTCACACACCTTTGCAAGAACCTCTAACCAAATCCGGCGATCGGCTTCATCGCGATAGATCGTGCTACGCCGGTTGCCGCGCGACGTCACATGGTAGAGCGCGCCGGGAAAGTCGAGTCTGAGTGGTCGTGTCATCCGATCACGCTAGTGGATGCGGGATCGCTGGCGCTGAGATTTCTCAGCATTCAGAGAAACTATTCGACCACGGCTGAGGCCGTGTCCGAATGTCAGACCTGACCCCGGCTTTGGAACCAGCGCGATTCAGTTCAAGCGGCCGTTGACACCGCCTATGCTGTAACGTCCCGCCCCCAGCAATGCGACCGTCACTGCCGCAAAGAAGAACATGCCCTGCAGTTCCAGCGCCCAGCCGCCGGTCTCGTTGAGCGTGAAGAACTGGCTCGTGTGCGCCAGCAGCACGGCGACGATCATGTTGATGGCCACGATCAGCGCGGCAGGACGGGTGAACAGGCCAAACAGGATCAGCAGCGGTGCCACGACTTCGCCGATGTATACCCCGTAACCAAACACGGCGGGCAGGCCGGCTTTGGCCAGCATGTCGGCCACGAAGCCGATGCCGCCGCTCAGTTTGGCAACGCCGTGGAACAGCAGCATCGTGGCCAGGGCGACGCGCAGCACCAGTTTGCCGGCGTCGTTGGTGTTGGTATTCAATTGTGTAGAAGTCGTTTGCATGATCGTTCTTTCGTAAATGAAAACAAGGTAAATCGTTAGTTGAACGCGTAGGCATCCATGGCCAGCACGCCATGTTCGACACTCGTGTGCAGCAGCGATGCCCTGGCATCGGGCCCGGCAGCGCCCATCGCCACGAACAGCGGCAGCAGGTGTTCTTCAGTCGGATGGTTTTTCGCGGCCATCGGCGCCAGCTGGCGGTAGTCCAGCAAGGCGGCGCGGTCATTGGCAATCAGCCGCTCGCGCATCCAGGTGCCGAAGTCGCTGACCCAGGCTGGCGCCGGCGCATCGGCGCTGTGCCCGCGGATTTCATACAGGTTGTGCGTCAGTGATCCCGAACCGATGACCAGCACGCCGTCCTGGCGCAAGGCTTGCAGCGCCAAACCAAGTTGCTGATGCAGTGCGGGGGCGGCGCCATGCACGATCGAGATCTGCATGACCGGCAGATCGGCGGCCGGATACATCAGGCTGAGCGGAACCCAGGCGCCATGGTCCAGGCCCCGCGTCGCACTGCGGCCGACCGGGATGCCGGCCGCTTCGAACAGCGCAGCCGCGCGCTCGGCGGCGGCAGGCGCGCCCGGTGCCGGATAGCGCATGTCGAACAGCGCTTGCGGGAAGCCGCCAAAGTCGTGGATCGTTTCTGGCTGGGCTGCCAGCGAGACGGCCGGGCCGCCGGCGGTTTCCCAGTGCGCCGAGACGACCGCAATCGCGCTCGGCCGTGGCAGCGTCTGGCCCAGGCCCTGCAGGAAGCGGCGTGCCGGACTGTCTTGCAAGGCAAGCATCGGCGATCCATGTGACACGAAGAGAGTAGGCAAGTTCATGGTGCACCTCGTTAATTGATGCGTCCATGTTACCCATGTCTCTTTCGTTGATAAAGCAGGTAAGGGTGGTTAAACTATTTCCATTTGATTGACAATCTCGCCCAATGGACTTGCTCGGCTCGATGAAAACCTACGTTGCCGTGGTCGATAGCGGCAGCTTCGCTGCTGCGGCGACCAGGCTGGCCGTGTCACGTGCCATGGTGTCCAAGCAGGTGCAAAAGCTCGAAGAACACCTGGGCACGCGCCTGCTGAACCGCACCACCCGGCGCCTGAGCCTGACCGAAACCGGCCGTGCCTTCCACGAGCGCAGCGTGCAGATCCTGGGGGACGTGAACGAGGCCGAACAGATTGCCGGCCAGATGACGACGATGCCACGCGGCGTGCTGCGCGTGACGATTCCGCTGTCCTATGCCCAGCATCGCCTGGGCAGCATCATCGG
Source organism: Massilia sp. MP_M2 (assembly GCF_039123635.1). NCBI lineage: Bacteria > Pseudomonadati > Pseudomonadota > Betaproteobacteria > Burkholderiales > Oxalobacteraceae > Massilia > Massilia sp. MP_M2. The sequence continues at coordinate 11,565 of NZ_JBCHJF010000003.1, forward strand.
CGCCTATACCCAGGCCTACCCGCAGGTGCAGCTCGATATTGCGCTGTCGGACCGCAAGGTCGACCTGATCGAGGAAGGCTTTGATGTGGCGATCCGGATCGGCGCCCTGCCCCAATCGGATCTGATCGCGCGCAAGCTCGGCGTCGCGCGCAGCATCGTGTGCGCCTCGCCCGGCTACCTGGCCGCGCACGGCACGCCGCAGACGCCGCACGACCTGGGCCGGCATACATGCCTGAGCTACTCATTGAGCGGGGGCGGCGCCGACTGGCGCCTGGAGTCCGCTGGCGAACACCTCACCGTGCCGGTACATGGCCCGATGAAGGCCGACAATGGCGACATGATCCGCCTGGCGGCCGTCGCCGGCGCCGGCATCGTCTTCCAGCCGCATTTCATCGTGGGCGAGGATCTGGCTGCCGGGCGGCTGGTGCAGGTGCTACCCGGCTGGCAGTCAGCCGAGCTGGGCATCCATGCGCTCTATCCGAGCCGCAAGCACCTGTCGGCCAAGGTGCGTACCTTCGTCGACTTCATCGTGGCCGCGCTGGCCTGAACGGTCGCGGCCAGCGGCATCAGTACAGCACCACCGAGCGGATCGACTCGCCGCTTTTCATCAGGTCGAACCCTTCATTGATGCGCTCGAGCGGCAGCCGGTGCGTGATCAGGTCGTCGATATTGAGTTTGCCTTCCATATACCAGTCGACGATCTTCGGCACATCGGTGCGGCCCCGTGCGCCGCCGAAGGCCGAACCGCGCCACTCGCGGCCCGTCACCAGCTGGAATGGCCGGGTCGCGATTTCTTCGCCAGCGGCCGCCACGCCGATGATGAACGATTTGCCCCAGCCCTTGTGCGTGCACTCGAGCGCCTGGCGCATCGTGTTGACGTTGCCGACACACTCGAAACTGTAGTCGGCGCCGCCATCGGTGATCTGCACGATCGCATCGACGACATTCTCGACTTCTTTCGGATTGACGAAATGGGTCATGCCGAACTTGCGCGCCATGGCCTGACGCGCCGGATTGATGTCGACACCGATGATCTTGTCGGCGCCCACCATTTTCGCGGCCTGGATCACGTTCAGACCGATCCCGCCCAGGCCAAACACGACCACGTTGGCGCCCGCTTCGACCTTGGCCGAAAACAGCACCGCGCCCACGCCGGTCGTCACGCCGCAACCGATGTAGCAGACCTTGTCGAACGGGGCATCTTGACGGATTTTCGCCAGCGCGATTTCCGGCACCACGATGTAGTTCGAGAAGGTCGACGTGCCCATGTAGTGAAACAGCGGCTTGCCATCGAGCGAAAAGCGGCTGGTCGCGTCGGGCATCAGGCCGCGGCCCTGCGTGCTGCGGATCGCCTGGCACAGGTTGGTCTTTTGCGACAGACAGAATTTGCACTGGCGGCATTCGGGCGTGTACAGCGGAATGACGTGATCATCCTTTCTCAAGGTCGTCACGCCAGGGCCCACATCGACCACGATGCCCGCGCCTTCATGGCCCAGGATCGCCGGGAACAGGCCTTCCGGATCGGCGCCCGACAGCGTGTAGTAATCGGTATGACAAATGCCGGTCGCTTTCAGTTCAATCAATACTTCGCCCTCGCGCGGGCCATCCAGATCGACTTCTTCGATCGTCAATGGCGCGCCGGCGCGCCAGGCAATGGCTGCTTTGGTTTTCATGGTGATGGTCTCTGGCTAAGTAAAATGGAAGGCGGCCATTGTGTCGGCGCGGGTGCGGCCACCGATGCCGCCGGGCCGGAAATGGCAGGATTTGGTGCAATAATGACCGGATCTTCGCCACTGACTGCCCTGCCGATGCCATCTGCGCCACCTCCGGACACCATCACCGTCGACATCGTCGTCTACCCCGGCTTCAAGGCGATGGAAGCGATCGGCCCCATGTCGGTGTTCGAATACGCCAATCTGCACCTGGCGCGGCAAGGCAAGGCGGCCGGCTACGATGTGCGCGTGGCGTCCTTCAAGACCGGGCCGATCCGCTCGGACACCCTGATGTCGCTCGAGGCCACGAAGGTGGTCAACATGCTGGCCCTGCCCCACACCGCAATGGTGGTGGGTGCGCGCCACATCCAGGCTGCGCTGGTCGAAAGCGCCGCCCTGATCGACTGGATCCGCGACGCCACCCCGCGCCTCGAGCGCCTCAGCGCCCTGTGCTCGGGCGCCTTCTTCCTGGCCGCCGCTGGCGCCCTCGACGGCAAACGCGCCACCACGCACTGGGGCGTGGCCGCTCGCCTGCAAGCTGATTTCCCCGCCATCGACATCGATGCCGACGCCATCTTCATCCGCTCCGGCAATGTCTGGACCTCGGCCGGCGTCACGGCCGGCATGGACCTGGCCCTCGCACTGGTGGAACAGGACTTCGGGCGCGCGCTGGCGCTGGACGTGGCCACCGAGATGGTCGTCTACCTGAAGCGTCCTGGCGGCCAGTCGCAGTTCAGCGCGCATCTGCTCAGCGAGCGCACGGCCAAGCCGAATATCCGCGAGCTGCAAAGCTGGATCCTGGATAACCTGCACGAGCGCCTGTCGGTCGCCCAGCTGGCGCACAAGGCGATGATGAGCGAGCGCCATTTCGCCCGCGTGTTCCAGCAAGAGGTGGGCATGAGCACCCAGGAATTCATCGAAACCTGCCGCTTCGAGCGCGCCACGCAGTTGCTGGCCGACGTGGCGCTGCCGCTGAAGACGGTCGCGGCGCGCGCCTGCTTCAGCGACGAAGCGCACATGCGCCGGGTGTTCCTGAAAAAGCTGGGGATTGCGCCGAAAGTGTATCGCGAACGCTTCGCCACGACGGGTGTCGCGGCCGCACGCATGGCCAACGCACACGGCGACTGACAGCCCCGTGCTACGCTGCTTTTATCCACACCATGCTGAGAGACTGCGATGCAACTTTCCCTGACACGACCCTTGCAACTGTTGGGTCGAATGGCACTGGCCGTTGCCCTGCTCGCGCCCGGCGCCGCCATGGCCCAACCCGACATGATCTACCTGGTGCGCCACGGCGAAAAAGCCAGCAACGGCAACGACCCATCGCTCACGCCGCAAGGCCGCCAGCGCGCGCAGAATATTGCCGCGATGCTGCACCGCGCGGGCATCAAGGCCATCTTCAGCAGCGCTACCGTCCGCACGCGGGAAACCGCGCAGCCGCTCTCGACGTCGCTCAGCCTGCCCGTGCAGCAATACGATGCGGGCAAGCCGGAGGCGCTGGTCGCCAGGGTCAAGGCGCTGCAAGGTGCGGTATTGGTGGTAGGCCACTCCAATACGCTACCGGAACTGGTGCGCCTGTTCGGCGGTGCGCCAGGGACGGACATCGGGGACAACGAGTATGACCGGCTGTATCAGCTGATCAATGGTGCAGATGGAAAAATAACGACAGTGTTGTTGACGTCGTTGCCGGAGACACCGTAACGCCGGTGCATGGCGCGAGCAGACGATGCGATGACGCGTATGAACGCATTTACCGCAAGAAATCAATTTTTGCCGCGTGCTCAAGCGCATCGACGTCTCCCCCGCGAATCTGGTCAAGATGCTGGCTGATCCAGTCCATCGGACGATCCCACCAGGCGACTGATTGCAGTCTGCGTACGCTCTGCGCGTCGAATCGTGGTCGCACCATCTGTGCCGGATTGCCACCGACGATCGTATAGGGCGCGACATCGGCTGTTACCACAGAGCGCGCTGCAATGATCGCGCCGTCGCCGATCGTCACGCCTGGCATGATCAGCGCATCGTAGCCAATCCACACATCGTTGCCAATGACGGTATCGCCTTTGTACGGCAGCTCGTCTGACCTTGGTCGCGCAACGTCCCATCCGTTACCGAAGATAAAGAACGGGTAGGTCGAGATACCACCCATTTGGTGATTGGCACCATTCATGATGAATTTGACGCCCCGTGCAATCGCACAAAACTTACCGATTCTTAGCCGATCCCCGATAAAAGGAAAGTGATACAGCACGTTTTTTTCGAAGTTGTCGACACCATCCGGATCGTCGTAGTAGGTGAAATCACCCACTTCAATGTTTGGCCGTGTGATGACATTTTTCAGAAAGCAGATTTGCGGAAAACCTTCCATCGGGTAAATCGTGTCAGGACTTGGGCCATGCATTCGTGTTCTCCAATACGCTGCTTCAGGTCGTCGCTGCTGGGAGGCTCGTCATGGCCGACCTGTCGTTCGGCCATGACAGCCCTGGTTACAGCGCCGTATCCGTGCGCAGCACCGGATACAGATTCAAGCGCTCGTCATACGACGAATGCCGCTTGGCGAAGAACGCCAGGCGCGCCTGCGGGTTCTTGGCAAACTCTGGGTCCGACGCCAGGCGCTCGGCAAATTCCGCCGCCACTTTCGAGTCGGCCGCCATCTGCTCGCGCGCCACGTCTTCGGCCACGTAGTCTTCCATGTATTCCTTGCGCTCGAAGGCCGTGTTGAACGTGCCCCAGGCCAGCAGCGAATCGGGCGCCTGCGGCTCGAACATCGCCACCACCAGCCGCGCCTTCGGCTGCGCGATCGGCACGAACAGCGAACCGGCCGTCACTGCGCGTGGTTCAGCCATCCACTTGCCGGTGACCGTCAGGCGCTGGTGCCCTTCGACCGAGGCAGCGTCGAGCGTCGCCTTGTCGGCGCGGAAGGTCTCGACGTTGGCGCGCGCCACGCCCTGATCCAGCTTGCGGAATACCACGCCATGCTGGCGCAGTTTTTCGCCGACAATGGCCGCCTGCGCAGCCGGCACGATGTAGCCGGCGCCCGGCGCGGTGACTTCCACATCGGCCACGACCTGCTCACGCAGCGGCACGCGCCACACTTGCGGCTTCGTTTCATCGTAGCGCGTCATCAGGCCGCCCGAAATCTCCGATGGCTTGCGCGTGTATTCGTAGCCGTTGAAATTGACCATCTCCGACTTGTCGGTGGTGCGGTAGTTCAGCGCCACCTTCTTGTTGCCCAGTTTTGCTGCGCGCGCGTCGGCCGCATAGGCCGCTTTTTGCCAGTCCGCACCGTTCTTTGCGATCTGGTTCAGCACCGACACCACGGTGTTGCGGGTGATGCGCACACGCACCGGGTATTCTTTCCACGAGTGCGTTTCCACCAGCATCGCCATGCGGTTACGCAGCTGGAAATAGCCGGTCGAAAAACGCGGGTCCGACACGCCGTCCTCGAAGCCCGACATCGGATCGTCCTGCTTCACGAACGACATGTAGTACGACTGCGGCGTCGAGCCTTCTTTCGCGATGTCCTTGATGACGTTGCTGCGCAAGGCCAGGCCGGCCTTGCGGAACTCGGGGTCGCCCGAATACACCGGCTCGACCTGGATCGAGATATCGTGCTGGAACTTCGCGCCATTGGTTGCGTGCAGGTCGACATAGGTCAGCGGATCCCAGGCGTTGACGAGGCCCAGCATCGCCTGCATTTCCGGCGCATCGGCCTTCAGGTAGTCGCGGTTCAGGTTCAGGTTCTGGGCGGTGGTGCGCCAGCCCATTTCCACCGGGCCGCGCTGGTTCGGACGGTTCCATTTGCCGAAGCGCTCGTGCCCGTCGACGTTAAATACCGGCACGAACAGCAGCACCTGCTTGTCGAGCGCGCCCTTGCCCGCGCGCCCTTCGAGGATTTCGCGCAGCGCCAGGAAACCCGCATCCTTGCCGTCGATCTCGCCGGCGTGAATGCCGCCCTGGATCAGCGTGACGGGCAAGCCCGCCTTTTTGGCGGCCGCGGGCGTGAACACGCCGTTATTGTTGGCCACCAGCGCCTTCATCGGGCGGCCTTCCGGCGTGATGCCGAAATCGATGCACTGCACCTGCTTTGGATACGCCTGCGCAAACGCGGCGCACAGTGCGATCGTTTCATCGTAGCGGCCGGTGGCCTGGAAGCCGGAGCGTTCCGAGATCGTCGTCAGATCGGGGGTAGCGGCGTGCGCCAGGGGGAATGCGGACAGCAGGGCCAGCAGTAACGCAGAACGAATCATCGAGAAGCTCCGGCAGGTGACAGGGAAGCCGACGATTATAGACGCGTTCTTGACGCAAAGTTAAGTTCTGGAAACACGAAGGGCGGCGCGCCGATTGGCCACGCCGCCCGTCAATACGGCCGGTCTGCTCAGCGCGGCGGGGCGCCGGGCGTTGGCCTGATCGCGATTTCTTTCACCTGCGGCCGCACGATTTCCATCGGCACGACGCGGGCGCGGGCCGTCGTCGACACCGGGCACGCCTGCGTGGCGCGGTAGGTCAGCGCGGCAGCCAGCAAGCCTTCGCTCTGGTCGCCCACCGGCCGCGTCAGGTCGTCGCCCACCTGGCAGGTCGGCGCAAAGCCATCGGTAAAGTCGCCGAAGCCCTTGTTGTTGACGCCCTTGAACTCGATCGAGAAATACGTCGTGCCGCAGTTCGGCACCGGCGTGAAGCCGTAGGGTTTACCGCAGGTGGTGCCGCCGATCTGGATGACCTCGACATCGGCGCCGCGCAAGCCATTGATCACCGATTCGCTGGCCGAGCAGGTGCCGGCCGTGCTCAGCACCGTCACGCGCTTCAGGCCCAGGGTCGGCAGCGGCGTGCCGGTGCGCACCGGGTTGCTCGAGGCAAAGCCCCACGCGGTCGAGCGGAAGGGCAGCGGCGCTTCGCGCGGCAACTTGTCGTTGTACTGCGATTGCTCGAACACCTTGCCGGCCGTCGACTCCGGTCCCGAGATCATATAGGCCAGCTGGCTGGCCAGGAACAGCAGGCCGCCGCCGTTGTAACGGATGTCGAGCACCAGGTCGGTCACGCCGGCCTGGCGGAACGTGGTGAAGGCGTCGATCAGCTGTTTTTCGGAGACCGCATTGAAGGTGTCGAAGGTCAGGTAGCCGACCTTGCCGGTCGCGGTGTCGATGATCTTGACGTTCTTGACTGGTGCGATGCGCACCTCGGCGCCCGTCATCGTCACCTCGAACGGCACGCCGCCGCGCTGCAGCGTGAAGCGGTGCGCGCTGCCGGCCGTTTCGGGGAACAGGGCCGCGTTGATGCGCGCGATCGATGCCGCGTCGCTTGCGCTGACGAAGTCGATGCCATCGATCCTGGTCAGCTGGTCGCCGCGCACCAGGCCTGCGGCGGCGCCCGGCGAACCCGGCTCAACGGCCGTGATCAGCCAGGTGCGCGGCGCCGTGCCGCCCGCGTTGCGCGACCATGTGATGCCGTAGCCCAGGTCGATGCCCTGGGTCTGCATCGCTTCCCATTCGGCGGTGGGATAGGTGAAGTGGTAACGGTCCTTGGCTTGCCCGGTGGCGGTTACGGCCGGCGTCTTGAGCACGTCGAAGTAGGCAATGGCGCTCTTGAAATCGGCCGTCTTGTAGGTGTTCGGGACTTCGTTGTACCAGAGGTAGTACTGGTTGGTCCAGGCGCGCAGGAATTTCAGCTCGTCCAGCAGCGTGCCCTGCACATCGGGATATGCCTTGCCGCTGGCATCAAAGCCCGCGCGCGGCGCGGCGCACTTGTTCCAGTAAGTGCCATAGGCATCGCCGAGCAGGTTGGGATTGAGGTCTTCCGGCGTGGCGCTATTGACGGTCGGGGTTGGGGTTGGCGTGACCGGCGCCGTTGGCGTGTCTGCCACGGGCGGCCGCGCGCCCACACCGGGCGAGCCCCCGCCACCGCCGCACCCGGCGAGAACGAACAGCGCACCCAGCGCGCTTGACATCAGACGGACGGGAAATGCCTTGCGCGGAAGGGAGAATGTCGGGCTCATGCAAATGATTATAGACGGCGGTTTTACTGCACAACACCACCAAATGTCACAGTTGAGGCCAGGCGACAACGAAGCATGCCAAGGCGACAAGCATCAACAAAAAACCGCCGGCGCGCACCCCACGCCGGCGTGATCAAAACGCCATCAGGCCGCGCGTGGTGCTGCGCCCACCGGCGCATGGAATGCCGCCAGCAACGCCGCTTCTTTTTCCTTCGCCACTTTCAGGTGCCGTTCCTTCACGTGCCCGTACCCGCGGATGTCTTCCGGGATGCTGGCCACGGCCACGGCCTGCGCCAGATTGGCGTCCGTGAGCTTGGGCAGCAATGCCGCCACCGTCGCGCGGTACTCGCCGATCAGGGCGCGCTCGACACGGCGCTCGTTTGTATAGCCGAACACATCGAACGCGGTGCCGCGCAGGCCCTTGAACTTCGCCAGCACGCCGAACGCGCGCATCATCCACGGGCCGAACTCCTGCTTGATGGCGCGGCCTTCCTTGTCGTGCCTGGCCAGCAGCGGCGGGGCAAGGTGGAACTTGAGCGTGATATCGCCCTCGAACATATTGGCGATTTTTTCACGGAACGCCGGATCGGTGTGCAGCCGCGCGACTTCGTACTCGTCCTTGTACGCCATCAGCTTGTACAGGTACTTGGCCACGGCTTCCGACAGGCGGGTGCCCTTGCCCAGGCGCGCTTCCTGCGCCCTGACCTGCTCGACGAAGGCCGTGTACTGGCCCGCATACGCCGTGTCCTGGTAGGCCGTGAGCAGCTCGACCCGGCGCTTGACGACATCGTCGAGCGTCTGCATGCGCTTGAACTCGATCACCTTGGCCGGCAGCGCCGACTTGCTGACCGCCGCCAGATCGTGCCCGGCGCTGCGGCCCCAGTTGAAGGCCGCCTTGTTGAACGCGACCGACACGCCATTGAGCTCGATGGCTTTCATCAGCGAGGCTTCGTGCAGCGGCACGCGGCCCTTCTGGAACGCGTAGCCCAGCATGAACATATTGGTGGCGATCGCATCGCCCAGCAGCGCCGTGGCGATGCTGCCGGCGTCGAGGAATTCGACGTTGGCCTTGCCGCAAGCTTGCTCGATCGCGCCGCGCGAGCCTTCGGCCGGGAATTGCCAGTCCGGGTTCTTCACGAACGCGGCCGTGGTGGAGGTGCTCGAATTGACGGCGGCCCAGGTGCGCCCTTCGCCCATGCGCGACAAGGCGTCGCGGCTGGCCGTGACGATCTGGTCGCAGCCGATCACGAGGTCGGCGCTGCCGGTGCCCACGCGCGTCGAGTGCAGGTCGGCCTGGCGTTCAGCCAGGCGCACGTGCGACATGACCGGGCCGCCCTTCTGGGCCAGGCCGCTCTGGTCGAGCACGATGGCGCCCTTGCCTTCGACGTGCGCCGCCACGGCCAGGATCTGGCCGACCGTGACGACACCGGTGCCGCCCACGCCGGCCACGAGAATGCCGAATGGCGTGGCAACCGACGGGATACAGGGTTCCGGCAACACGGGCGGCGCGGCGTCGGACGCTGCGGCTTTTTTCGGCTTTTTCAGGCCGCCGCCTTCGACGGTGACGAAGCTCGGGCAGAAGCCCGACACGCACGAATAATCCTTGTTGCACGAGGACTGGTTGATCTGGCGCTTGCGGCCCAGTTCGGTTTCGAGCGGCTCGACCGACAGGCAGTTGGACTGTACCGAGCAGTCGCCGCAGCCTTCGCAGACGGCTTCGTTGATCACGGCGCGCTTGGCCGGGTCGGGGAATTCGCCTTTTTTCCGGCGCCGACGTTTCTCAGAAGCGCAGGTCTGGTCATAGATCACGGCCGACACGCCCGGCATTTCGCGCAGTTCGCGCTGCACGTCCATCAGTTCGGACCGGTGGCGCACCGTGGTACCGGGCGCCCAGGCATAGTCGCTCGGGTATTTATCGGGCTCATCGGTGACGACGATGATGGGCGTGACGCCTTCGGCTGCGATCTGGCGGCTGATCATGCCCGGGTCGAGCGGGCCGTCGACGTTCTGGCCGCCCGTCATCGCGACCGCATCGTTGTACAGAATCTTGTAGGTGATGTTGACCTTGGCCGACACTGCGGCGCGGATCGCCAGGATGCCCGAGTGGAAGTAGGTGCCGTCGCCCAGATTGACGAACACGTGCTTCTCGTCGGTGAACGGCGACTGCCCAATCCAGGTCGTGCCTTCGGCGCCCATATGCGTGAAGGTCGACGTTTCACGGTCCATCCACAGCACCATATAGTGGCAGCCGATGCCGGCCATCGCGCGCGAGCCTTCCGGCACCTTGGTCGAGCTGTTGTGCGGGCAGCCCGAGCAGAAATACGGGATGCGGTCAGTCTCCGGATTAGGCTTGGCCGGAATATTGCGCAGCACCAGTTCCTTGGCTTCGAGGAAGGCGATGCGCTGCTTGACGCGCTCGGCGACCGGGTGGCCGGCGCAGTAGTGCCCGATGCGCGAGGCAATCGCGCGCGCGATCTGCGCCGGATTCAGCTCGTACGTCGCTGGCAGCAGCCAGTCGCCGTGGCCCATGCGGTTCTTGTTGCTCCATTCGCCCGTGTCGTCGAACTTGCCGACCACGCGCGGACGCTCGCCATCGGGCAGGTTGTACAGCTCTTCCTTGAGCGCGTATTCCATGACCTGGCGTTTTTCTTCGACCACCAGGATTTCATCGAGGCCCCGTGCGAACTCGTGCACGCCTTCGGCTTCGAGCGGCCAGGTCATGCCGACCTTGTACAGGCGCAGGCCAATGTCCTGCGCAGCCTGCTCGTCGATGCCGAGGTCGGCCAGCGCCTGGCGCGTGTCCAGATAACTCTTGCCGGCGGTGATGATGCCGATCTTCGGCTGCGGGCTGTCCCAGATGATACGGTTGAGCTTATTGGCGCGCGCATAGGCCAGCGCGGCATACCATTTGTGGTTGCTCATCCGCACTTCCTGGTCCAGTACGGCGTCAGGCCAGCGGATGTTCAGGCCGCCCTCGGGCAACTGGAAGTCGGTCGGAATCACGGTTTGCACGCGGTCCGGATCGAGGTCGACGACAGCGCCCGACTCGATGATGTCGGTGACGCATTTCATCGATACCCACAGGCCCGTATAGCGGCTCATGGCCCAGGCGTGCAGGCCGAAGTCGAGGTATTCCTGCACCGTCGACGGGTACAGCACCGGGATGCCGCAGTGGGTCAGGATGTGGTCGGACTGGTGCGCGGTGGACGACGATTTGGCCGCGTGGTCGTCGCCGGCCAGCACCAGCACGCCGCCGTATTGCGACGAGCCGGCGTTATTACCGTGCTTGAACACGTCGCCGCAGCGGTCGACGCCCGGGCCCTTGCCGTACCACATAGAGAACACGCCGTCGTACTTCGCGTCCTTGTACAGATTGGTTTGCTGGGTGCCCCAGACGGCGGTCGCCGCCAGGTCTTCGTTCATGCCGGGATGGAACTTGACGTGGTGCGCGTCGAGGTGCGCCTTGGCCTTCATCGCGGTCTGGTCGACCGACGTGACGGGCGAGCCGCGGTAGCCGGTGATGTAACCGGCCGTGTTCAGGCCGGCCTTGACGTCGCGCTCGCGCTGCAGCATAGGCAGGCGGATCAGCGCTTGCGTGCCGGTCATGAAGGCGCGGCCGCGCTCAAGCGTCCATTTGTCGTCGAGCGTGATGTCTTGTGCGGGTGCGGATGCGGATGCGGGTGCAGATGCCGGCGACGCCAGGTGGGCGCGGTCCAGTGGTGCGTTCATTGTGTCTCCAAGAAACTGGTGGCGGTTGCCGGAAGCGGTGCATTTCCTGCATCTCGCTCCTTGGCGGGAGTGGTCTCCCGTCTTGCGCCAGTATAGACCTGCCCCCCCAGCATTAAATTCCAAACAATTCCCCCTCCTTCTTGAATTGCGCAATAAAATTGCCATACAAAAGACCGACGTGGGGAAGGTATGTCAAAGATTGAGCTGGATAAAACAGATCGTAAAATTCTGGAGATTTTGCAGAACGATGGCCGCTTGTCGAACCAGGATGTGGCCGAGCGCGTGAACCTGTCGCCGTCGCCCTGCCTGCGCCGCATCAAGCGACTGGAAGAAGCGGGCGTGATCCGCCAGTACGTGGCGCTGCTCGACTCGGACAAGATCGGGCTGGGCTTGCTGGCGTACGTGAACGTGCGGCTGGAAAAGCACAGCGAAGTGGCCAGCACCACGCGCCAGCCGGGCTTGCCGGCAACGTCGCCGCGCAACGATTTTGCGGTCTCGGTGGGCAGTTGGCCGGAAGTCGTCGCCTGCTACGCGATGACGGGCGACATGGACTTTTTATTGCGCGTGCATGTGGGCGACATGGACCACTTTTCGCGCTTCATGATGGGCACGCTGCTCAAGCATCCGGCCGTGCTGGACGTGAAGTCGAGCTTTGCGCTGCAGCGGATCAAGGAAACGACGGCGATGCCGCTGGTGTGAAGTGGTGCAGTGACGGACGTTGAACGCGTGGACGGCAAGCCGCCTCGCCGGCCGCGTCCACCCTACTTTTTTGGCGTGAAGAACTTCACCGCTGCCCGCGTATTGGCCTTGACCGTGTAATCGATCGCCGCGAACTGCTCCTCTAACGCCTCGGCCATCACGCTGCCCGGGCTGGGCGGTGGCAATTCGAGGTGGGCGTCGGCTTCGCCGTATTCGCGCGTCACGACCATCCCGGCTTTCTTTGCGATGTGCATCATCGTCTTGTTGGACGTCAGGCACTGCATGTAGAGCGTGTCGACGTCCGAATTGCGGCAGTGGATCGCCGCGCGCTGGAACAGGCGCGTGCCCACGCCCTGCCCGCGCGCCGAGGCCGACACCGACACGCCGAACTCGGCCACCTGCGCCTTGGCGGTGCTGGTACGCCCTTCGGTCGCCGCGAACGCCAGGTGCCCCATGCCCACCAGCTGGAACACATTGCTCACGACGCCAAAGACGATGTCGCGCTCGAAATCGAGCTTGCCGACATAGGCCGTGATGCCGTCGTCGGACATCATGCTGCCAAAGCGCAGCAGGCGGTCATCCTTGTCGAGCGCGAGCAGATGGCGCAGCACGCGGCGGCGGTCGCGCTCGTGCAATTCCTTGACCAGGACCGGCGGCTGCCCTTTCTTGCCGCGCAAGCCCTGCAACCAGCGGCGTAATGGATTGTCCAGCATATTCACACCTTCCCGTGCGCGACAACCTGTCGATGTCACCCTGAATCTTAGCCGATCCGGTCGGCCCCTGCCGTGCTTGTGCTTGTGCTTGTGCTTGTGCTTGTGCTTGTGCTTGTGCTTGTGCTTGTGCTCGTGCCCGTGCTGTCGGCGGCGCCCTCCTTCGCCCGCTCGCGCCGTGCCCCTTCCGGCACCGATTCCGCCGGGTCGTCCTCGTCGCGCCACTGCGCCTGCTCGCTGACCACGAAACGGCCCTTGCCTGCCTGCTTGGCTGCGTACATGGCCTTGTCGGCCTCGGCCAGCAAAGTGTCCTGCCCGCGCGCCGCACCCATCTGGCCGCGCGCGCTGGCGATGCCGATGCTTGCCGAGATCCTGACGGCGTGGCCATCGGCCTCGGTGATCGACTCGATTTCGGCCAGCGCCAGACGGGCCACGCGCAGCGCGCCGTCGCGCGACGTCACGTCTTCGAGCAGGATAACGAATTCATCACCGCCCAGGCGCGCCAGCGCATCTTCGGCGCGCAGCCTGGCCTGCACGCGGCGCGCGACGGTCTTGAGCACCAGGTCGCCGGTCGCATGGCCCCAGGTATCGTTGACTGCCTTGAAGCCGTCCAGGTCGATAAACATCAGCACCACGACGCTGTCGCGGCGGTCGGCCCGGGCCAGCGCCCGTTCGAGCAGGCGGGTCAGTTGCCGGTAATTGATGAGGCCGGTCAGACTGTCGTGCTGGGCCAGGCGTTCGAGCTGGACCGACTGCGCCTGCAGCTCGGCGGTACGCTCGGCCACGCGCTGCTCGAGGGTTTCGTTGGCCGCCTGCAGGCGGTGGTTGACGACGCCGATGATGCGGTAGCTGCGGCGCAGGCGCACGCCGGCATAGGCCAGCAGCACCAGTAGCAGGCCGGAATACGCCGCCAGGTAGCCGCGAAAACGCTGGCGCTCGAGCAGCACGGTGGTGAACGAGCGCTCGAATTCCTGCTCCAGGCGATCGAGCACGACATCGCTGCCAACGGCAGCAATTTGCGCTTCGAGCAAATTTTCCAGCGGCCGCTTTTCGAGGATGACGCGGCTGCTCAGGATCACGGCGTCCATCTTGTCGACGACGGCCGGTGAAAAGGCGATCTCCTGGGCCGCGACATTGCCCAGGATTTCGTCGATGCGGTTGGCCAGCGCGGGCGATGGGGCGATGTTGTAGCGCAGGATGTCGCTCAGCAGCGCATTGAGGGTCGTGTCGAGCCGCACGACGAACTGGGCCGGCGCCAGCGCGCCTTCGATGCCCGAAATGTCGGTCTTGAGATCGGCCACGGCCGGCGGCATGTGCAGCAGCGCTGCGCGCAGGCGCGGATTGTGCCGCGCGAACTCGGCCACCAGCATTTCCTTGTTGCGCAGCGCCACCCGCAGCTGGGCGCAGGCCTCGGTGGCGGCGCGGCTGCCGGTGAGCGGGGCGGCGTCTTCGAGGCGCGCCATCAGGATGTGCATGCGCGGCAGTTGCGAGCTCAGGTCGGGCCGGGTCGCGGCGCGGCCGGTGTGGGCGCGCAATAGATTGGCATCCCATTCGGCATCGAGCTTTTCGAATTCGCGCAGATTGAGCAACACATTGCTGCGTACGTCGGGGTCGATCACTTCGGTGCGGCTGTACAAAAAGACCAGCAGCGCGCTCATCAATACGACGGCCAGGGTCGCCAATAACAGGCGGCGGCGCCGTACCCAAATTCCTATCCGCCGTCCCAGCATCCTGAACATCTTTTTTCTCCAACGCAACAATTGACCATATTGAAGAATAGCAAAACGCTGGGCCATACTGCACGCGGGGTGTAACTACATGTAACTGTGAGGCTCTACAGGGCGGTTTTTCACACTTTATTACAAATGGCGGCCACGGCGTCCATCCGCGCCACGTGCACGGCCTGGGCAATCCGATCACGCTGGTCGCAGCGCGCTGCCACGGCGCCGGCATCCACGCCGCGCGCCGCGCCCAGGGCTTGCAACAGCCAGTCGCCTGCCGGGTCGTGCTTTGGATCATCCGCGTGGCACTGCGTGGCCAGCAGCATCTGGGCAAAGCGCGCGCTCTTGCGGAAGGCGTCGCTGCGCTCGAACAGCGTGACGAGCGCCTCGGCATCGAGTTCACGCGCCTGCGCCAGCAGGCCATGTTCGCGCGCAGTCATCAGGGCCAGGTCGCGGCATTCGTTGGGCACTTTCAGGCGTTTCGCCACCGCTTCAACGGCGGCCATGCCAGCGTCGCGCATCAGCGCAGCGAAGCGGATCTCGAGCGGGTGGTCCTGCTGCGCGGCGGTGTCGATCACGCGCAGCGTGTGCTTTTGCGTATCGAGCTCGGGCAACAGCCGCGCCAGCGCGCCGCACTCGTACAGCACGAGCAGCATGCGCGACGGCTGACGCTCCATCAGGCCACGCGCCAGCTCTTGCCAGACGCGCTCGGGCACGAGGGCGTCGACCTCCCCCGCCTCGACCATCTGGCGCATCAAGACATTGGTGTCGCCCGCCACCCGAAATTCGGGCAGGCGCGCGGCAAAGCGCGCAACGCGCAGGATGCGCACCGGGTCTTCGGCAAAGGCATCGGACACGTGCCGGAACAGGCGCGCTTCCAGGTCGCGCCGGCCGCCCAGCGGATCGACGATCACGCCATCCTCGCCCTGCGCCATCGCATTGATGGTCAGGTCGCGCCGCACCAGGTCCTGTTCGAGCGTGACATCGGGCGCCGCATGGAACACGAAGCCGTGATAGCCGGGCGCGGTCTTGCGCTCGGTGCGCGCCAGCGCGTATTCCTCCTGCGTTTTCGGATGCAAAAAGACCGGAAAATCCTTGCCTACGGCGCGAAAGCCGGCCTCGATCATCTGTTCGGGCGTGGCACCCACGACCACGTGATCGTGGTCCTTGACCGGCAGCCCGAGCAGCGCGTCGCGCACGGCGCCGCCGACAACATAACTGCGCATCGTTTACTCCGGCAAATCGGCGTCGTGCAGCGGCGTCGGGTGGTTTTCCAGCATCGCCTCGTTCACCCAGCGCGCCACGGCCGGATGGGCCAGCACGCGCTCGCAATACGCTTGCAGCGCCGGGGCCAGCGTCACGCCATAGGTCTGGAAACGCAGCACGATCGGCGCATAGAAGGCGTCGGCAATCGAGAACGCGCCGAACAGGAACTGGTGATGGCCAAAGCGCGACAGGCAGTCTTCCCAGATTTCGCAGACACGGCCGATGTCGGCCTGCGCGCCATGCGTGCGGCCGCGGCCCGGCAGGCGGGCCTGGATATTCATCGGCATGGCGCTGCGCAGTTCGCCAAAGCCGGCGTGCATCTCGGCCACGATCGAGCGCGCCAGTGCGCGTGCTGCTACGTCTTGCGGCCACATATGCTTGTCGGGAAACTGCTCGGCCAGGTATTCGGTGATCGCCAGGCTGTCCCACACCGTCATTTCGCCGGCCAGCAGCACCGGCACGCGGCCCGCGTGCGAATAGCGCGCGATCTCGTTGGACGTGTCGGGCTGGTCGAGCAAAACCTTGATTTCAGTGAACGGAATCCCGAAGGCCATGGCCGCGACCCAGGGGCGCATCGACCACGACGACAGGTTCTTGTTGCCGATGATGAGCGTCAAGCCGGGGCTGCGGGTCTGGTCCAGGGTCTGCGTGAGGATCGGGTCGCGTTCGATGGTCTGCATGGGGTCTCGTCAAGTACGTGGCGAAGGGCGTCCCGGGCGGCGCTTGGACGCCCGGGACGGCTGCGGTAATCGACATCAGCTTGCGGCCCAATGCCGCGGCTGTCAAGGCGGTTGCCCGACAGCAGGGTGAACCGCAGCCGGGCCCCGCTTGTCAGTCCAGCACGGACGTGGACGGGCGCGGCGTGATCGTGCCCAGGCGCGCCTTGAGTGACTGCGGCTTGCCCTCGAAGATCGAGGCGTAATTGGTGGCATTGGCCATCACGTTGCGCACGTAGCCGCGCGTTTCGGTGAACGGAATGGTTTCGACGAAGATCGCCCCTTCCATCGGCGCGTCGAGCCGGCTGCGCCAGGTGCGCGAGCGGCTCGGGCCGGCGTTGTAGGCGGCCGTGGCCAGCACTTGCGAGCCTTCAAAATTGTTCAGCACCATCGTCATGTAGTTGGCCCCGAGCGTGATGTTCACGTGCAGGTCGTTGAGCATGCTGGTGACAAAGTTGTTCAGGCCAATCTTGGCCGCCACCCATTTGCCGGTGGCGGGCATCACCTGCATCAGGCCCGATGCGCCCACGCCCGAGCGCGCATCGCGGATGAAGCGCGATTCTTGCCGGATCAGGCCATACACCCAGGCCTTGTCGAGACTCAGGCCCTGGGCGGTGGGGCGCAGCACGTCGAGGTGCGGCGCCGGGAAGCGCTGGTCATAGCTGAACTCGGTGCGCGTGCGCAGCGACGTCTCGACCATACGGTCGAGCAGGTCGTTGCGGCGCGCCAGCTCGGCGGCGGCGAGCAACTGGCGTTCGGACAGGTTGCGCAGACCCCAGCTCCATTCGCGGTTGCCTTCGGCGCGCAGGCGCAGATCGTAGAATTTGATGGCCCGTTGCAGACTCTGATTGGCCGTGGCCTGGGCCAGTTCGGCGGCCGTGATCGGCGCGATCGGCGGCGGCGCGACCACCTGATTGCCCAGTTCTTCCTGGGCCAACTGGGTATAGAAGGTGGTCTGGCCGGCGATGCTCTGCCACTGCGCGCGCGCCTCGGCCGGGCGGCCTTCGCCCTGGTGAGCGCGCCCGAGCCAGTAGACCCAGGTCGAGTCGGCGCGCAAGGCCGGCGGCATGGTCTCGATCGTGGTGCGCACGGTTTTCCAGTCGCCGCGGCGCAGCGCCATGCGGGTCTTCCATTGCATCTGGAAGTCGCTCAATGGCGCGCCTTTCGCACGTTCCCAATACTCGTGCGCTTCGGGCGCCAGCACGATCGATGCGGCCAGCGCCACATTGGCCCAGCCGATCGCGCGTTCTTCGCCCGTCAATTGGGCGCTGTTCTTTTCGAGGCCGGCCACGGCGAGGCGCAGCGTGGTGCGCGCCATGCGGCCCACGGCAACCAGGTACAGCTCGCGCTCGGCGCGGCTGTTGCCGATCCCGCGCGCCATCGCCACGGCAGGCAGGTCGACCGCCTGGGTGGCCCGGGTTTCGGACAGGCCGAGCAAGACAGCAGCGCGGCGCGCCGGGCCGCTGGCATTGTCCAGGCCCGCCAGGCGCAGTTGCGTGAGCAGGTCGGCTTCGGTGAACTGGCCATTGGCCACCAATTGCGCGATCAGGGCGCCGCAGGCGTCGCCGTAGCCGGCCGGGGTTTTCAGGAGTACGCGCGCTTCGTCGGCAACGCGCTCACCGCGCTCGGCTTTGGACAGCAGCGCGTAGCAGCGGATCGGCAGGCTGCCCGACTGGGCCAGCGCGCCTGCTTCGCGTTCGAACGTGTTCCACTCGCGGCGCTTGCCCAGCTCCATCAGCCATTCGGCACGCAGCTGCTCGGCCACCGCCGTGCCCTCGTGGCGCCGCAGCACTTGCAGCACCTCGTCCTGGATGGCCTCGCGCAGGCGCGGTTTCAGACGATAATAGTCAACGTAGGATGCCAGCAGATAATTGGTCACCGGCAGGCGCGACGCGATCGCATTCGTCCGCGCGTCGTCGCTCTGGCGCGCCGCTTCGCGCAGCAACATGAAGTTGTCGTCGTCGGCGCGGCTGGCTGCGCCCGCCACGGAAGGCGCACCCGCCGGAACGGGGGACAATGCTACCTCGGGCGCGGGTGCTTCCGGGTCTTCCTGGGCCGCTGCACCTGGCACGAACGCCAGATTCAGAACAAGGGCAATAGCAGCCGGCAAAAGGCCGACAGGCAATTTCGATTGAAACATCCACCACTCTCACAATACGCTGCATTGAAACCATGACCGGCGAACCAAGAATACCACGCGCCTCTGTGCCGCCACCAGACACAAGTGCTCTACAGCAACCACATCAAGACAAGGCGTTGTTGCGTGACACGCTCAAGGCGCGCCGGCGTGCGCTCGATCCGGCAGACAAGGCCGCGTGGGACGAGCGCATCGGCGCGCGCGTGCTGGCATGGTGGCGGGCCAATCCACACGCCTCGCTGGCCGTCTACTGGCCGCTCGCGGGCGAGCCGGATCTGAGCCCAGCGTACGCGGAAATGGCGGCAGCAGGCGTACGTCTGGCGCTGCCCGTGGTCGTGGCGCGCCATGCAGCGCTGGAATTTGCCGAGTGGCTGCCGGGCGAGCCGACCGTCAAGGACCGGATGGGCGTGGCGGTGCCGGCCCAGTTGCGCATGGTGGCGCGGCCACCGGCACTGCTGGTGCCGTGTCTGGGATTTAATGCGCTGGGGTATCGCGTGGGGTATGGCGGCGGCTTTTACGACCGGACGCTGGCCCCCGAGCCGCGCCCGAGCACGGTGGGCATTGCGTATGCGTGCCAGTTGGTCGAGTTCGTCGGTGACGCGCACGATGTACCGCTCGATCGGGTGATGACCGAAGCGTGATGTGGCCGGGCGTATCGAACGTAGGTTGAACGCGTGGACGGCAAGCCGACTGCGCGTCTCGGCCCACCCTACGCATGATTATGGCGTGAAGGATAAACCGTGCCGTCCAACGTAGGGTGGGCGGCTCCGCCGCCCACGCGTTCAAATCACATTGGCGCAGCCGCTCAAGCCCTGAGCCGCTGCCAGATCGCCGCCGTCGGCGCCACCTGGTTCATGCTGTAGAAATGCAGACCCGGCGCACCGCCAGCCAGCAGCTTTTCGCACAGGCCAGTGACAACATCCAGGCCGAAGGCCTTGATCGAGGCGCTATCGTCGCCAAAGCTGGCAAGCTTGAGACGCACCCAGCGCGGGATCTCGGCGCCGCACATGTCCGAAAACCGCAGCAATTGCGTGTAGTTCGTGATCGGCATGATGCCGGCCACGATCGGCACCGTCACACCCAGCTTGCGCACATTGTCGACAAAGGCGAAATACGCGTCGGCATTGTAAAAATACTGGGTGATGGCGGCGTCGGCCCCGGCACTCACCTTGCGCGCAAACGCTTGCAGGTCGTCCTGCGGCGAACGTGCCTGCGGGTGCATTTCGGGATAGGCCGCCACTTCGATGCGGAACCAGTCGCCGGTTTCCTGGCGAATGAATTCGACCAGGTCGCTGGCATAGCGCAATTCGCCGGCGCCGCCGTAACCGCTCGGCAAGTCGCCCCGCAACGCCACGACGCGCCGGATGCCGCTGTCCTGGTACTGCTTGAGGACGGCACGGATCGACTCGCGCGTGGCGCCCACGCACGACAGGTGCGGCGCGGCTTCGTGGCCGGCGGCCTGGATTTCCTGCACCGTCTGCAGCGTACCCTGCTGGGTACTGCCGCCGGCGCCGAACGTCACCGAGAAATACTTGGGCTGCAACTCGGCCAGCTTGGCCCGCGTGACGCGCAGTTTCTCGGCGCCTTCCGCCGTCTTGGGCGGGAAGAACTCGATACTGAAATCAGGAGTTTCCATCTTTGTCGGAGAGAAGCAAGGAAGAAAGCGCCCACGAAATGATGCTGTACAAGATGGCTGCCAGGAAGGCCGACCAGAAACCGGCAACTTCAAAGCCGCCCACCACGTTCGCCACCAGCCAGAACAGCACGGCATTGATGACCAGGATGAACAGGCCCATCGAGAGCACCGTCACTGGCAGCGTCAACAGCACCAGGACGGGACGGATCAGCGTATTGACCAGGCCCAGCACCAGCGCGGCGATCAGGGCGGTGCCGAGGCTCGAGACTTCGACGGAGTGCATCAGGTAAGGCAGGGTCATCAGGGCCGCAGCATTGATCAGCCAAGTGATTAACAGGCGCATCGGTACAGACTTTCGTGGATTTGGATAAACGAAACGCCCCGAAAGGCGTTTCACACAACAACGGAACGGCGACTAAGCAGTCAGGGACTGATCAGTAACGGTATTGCTCCGGCTTGTACGGGCCATCCTGGCTCACCGTGATGTACTTGGCTTGCTCTTCGGTCAGCGTGGTCAGTTGGGCGTTCAGTTTGCGCAGTTGCAGGCGCGCGACTTTCTCGTCCAGCTTCTTCGGCAGCGTGTACACGCCCACCGGATACTGCTCGGTGTTCATGAACAGCTCGATCTGGGCGATCGTCTGGTTCGCAAACGACGAGCTCATCACGTACGACGGGTGACCGGTACCGCAACCGAGGTTCACCAGACGGCCTTCGGCCAGCAGGATGATGCGCTTGCCATCAGGGAAGATGACGTGATCGACCTGCGGCTTGATGTTGTCCCACTCATATTTCTTGAGCGCGGCAACTTCGATTTCATTGTCGAAGTGACCGATATTGCAGACGATGGCCTGGTCTTTCATCTTGAGCATGTGCTGCTCGGTGATGACGTGGTAGTTGCCGGTACAGGTGACGAAAATGTCGCCATGTTCGCACGCGTAATCCATCGTCACGACGCGGTAGCCTTCCATCGCCGCCTGCAGTGCGCAGATCGGATCGATTTCGGTCACCCACACCTGCGCCGACAGCGCGCGCATGGCCTGGGCCGAACCCTTGCCGACGTCACCGTAACCGGCGATGACGGCCACTTTACCGGCGATCATGACGTCGGTAGCGCGCTTGATGCCGTCGACCAGCGATTCACGGCAACCGTACAGGTTGTCGAACTTCGACTTGGTGACCGAGTCATTGACGTTGATGGCCGGGAAGGCCAGCTTGCCCTCTTGGTGCATCTGGTACAGGCGGTGCACGCCGGTCGTGGTTTCTTCGGTCACGCCCTTGATTTCTGGCAGGCGCTTCGAGTACCACTTCGGATCACGTGCCAGACGGCCCTTGATCGCATTGAACAGGCAGATTTCTTCTTCCGAACCCGGCTTGTCGAGCACCGAAATATCGGACTCGGCGCGCACGCCCAGGTGCAGCAGCAGGGTTGCATCGCCGCCATCATCCAGGATCATGTTGGCGTGGCTGTTGCCTGGCCATTCGAAGATGCGGTGGGTGTATTCCCAGTATTCGTCCAGGGTTTCGCCCTTGACGGCGAACACCGGCGTGCCAACCGAGGCGATGGCCGCGGCAGCGTGGTCTTGCGTCGAGTAGATATTGCACGATGCCCAGCGCACGGTGGCACCCAGTGCTTCCAGCGTGCGGATCAGCACGGCGGTCTGGATGGTCATGTGCAGCGAGCCGGCAATGCGCGCGCCCTTGAGCGGTTGCGTGGCAGCGTATTCTTCCTGAATCGCCATCAAACCCGGCATCTCGGTTTCAGCGATGCGGATTTCTTTCTCGCCCCAGGCGGCCAGGGAAATGTCGGCGACCAGATAGTCGGCAGTTTCTTTGAGTACGGCGTTCATCACGCCCTCCTTTCAATGATTAGAAAAAAGTAACGTGAGCGCAGTTGCTGATATCCGAGCCTGGCTGAAAGCAGTCTTTCAGTCGCAACGCTCCTCGGAACGGATTAGTTTAGCACGCCTGATCCGCAATGGATATGCTTGCCTGGCCGGGCACCGGGACACGGCGTGACCCGACAGCAACGGCCCACCGTTCAACATTCACGGCTCGCCGTTAGCGCCGAACGTCCGGAATCCTGAACGTTCATTCAGGCGTTCCATGTAAGCGAGCACGGCCGGATAGTCCGGCCGCTCCATCGGCGTGAGCAGCCAGCGGTTGACGCACAAGCCCAGCACGACGTCGGCCAGCGAGAATTGCGCGCCCGTTACGTAGGCGCCGGTGGCGCTCAGCTGGCGCTCGAGGATGCCGATATGTCGGTGCCAGCTCGCGATGCTGGCCGCGATCTGGTCGGGATCGCGGTGCGCCGGACTGCTCCGTACCAACCCCATGAACGCATAGCGCCAGGCATTGTTCAATTCGGTGGCTTGCCAGTCCATCCATTGCTCGACCAGCGCGCGGGCGCGCGGCGTAGCCGGCAGCAGGTGCTGTTCGGCGCTGTTGGCGCACAGGTAGCGGCAAATCGCGTTGGATTCCCACAGCACGAAGTCGCCATCGACAATGACCGGCACCGTGGCGTTCGGGTTGAGCGCAAGGAAGGCTTCCTGCTGGGGAGACTGAAAGCCTGCGCCCCAGTCTTCGCGCTTGAACGGGATATCCAGTTCGCTGCAGGTCCACAAGACCTTGCGCACGTTGAGCGAGGCGGCTTTTCCGAGAATTTTCAGCATGGGGGCTCCTGTGAAGTGAAAGGGGATGGTTCAGACGGTGATGCGGCCTTCGAGATACAGCACGCATCCACCTTCGAGCTCGACCCGGCCGTCAACCAGCCGGCAGGCCAGTTCGCCGCCGCGGCGCGATGCCTGGAAGGCGCGCAGTGTCGTCTTGCCCAGCCGCGCGCCCCAGTATGGCGCAAGCGCGCAATGGGCGCTGCCCGTGACGGGGTCTTCCGGCACGCCCTTGGCCGGTGCAAAGTAGCGGCTGACGCAATCGTAGTCGCCGTCGCCCCGCGCCGTCACGGCCAGGCCGGGCCGCGCCAGGCGCGCGATGGCATTGAAGTCAGGCGCGAGTTCGCGCACGGCGCGTGCGTCTGCCAGCACCACCGTATAGCCGAATCCATCGTCGAGGACTTCGAGCAGTTCGTGTGGATTGCAACCCAATGCGGCGCCCAGACCGGGCGGCGGCGCCACCGGCGCTGGTTTGCGGGCAGGAAAATTCAGCACGTAGCCGGTTGCTGAACGCCGCACCGGCAACGGACCGCTCGCCGTGTCGAACACGACTTCCGTGCGACCGGGCTCGAGCCGTTCCATGACAACCGCCGCGCTCGCCAGCGTCGCATGCCCGCACAGGGGCACCTCGAGCAGCGGCGTGAACCAGCGCAGACGGTACTGCCCATCATGCGGCACCAGGAACGCCGTCTCGGCCAGATTGTTTTCGGCAGCGATCGTCTGCAGCAGCGCGTCGTCGGGAAATGCGTCCAGCACGACGACCGCAGCCGGATTGCCGCCAAACAGCCGGTTCGTGAAGGCACCGACTTGATAGATGGGCAGTACCTGCATGGCGTCCTTCTATTGCAATCGGCAAGAAAAAACCCCAAAAACTGCAGCGCAATTTTTGGGGTTCGTCGTACTGTCGCGGCGCGCGCGCCAGGAACTTATGCGAGGCCGGCTGCTGCGCGCAGTTCGGCTGCCTTGTCGGTGCGTTCCCACGTGAATTCCGGCTCTTCGCGGCCGAAGTGGCCGTAGGCGGCGGTCTTTGTGTAGATCGGACGCAGCAGGTCGAGCATCTGGACGATGCCTTTCGGGCGCAGGTCGAAGTGTTCGTTGACCAGCGCTGCGATCTTGTCATCCGAAATCACGCCGGTGCCTTCGGTGTACACGGTGATATTGATCGGACGCGCCACGCCAATGGCGTAGCTGACCTGCACCTGGCACTGACGCGCCAGGCCGGCGGCGACGATGTTTTTGGCCACGTAGCGGGCGGCGTAGGCAGCCGAACGGTCGACCTTGGTAGGATCCTTGCCCGAGAACGCGCCGCCGCCGTGCGGGGCTGCGCCGCCGTAGGTGTCGACGATGATCTTGCGACCGGTCAGGCCGCAATCGCCCTGCGGGCCGCCGATGACGAAGCGACCGGTCGGGTTGACCAGGAAACGGGTGTCCTTGAGCCACTCGCGCGGCAGCGTGGTCTTGATGATTTCTTCGATGACGGCTTCTTCGATCTGCGCGTGGGTCACGTCAGGATGATGCTGGGTCGAGAGCACGACGGTATCGACGGCCACCGGGCGACCGTTCACGTAGCGCAGCGTGACTTGCGACTTGGCATCCGGACGCAGCCATGCCAGGCGGCCATCCTTGCGCAGCTGCGACTGGCGCTCGACCAGGCGGTGCGCGTAATAGATGGCAGCTGGCATCAGCTCTGGCGTTTCGTCGCAGGCATAGCCGAACATCAGGCCCTGGTCACCGGCGCCCTGGTCGAGGTCGATGCCCTTGCCTTCATCGACGCCCTGGGCGATGTCTGGCGACTGCTTGTCATAGCAGACCATGACGGCGCAACCTTTGTAGTCGATGCCGAAATCGGTGTTGTCGTAGCCGATGCGCTTGATGGTGTCGCGGGCGACCTTGATATAGTCGACGTTGGCGTGGGTGGTGATTTCACCGGCCAGGACGACGAGGCCGGTGTTGCACAGCGTTTCCGCAGCGACGCGGGCGGTTGGATCCTGCGTGAGGATCGCATCGAGGATGGCGTCGGAAATCTGGTCAGCCACCTTGTCTGGGTGGCCTTCGGAAACGGATTCAGAGGTAAAGAGGTAGTCGTTCGACATGAAGGCTCCTGGTACGGGTCATAATTCTGCCGCAGCAAACTGAGCCTGCGACGCTTTAGCGACATTTATATTCCGCTTCGCAAGTTGTCTGTTAACTCGGCGGATCCTGCATAAAGTGGTATTTTACGCTTCCTTGGAATTTTGGTGTGGAAACGCGCGTGGCGTCCGCCCCCCAACAATCGACATGCTAGTTGTACTTTTCAGAACACTCTCGGTGTTTCCCTTGCCACTCCTGCACGCCCTGGGCGCGGCGATGGGTTGGCTGGTCTATGGCCTGTCGCCATCGTATCGCAAGCGCCTGCGCGCCAACATGGCCCAGGCCGGCTATGACGCCCACTGGCGTGCGGCCGTGGCCGAGGCCGGCAAGGCCGCCATCGAGCTCGCGTTCGTCTGGTGCGCCAACCCGGAGCGGGTTGCCAGGCATGCCACAGTGGAGAACTGGGACCTGGTCCAGGCGCGGCTCGACGCCGGTCGCGGGATTGTCTTTCTTACGCCACACCTGGGCTGCTTTGAAATGACGGCCCAGCAAATCGCGCTGCGCACGGCGTTGACGGTCATGTATCGCCCCCCGCGCCAGAGCGCACTGAAGCCGCTGGTCGAAGGCGCCCGTGCGCGCCACAACCTGCATCTGGCGCCGGCCAATCTGTCGGGCGTGCGCATACTGGCCAAGACGCTCAAGAGCGGCCAGCCGATCGGCTTGCTGCCAGACCAGGTGCCACAAGAAGGCGAAGGCGTCTGGGCGCCCTTTTTCGGCCGCAATGCCTATACGATGACGCTGCCGGCCAAGCTGGCCCAGCTCGGCAAAGCCGACATCCTGCTGGTGTACGCCGAGCGCCGCGCGCATGGCGCCGGCTACATCGTGCGCTTCGTCGAATTCGATGGCGACCTGTCGGGCACGGGCGCGGAGCAGGCAGCGGCCATCAATCGGGCAATGGAGCAACTCATCGCCCGTGCGCCGGCCCAGTATTTCTGGAGCTATAACCGCTACAAGCAGCCGGACGGCGTGGCGGGCCCGGACAGCGAGGTCGCGTCATGAAGATCTTGCTGGGGTTTATGTGGCTGCTGCATTTCTTGCCACTACCTATTCTGGGGCGTTTCGGCGAAGCGGTTGGCAGCCTGATGTTCGTGATCCTGGGTAAACGCCGCAAGATCGCGCTGACCAATCTGCGTCTGTGCCTGCCCGAGCTCGACGAGCGGGCACGCCGCACGATCGCCAAACAGCATTTCCGCGCCTACGCACGCAGCATTTTCGAGCGCTCGATCCTGTGGTGGGCGCCGGAAGAACGTGTGCGCAGCCTGATCCAGATCGAACCATCGGTGCCGCTGGCGGCCATGCAGGACGGCCCGACAATCCTGCTGTGTCCGCACTTCGTGTGCCTGGACGTGGCCGGCATCGGCGCCCGCGTGATTCCGGTGTGCAGCATGTACGTGCCGCAAAAAAACGCAGACTTCGACCGCCTGCTGCGCCACGGCCGCGAACGCTATGGTCCGGTACGCCTGGTCACGCGCAAGGAAGGCATCAAGCCGATTCTGCGCGCACTGCGCGACGGCCTGCCCTACTTCATGCTGCCCGACATGGACTTCGGCGAAAAGGATGCCGAGTTCGTGCCGTTCTTCGGCGTGCCGGCCGCGACGCTCACCGCGCTGGGCCGCATTGCCGGCACCACCGGCGCCAAGGTGATTCCCGTGATCGCCACGTACCTGCCGAATTACCAGGGCTGGCGCGTGCGCTTTTATCCGGCCTGGGAAAACTACCCGGGCGACGATATGGTCGAAGCGACCCGCCGCATGAACGCTTTCATCGAAGAGCGCGTGCGCGAGGCGCCGGAACAATATTTTTGGACCCATAAACGGTTTAAAACCCGGCCGCCGGGTGAACCTTCGCTGTACGATTGAAGCCATGAAACTGAAATTCACCAAGATGCACGGCGCCGGCAACGACTTCATCGTCGTCGATGCGATCAACCAGCAGGTCGACCTGAGCATCGAACAATGGCGCCGCCTGGCCGACCGCCGCTTCGGCATCGGCGCCGACCAGATCCTGGTCGTGGAACGGCCGACGGGCGCCGACGTGGACTTTCGCTATCGCATCTTCAACAACGATGGCGGCGAAGTCGAGCAGTGCGGTAACGGCTCACGCGCCTTCGTGCGCTTTGTCGTCGACAAGGGGCTGACACAGGCACGCAGCATCCGCGTCCAGACCATGTCGGGCATCATCAACCCGCGCCTGGAAGACGATGGCAGCGTCACGGTCGACATGGGCGCGCCGCGCCTCGTGCCGGCCGACGTGCCGTTCGACGCGACCGGGCTGACAGGCACGATCCAGGGTGACGACACCTTGTGGCCGTTGTCGGTTGGCGCCGAGACCGTTTTCGTGTCGGTCGTGTCGATGGGTAATCCGCATGCGGTGCAGGTGGTCGATGATGTCGATGCGGCGCCGGTGCTCGATACCGGCCCACTGATCGAGCGCCATGTGCGCTTTGCCAAACGGGTCAATGCCGGCTATCTGCAAGTGATGGACCGGCACCATATCCGCCTGCGCGTGTTCGAGCGCGGCGCGGGCGAGACGCTGGCCTGCGGCACCGGCGCCTGCGCTGCGGTCGTGGCCGGCATCCGGCGCGGCCTGCTCGATTCGCCGGTGCGCGTCTCGGCCCGTGGCGGTGAGCTCAGCATCGCCTGGGCCGGCCCGGATCAGCCGGTGTACCTGAGCGGCCCGGCCGTGTCTGTGTTTGAAGGCGAAGTCGAGATCTGAATCTGAAGCCGCCCGGCCGTAGTGCGCCACAAAAGCGATGTAGGTTGAACGCGTGAGCGGGAAACCCGCTCACCCTACCGGCATGCGCATCAGGCCGCCAATCCCACATTGGCCCCGGCCCCGTCGTCGCTGTCAGGCTGCGCGATCTTGAGCAGCGTGCGCAGGCGGTACAGGCGCTGGCGGTAGTTGCCTTCCGGCCCGGCCGGGCCACAATCGACCGGTTCGAACAGGCGCACGATGCGGTCGAGCGCCTGGCGCTCGGGCGCCGACGCCACCATCACCAACCGCCGCTTGCTGCGGCCGTAACTGGCGCGGATATCGATGACCAGGCAGTGGCCCTGGTCGGCGGCAACCACATCGAGCAGCAAGGCTTCGGGACGCGAGAGGTTGAACCGCTGTGCCAATTCGAGGCGCGCCGCCAGCAGCGGATGCGCCGCCAGCGCCCCGGGGTGCAGTGCCAGCAAGGCGCCCGTGTCGGTGTACGGCGTGGTGTTCAAGCGCGGCGCGATCTTGTGCAGCAGGCTGGCCGCGTCCGGCGCACCCTGCTGCGCCGCCTTCTGCAGCCAGTACACCGCCCGCACATCATTGCTTTCGTTTTCGCGGCGCCCGCGCCAGGCGTTGTGGCCGCATTCGAGCTGGGCATCACGGTACCCCATCTCGGCCGCGCGTTCGAGGTAGCGCTGGGCATCGGCCACATTACGCTGTGAGAATTCTGGCTTGATACAGATGCGCGACAGCGCGTACCACGCCTCGGCCAGTCCCTGCTCGCCCGCCAGTGTCAGCCAACGGATGGCCCTTTTGAAATTGGCAACGTGCGCGGCATGTACATCGCCACTGCCAATGCGCCGGCCATCCACCCGCATGCGCGCAGAACGCAGACCCAGCGCCAGTTGCGCGTGGGGATCGTGTTCGGCTGCAGCCAGTTCCCAGAAGATGGCTAGTTCAGCGGGATCGCAGGATACCGGCGCAGCGCCGGCCGCAGCCGCATCATTAACGCCACCGACACCATGAGCGCCATCGAGCGCGGGGTCCATCAGGCGCGCACAACGCGACAGCAGCGCGATCTCGTCGGGCGCAAACCGGCGCAGTTCGCCGGGCTCGCCGGGCTGGTCGACCAGTGCCCGTGCCTGCGGCAACGCCAGGCGCAGATAATCGGCCCAGCGCCGCGCGAACCACAGGGCGTCGAGGCCCGCGTGCTGTGCCATGGATGCGCACTGCGCCGGCGAGGGCCGCCCGCCATGCAGCGCGCCCTGTGCCACCGGCGTACGGGCCGCCATGGCTGGCGTGGCCGCCGCCCTGCTGGCGACATGCGCGTGTTGCTGGGTTAACAGAGCCTGGGCATGCGAAAAACCGGCCCGCGCGGCGTCTTCGAGCGCGCGTACGGCTTTGGCCGGCTGCTGCGCGGCGGGCGCCAGGGGATCGAGCACCAGTTGCGCAAACACGAGGCCGGCATGCACGCTGCCGTCGTCATAGGCGCGTTCGTACCAATGCGACACGGCGGCTGCGTCGCGCTGCGCAAGCTCAAGCGGGATATGGTTGCCGATCAATTGCCAGGCCGGCGGACAATCTTGCCGCGCCGCGCGCTCCAGCCAGTGCAGTGCGGTAGGAAGGCTTTGCGGCAAGCTGCTGCTGCCAAACAGGTACAGCTTGCCCAGCGCGAGCTGGGCTGCCACCTGGCCGGCACGGGCATTGCGGATGATCGCCAGTTCTTCGCGGTTAGCCATCGTTGGAATACGTGAAAGACGTGGAAAGTGTGGCTGCAACACACAGCGGCAACGTGGAAGTTGCAAATATACAAGCTATCGGCACCACACGGCGCTGCTGTGCGAACGAGGCCAAAGTCTACGCCGTGGCAGATGGCGATTCGATTGGATTCCGGAGCAGATTGAGAGGTCGCAAAACAGCCTGAAACCGATGAAACTGTTCCGGATAATCGCAAGGCAAACCGTCATGCCACCGTCGGTCACCTTGGATTGCCACGTCGAAAGGCGTCGTGTTGCGCCGTTTTATGACACCAGTTTCAAAAATACAACAGCACCGTTCGATTTATTGGCAGGGAGTGCGGCAGCCACCCGATAATTGGCGGATTAGCTAGTCTTGACGTTTGAAAGATTTAAGGTGCACGTATCACGCGTTCAGCCAGGGTCTCAACGCTCCAGATGTACGTGTTCACTTTATTTACAGGATTACCCGATGAAGACCTCTCTCCTGGCTGTCGCACTGCTTGGCGCTTGCGCCGGTGCGGCCCATGCGCAGACGTCAGTGCAGGTCTACGGCAACCTCGATGCCGGCATCGTCAAACGCAGCAGCCAGAACGTCAGCATCGGCAAGCGCTCGGCCAACACGCTCGGCTTCAAGGGCACCGAAGAATTGGGCAATGGCCTCAAGGCCCTGTTCCAACTTGAAACGCGCTATGAGCCCGACACCGGCAGCGCCGAAATCGGCCCCGATGGCAATGGGCGCCGTCTGTTCCAGGGCCAGAGCCGCGTCGGCCTGCAGGGCGACTTCGGCATGCTGCGCATCGGGCGCGGCCTGACCCCGTTCCACGAAACCATCGGCGCCTTCGAACCGTTCCACGCGATCGAAACCGCGGGCGGCTTTTATACCGACCTGAGCGTGGCCGGCTACAGCTCGCAGCCGCTCGACCCGGTCGGCTCTTCCGGCAACCGCTGGTCGAACGCGGTCTGGTACAACTCGCCGGTCGTGAATGGCTTCCAGCTCAATACGGCCATCGCCACCAAAGAAAACAATGGCGCTGTGGCCATCATTGGGCGTGGCAATGCAGCAGCGCCGCAGTACGCGGCCGGCACCGAAGCCTCGGCCAATCCGTTCTCCATTTCAGGCACGTACAACAACGGCCCGGCCGCCCTGATGGCGGCTTATGAGCGCAACGCCGTCGAATCGAAGGTCTGGTCAATTGGCGCCTCGGTCACCCCGACGCCAGAACTCAAGCTGATGGGCACGTTCACACGGCTCGACGAAGACAATACGCGGCTGTTCAATACCGATACCAGTTCGT
Organism: Massilia sp. MP_M2; assembly: GCF_039123635.1. Lineage (NCBI taxonomy): Bacteria > Pseudomonadati > Pseudomonadota > Betaproteobacteria > Burkholderiales > Oxalobacteraceae > Massilia > Massilia sp. MP_M2. The sequence continues at coordinate 42,413 of NZ_JBCHJF010000003.1, forward strand.
GGGTCGTGGGCGCGAATTACACGATCGGTCCCGGGAAGTTCCTCGCTGGCTATGGTCAGAAGGACACCAACGGTCTGGAAAAGGTCAAGCAACTGTCGCTGGGCTACGAATACAGCCTGTCCAAGCGCACCTACCTGTATTTCGACGTGTCGCGCAAGAAAGGGCTCTTGACCGCCCCGGGCACCATCAACCAGTACGACATTGGCATTCACCACACGTTCTGAACCCATTGCGGCTGGCTGCAAGCTCTTGAGGGCGGGCATCGGCAACGGTGTCCGCCCTTGTCGTTTGCAACGCTCTGTAGCGTTTTCACAACGACAACGCGCCGCGAGGCCCTTTCCGAACGAGCGTTCTGTACAGTGCAGCAAGGCAATGGCATATTTGCGTGGCGGGCCTATGCCACGCGACAATAAAATAATATGGAGACACAATGAACAAAAGCCTTATTGCCGCCCTGCTCGGCGCGACCTTCGCAAGCACCGCCCTGGCCCAGACCAGCGTCCAGATCTACGGCATTGCCGACGCCGGCGTGATGTGGCAAAAAGGCGGCCCAGCCAAGATCTATAGCGGCGGTGCCGACGGCTCACGCCTCGGCCTGCGCGGCTCCGAAGATCTGGGCAATGGCTACAAGGCGATTTTCAATCTTGAAGCACGGGTGGAGCTCGACACCGGTTCGCAGCAGCCGACGCTGATGAACGACAATCCGGGCCGCTACCTGCTGCGCGGCATGGAGCGCATCCCGGTCGCGATCCGCGACCGTCTGCAAGCGGCCATCCAGCCGCCGGGCGGCCCTGCCGTCAACCAGGAAAAAGCGCTGTTTGACCGCACCTCGATGGTCGGCCTGATCACCCCGATCGGCGCCGTGCTGCTGGGCCGCATGTACACGCCTGGCTACGAAGTGTTCAATATGGCCGATGCGTTTGAATCGGGCACCGCCGGCACCTGGGGCCACATCACGGGCGGCACCGCCGGCTTTACCGCACTGGGCGCGGATATCCGCTCGCAGGAAGCCATCCAGTACCGCATCGCGCTGCCGAATGGCCTGGGCGGCTCGGTCATGTACGGCGCGCGCAACTCCGGCTATCTCGGTCGCTACAACAAGTTCCGCGCCGGCGCGATGACGTACAAGGCCAACGGCTTCGACGTCGGTGTCGGCTACAACCATGGCTACGACCAGCAGAACCGGCCGAGCCTGCGCACGCTGACCGTCGGCGGCTCCTACGCGCTGGGCGAGAGCTGGAAGTTCTTCGCCGGCTTCCACAGCCAGCGCAACGAGAATTCGGCCCTGATCCCCGACTACCTGAATGGCTGGGATCAAGCCGTGGCACCAGCGCTGACCGCGCAAGGTATTCCACTGCCGAACCAGCTGGCGCTGCGCGGCATCTTCGCCAACGCGATCTCGGCCAACACGAAGCAGGACGCCAACAGCTATCAGGTCGGCGTCCACTACAAGATCGGCAACGGCCGCATCGTCGCGTCGTACGCGCACCAGAACGACCGCACCACGTCCAACAGCGATGCCAATCTGTATGCCGTCGGCTACAACTATTATCTGTCCAAGCGTACCGACCTGTACACGGCGCTGGCGTTCATCAAGAACGACAACGAAGCGCAGTATTCGCCAGGCACCTCGGGCAATCCGGGCGGCTTTACCGAAGCGCCGGGCGCCGATGGCCGCGCCTTGCAAATGGGTATCCGTCACCGCTTCTGACCGCACCCGCGTTCATGCAAAGACGCCTGCGGGCGTCTTTTTTGTTCTCCGGTGCAATGCCCAGCGTCGGTTAAAATGATTCGATCCATTTCAATACCCTATTCCCCCATGAGCACTGCACCACTGGACGCCAGTACCGTCGCGCAATACCTGACCGATCATCCGGAGTTTTTCCAGGAGCAAGCCGGCCTGCTGGGTGACGTGAAACTGTCGAGCCCACTGACCGGCCGCGCCGTGTCGCTCCAGGAACGCCAGATGGAAGTCATGCGCGACAAATACCGCGCCCTCGAGCTGCGCCTCGCCGACCTGTCGCGCCGCGCCGAAGAAAACGCTGGCATCGCCAACCGCTTCCACGCCTGGACCCAGTCCCTCTTGGTCTCGAAGGGTGGCGCTGCGATGGCGCGTGACCTGACCGAGGGCTTGCGCACCCACTTCACGGTGCCGCAAGTGACGTTGCGCCTGTGGCATGTAACACCGGACCATGCCGCTGCCTGGTTCGCCAGCAATGTCTCGGACGATGCACGTATCTTCGCCAACAGCCTGCGCGCGCCGTACTGCGGCCCGAACAATGATTTCGAAGCGGTGCGCTGGCTGGACGACGCCGCATCGATCCGCTCGACGGTCATGCTGCCCCTCGGTGCGCCGGGCCAGAGCTTTGGCCTGCTGGTGCTCGGTTCGCCCGATCCGGCGCGCTTCACCACCGCGATGGCAACCGATTTCCTGGTCCACATCGCCGCCACCGCCACCACCGCCCTGGCGCCGCTGCGCGCTTGACCAGCATGGACGCGCGCGATCCGTCATCCGATTGGGCCGCGCGCTACCTTGGCGAACTGGCCACCCAGCGCCAGTTGTCGCCGCACACGATCGCCGCCTACCGGCGCGACCTGCTTGAGCTGGCCGGGCTGGCCGGCCACAGCGACTGGGCCCGGCTGGTCCACGCCGACATCCGCCGCTTTGCCGGCAAGCTGCATGCCGGTGGCCAGTCCGCGCGCACCATTGCGCGCAAGCTCTCCGGCTGGCGCGGCTTTTATGAATGGCTGTCGCACCAGACGACGCTTGCTGCCAATCCGGTCGACGGCGTACGCGCCCCGAAGCGCGCGCAGAGCCTGCCGAAGGCGCTCGCGGTCGACGACGCGGTGCATTTGATGGAAGCAAACCAGCGCGGCCACCTCGAGCCGTTCGAGCTGTGCAATCACGCGATGTTCGAACTGCTCTATTCGAGCGGCCTGCGCGTGTCGGAACTGGCGGGCCTGGACGTGGCCTGGCAGGATGCGCGCGGCGGTCAGCCGGGCTCGCTGGGCTGGCTCGACCTGCAGGCGGGCGAAGTGGTGGTGACCGGCAAAGGCAACAAGATGCGCCGGGTGCCGGTCGGCGGCCCGGCGCGCGAGGCGCTGGCGCGCTGGCTCGCGGTGCGCCCTGCCGCCCGCGACGGGGGCGCCGCGCTGTTCCTGTCGGCGCGCGACACCCGCATCACGCCGCGCGTCGTGCAAACCCGCCTGAAGCAGCACGCGCTGCGCGCCGGCAGGCCGGTGCACGTGCATCCGCACGTACTGCGCCATTCGTTCGCGTCGCACCTGCTGCAATCGTCGGGCGACCTGCGCGCGGTGCAGGAACTGCTGGGCCACGCCAGCATCACGTCCACCCAAATCTATACAGCACTGGACTTTCAGCACTTATCAAAAGTGTACGACGCGGCGCACCCGCGGGCGAAAGCCAAGCCGGAATCTTGAGGCGGCGTCTTCAACTGGCCTCTTAAAGCAGGCCGAACAACGCGGCCTTGACCACGGCGGCGGTCTTGTTGGCCGCGCCCAGCTTGAGCAGGGCATTGGCGACGTGAAAGTTGACGGTCCGCTCCGATAGGCTGAGGATGGTGCCAGCCTCGCTCGAGGTCTTGCCATCGGCCATCCAGCGCAACACTTCGGCTTCCCGCGCGCTGAGCGCCAGCACCGGCGCACCCGGCGCTGGCCGCTGCAACCGGGCCAGGCCCTGATGCGCCGCATGCGCCAGCCACGACATATTGGCTTCGCTCTGGTCCAGCTCGGCTTCGGACAGCGCATCGTGCGAGCGCGCCAGCGTCAGCATGCCGACGCAGCCGTCCGGTGTACGCGACGCCTGCGCCCAGCCCACCTGCAAACCATGGCCACGCGCGTCTTCCCACAGCGGGCGCGCCTGCGCGAATACCGACTCGCTCCACAACAGCGGCAATAGCGATGCAGCACCATGCCGGACCGTGGGGTCATGCCCGAGATAACCCTGGTCGGCATAGCGCGCCTGCCATGCATCCGGGTAATTGTTCAGCATCACGGTCGACGGTTTCGACAGCGGCATCGGCTTGCGCATGCCATAGGCGCAATAGTCGAAACCCAGTTCGCGCGCCGCGCCGGCGACGACTGCGAACAGGCCATCGGCATCCACGGCCCGTCCCATTGCTTCCAGATGACGGACACGCCATTGCGCCATCGATTCGTTTGCCACTGATTCCCCCAGCCCGCTGCCCGACTGACATATTTGACAGTACCGGTGTCTTGCCGCATTTCTTAGAATATTGCTTCCCATCCAATTGTCGCCGCATGCAGACAGGATGACAACGCATTTGATGGAGTCACCATGGTCTACCTGTCCCGCACCGTCGGTGCCGTCCTGCTGGCACTGAGCACGTTTGCCGGCGCGCAAACGCCTGCTGCCATGCCAAAGGACGCACCGGAGGTGCTGGACGTCGGCCCGTACCGGGTGCAGCTGGCCAGCGTGGGCGCTGGTCCCTATACCGTCATTTTCGAGTCAGGCTTCGGGCGCGATCTGAATGTATGGCGCGATGTGGCGCCGCAGGTGGCCAGGTCGAACAAGGTGATCACGTACTCGCGCGCCGGCCATGGCAGCTCGGAGGCGCGCCCCGGGACGCCGACCGTGGCCAGCCGTACCGATGAACTGGAACAAGTGATCGCCGCGGCAGGCTTGCGCCCGCCCTTCGTGCTGGTGGGCCATTCCTACGGCGGCTTCCTGATTCGCAGCTACGCCGCACGTCATCCGGCCCAGATCGCCGGCATGGTGTTCGTCGACCCCAGCGACGAGCACCAGAACACTGAACTGCGCAAGCTGGATGCTGCCGCGGTCGACAACGATGCCCGCCTGCTGGTGCAATACATGCCGCCCAAGTTCCAGGCCGAACTGGGCCAGGTGCAGGCGATCCTCGACAGCGGCCAGCTGCCCTTGGCCGGTTTGTTGCCGGATGTGCCGGTCGTGGTGCTCACGTCCGTGCAGCGTCGCGAGCAGCCACAACTCTTCCTGGAAACCCCGGCAGCCGTCGACGTCTGGCGCGACCTGCATGCACGCTTCTTTCGCGGCTTCAGGCGCGGCAGCCACGTGGTGACGCCCGATAGCGGCCACAACATCCACCAGGAACAACCGCAGCTCGTGATTGCCGCGATTGCCCAAGTCATTGCCGCTGCCGACACCGCGCGCGCGCACGACGCGGTGGACAAGAAGTAGCCCCCCTGCCGATCAGGCCAGAAGTTCCCCCATGGTTCGAACGCGATCAGCACGCGACACGCTAGATGGTGAGGTTGCAAGAATTGCGGCATAATCGCCCGGTTCTTTTGTCCAACCTTGATGTCAACCACGAGTAGCGAACCAATGGACCTGATCCCCAGCACCATCCTCACCGGCTTTCTCGGCGCGGGCAAGACCACCCTGCTCAACCGCATCCTGCAGGAAGACCACGGCATGCGCATCGCCGTCATCGAGAATGAATTCGGTGAAGAAAACATCGACAACGAAATCCTGGTGCAGGACGCCGGCGAGCAGATCATCGAGATGAACAACGGCTGCATCTGCTGCACCGTGCGTGGCGACCTGATCGAGGCACTCAACAGCCTGGCAAGGAAACGCGCCGCTGGCGAGATCCACTTTGATCGCGTCGTCATCGAAACGACGGGCCTGGCCAATCCGGGCCCGGTGGCCCAGACCTTCTTCGTCGATGAAGAAGTTGGCGCCCACTACCTGCTCGACGCCGTCGTTACCGTGGTCGACGCCCGCCATGCGATGGAACAATTGACCGCGCATGAGGAAGCCCAGCGCCAGGTTGGCTTTGCCGACAAGATCCTGCTGTCCAAGACCGATCTGGTCGATGCCGCCGCCGTCGATGCGCTCAAGGCGCGCCTGCAGCGCATCAATCCGCGCGCGTCGATCGCCACGAGCGACTTCGGCCGCGCCCCGATCGCCGACGTGCTCGACCTGCGCGGCTTCAACCTGAACGACAAGCTGGACATCGATCCCGATTTCCTGCGTGTCGACGGCGAAGACGAGCACGATCACGACCATGATCACAAGCACGAGCATGGCGCCGATTGCGGCCACGACCACGTGCACGATGCGTCGTGCAGCCACGACCACCATCACAGCCACCACAGCGACGACATCGCCGCGTTCGTGTTCAAGAGCGAGCGCGCATTCGACCCGGAACGCCTGGAACAATTCCTCGGCAGCCTGGTCCAGGTTTTCGGCCCGCAAATGCTGCGCTACAAGGGCGTGTTGCGGATGGATGGCGTGGATCGCAAGGTCGTGTTCCAGGGCGTGCATCAGATCATGGGAAGCGACGTGGGACCGAAATGGGCGGAGAATGAATCGCCCGCCACCAAGATGGTCTTTATTGGTAAAAATTTACCAAAAGACGTATTTATCCGCGGACTGGAACAATGTTTGGTATAAACTGCATCAGTTTGACTGGCCAAGCAAGCATGTCCGGCGCCATGCGTCGCCAGTGTGCCAGGCCGGGCCGCACGGACCGCCACGACGCGCTTCAAACAGCCAGTGGTGAACCGCCCTTGCCGCCCATGCGGCGCGGACGGAGATAGGATGGCGTACCGTCGCCATCAAGGCAGCTTGCCAGCATGCACCCTTTTGTGCGGTGTTACTGATGGGCAAGCTGATAAAATGCAAACCCCTGTCGTATCGAAGGCATCATGACTAAAACAACGAAACAGAATTCCGCCCAGCCCGACGACCGTATCATTACGGAAGACGAGATTCGCGCGATGGGCGAAGGCGACTACATGAACGCGGCCCAGCTGGCATTCTTCAAGAGCCGCCTGCAGGAACTCGAGCGCGAACTGCTCAAGAACGCCGGCGAAACCACGGAACACCTGCGCGAAACCGTGCTGGTTCCCGATCCGGCCGACCGCGCAACCATCGAAGAAGAACATGCGCTCGAACTGCGCACCCGCGACCGCGAGCGCAAGCTGCTCAAGAAAGTCCAGCAATCGATCCAGTCGATCGACGGCGGCGAATACGGCTGGTGCGAAGAAACCGGCGAGCCAATCGGCATTCCGCGCCTGATCGCCCGCCCTACCGCCACGCTGTCGCTGGAAGCCCAGCAGCGTCGCGAACTCAAGCAGAAGCTGTACGGCGACTGATTGATGCGCGTGCTGAACAGTGATTCAGCACCGGCCAAAAAGCATGCGACCCGTCGCATGCTTTTTTTGTTTGCAGACATCATTTCCTGATGTTTGTAACGACGCATGACAGCCGCCATCCTTTCCATGGGCGCACGCTACAATGACTCGAAACCATACGACTATTTCCTTTCGGATACACTGGCGCCCGGCCACGTGTGCACAGCATACGTCGCAAAGGTCCGTGCTAAGGTCATGGTGGACACGTTATCGAGACAACGGTGAGCATGGGGCTTTTTTCCTTCCTGAAGAAAAAGAACGATGCGGTGGCCGCGCCCAGCTGGCCGCCACCCGAGTCGCGCCTGCGCAGCGAACCATCACGCCTGGCGTCTGATGCCGAGCGCGAGCGCCAGCGTGAAATCGCCCGCGCCACCGCCGCCAAGATCGACGAAATTGAACTCGAATTCGCGTCCGACATGTTCGACGACGAGCCGGCCTGGGACAGTGCCCGCCGTCCCGCCAACGGCGTCACGGCGGCGACCGCGCCCGATCCTGAGGACATCCCCGACCAGGCGGCTGCGCCCGCCAGCGCCCCGGCGGTCGACGAAAGCGCCATCCTGTACGCCAACGGCCAGAGTGCCACTGCCGAACAATTGCTGCGTGAATCGCTCGCGACGCTGGGCCGCCATGAACGCCTGCCATGGTGGATGCTGTTCGATCTGTACCAGGCCGACGGCCGCGAAGAAGCGTTCGAAAGCGTCGCCATCGATTACGCCAGCCACTTCGAAACCTCGCCGCCCACCTGGAAGCCACTCCCACCCGCCTCGATCGCCAGCCAGCCGGCGCAGGGCGTGGCCACCGTCGAAGCCTTCGACACGCTGCTCGATGCAAGCGTTGCGCCCAGCCTGCGGCGCGTGCTCGACGCGCCGGCGCCGAACGTGCGGCTCGATTTCGGCAAGGTGCGCAGCATCGACGCGGACGGTGCCGACTGCCTGCTGGCCGCGCTGCAGACGCTGCGCGCGAGCAACCGCGGCCTGGTGCTCGCCGGAGCCGACACGCTGATCACGACGCTGCGTCCGATGCTCGTCATCGGCAAGCGCGGGGCCAGCCCGGCGCCATGGCTGCTATTGCTCGAACTGCTGCTGCTGACCAACCGCGAAAAAGACTTCGAAGAAGCGGCGATGGATTACTGCGTCACCTACGAAGTCTCGCCACCCTCGTTCGAAGCGCCCCGCCACGTCTCGACGGCCGCACCGGCCCCGAGCCACGGCGACCGCTTCATGTTGCCAGCCGTGATCACCAGCCTGGACCCGGCATTGATGGGGGCCATCGAGGCCTACGCCGCAGAGCGCGACACGCTCGTGCTCGACTGCTCGCGGCTGGCGCGCATCGACTACGCCGGCGCCGGCAGCCTGCTGGCGCGGCTCGACGCGCAGGCCGCAGCAGGCCGCACGGTCGAGCTGCGCGAACTGAACCATCTCGTGGCCGCCCTGCTGCGGCTGCTGGGCGCCGGCGCCGGCGTGCGGCTACATCCCCACCGCTACTGACGCTGCAACGCCCCGGCTTTGGTGGCGCATCCGGATTTCCCGTTCGAATAATCTTGCAATCCCGCGCACGGTCCCCACCTGCTGATGGCCAGACAATCACGAGGTAAAAATGGAACAATTTCACGGTACAACCATCGTCAGCGTACGCCGCGGCAATCAGGTCGCGCTCGGCGGCGATGGGCAGGTCACGCTCGGCAACGTCGTCATGAAGGGCTCGGCCCGCAAGGTGCGCAAGCTGTATCAGGGCAAGGTCCTGTGCGGTTTCGCTGGCGGCACCGCCGACGCCTTCACGCTGCTCGATCGGTTCGAGGGCAAACTTGAAAAGCACCAGGGCAACCTGCTGCGCGCCTCGGTCGAGCTGGCCAAGGACTGGCGCACCGACCGCGTGCTGCGCCGCCTGGAAGCCATGCTGCTCGTGGCCGACCGCGAGACGACCCTGATCATCACCGGCAACGGCGACGTGCTCGAACCGGAAGACGGCATCGGCGCAATCGGCTCCGGTGGCATCTATGCGCAGTCGGCCGCCAAGGCCCTGTACGAGAACACCGACATGGCACCTGCCGAAGTCATCAAGAAGGCGCTGACCATCGCGGGCGAGCTGTGCATCTACACGAATATGTCCCACATCATCGAGACCCTGGACTGATATGAACAGCTTCATGAACATGACCCCACCCGAAATCGTCTCTGAGCTGGACAAGCACGTCGTCGGCCAGGGCAAGGCCAAGAAGGCCGTCGCGATCGCGCTGCGTAACCGCTGGCGCCGCCAGCAGGTCGAAGAACCGCTGCGCCACGAAATCACGCCGAAGAACATCCTGATGATCGGCCCGACAGGCGTCGGCAAGACCGAGATCGCGCGCCGCCTGGCCAAGCTGGCCGATGCGCCGTTCATCAAGATCGAGGCGACCAAGTTTACCGAGGTCGGCTATGTCGGGCGCGACGTCGACACGATCATCCGCGACCTGATCGACATCGGCATCAAGCAGACCCGTGCCAGCGAAGCCAAAAAAGTGCGTCAGCGCGCCGAAGACGCGGCCGAAGACCGCATCATCGACATCCTGGTGCCGCCGGCGCGCGACTTCGGCTTCAACACCGCCAATACGCCGGATAGCAAGGAAGGCGACGCCACGCGCCAGACCTTCCGCAAGCGCCTGCGCGAAGGCGCGCTCGACGATCGTGAAATCGAGATCGAGGTGTCGGATGCTGCGCCGCAGATGGACATCATGGCACCGCCGGGCATGGAAGAAATGACCGAGCAGATCAAGTCGATGTTCGCCGGCGCCAACAATGCGCGCAAGAAGCCGCGCAAGCTCAAGATCCAGGAAGCCATGAAAATCCTGATCGACGAAGAAGCCGGCAAGCTCCTCAACGAAGACGAGCTCAAGCAAAAGGCAATCACCAACGTCGAGCAGAACGGCATCGTGTTCCTCGACGAGATCGACAAGATCGCGACCCGCTCCGAGAATGGCGGCGCCGATGTCTCGCGCGCAGGCGTGCAGCGCGACCTGCTGCCACTGGTCGAGGGCACGACGGTCAACACCAAGTACGGGATGATCAAGACCGACCACATCCTGTTCATCGCGTCGGGCGCGTTCCACCTCGCCAAGCCGTCGGACCTGATCCCCGAGTTGCAGGGTCGCTTCCCGATCCGCGTCGAGCTCGAATCGCTGTCGATCGAAGATTTCAAGAGCATCCTGACGTCGACCCACGCCAGCCTGACCAAGCAGTACCAGGCGCTGCTGGCCACCGAGGGCGTGCAGGTCGAGTTCCTGGACGAAGGCATCCATCGCCTTGCCGAGATCGCGTTTTCGGTCAACGAGCGTACCGAGAACATCGGCGCGCGCCGCCTGTACACGGTGATGGAAAAGCTGCTCGAGGAAATCTCGTTCACCGCCGGTGCTGAAAAAGACCAGGTGGTGCGGATCGACGCGGCCTTTGTCAACGATCGGCTCGACGCGCTGGCGGTCAACGAAGACCTGTCACGCTACGTGCTGTAATTTTCTTGCGGGAAGGCGGCATGGCAAACAAGGCATTGGCGACGCGGCAGAAAATGCGGTTGCGGATCGAACCGTCGCAGCAAGCGGGCAAGCCGCGCAATCCCATCGCCGCGCTGGCCAAGGCGCGCGCCGCCGGCCCGCATGCCAAGCCGCTCTCGAGCGAGCGCACTGCTGCCAAGCAGGCGCTCAGGAAGGTCAAGCTGGTGGCCGGTGACGACGACTGAACCGGCGCTAAGTATGCTGTGCATACACTCTTTGCGGACACCTCGGTGTCCGTTTTTTTGGGTCAGCGGCGCACCATTGGCCGTACGCGCCTTGTCCACACCGTGATTCGACGTTACAGTCAGCCGTTGTCATTTTCCCTGGATTGTCCATGAGTTCACCCGATCTGATCCTCGACGCCCTGCGCATGCGCTTGCGCGCCGCCGGCATCACGTATAAAACGCTGTCCGAGCGCATTGGCGTGAGCGAATCGAGCGTCAAGCGCATGTTCGGGCAAAAAGACATGGCGCTGTCGCGCCTGGCGGAGATTTGCCAGGCTACCGGCATCGGGCTGGAAGACCTGCTGCGCGGCGCGATCGAGGCGCGGCCCCAGCTCGATGCGCTGAGCCTGACGCAGGAGCGCTCGATCGTTGCCAACCCACGCCTGCTGCTGATGGCGATCTGTTGTCTGGGCCACTGGAGCATTGAACAGATCATCGAGACCTACGACCTGACCGAGGCCGAATGCATCACGCTGCTCGCCGAGCTCGACCGGCTGGGCCTGATCGAACTGAAACCGCTGAACCGCTATCTGCTGCGGGTATCGAATGCATTTCGCTGGTTGCCGGATGGCCCGGTGCAGCATTTCTTCCGTGAGAACGTCGTGAGCGATTACTTCTCGGGCCGCTTCGACGGCGCTGGCGAAGCCCTGCTGTGCCTGCCGGCGCGGCTGTCGCCGGCCAGTGCGCTCGAACTGTCGCTGAAGATCGACCAGCTGGCGGCAGAGCTGGCGCGGCTGCACCGCAACGACCGGCGCCTGCCGGCCGACGAGCGCAAGGGGCATACGCTGCTGCTGGGCTTCAGGTCGTGGGAACTGGCGGCATTTACAGCATTGCGGCGCTGAGTGGCTACGGCTGCAGTTACGGCCAGGTGCTTTTGAGTGACCGGGCCGCCAACATGCCAGTGATTACATCACCGGCCGCTCTTCGTTCATCGGCTGTGCGTTCGGTGGCATCTGCGGCTGACCTTGCTGGCCCGGATTGTCTTGCTCGGGCGGTGGATCCCGGGGCTGGCCCTGCATCCCCTGTTGATTGGCATTCGGCGGTACGCTTTGCATCATCGGCGGCGCACTGACTACACCCGGCGCCATTTGCGGTTCCATCATCGGCTGCTGCGGCACCGCGCGCGGCACTGGCTGACTGATCGCATTCGACTGGCCGGCATCGGGCGCCAGCTCGACCCGCTTCATGACGCCGCTGTCAGACAACATCACATAGCGCCGATGCACTTCGGCCACCACCACGCCCGGCGCGATCTCGCGGCCGATGCGCACCGCTTTCGGCGGCGAACCGTCGGCCACCAGGATCACGGCGCTGTTGGCGCCGGCCGAGACCACACCCGTTAATTGGAAGCTCGAAATTGCGACCGTCGGCTGCCCGCCGAACAGCGTGGCCGCGGCCTCGGGACTCGGTGCGGGCTGGGTCGCCATGGGCGCCGCGGCCAGCGGACGCTGCTCGGGCTTGTACAGCTGCAGCACCCAATAGGCGATGGATACCGCCAGCACGAGCAGGACCAGCAGGTTCAAATAAAGGGGCAAACGCTTGTTCATGGTGTCTTTCGCATCTGGGTCATTGGCATCGCTGCGCGATTGTCTTATTGCACCAGCTGATTGATTTCGATGATCGGCATGAGCACTGCCAGCACGATCAGCAGCACGACCAGGCCCATCGCCAGGATCAGCACCGGCTCAAGCAGACCGGCGATGGTCAGCGTGCGGCGCTCGAGATCGGCCTGCTGCGAATTGGCAGCGCGCTCGAGCATGGCCGGCAGTTCGCCGGTGATTTCGCCGGCGCGGATCATGTGCACGAGCATCGGTGGAAACAGTTTTTGCGCCGACAGCGCGCGCGCCAGGCTCACGCCTTCGCGCACGCTGGCCGTGGCCTGCTCGACCAGTTCGGCCATCGCCACGTTCGACAGCGTCTCGCGGCTGGTGTCGAGCGCGCGCAGGATCGGCACGCCCGAGCCGGTGGTGATTGCCAGCGTGCTGGCAAAGCGCGCGGTATTCAGGCTGCGCTCGAACTTGCCGTAGATAGGCGCGGTCAGCAGCCATGTGTGCCAGCGGCGCTTGAGCACGGGATTGCGCAGCGCGCGCCGCCACAGCCAGAACGCGCCGGCGATCAGGATGCCGACATAGATGCCATACGCGCGCACGAAGTCGGACACGGCCAGCATCACGACGGTGAGGAACGGCAGCTTTTGCTTGGTGTTGGCAAACACCGAGACGATCTGCGGCACCACATAGGTGAGCAGGAAGATCACGATCGCGAACGCGACCACGGTCACGATCGCCGGATACGTGAATGCCAGGCGCACCTTTTGCACGAGGGCGTTGCGGCGCTCGATGTAATCGGCCAGACGCGAGAGCACGCGCGAGAGTTGACCGATCTGCTCGCCCGAGCCGACCAGGGCCCGGTAAATCTCGGCGAAGTCGCGCGGGTGGTGCGTCAGGGCGGTGGAGAAGGCCGAGCCGCCGATGACTTCGGCGCGGATCGACGCGACCAGATCGCGCACGTACGGGCGCTCGGCCTGTTCGAGCAAGGCGGTAAAGGCTTGCTCGAGCGGCAGCCCGGCCTCCAGCAGGCTGGCCAGCTGGCGCGTAAACAGGGCCAGTTCGTTTTGCGACAGACGCTCGCCGATGCCGCGCGAGCGGGCCACGCCGGCGGCGTCGAGCTGGGCCGCAATGGCTTCGACGCTCAGTGGCGTCAGGCCCTGCGCGCGCAGATCGGCGCGCGCAGCGCGCGGGCTGTCGGCGTTGACCACGCCCTTGCGCGTGGCGCCCGCGTTGTCGACCGCCTCGTAACGAAATGCCGGCATCGGTTAGTCCTTGGTCACGCGCACGATTTCGGCCCGTGTGGTGGTGCCGTCGAGCAACCAGCGTTCGCCGTCGTCGCGCATGGTCTTCATGCCCACGCCCAGCGCGGCGACGCGGATGTCGGCTTCAGACGCGCGGTTGTGGATCTGGGCGCGGATCTGGTCAGTGGTCTCGAGCAGCTCGTAGACGCCGACGCGGCCGTGGTAGCCGGTGTGGCCGCAGCGCTCGCAACCGACCGCGTGCCAGGTGGTGCCGTCGAAGGTCTTGCACTGCGAGCAGAGTTTGCGCACGAGGCGCTGGGCCATCACGCCCAGCAGCGACGAAGACAGCAGGAACGGCTCGATGCCCATGTCAAGCAGGCGTGTTACGGCCGAGGCCGCATCGTTGGTGTGCAGCGTGGCCAATACCAGGTGACCGGTGAGCGACGCCTGGACGGCGATCTGCGCCGTTTCCAGGTCGCGGATCTCGCCGATCATGATGATGTCAGGATCTTGCCGCAGGATGGCGCGCAGGGCTTTTGCGAACGTCATGTCGATGCGCGCATTGACCTGGGTCTGGCCGACGCCGTTCAGGTCGTACTCGATCGGGTCTTCGACCGTCATGATGTTGGCGGTCGCCGCGTTCAGGCGCGACAGCGCCGCGTACAGCGTGGTGGTCTTGCCGGAACCGGTCGGGCCCGTGACCAGCACGATGCCGTGCGGCTGGTTGATCAGGCGGTCGAACTGCGGCAGCAGGTCGCTGGCCATGCCCAGGTGCGACAAATCGAGGCGCCCTGCCTCTTTGTCGAGCAGACGCAGCACGGCGCGCTCGCCGTGGCCGGTCGGCAGCGTCGAGACGCGCACGTCGACTGGTTTGCCGCCCACGCGCAGCGTGATGCGGCCATCTTGCGGCAGGCGTTTTTCGGCGATGTCGAGCTGCGACATGATCTTGATACGCGAGATCAGCGATGCGTGAATGGCCTTTTTTGGCCGCACGATATCGCGCAGCGCGCCGTCGATGCGAAAGCGCACGACCGACGTCTGCTCGAACGGCTCGATGTGGATATCGGACGCGCCTTCGCGCAGCGACTGCGTGAGCAGCGCATTGATCATGCGGATCACGGGCGCGTCGTCGGACGATTCGAGCAGGTCTTCGATCGCGGGGACATCCTGCAGCAGCTTGGTCAGATCGAGGTCGGCATCGAATTCGTCGACGACCTGCGACGCGTCGTTGCCACCGCCGGCATACGCGCCGGCGATAACCGTGTCGAGCTCGTCCTTGTCCATGCGGCGCAGCTGGATGCGACCGAAGCGGCGCGACACTTCGGCGATGGCGGCCGGCGCGGTCGCGCTGGAGACCAGCACTTCGACGCTCTGGCCCGGTTCGCCAGTGCCGCGCGCCAGGACGACGTGGTCACGGGCGAACGCGTAGGGCAAGAGATTGGTCATCTGATTACTCCCGGTTCGGTGGCGTCACCGGGCGAAATTGCGAAGCTGGCACGGCAGTACCCTGCGCCGGTGTGGCCACGCCAGCGCCCGGCGCGGTGCCCGATACAGTGCCTGCCGGATTGGTCGCAGGGTTCGCAGAGCTTGAACGCGAGGCGCCCGGACGATTGGCAGCGCCATCGTTCGATGCGCCCGGCGCGGCGTTGGCCGGTGGCGGCGCCTGGACCGGCATGGTGGCCATGCTGCCACCTGCCGGCGGCTGACCGCCCACCAGTGGCGGCAACAGCGGCGCGCCCAGGTCGCGCAGCAGCGGCGACGTTTCTGGCCGGCCAGCCGCGCCAGCGGCGCGCATGAATTCGTAGCGGTCCATCGCGATCGAGTTCGACGCATCCTTGCTGCGCACCACGACCGGGCGCAGGAACACCATCAGGTTGGTCTTGTTGCGCGTGCGGGTGCGGTACTTGAACAGGTTGCCCAGCACCGGGATGTCGCCCAGGCCGCGCACTTTTTCTTCACCGTCACCCTCGGTGTCTTCGATCAGGCCGCCCAGCACGATGATCTGGCCATCGTCGGCCAGCACATTGCTTTCGATGGCGCGCACATTGGTCGTCAGGCCCGAGGCCAGGTTGCGGGTGGACGCATCGACGCTCGAATTCTCGTGGTAGATGGCCATCTTGATGGTGCCGCCTTCCGAGATCTGCGGGCGCACCTTGAGCAGCAGGCCAACGTCTTGCCGCTCGACCGTCTGGAACGGGTTGCCACTGTTGTTGCCCGACGTGGTGTACGAACCGGTAATGATCGGCACGTTCTGGCCGACCTTGATGGTGGCCAGTTCGTTGTCGAGCGTGATCAGGTTTGGCGTCGACAGGATATTGGCGTTGCCATCGTTTTCCAGTGCGCGGGCCACGGCGCCAAGGCCGAGCTCGCCGCCGATCTGGCGGAACAGGCCGAAGGTCAGGCCCGACGGCACGCTTGGCGTGGTCGTCGCGCTCGTGCCCTGGCTGGCAGCCAGCGCCAGGTTGACGATGCTGCTGCTTGAGCCGCCACCGGTGTAGTTCTGCAAGCCGCCGAAGCGGTATTTGCTGTCGGAGTCGCCCGTGGCGCCGACCCATTGCACGCCGAATTCGGACGCCTTGTTGGACGTGACTTCGACCACCAGCGCTTCGATATACACCTGGGCGCGGCGCACGTCGAGCTGGTCGATGACCGAGCGCAGGTTGCGGTAGACGGCGTCCGGTGCGGTGATGATCAGGCTGTTGGTCGAGGCATCGGCCTGGATGAAGCCGGAACCCTGGCCGCCGCCGGCGCCGCCCGCATTGGCGGTCTGCTGGCTTTGCTGGCCGAAGGTGTTGCCGGTGCCGCCCATGCCGGTGCTGCTTTGCTGGCCTTGCTGGCCGCCCAGACCGCCGGCGCCGCCGCCCTGGCTGCTGCCGGTGGCCGACGTGATCGAACTGCCCGCCGTGCCCTGCTGCTGCACCGGCACGGCCGAAGCATCTTGCGAGACGACCGCGCGCAGCGTTTGCGCGACGCGGCTGGCGTCGGCATTCTTCAGGTAGACGACGTGGATATTGCCGCGACTCGAGCTTTCTTGATCGAGGCGCGCGATCAGGCTCTTGGCCAGATTGGCGCGGGCCTGCGACGGCGCGCGCACGATGACGGCGTTGGTCCGCGGATCGGCCAGCACCGTGACGCGGCCCGAGTCGCCGCCAGCGGCAGGTTCCATCAGGCGCGTGACGAGTTGCGCGATATCGCTGGCGATGGCGTTGCGGATCGGGATCACGTCGAGCTCGGCCGCCACCGGCGCGTCGAGCGCGGCGATGATGCGCGCCAGGCGGCGCAGGTTGTCGGCGTAATCGGTCACGACCAGGGTATTGTTGCCCGGGTTCGCCATGATCGAGTTGTTCGGCGAAATCAGCGGACGCAGCACGGCGGTGAGGTTGGCGGCCGATTCGTACGACAGGTAGAACACCTGCGTGGCGATCTGGTCGCCGGTGGCCTTGCTCGAGCGCACGCCGCCCACTTGCGTGGGTGACGATTGCAGCTTGGCTTCAGCCTCGGGCACCACCTTGGCGTAACCGTCGCCGCTGGTGACCACTGCAAAGCCCTGCAGGCGCAGGGTCGACGTCAGCAGACCGAAGGCTTCGCTCTTGCTGAGCGACTTTTCGGACACCAGCGTGAGCGTGCCCTTCACGCGCGGGTCGATGATGAAGGTCATGCCGGTGTAGTGGCCGATCGCCTTGATCACCGATTCGATGTCGGCATTCACGAAGCTGAGCGCTGCGGCGTTCGCAGTCTCTTGCGCGGATGCCGACAATGGCAGGGCCAGGGTCGTGACGACGGCGGAGGCGGCGCAGCACAGCATGGCGCCGGCGGCAAGACGGCGCAGGGCCGGAAGTTCAAGGTGCGCGAAGGTGGTGTGGTCTGTTTTCTTCATTATCTGAACTCGAGTGCGATTACGTTTTTGCCGTTCACCATCCGGCGCTGTCCCAGCAGATTCAACATGGTTCCCAGAGTGTCTTCATAGCCATCGGCGGCCGCTGCCTGGCCTGAAAAGCGCAGGCGGCCGTTCTGCAATGTACCGGCACCCGACAGCAGCAGGGCGCCGCGCACGGTACGCAGCGTCAGATCGGCCTGCGGTCCGCGCCAGTCCATGATCATTTCGTAGCTGCCCAGCGGCTTGATGGGCGACATGCGCGAACCCATGTCGCTCATCGACAGCGTGGTGCGACCCTGCAGCGTCACGATGTTTTGCTGGCGCAGCAGGTCCAGCGTATTCCAGGAAAGCCGGATGCGGCCGGTCGGCGCCAGCGTATTGAGCGGCGCGCCCAGACCCGCCAGCCCCTCGGCCGGCAGCAGGAGTTCGCCGGCATTGACCTGCCACTGCGACCAGCTGCCCTGCACGCGCACCGGGTTGGCCAGCGCCTGCGGATTCTCGAGCGTCATGTTCACGTTGCCCAGCACCACCAGCGGCGACAGGGTCCAGGCAAAACGGCCTGGGAGCAATGGCGTGACTGCACCGCCCTGCCCTGGCGCGCCGCCGATAAAGGCCGAGCCGCGCCAAAGCGTACCCTGCGCATCCCCCAGCGTCAATCGACCGCCGGTCTGGCGTTCGACCATAGGGCCAAGCCAGGCCGCCGGCAGGAATGCCAGCACCGTTGCCACCACGGCCAGCGCCACCAGCAGGCCCCACGTCAGCGCCCGCCTCATGCAGCCGGCTCGATGCTTTGACGCAGCGTGAGCGTGGCATCGACCTGGCCAAGGGCATCCTTGGCGGTAAATTGCGCATCCTGCACCAGCAGGCGGCTGTCGCGGCGTTGCGCGTCGAGCCAGGCCATCAGGTTGGCGAACGAGACGCCATTGAGTTGCACCTTGGTGTATTCGCCACTGACCGACAGCGATGCCGGATTCAGGCCGCTGGCCGTCATGCTGGCGGCCAGCGCTTCGCGCGTGACAGGTGCGACGGCCGGCGCCGGCTGGGCTGCGACAGCGCGCGCCTCGGCCGCCAGCGCATCGAGCTGCGCAGCTTGCTGGCGCAGCTCGGGCAGCGCGCGGCGCAATTGTTCGCGCCCGGTGAGCGCTGGCTCAAGCAGCACGAGGTACAGCAGCGCCAGTGCCACCACGCCGCCGCCGACGAGCAGGAACTTGCGTTCTTGCGCGGTGCGCGCGATCCAGTAGCCGCCCACGCGTTCGCGCAGGCCGCTCAGTTTGCCGATGGCGCTCATGGCTTGGCTCCTGTGCTGCGGATCAGCCAGGTGGTCGCGTCGGGCGACTCCAGGCTGAGGTTACGTGACGCCAGGGACGACCGGAGCTGGTCGGCCATGCCGGGGTTGGTGGACTCTGGTTTGACGCGCACGGTGAGGGTCCGTTCGCGGTAATCGATTGATGCAATCGCAGGCGGCACGCCCAGCGTGCGTATCGCTTCGCCGAATGCGGCGGCGATCCAGTTGAATTCGTTGCCCGCCACCTGGCCGCTGCCGGCCTTGGCGCGGTCGATGTTCTGGCGCATCTGCGCGACCGGATCGATGGCCGGCTGGTTCGGGTACACCGAGCGGAACGTTTGGCTCATCTGCAGGCGCACGGCATCGGCTTCGCGCTTCAGGCCCAGCCATTCGATATTCAGGCCGATCAGGTTGATCGCCACGGCCGCCAGCGCCAGGCGGATCGGCCAGCGCCAGCGGCGCCAGTCGCGCTGCGCGACGCCGGCCGTGCCCAGGCCCGGTACCAGGTCAAGCACGGGGCCGGTGCTGCCCCTGGCGCCGGCGATCCAGTGCGCCCAGTCGTCGCTTTCCAGCGTGATGCCGGGGCCGGCTTCGGCCACCAGCGCATTGTATTCACCCAGCTGTTCACGGTCGACGTACAGCACGAGCGGCGCATCGCCCGACAGCGCGCGCGCCGTTTGCAGCGCCATCACCGGGCTGCCGTCGAGCGCCAGGCCCAGGCCATCATATTGGCTTTGGCGCAGGATCAGTTCGCCGTTGCCGACGGCGGCGCTGACGCTGCCCGGATGCAGCGGCAGGCACAATTGCTCCGGGATTGCCGCGATCTGGCGCGCACCGAGCGCGAGCAGTGCCCGCACCAGCGGCTCGAGCCAGGCTTGCTGCACCACGGCCACCGGACGGCGGCCATCGGGCTGCACGGGGCCGGCCACCAGCACGCAATCGAGCGGGTCGCCCAGGACATGTTCTTCGACGAGCGCCGGCAGCGCCGCGCGCAGGCGAGCGCCGGCCAGCGGCGGGGCTTGCACGGACAACAGCGTGACGTCGCTGGCGGCCAGCACCAGCACCACGCGCCGGCTGGCGGCAACGACGTCGCCCAGATTGCGCAGCACGCCCTCGCCCTGCTGGCCGATGGCACCATTGTCGCCGACCAGCGCGAAGCGGCACAGGGCGCCTTCGCCCTGGCTGCGTGCCGGATGCCGGATATAAAGAGTACTCAAACTGTCTCGCTTTCTTCTCAGTTCTGGCGGGTCCAGATCACGTTCACACTACCGGGGTTGACCAAGTTGCCGCCGACTCGCACCAGCGATTCGGCGTCCAATGCGGCGCGGTCGAGCCGGATCCGGCTCTGGACCAGGAAATACGTGCTCTTGACGGTGATCTTCGGCTCAGCCTCAGGCGACGGGTTCTGCAACACAGTCTTGAACTTGGCGATGTCGTTCCACGGCGACCGCTGGCGCTGCGCAACAAGCGAATTGGCTTCCGACATCGAGCTTCCCGGCAGCACCGCAGCCAGCACTTCGGGCGACGCGGTATTCACGTTCACGTTCGTATCCGACGCCGGCAGCACGATCACGAATGGCCGAAGGCGCTCCACCGCCTCGGGCTTAAGACCTGGCACCATCAGCAAATCATCGACCCGCTCCAGCCGCATCGGCGCCCCGGTGCGCGGCTTCTGAGGCACCGGGGGCACGCCTTCTTGCGGCGGCTCGGCGACCAGGGGCTGACCGGCGGCAACGAACTCGGCGATCGGACGCGCCAGCCGTGCTTCGAGGCGCAGATTGGTCAGCAGATTGCGCATGACTTCCAGTTGAATGAGGTCGACCTTGCCGCCCTTGGCCAGATTGTTCAGATTGTAACGCGCCGTGGCGTCCAGAACCTGCCCCGACAGCGACGCGTCGAAGTTTTCGCCCTGCACGCGCTCACGCTCGATGTACTGGTCGAGCCGGGTTTCGGCCAGCGGCGTGGCCCAGACCTGGTCGAGCGATGTGTAGTTGCTATTGTTATTGACACGCAAAATCACGCTGGCCCAGTCGAGCGCGCCGCGCTGGATCCATTTGGTCTGCGACTGCAGGCGCTGGTTTTCCATCGAGCGCACCTGCACCTGCTGCTGCCAGAACAGGCTGGCGACAATGGAGATCGCAAGCGTGGTCAGCAGCATGGCGGTCACGACGGCGACGCCCCGCTGGCGCGTGAGTTGTGGATGCATCAGGTGCCTCCCAGCAGGAATGCCTTGACCATCGGCTGGGCCAGGCCCTGCACGGTCAGCGCCACCTGCACGCCGCTCGGGTCTTGCGCACTTTTGGCAGGCAGCTCTGGAATCGTAGGGTCCACGGTCCCGCCGCCCACGGCCGTTGGTTCATTGCGCCAGGCATTGTTCTGCCAGCCCTGCACCTGCATGCCGAGCACGCCGACCTGCAGCACGACGGACGGCGAATTCTCGGCCGCCGCATCGGATGCAATGGCTTGCCACAATTGCTCGATCTGGATCAGGTCGCGCGTGCCGGGCGACTCGCGCCGCACCAGCTGGCCTGCCACGACGCGGTAGCTGACCACTTGCAGGCGCGACGGTTCATTTTCGACAAACACCTTGCGCACGAGGGTCAGGCGGTCGGTATCCCACAGCAGCGCGGGACGCCCGGCCAGGATGTCGTTGCCGGCCGCGTGCTCGCAATCGTTTTCCATTTGCGCAAAGGCCAGTTGCATGCCGCGCGTGGTTTCCATGTCGGCGGTCAGCGCCACGCGCGCGCGGACGATGCCGTCCAGGCCGCGCCAGCCGAGCACGGCCACCATCGCGAGGATGGCGATGGCCACCAAGAGCTCGACCAGGGTAAAGCCCGCAGGGCGTCGCCTGCTGCTTGGGATCCGCGTCATACCGGGGAAGGCCTCAGAACCAGTTGGATCAGTTTGACAATGCGGCGGCCGGGCTTGTCGACGTCGAACACCGAGACTTCGATCCTGCGCAATAGCGGATTCGGGCTGGTCAGGACTTCTTCTTCGCACATCAGGTTCAGGCCGCCTTGCGGGCACGGGAAGCTGCGCTTGCCCACTTCGGGGAACTCGCGGCCAAGGCGTATCTGCACGAGCCGGTTCTCGGCCGACCAGGTCGCCATCATCGACGCGCGCAAGCCCTGGCTGTTGGAGGTCAGGCTGCCGACCGCGCGCAGGGCGGCGGACAGCGCGGTGCCGACGATAACGAGCGCCACCAGCACTTCGAGCAGCGTGAAACCGGCGGCACGGCGGGAAACTGGGCGCATGGTGGTGGGGGACGTCATTCGACAGTGAAGTGGCCGACGCCATCGGCGCGGATCGCGACCGTGTTGGCGCCTTTGGCCATCGTCAGCACGAATGGCCGGTCGACTGGCTCGCGCCCGAACGTGATGCGCAGCATGTCGGGGTTGCCGGTGCCGGTCGGCTCCAGGATCAATTGCAGGGGTGAATTTTTGAATTCACGCTCGCGCAGCAGGTCGTCGCGCGTGACCGGCTCCCAGCCGGCGTCGCCGCGCACCATGAAGCGGTAGCGCTCGCCATTGGCCTCGAACGCGACCAGTCGGTTGCGCACAATCGCTTCATCGCGCGCCAGTTGCAGCAGCAGCGCCAGGCGCTGCGCTTCTTTATCGAGGTCCTGGCGTGGACTCGGGATGGCGTTGAGCGTGGCCATGCCCAGCGTGAGGCCGATGATGACCATCACGACCAGCAGCTCCACCAGGGTGAAGCCGCGGGTGCGCGCTGCGCGCATGGCCGGCATGGCGATGACTTAGTCCCAGGAACCGACGTCGGTGTCTTCGCCAGTGCCACCCGGCTGCCCGTCGGCGCCGTAAGAGAACACGTCGACTTCGCCCTTGACGCCCGGCGACAGGTATTGGTAGGCGTTGCCCCATGGGTCTTTTGGCAGCTTCTCGATGTAGCCGCCTTCTTTCCAGCCATTGGCCGACGGGCCCGAGGTCGGCTTGGTGGTCAGCGCGGTCAAGCTCTGCTCGGTGGTCGGATAGCGCTGATTGTCGAGTTTGTAGAGCTTGAGCGCCTGCATCATCGTGGCGATGTCGACCTTGGCAGCCGTGACGCGCGATTCACCCGTACGGCCCAGCAGCTTTGGCACGACCAGCGCGCCAAGAATGCCGATGATGACCACGACAACCATGATCTCGACCAGGGTAAAACCGCGTGCACGACCTGTGCTGCGCGTGTTGCGCTGAGTACGTTGAAAATTCATAAGCTCTGTGTGATGACAAGGAAATCGATGGAACCGGAACAGTATAAGCCCGAAATATGACAAGCGTACCGGTGAAAAGTACGCAATTGTATGTCACGTTCACCCGCACACCACGTTTCGCGCCGCCCGTTAAGACACCGCTAATCAACAGTGTTGCCGCTCTCACCATGGCGCGCCGCGCACACCGGACACGCCGGGTTGCGCGCCACGCCGATGGCGGTCCATTCCATGTACTTGCCGTCGAGCATCAAGAGGCGCCCGATCAGCGGTTCGCCGATGTCCATGATGAGTTTCATGGCCTCGGCAGCCTGGATTGCGCCGACCACGCCGACCAGCGGCGCGAACACGCCCATGGTGCTGCACGCCACATCTTCGAAGCCACTGTCTTCGGGGAACAGGCAGGCGTAGCACGGCGCGGCCGGGCGGCGCGCGTCGAACACGGCCAGTTGGCCGTCGAAGCGGATCACGGCGCCCGACACGAGCGGCGTGCCGGCCGCCACGCAGGCGCGGTTGACGGCGTGGCGGGTGGCGAAGTTGTCGCTGCAATCGAGTACGACCGTGGCAGCGCGCGCGAGTTCCAGCAGCCGCCCGGGGCCGGCGCGTTCGCGCAGGGCGGTGACCTCGATGTCGGGGTTGATGGCCAGCAGCGCGGCGCGGCCAGAGTCGACTTTCGGCTCACCGATGCGCCCGGTCGTGTGCATGACCTGACGCTGCAGGTTGGTCAGGTCGACGGTGTCATCGTCGACCAGCGTGATGTGGCCGATGCCGCCGGAGGCCAGGTAGAGCGCCGCTGGCGAGCCCAGCCCGCCGGCGCCGATGATGACGACGTGCGCATCCAGCAGGCGCTGCTGGCCTTCGATGCCGATGTCGTCAAGCAGGATGTGGCGCGAGTAGCGCAGGAGTTGGTTGTCGTTCATGGGTGAAGCATCGTACGGTGGTGATTGGACGCCGGATCAGCCGGCACGTGAATGGCACCGTCCACGCCACACCATTGCATCGTACGGTGGTGGTTGGATGCCGGATCAACCGGCACGTGTCCGGTAGGGTGAACGGCTCTGCCGTCCACGCGGTGATCGCCAACGGTGCCGTTCACGGGCGGGATGATGTCGCCGCCAACCATCACAGCGTGGACGGCGTAGCCGTCCACGCTACGCCATTGCGGCAGATGGTTGGCCACGATGTCATGCGGTACGTGAACGGCACCGTCCACACCATTGCGGCAGGTCACCAATCACTTCTTGGGCGGCGCATGCAGCTCGGGTGGTTTGTTCTCCGCGCCCGGCAAGGGCGGCGGCGCCGGCTTGTCTTCGACCGGCTCACCCTTGGCCAGCGTCACCTTCAGGCCCTTGAAGTGATTGATGGCCTGGGCCAGCTGGAAATCGTCCTTGCTGCCGAACTCGAGCGGCTTGCGGTCTTTCAGCAGCGCCAGCGCGCGCTGTTGCTGGGCCAGGCTCGCCGCCTGGTCGTTGGTAGCAGTTTTTGGCTGCTCGCCTTCGGCCACCAGGTGGCGCTGCAGATCCGATTCGCGTACGCGCAGGGCATTGAGCAGGTCACCCTCCGCTGTTTCGTCCACCCGCAGATCGGGCTGCACACCCTTCGCCTGGATCGGTCGCCCTTTTGGCGTGTAATAGCGCGCCGTGGTCAGCTTGATCGCCGTGTCAGGCGACAACTGGCGCAGCGTCTGCACCGAGCCCTTGCCGAACGTGCGGCTGCCCATCACGATCGCACGCTGATAATCCTGCAGCGCGCCGGCGACGATTTCCGAGGCCGATGCCGAGCCGCCATTGACCAGCACTACCATCGGCACGGTCTTGAGCCCGGCCGGCAGCCCCGCCAGCGGATCGCCGCTCTGGGCATAGAATTCGCGCCGGCCATAGAACGACTGGTTCGAATCCGGCAATTGGCCTTTGGTGCTGACGATCACTTGATCGGCCTGGGGCAGGAAGGCCGCCGTGACGCCGATCGCGCCCGGCAGCAGGCCGCCGGGGTCGTTGCGCAGGTCGAGCACCAGGCCCTTGATGTCAGGTTGTTCGGCGTACAGTTCTTTGGTTTTTTTGGCCAGCTCGTCGAGGGTGTTTTCCTGGAACTGGCTGATGCGCAGCCATGCGTAGCCGGGCTCGACCACCCTCGCCTTGACGCTGACGACCTTGATTTCGCGGCGGTCCAGCGGCACGACCCACGGCTTGTCGTCGCCGGGCCGGGCAATGGTGAGCGTGACCTTGCTGCCGACCTTGCCGCGCATGCGCTTGATGGCGTCGTCGGACGACATATTGCGCACCGGGACATTGTCGATCCGGGTGATCAGGTCGCCCGACTTGATGCCGGCCCGGAACGCGGGCGTGTCCTCGATCGGCGAGACGACCTTGATGTAGCCGTCTTCGTTCGAGATTTCAACGCCCACGCCGACGAACTTGCCCTGCACCGCTTCGCGCATGTCGCGAAAGGCTTTCTGGTCGAGGTACACGGAGTGCGGGTCGAGCGAGGCCACCATGCCGCCGATGGCTTCGGTGAGCAATTTCTTGTCTTCGACCGGCTCGACGTAGTCGGTCTTGATCAGGCCATACACATCGGCCAACTGGCGCAGCTCGTCCAGGGGCAGCGACGTGGCAGTGCCTGTTTTTTGTGCATAAGCGGACAACTGGAACGATGCCGCCACGCCCAATACCATCCCCACGCCGACCAGTCCGAACCCCTTTGCTTTCATGCCCATGTGTACCCTGTGGTGACCTTAGAACCGGACCCAGCCTGCCGGGTCGAACGCCTTGCCATTTCGCCTGAGCTCAAAGTATAGCCCCGATTCTTCGTTACCACCGGTGTTGCCGGCACTGGCCACTGCCTCGCCTGCGCGCACGGTGTCGCCCGGGCGTTTGAGCAGCGCCTGGTTGTAGCCGTAGATCGACAGGTACTCGCCGCCATGGTCGATGATGATGAGATTGCCGAAGCCCCGCATCCAGTCGGCGTGCACGACGCGGCCCGGGGCCACGGCGCGCACTTCGGTGCCTTCGGGCGCTTTGAAGAAGGTGCCTTTCCAGTTCGGACCATCGCCGCGGCGGGTGCCGAAACGCGCGACGACGCTGCCATTGATCGGGCTGTTCATGCGGCCCTTGAGCGCCGTGAACGAGCCGGATGGCGCTGCCGGGCCCAGCACGACTTCTGGTGCTGGCGCCGGTTCGGGCCGGGTTGGCACTGGCCGCGGCTGTTCGGCCACGACCGGGGCTTCCTTGACCGGCGCGGGGAGCGGCGCCGGCAGCGGTTCGGGCTTGACGCCCGGCTTGGCGTTGGCGTTCTGGCGCGCGATGCGTTCGCGTTCGCGCTCCCGCTCGGCGCGCCGTTCGGCCGCCGCCTTGGCGCGCGCCAGCGCCAGCACACGGGCTTTTTCATCGGCCTCGGCCTTGGCTTTCGCCTTCGCGGCGGCCGCAGCCGCAGCCGCCACCTGGCGCTTGCGCTCGGCTTCGGCCTGTTCGCGGATCAGGCGCGCCAGCCGGTCGACGAGACCGGACATGCGCTCTTCGTCGCCCTTCAGGCGGTCGGCCTGCTTGCGCTGATCGGCCAGCTTGGTCGACAGCGTGCCCAGCAGCGCCGCGCGGCGCGCCTTTTCCTTCTCGAGCATGGCTTTCTGGTCGAGTTGTTCCTGGGCGATTTCTTCCAGCTCTTGCTGGGCGTTTTCAACCTTGTCGCGGTTGACTTCGACCTGCGCCAGGTTGCTGCGCACCGAATCGAGCAGGCGCGCCTGGGCCTGCGACACGTAGGCCATCAGTTGCAAGTCGCGGCTGATGCGGTTCGGGTTATCCCCCGACAGCAGCAGCTTGATCCGGTCTTCGTTGCCAGCCACATAGTGCTCGCGCAGCAGTTTGGCCAGCTGCTGTTGCTGGGCGCCGATGGTCTGCGCCAGCTGGGATTGCTGGGTGGCCAGCGCTTGCAGTCGGGTTGCCGTCGTATCCTGTTCCTCGGCCAGATCGCGCAGCGCGCGGTTGGCGTCGGAAATGGCGGCCTCGGACTCGGCCAGCGTGTCGGCCGCGTCTTCCTTGGCGCTTTCGGTCTGGTTGATATCGCGCTTGATGGCCGCCAGCTGCTGCTGGATGCCGGCGCGCTGCTTCTCGGCCACCGCTTTCTGGCGGCTGCGCTCGGTCTGGCGCTGCGCCCACGCGTCCGACGCGAACGCGCCGGACAGCGCGACCGCCAGCAGTGTGCACAACAGCTTGCTGCCGGCGTCCTTCATGGTTGGCAAACGCAAAAGATTACTTCGCCTTCCCTTGGTTTGCGACAGCGGCCATGGCAGCGGCAATCGCCGCCTGGTCACCCAGGTAGTAGTGCCTGATCGGCTTGAGGTCGGCGTCGAGTTCGTACACGAGCGGCTGGCCGTTCGGGATGTTCAGGCCCACGATGTCGGCGTCGCTGATGTTGTCGAGCATCTTGATGATGGCGCGCAGGCTGTTGCCGTGAGCCGAAATCAGGATGTTCTTGCCGGCGCGGATCGCCGGGGCGATCTCGTCGTTCCAGGCCGGCATCACGCGCGCCACGGTGTCTTTCAGGCATTCGGTCAGCGGAATCTGGCTCTCGTCCAGGCTGGCGTAGCGCGGGTCGCCAAACGACGTGCGCGCATCACCCTTCTCGAGCGCCGGCGGCGGCGTGTCGTAGCTGCGGCGCCAGACCAGCACCTGCTCGTCGCCGAACTTGGCGGCGGTCTCGCCCTTGTCGAGGCCCTGCAGGGCGCCATAGTGGCGCTCGTTCAGGCGCCAGTCGTTCTTGACCGGCAGGTACATCGCATCCATCTCGTCCAGTGCCAGCCACAGCGTGCGGATCGCGCGCTTGAGCACCGACGTGTAGGTCAGGTCGAAGGTGAAACCGGCCTCCTTGAGTGCGCGGCCAGCGGCCTTTGCTTCGGCCACACCCTTGGCAGTCAGGTCGACGTCGACCCAGCCGGTGAAGCGGTTTTCGAGGTTCCAGGTGGATTCGCCATGGCGCATGAATACGATTTTGTACATGAAAGCTCTTTTCGCAAAATTTCTGGTTGATGTCCGGTCCAGCATCTATTTTATAATGCCCCGATTCAGTTCAACCAATCGGAACCCTTGTGAAATTCATTATCGATAACATTTTCCTCGTGGCGATCGCCGTTCTCGCTGGCGGCGCGCTGTTGTGGCCAGCCCTGGCACCGCGCGGAAAACGCGCGTCGCCGCTGCAACTGACGCAGATGATCAACCGCGGCAAGACGACGATCGTCGACGTGCGCAGCAGCGAAGAATTCGCCGCTGGTCACCTGCGCGACGCGAAACACATCCCGCTGGCAGACTTGGGGGCTCGCATCGGCGAACTGGACAAGTCGAAAACCCGGACCGTCGTCATGGTCTGCCAGACCGGCGCACGCAGCGACAAGGCAGCCCGTCAGTTGCAGGCAGCCGGTTTCGAGGACGTTCACAGCCTGGAAGGCGGCCTGGCGGCCTGGAAGGCTGCAGGCTTGCCGCTCACCAAATAAACCGCCCCATCGAGTCGATCGGGCACACGAAAGGATTCATCATGGCAGCTCACGTCGTTTTGTACCACACCGCATCTTGCCCTTACTGCGTGCGCGCCGAGCGCCTGCTCGAAGCCAAGGGCGTCACCGAGATCGAAGGCATCCGTGTCGACCTGGATCCCGAGCAGCGCCAGATCATGATGCAGCGCACTGGTCGCCGCACGGTTCCGCAGATCTATATTGGCGATACCCACGTCGGTGGTTTCGACGAATTGTATGCGCTGGACCAGGCAGGTCGCCTGGACCCGCTGCTCAAGGGCGAGTAAGCTGTATGCGCACTGCGTAGGGCGGCCGTCGGCGGCAAGACTGCTATTGCAAGCAAGTTGATTTTGCTACAATTGCCGTCGTGTTCGATCCGACGGCCCGTTCACGACGTCGCGCTCGACCAGGCAACCGGAGTGGCCCGCCACTTCCCACTATTATTAGAAAGCGTTCCATGTCCGACGAAACTCTGCAACCAGTATTCCAAATCCAACGCGTCTACCTGAAAGACATGTCGCTGGAGCAACCGAACTCGCCATCGATCTTCCTGGAGCAAGAAGCCCCAGCGATCGAAGTGGCGCTCGACGTGGGTGCTGAAAGCATCGCCGAAGGCATCTACGAGTCGACCGTGACGATCACCGTCACCGCCAAGGTCAAGGACAAGGTTGCGTTCCTGGTCGAAGGCAAGCAGGCTGGCATCTTCGAAGCCCGTAACATCCCGGCTGACCAGATGGATCCACTGCTGGGCATCGGCTGCCCGAACATCATCTATCCATACCTGCGCGCGAACATCGCCGACGTCATCAGCCGTGCCGGCTTCCCGCCAGTGCACCTGGCCGAGATCAACTTCGAAGCCTTCTACCAGCAGCGCGCCCAGGCCATGGCCGAAGCCGCAGCAGCGCCTTCGAACTAAGCAGCCAATCGTACCCGACGAACGCGGCGCCATGCCGCGTTCGTGCCAGATGTCCGGCGTCCCGGTTTCACCCACCATCCAGGCCCGCCATGTTCTCCGCACGCCGTCTTGCCGGCTTCGCTTTGACCGCCTCATGCGCCACGTTGCTGGTCGCCCCGAGCGTGTTTGCATTCGATTTCAAGACTGTCGGCACCACCCCCGCGATCCTGTACGCAACGCCATCGGCCAAGGGCAATAAGCTCTATGTCGCGCCGCCGGGCATGCCGCTGCAAATCCTGCTCACCTATGGCGACTGGGTCAAGGTGCGCGACATGAACGGCGACACGGCCTGGACCCAGGCCAAGGGGCTCAATGCGCAGCGCAATGTGCTGGTGAGTACACCTGGCGCACGCGTGCATGCCAGTCCCGATGAACGCTCGGCCGTCCTGATGACGGCCGACAAAGGTGTCGTGCTGGTACTGCGCGATCCGGCTGCCGTCGTCTGGGCGCGCGTGGTCCACCGCGACGGCATCGACGGCTATATCAAGGTCTCGGATGTCTGGGGCCTGTAATCCTCTACAGGAATTCCATGCAACAGAATAAGCTCACCAACATCACTGTTCTGGGCGCCGGCGCCTGGGGCACTGCCGTTGCCATCGCCCTGGCGGCGCGCCACGACGTGCTGCTGTGGGGCCGCAATCCCCAGCAGATGCAGGATGTCGACGCTGCGCGCGACAACCGCGCCTACCTGCCGGGCCATCCGCTGCCGGCCGCCTTGCGCGTAAGCGCCGACTTCGATGCGGCGCTGGCCCACGTCGCCACGAGCGTGCCGGACGAGACGCCGCTATTGATCCTGGCGTGCCCGGTGGCCGGCCTGCGGCCCCTGCTCGAACAATTGCGCGGTCGCTCGATTCCCAACGTCGTCTGGCTGTGCAAGGGCTTCGAGGCTGGCACCGCCTTGCTGCCGCACCAGGTGGTCGCGCAAGTGCTGGGCGATGCCGTGCCGGGCGCAGCGCTGTCCGGCCCGTCGTTCGCCCAGGAAGTAGCGCGCGGTTTGCCGTGCGCGCTGACCGTGGCATCGAGCTCGCGCGCCTTGCGCGAACGCGTCGTCGCGCTGGCGCATGGCGACAACCTGCGCGTCTATTCATGCGACGACCTGGTCGGCGTGGAAGTTGGTGGCGCGGTCAAGAACGTGATGGCCATTGCCACCGGCACATCGGACGGCCTGGGCCTGGGCCTGAATGCCCGCGCCGCCCTGATCACGCGCGGCCTGGCCGAAATCACGCGCCTGGGGCTGGCACTGGGCGCACAGCCGGGCACGTTCATGGGCCTGAGTGGCATGGGCGACCTGATCCTGACGTGCACGGGCGATTTGTCACGCAACCGGCGCGTGGGCCTGGCGCTGGCCGAAGGCAAGGCGCTGGCGACCATCGTGGCCGAGCTGGGCCATGTGGCCGAAGGCGTGCCGTGTGCGAAGGCGGTGCGCGAGCTGGCGCACAAACTGGGCGTGGACATGCCGATCACCGAGGCGGTGGCAGGCGTGCTGTTTGACGGGGTCGATGCGGCGCGGACGGCGGCGGGCTTGCTGGCGCGCGATCCGAGGATTGAAGTGGCGTAAAGCGTAGGGTGGATGCGGCCGGCGAGGCGGGTTACCCGAAGTGGCGTAGGGTGGATGCGGCCGGCGAGGCGGGTTACCCGAAGTGGCGTAGCGTGGACGGGTTACCCGTCCACGCGGTGGTCGATACCAGCGCCGCTCACATGCCGGATGATCTCGCCGCCAACCATCACCGCGTGGACGGCGTAGCCGTCCACCCTACGTATCAAGCAATGTGTTGTGGCTGCATATCAGGCAGCTTGTTGCGGCCCGATCAAAATGGTCATCAAGGCCACCGCATCCTTCACGGCGCGCACCGTGTGCGGCACACCACCACTCAGATACACCATTTCGTTGGGCAGCAGCGACGTCGTCGCACCGTGCGCATCGACGGCGATCTCGCCTTCCAGGCACAGCACCGTTACTTCGCCGTCGACCCGGTGTTCGGGGATCGGGCGTTCCACCGGCAGTACCAGTCGGATCAGTTCCATATGCTCGGTCTTGACCAGGGCCACCGAGGTGAAATGGGCGATGTCGTTGTCGCCGCGTTGCAATGCGATTTTCTCGCCGGATGTAGCGTGATGCAAGGCCATGTCGCCCTCCTCTATTCGTCGTGTTGTTCTGGAACGCTGCGCAGCCAGGTGACCAGCGCAAACGCGTCCTTGAATCCCTGCGCCAGTTGCGGCACCAGTTTTTCTGGCGCATTGATCGCCAGATCGACTTCGGTCCATACGAAAAAACTTTTCAGCTTCAGGTACTCGACATGCGGATGATCCGCATCGAAACCCTTTGGTGGACGCTGCAACTTGTCCTCTTCCAGGAGGTCACCATAGGTGGCGCGGAGATGCTTATTCTTCAACATTTTGCCAAAACCCGTCGCATCGTTGACCACGTGCTCACGAATCGCCTTCAGGCGCGGCGGTGGCGGCAGGTATTCGCCGACGCCAAAACCGAGCTTGCCGCTGGCATCGATCTGGAAATAATAGGTCGAGCCGCCGCCGGCACTGGGCCGCCGCTTGTCGTTCGGCGTAATGCCGGCCGAGAAACGCGTCTTGTACGGCGTTTTGTTCTTTGAAAAGCGGATATCGCGGTTGATGCGAAACATCGCCTTCTTCGGGTTACAGGCCGCAACCTGCTTGTCGAAGGCCGTGATGGCCCGGATCAGCTCAGTAACAACCTCCTGGAATTCCTCGCGCAGGATATCGTAGCGCGGCTTGTTCATGATGAACCACGGGCGGTTATTGCTCTCGGTCAGTTCGTTCAGGTATTGCGTCAGGTCGCGCAGGTGCATGTGGGTCCGAAAATAAAATTCAAGAAGTTCAGGGCGTCTGGCGTGGACGACGGGCAACCTTAACGGCGATCGTCGTTTCGCGCCCCTGGCGCACGATCGTCATCGGGACGGATGCGCCAGGCTCGAGCTGGGCCACCAGCTTGAGCATCTCGCTCGTATCAGCCACTTTTTTACCAGCAACTGCCACCAGGATGTCGCCCGGCTGAATCCCGGCGCGCTCGGCCGGTCCGCCGCGCACTACGCCGGCGATCATGGCGCCGCTGCGTTTGGACAAGCCAAAGCTGTCCGCCATCTCGGGCGTGATGTCCTGCGACTCGATGCCGATCCAGCCGCGCACGACCTGGCCATTCTTGACGATGGCGTCCAGCACGCTCTTGGCGGTGGACACGGGAATGGCAAACCCGATGCCCACCGAGCCGCCGGTCTGCGAATAGATCGCCGAATTGATCCCCAGCAGGTGGCCATTGGTATC
Organism: Massilia sp. MP_M2; assembly: GCF_039123635.1. Classification (NCBI taxonomy): domain Bacteria; kingdom Pseudomonadati; phylum Pseudomonadota; class Betaproteobacteria; order Burkholderiales; family Oxalobacteraceae; genus Massilia; species Massilia sp. MP_M2. The sequence continues at coordinate 75,227 of NZ_JBCHJF010000003.1, forward strand.
GACCAGCGCCCCACCCGAGTTGCCGAAGTTGATCGCGGCATCGGTCTGGATGAAATTCTCGACATGGTTGATGTGCAGGTTGTTGCGGCCCAGCGCCGAAATAATGCCCATCGTGACGGTCTGGCCGACGCCAAATGGGTTGCCAATGGCCAGCACGACGTCGCCCACGCGCGCCTGCTCCGGGTCACCCAGGACCATCACCGGCAGGTTGCGCTCCTTGATGCGGATCACGGCCAGGTCGGTTTCCGGATCGGTGCCGACCAGCGTTGCCGCTGCCTTGCGGCCATCGGCCAGGCCCACCTCGATGGCATCGGCGCCATCGATCACATGGAAATTGGTGACGATGTACCCATCGCTGCTGACGATGACGCCCGAGCCGAGGCTGGCCAGTTGCTCGGCCTGCGGCGCGCGGTCGCCGAAGAAGCGGCGAAAGAGTGGGTCTTTCAGCAACGGATGCGCTTCGCGCGATGCCTTGCTCGTGTAGATATTGACCACCGACGACATGGCCTTGGCGGCAGCGTCGCGGTAGCTGCCGGTGGCAGCCCGGGGCGGTGCCTGCAGCATCGGCACCGGTTTGCCCGGCCCGCCCACCTGCACTTGTGTCGGCGCCGGCGTCGATTCGAGCCAGGCCGGCCGCAACGCGGCCACGACAAACCAGATTGCCAGCGCTACCGTGACGGCTTGCGCAAACAGCAGCCAGGAACGGACCCAGAAGCGCCGCAGTGGATGCGGAGGCCTTATGTCGCGGACGATGTCATCTTTCACTTTTTGAGGGCATCCCGGATCTCGCGCAACAGCAGTACGTCTTCCGGCGTAGCGGCCGGTTTCGGCGCTTCGATGGGGCCGCGCAGGCGGTTCATCAGACGCACCATCTGGAAGATGACAAATGCAAGCAGGATAAAGTTCAGCATGATCGTCAAGAAATTGCCGTACGCCAGCACCGCACCGGCCTTTTGCGCCTCGGCAAGTGGTAAGTTATAACCTTGGTTGTTCAGGGGAATGTAATAATTGGCAAAATCGAGGCCACCGAACAGGGCGCCGATCGGCGGCATGATGACATCCTTGACCAGCGAATCGACGATGCGGCCAAACGCCCCACCGATGATCACGCCGACGGCCAGGTCCATCACATTGCCACGCATCGCAAACGTCTTGAATTCGTCCATCATTGCCATGGTTGATACCCCCCTGATTGTTATTGAAATAAGTACTCGCATGATAACCGATGCCTATCGGTGGTGGCATCAACCGCAGGGCCGGTGTGCTCCAAAAGACCATTTTCGCAAGGCGTGTAGGCAAGACAATATTTTTTCTATAGGTGTTGCCCTTCACATATAATTTTGCAAGCTGGAAGCTCGGACTTAATTCTTATAATTCGTATATTCACGGAGTGGGGTTGGTATGAGTACTCAAAAGCAGGTCGATCCTGGTCGACGGGGCTTGCTGGTCGCGACATGCGCGGCGGGCGGCGTTGTCGGCGTGGCCACGGCGGGAGCCCTGGTCAGCACCTTCCAGCCATCCGAGCGCGCCAAGGCAGCAGGCGCGCCGGTTGAAGTCGATATCGGCGACGTCGCCCCCGGCGACATGAAAGTCGTCGAATGGCGCGGCAAACCGGTCTGGATCCTGCGCCGGACCCCCGCCATGATGGCCACGCTGGAAAAAGACCAGGCCGAACTGGCCGACCCCGCCTCCGAAAAGATATTCCAGCTCGACATGCCGGAATACTGCAAGAACCCCCACCGCTCGCGCGTCGAACACAAGGAAGTGCTGGTCACGGTCGGCATTTGCTCGCACCTGGGCTGCTCGCCCTCGTCGCGCCTGGCAGCCGGCCCGCAGCCGAACCTGCCCGACAACTGGCCCGGCGGCTTCCTGTGCCCCTGCCATGGCTCCACCTTCGATTTGTCCGCGCGCGTGTTCAAGAACAAGCCGGCGCCGACGAATATGGACGTTCCCCCGTACATGTATCTCTCCGACAGCAGGATCGTGATCGGCAAAGACGAGAAAGGCGAGGCATAACCATGGGCGCGTTCAAGGAGACAAAGCTGCCCGCCGACGCACCGGCGGCCCAGAAGGCCCTGGCCTGGGTCGACGACCGCTTTCCGGCCACCAGGCTGTGGAACGATCAGTGGGGCAAGTACCATGCGCCCAAGAATTTCAACGTCTGGTATCTGTTCGGTTCGCTCTCGGCCCTGGTCCTGGTGCTGCAGATCGTCACCGGCATTTTCCTGACGATGCACTACAAGCCCGACGCGGCGCTGGCCTTCGGCTCGGTCGAGTACATCATGCGCGAAGTGCCGTGGGGCTGGCTGGTGCGCTACATGCACTCGACCGGCGCCTCGGCCTTTTTCATCGTCGTCTATCTGCACATGACGCGCGCGCTCATGTATGGGTCGTACCGCAAGCCACGCGAACTGGTCTGGCTGTTCGGCTTCGGCATCTTCCTGTGCCTGATGGCCGAGGCCTTCTTCGGCTACCTGCTGCCGTGGGGCCAGATGTCGTATTGGGGCGCGCAGGTGATCGTCAACCTGTTCGGCGCGATTCCCGTGATCGGGGGCGACCTGTCGCTGTGGATCCGCGGCGATTACGTGGTGTCGGACGCCACGCTGAACCGCTTCTTCGCCTTCCACGTGATCGCCCTGCCGCTGGTCATCATCGGCCTGGTGGTGGCCCACCTGACGGCGCTGCACGAAGTGGGCTCGAACAATCCGGACGGCATCGAAGTCAAGGACCACATCGGCCCGGACGGCTACCCGCTCGACACGATCCCGTCGCACCCGTACTACACCACCAAGGATCTGTTCGGCGTGAGCGTGTTCCTGCTGCTGTTCTCGGCGGTCGTGTTCTTCGCCCCCGAGATGGGCGGCTACTTCCTCGAGTACAACAACTTCCTGCCGGCCGACTCGATGAAGACCCCGTCGCACATCGCGCCGACCTGGTACTTCACGCCGTTCTACTCGGTGCTGCGCGCGACGACAGCCGACTTCATGTACGTGCTGATGGCCGCCGTCGCGGCCTACGTCGTGTTCATCTGGTTCAAGTCGCGCCTGGCCTTCATGACCAAGGTGGTCATTGCCGTGATCGGGCTGTTGCTGATCGTCGGCATGCTGCCGCAAGTGCTCGACGCCAAGTTCTGGGGCGTGGTGCTGTTCGGCTCGTCGGTGATGATCATCGCCGGCATGCCGTGGCTGGACCACTCGCCGGCCCGCTCGCTGCGCTACCGCCCGGACTGGCACAAATGGGTGTATGCCGTGTTCGGCGTGGTGTTCGTGACGCTGGGCTACCTGGGCACGCAATTGCCGACGGCCGTGTTCACGCTGATTTCGCAAGTGTGCACGCTGGCGTACTTCGGGTTCTTCCTGCTGATGCCGTGGTGGAGCACGATGGGCACCTTCAAGCCGGTGCCGACCCGTGTCACCTTCACCCCGCACTGACGCCTTCGGACCCGCGCACAAGGACATCCCATGACATTGCTTGTGAAAAAACTGATCGCCATCCTGGCCCTCGCGCCTGGCCTGGCATTCGCCGCCGAGGGCACCTTCCCGCTCGACCGCGCCCCGGACCGCGCTGACCTGGCGTCGCTGCAAAACGGCGCCAAACTGTTTGTCAATCACTGCCTGAATTGCCACTCGGCCGCGTCGATGCGCTACAACCGCCTGCGCGACCTGGGCCTGACAGACGACCAGATCCGACAAAATCTGTTGTTTTCTGCCGACAAGGTCGGCGACATGATGACGACGGCGATGCGCCCGAACGATGCCAAGGCCTGGTTCGGCGCGGTGCCGCCGGATTTGTCGGTCATCGCGCGCGCCAAGGCGTCGCCGGCCGGCTCGGGCGCCGACTATCTGTACACCTACCTGCGCACGTTCTACCAGGACGACACGCGCCCGACCGGCTGGAACAATATGGTGTTGCCGAATGTCGCGATGCCGCATGCCATGTGGCTGCAGCAGGGGATCCGCACGGCAAAGTTCACGGAGCAGCCCGATCCGCATGACGCCGGCAAGATGGTCCACACCTTCGCCGGCTTCGAGCAAGTGAGCCCCGGCACCATGACCCAGCAGGAGTTCAACACCGCCACCGCCGACCTCGTTGCCTACATGGTCTGGATGGCCGAGCCGGCGCAGGCAACACGCAAGCGATTGGGGGCATTCGTGCTCCTGTTCCTGACGATTTTCGCCTTTTTGGCCTGGCGATTGAATGAATCGTACTGGAAAGAAGTGAAGTAATTCGCTTTCGTTGTCCGGTTGGCTATAATACGGGCAATCATTTCTCTGGGGTGAGTGCTCGGCGCTGCACCCCTTTGTTTCTTAAGGAACTATAAACCATGATGGTTCTCTACTCCGGCACCACGTGCCCGTTCTCCCAACGCTGCCGCCTCGTCCTGTTCGAAAAGGGCATGGACTTCGAAGTGCGCGACGTCGACCTGTTCAACAAGCCGGAAGATATTTCGACGATGAACCCGTACGGCCAGGTACCTATCCTGGTCGAGCGCGAACTGATCCTGTACGAATCGAACATCATCAACGAGTACATCGACGAGCGCTTCCCGCATCCGCAACTGATGCCGGCTGACCCGCTGATGCGCGCCCGTGCCCGCCTGATGCTGTTCAACTTCGAAAAAGAGCTGTTCGTCCACGTCCACACGCTGGAAAGCGAGCGCAACAAGTCGAACGACAAGATCCACGACAAGGCTCGCACCGAAATCCGCGACCGCCTGACCACGCTGGCACCGCTGTTCCTGAAGAACAAGTACATGCTGGGTGATGAGTTCTCGATGCTCGACGTGGCCATCGCGCCGCTGCTCTGGCGCCTGGACCACTACGGCATCGAACTGTCGAAGACGGCCGCACCGTTGATGAAGTACGCCGAGCGCATCTTCTCGCGCCCTGCCTACATCGAGGCGCTGACCCCGTCCGAGAAAGTGATGCGTCGTTGATTGGTATGGGGCGGGCTCCTTCCCGCCCCTTTCTTCAGCCGCACCGTACGCGCCGACATCGGACGTTCTTCGGGCGAATCCGATAGACTGGCGCGAACGCCCGTTTTGCCTGTATTGCTAGCCCATACCACCATGTCAGAGATCTCCACCAAACCCTATCTGCTGCGCGCCATCTACGAATGGTGCACGGACAGTGGCTTTACGCCTTATCTCGCAGTCAAGGTCGATGGATCGACGACGGTGCCGATGGAATACGTCCGCAAGGGCGAGATCATCCTGAACATCAGCTTCGGCGCCACTTCGGCACTGAAGATGGATAACGACGCAGTCCACTTCCGCGCACGCTTCAATGGCGTGTCGCGCGAAATCTACATCCCGGTGCACAATGTGTTGGCGATTTATGCCAATGAAAATGGCCAGGGGATGGCGTTCGAAGTGGGTGCATTGCCTGCTGCGTCGTCGGACGGCTCGTCGCCTGCAGTGGGTACCGCGCCTGCGGGCCCATCGCTGTCGGCGGTGCCATCCAAGGGCGTGGATTCGCCGGTGGTGCCGGATACTGACGTGTCGGCGCCTCCTGCCGGTGGCGATGATGAGCCACCGAAGAAGGGTGGACGACCGACCCTCACGCGGATCAAATAGCGTATAATTCTTGCTTCAAAGATCACGCCGGCTTAGCTCATTTGGTAGAGCAGTTGATTTGTAATCATCAGGTGGCCAGTTCGAAACCGGCAGTCGGCACCATATAAAACAAGGGCTTACAGCGATGTAAGCCCTTGTCGTTTGTGGCGGTGTCAACGAACTGTCAACCGTCGTCATCAAGAGAATTTCTAGTGCTCTTGGGATTAGAAGTCGCTTGCGTCAATGTCGATAGATCGATTTCACCATCGATGAAACGGCGAGCACGGTCCTGCGCTTCCTTGGAGGGGCAGAATCCTTCGAGAAACAAAGAGGCATTCGCTTGCTTCACAGCTTCTTCACGACGCCACCATTCGGTCGCTGAAAGTCCTCCCAAGCTTGGCTCCTCTTCTGTTCCCAATCGCAACTGATCCACCACGGCATCGATACACCTGCATAGTTCGTCGTCAGGCGAAACACATTCCTTGCCATCTGCATCGACGCACTCATTCGGTTGCTTCGGCATGCAGTTTCCTTCTCATAAGGGTATGTCAGGCGAGGCCGTACAGAGATTGGCGCCTAGCCGAGTCAGCGGATTCAGGTGCCGTGCTTCCTGGAGATGTTCAGGGCTAAGGTGTGCATAAATCATAGTCGTCTGCAGGGTAGAGTGACCTAGCACTTTTTGCAAAGCTAAAATGTTTCCACCGTTCATCATAAAGTGGCTCGCGAACGTATGACGCAGAACATGGGTAAGCTGGCCCGGTAGCAGTTCAATGCCCGATTCCTTTACCGCCATTCTGAACGAGCCAACCGAGCTTTTGAAAATTCGACCAGACACATCTCGCCCACTAGTCTTGTAGAAGTCACGAATCTCGTCTGAAAGCGCTTCGTCGATGGGTATTGATCGATTCTTGTCTGTCTTTGTCTGCGTGAAATGAACCATTCCGCTATGAAGCTGCGAAATACGCAAGGACTCGGCTTCATTCCAACGCGCAGCAGTTGCCAGGCATAGTTTGGTGATGAGCAGCGCATCTTTTTCTTTTCGTGCGCTCAGAGATGCCAGCAACGTACGAATCTCTTCGTTGTCTAGATAGGACAGCTCTCGCTCAGCCACTTTGAACTGACGAAGGCGCATGAGCGGATTTTCGGAAGTCCAGAAGCCCAAGCGTATCAATTCGTTGAAAACGGCACGCAAGTAGGCATGCTCTCGATTGATCGTGTTTCGTGAGACCCCATCTGCCAATCGCTTAGAGCGATACGCTGCGAAGTGCTCCGATTTCAGCTGTTCGGCAATTGGATTTCCGAGCGCTTCGCAAACGCGTAAGAGCGTGCTGTATGTCCTAGTGTGGCGAAGTTGGATTCCATGGTGGGATTGCCAAAGCTCGATAAGCTCGGACAACTTCGTCAGATTTTTCTTCGGTTTTACCCATTTCTCATTTTGAGCAACTTGCGTCTTGGCCCATGCTTCGAACTGCAATGCCTCTGACTTAGTCGGTAGCGTCTTGCGAATGCGTTTTTGACCCCGTCCACCTGGCTGAATGTCTACCAGCCAGCCATTTTCCGCTTTCTTAATCGTCATGCTTCTCTTCGTCTACAAATGAATGAGAGACCTTCAACTTGACCAGGGCAGCAACCAGCTCGGCGTCTTCGATATTTGCAAGCGCTTGTTGTTCACCATTCCGACCAATCTCCAGCTCTAGCAGGCTGATAGCATCATTGCGCTCCATGACTCCGTCGCTGTCCTCTGCTACATCTGGATTCGCTTCGCAGTGACTCCTCCAAGCACGCATACTCCCAGCCAGTTCCCAGTACTCTTCCGCTTTCTTGCGACGTGCTCGCCGTTTTTCCGGGAAGCTCGCTTCCCCTCGTTCGTTCACATGCCCATATTTCGCGTCCGTAATCCCCGTCGCGATCCAGAACGCATAGTGCGGCCATCGAGCGCATATAGCTTCAATCATGTCGCACGTCGGCCGCTGGCGGCCGTGCCAGAAGCTCTTCCAACTATTCGCCGACACCTTCGTCAGCTTCTCTAGCTCAGCAAACCTCCCACGCTCATCAGTTGCGGCTTCGATCACAGCACGTAGTCTTGACTGAATCGTATCCATATTTGACTCCCCATCGGCTAAGAATGTCGACCATCGTATCAAAAATACACAGCAGCGTATAAAAAATGTTGACACAGAGAATTTTCGTGTTTATATTGCCCTTTAGCAGTCAAATATACACGGCTCTAACAAAGGAATACACGGTGCTGAGCAATATGGAAGAAATTAGCGCGGTTGGTCACGCTTCGGCAGCAAGTCTGCCTGGTGCGTTCGTAGGTCTGATGACCTTGGAAAAGTTTGCTGAAGCCGTTGGACTCCCTCCTGGCGTCGTGCTGGGTCATCTCAACCGCGGCATTCTTCCAACTGTCACTTTGGGTAGAAGGCGGCTGATTAACGTCGTCGCTCTACAACGCGAACTGGCCCGTAAGGAATTCGCACTGTGAACTCTCTCTGGAAAGCTGACTTTCCGAACGTCTCGAATAGACATCAAGGTGACCGCCGTGTCCCGAGAGGGCGCGGGGTTTCGGTCGCCGCTCACGGTAAGCAGGTGCCCGAAGCCCTCGGCACTGCCGAGGGTGAGGCGGTAGCCCCCGCGCCGGTAGGCGTGCCCCATCGGGGCAGGGCGTATCCCGCCGAAGGTCTGCGAGTCCGACTGCTACATCAGCCCTTCATTTTCAAGCAAGAGCGTTTTGTGACAAATCACCGCATTACTCACACTGAGATGTCGTCGCGTGTAGAACAGCCAGAGGCTTTCGCATGAGCCGCGTTCGTTCGTCTTGCTTAAGCACGATCAAAAACTCGGAGATGAATGCCTACGCAGAGGCATCGGGCTGCAGTGGTATCTCCCGCCGGGTTAAGGCAGAAATCTATGGCGTTGGAAAGCCATGCAACGCCGACGGCGACCGTACCGCCCGCAGCGCAGCGAGGACGGAGCGGATCGCCGAAGGTGTGCAGGCGCAGGGGTTAGTGCCGCATTTTGCGCCTGATTCTGCGCCTCTCTTCTCCCCCATTAATAACATGGGGGAAAACCTAGAGGACGAGATCGAACGCAACTGGACTGGCGTTTGCGACGAAGACCTGGGCCAGGTTGACTTGGTGCTCACGGACAGCGGCAAAGTGAAGACTATGTTGGTTCGTCGACCAGCAACCAACCAAGGCTGCGTGATCGATTGGATCAACTTCACCGTGTTGGAAGACACTTGGTTCAAGACGGCTCGCGAACATCTGGTCTCGGACGATCAGATCATCATCGAGGCAAGCCGCCAACTGGAGAAAATTTTCGGATTTGGCATTACACGTAAGCGCGACAAGGGTATGAACTTTTATCGCGAGTCTTGGGTTCTTGGCGACGAAATGGGATTCGTATGCTTCGGCGGGCAACGGTCAACGATGCTGATCACACTCACGGGCCTTGGCTGCTTGAACGCGGTCGGTGGATGGGAAAAGCGCCTGTACGACTTCCTTACGAAGACAGCAATTCGTCCGTCGATCTCCCGGATTGACCTTGCTCATGACGACCTGGAAGGTGACTACCTTTCAGTGGATTGGGCAGAAGCTCAATGGTTGTCAGGTGGGTTTAGTTTCAGGCAAGGCGGTCGCCCGCCCGAAATTCAACGCTTGGGCAATTGGCACCGCGTAAGTGGCAAGGGTCGTACCTTGACCGTTGGGCAGCGAAAGTCAAGCAAGTACTGCCGCTTCTACGAAAAAGGCAAGAAGGAAGGCGACAAGCATTCCCTCTGGTGTCGCTGTGAAGTCGAGTTCAAGAATACGAACAGCATCATCGAGCTTGATGTACTGCTTAATCCAACTGCTTTCTTTGTTGGGGCCTATCCGTGTTTTTCTAAGTTCGCTAGCAGCGACACGCCAGCACGCATGCGCATTAAAGAACGAGCTGCGCAGATCACTGTCGACGACTGCATCGCGATCACTAAACGTCAGTTCGGCAAGTACATCCGCGTGCTACGTGGCCTGTTCGGGGATAACGAGGCACTGGACATGATCACGAATCACGACGAGCACGCGTGGCCAAAGCGATTGAAGCCGCACGCGAGCAACGAGAAGACTGAACGACCGCCTGTGCATGTGGAACCACAAGAACACTTCCCTGATTTTAGAACCAGTACTGATCCAGACATTCCGAGTTTCATCCGATTTATAAATACCGTTCCATGCTTCGGCCTCAATGGGGAAAACGGTTTCGCGTAGGCCATCTATCACAGGAGCACAACTATGAAATTCACCTCGACCATCAAAGTTATGGGCATGAAATACAGCAAAGGGACGATGGACAACGGTCTGGCCTTCGACAGCACCAAAGTCTTCGTCGAGACAGAACTCGATAGCAGCAAAGAGACTGCGATGGGCTCCGCCTGCGTCGAGTATGGCTTGGGAAAAGCTGACGAGTACCAGAAATACAAGCACTTGGCTGACGCCCTGCCATTTATGGCCCATGCCGAAATGGAGATTGTCACCAACGGCAAGACTCAGAAGACGGTCATTCACTCGCTTAAGCCGGTGGAGATGACTAAAGCCGGTGCCGCAGGTGGCAAACATGTCGCCACCTAAGACGGCGTTCAAATTTATCGTTCAAGACAAGGAATCAGCGCTGTTTCTCATGCCGGTTGACGGCGATGTCGGATTTACGCCGTGGGCACATAAAGCTGGGCACTTTGACGGCGCTGCCGAAGCCAGTGATACGGCCGCACTCAACTGCCATGAAGGCTTCTTCGTGACACAGGTTGTTTGCAGCGACGACGGAATTATAGGGACACCATAGTCATGTCTCAAATCGGTTCGGTCCAGACGCTCGTGGTGTGTGTACCGGCGCAAGTGGAGCAATCCCCTTGCCCCACGGGGATGGCTCTAGCAGTAGCTCAAGGCTACATCATCGAACCGGCTCTGGCGACGCGCGTCGATGCGCAGAATCAGCCGTTCGATTACTCGGCAGCGGCAGGGATTTGGAGTATGGGGTTCACGTTCGTAGTTGGCTTATACCTTGTTAGCAAGTCGGCAGGAATCGTCCTCCATAGGATCAAAAGTTAGTAGTACCGGCGCGGCGGTCCCCGCGAATCACTGAAAAGGAGTTTCACCATGAATCAAGCAATCGTCCGTGGCCTGCGTAAAGCTGGCGTCATCGCTGCAACCGCCACCGCTTCGGGCCTGGCCGCTGCTCAAGCCACCGCCGGCCCTGATATGTCGGGCCTGACGAGCGCCGTCGACTTCGGCACTGTCACCACCGCCGTGCTGGCAATCGCCGGTCTGCTGGCCGTCGTGTATGTCGCTGTTAAGGGCGCGACCATCGGCCTGTCGATGCTCAAGAAGTAATCGACTTCCTGCGTTGGCTCTGGGGTGCCTTCGGCACCCCTTTTTTTACAAGTGAGGTTGCGATGACGATCAATCAGTTGTGGTACTTCGGCATGTTCGTCTGGGGCCTGGTCTCGGCTTGGGCCGTGATCGAAGGCTTGAAGGACTGATGCTATGGAACAGGTCCTGTGGCATCTGGCTATTGGCGGCGTGGTCCTCGCCTACCTGGGCAACGTCTGCCTTGCGTTCCTATCCGGCCAGCATACGAGCTGGTGGGAGCCGTTCGCCTTCCCGCTCGTCCTGCCGCTGCTGCTGGTCTATCAGGCGCGCGAGACGGTCCTGTTCTTGGCGGGCTTGTTGTTCGCTCTTGTCCTTGGTGGCTCCCTAATGTCCGTGGCGGTTGACCTGGTGAGTTTAGTCTGGAGTCTCGTATGAAGAAAATTCTCGGGATTCTGCTTGTAAAAAAGCTGTTCGTTGGCCTGCTTATGGTGTCGCTGCTGTCGTACGAACAAAAGTCCTATGCGCAGGCCGTGCCTGTCGCTAACTTCGTCGTCAATCGCGCGATTGCAGGCGTGGTCCAGCGTATTGCGATCGCTCGCGGGTTCGCTGCCAACGATCCCCGCATCGTGGCGACGATGAACGGCATCGGCAATTCGTCGACAAAGCTCAACGTCGTTAGCACCGTTGCAGGGGTTGGCCTGACTGTCGCCGGTGCGCCTGTGTGGCTCGGTATCGCCGCCAGTCTCGGGGTCGTGGCTCTTGGGTACGGCATCACTTCCTGGGTGGACGGCCCTAACGGCCGCGAAGAGGCTCATGTGTACCTGTCGAACACCGTTAGCGGGACAAAGCTGCAGGTCGATGCGCCGCCACCTCCGCCATTGGTCTACACGCCACCTCAAGTGTCGTCGCCGCCCGATGTGCGGCCGGAGGCATGGTTCTTGGCGGTCCAGCAGGGCGCGCCGTTGTACCGGTCGAATTCCGAGTGCTACGCAGACAAAGCGTGCTGGGTGTTGCCGCAGGCCCCTGACCCCATGATTGCATCGTTCCGCTATGTGTTCTCTGGTGGCGTCGAGCTGGTTACGAATGATCTCGAGGAGTATGCGCGCTGGTTCGTGTTCATGAAGCTGACCCCACACTGCCAGCCAGAGTTCGGGTACGGCTGCTATAACAGCGGACTAACCCGCGTCGTCACGGTCCCGAACAGCGTCGGCCAAATCAGGGTCAATATCTTCGCATGGCACTCGCGCACTGGTTCCACCCAGTCCAATATGCAGGACTTCGGGCCGATGGATGTCTATTACGAGAATGCTGCGACTGTGGTCGGAAAGGTTGGGCCACAGTACTACACGGATGGTAATGACGTGTTTACGAACCTGCCGCAGCAGATTGCTAACGGTCAGATCACTCCCGATACGCTCGCGCGTCTTGTCGACCGTGCTTGGCAACTGGCTGCTCAGGACCCGGACTATCAGGGCTTGCCGTATTCGGCTACGCAACCCGTCCAATACGGTGAGGCGGCTCAATGGGCGAACGAGAATCCGCAGGCGGTTCCGCGCGTCGCCGATCTTCTGTCGCCGGCCAGCAATCCCGGCACGCAGGCCGTCCCGATTTCGCCTACGGTCTCTCCTGGTAGTTCCCCGGACCCTGGCACTAACCCGAATCCCACTCCCTCACCTAGCGGCGATGTGAACGTCATCAACACGCCCAACGTCAATGTCGTCAACCGAATCAGTGTCGACTTCGGCGCCGATCCCGGCCTTATGGCGCCCGACCTGGAGGAGACTCCCGAGCCTTATGCGATCTTCGAACCTGTGTTCCAGTCGGTGGAGTCCTTCGCGATCTATGGCATTCCCAATCACCAGTCAGAGTGTCCCAAGCCGTCGTTCGATATGTGGGGCGATCCGATTGTGATGGACGGGCATTGCAAGTTGCTCGATGACGTCAAGCCTACATTGTTCACGGTGATGGCTGCTGTCTGGGTCGTCATCGGTTGCTTCATCATCCTAGCCGCTTAAAGGGGTAGTCATGTTCGGTATCCTTGTTTCTGCTGGTGTTCGGCTACTGAGCTTTCTGCTTAGCTCGTTCATCATCAAGTTCGTGCTGTTCTTCGCGCTCATGTTCATCGTGCAGGGCTTCTTCGGCCTAGTCGCTCACATGATCCCTAATAGCTACCGCATCAGCATTGTGTTAGGCGGCATTCCCGCTTCGGTCTGGTATTTCCTCGACCTGTTCAATATTGCGGCCGGGTTTACGGCGATTACGTCCGCTTACGCTACCCGGTTTGTCATTCGTCGCCTTCCCGTGATCGGTTGAGCCATGCCTATCAATGTCTACACGGGCCTGATGCGCTCCGGGAAGAGTTACGAGGTCGTGTCGGAAGTGATCGTGCCTGCAATCCGTCAGGGCCGCGATGTCGTCACCAATGTGGACGGCATTTCGGAGGAGCGCATTCACGAATACTTGGAGAAGTTGCACCCGGATGATGAGCACGGCAAATATGGCCGCATCCGGCACGTGACCAACGCCGATGTCTTCGGTGAAAAGTTCCTGCCCTACTACGATGACGACAAGACGGCACACACCGATACTGTCGTCCAGCCCGGCGACCTGGTTGCGATTGATGAGGCTTGGAGGTTCTGGGGCACGAGTCAGAAGATTCACAAGAACCATCAGTCGTTCATCCTCGAGCACGGTCACTTCACGCACCCGACAACTGGCGTGGCGTGTGACATGGTGTTGATGATCCAGGATATGGGCACGCTGCATAGGTTCGTGAAGAACGTGGTTGCCTTTTCGTTCAGGACCACCAAGAAGGTGTCGCTCGGAATGGGCAATACTTACAGCCTCAACATGTACGAGGGCAAGAGCCTCAACAAGGCGAACCATATTGGCAATTGGGTACGCAAGTATCGCGCAAAGATTTTCCCCCTCTACTCAAGTTTCAAGGGCGGTGCCCAAGGTGTCTTGGTCAACGCTGACAAGCGGCAAAACGTCCTCAGGAACTGGAAGACCTGGGCACCGTTCCTCGTTTGCCTAGTCATCATCGCTGTCGCCGTCCCCAAGGTCTGGAAGTTCTTCCACCCCGAAGACCCGAAGGCCGTTGCCAAGCCCAAGAACGGGCCTGCAGGCGCTTCAATTGTTCCAGCTGGGGGTTCGATCAGTTCTCAAGCTCCGGCGGCTCCTAAACCCGATTTCTCGGATTCGTGGCGCATCTGTGGCTCTTACTATGCTCAGTCGCGCACTTGGGTCGTCGTCTGCAATGCGCAGGGTGCGACGCGGGTCGAGTCACCTTCGATGTTTCACAACGAAGGCATTGCTCAGATAGGGGAGATCGACGGGCAGAAAGTAACCCGCTGGAGTGGTACGACTGCGCCGAGAGATTCGCGCCCTGCTCCCGCTTCCCATGCGCCTCAGCAAGGCGAGTTAGGTGAGATTCGCAAATGAAAAAATTCTTCTTTATGCTTGCTCTCTGCTGTTCGCTCGGAGTCGCCGCGGCATCCAATGCTCCCCAGGTTCCGCAGGAGCCTCCGCGCTTTGACTTCACCGGCGTTAGTGTTTTGCAGGTGATCCAGCTGATTTACGGCGAAGCCTTGCAGGGTCCCTATGTGATCGAACCAGAAGTTATGACGGATCAGCGGCCCGTTTCCTTCCGCTACGATGCCCGTAGTGGCGATCTGCGCGCCTTCATTGCCGCGTTCCTCGATTCGCTCGGCTTGGTAGCAATTCGTCGGAGTGGCGTGGATTTCATCGGCAAAAAACCTCCTCCTGCGGAAAAGGCTGCGGAAGTGCGCGATGTGTTCGTGTATGTGCCCCGTCACCGTGACGGCTCTTACTTAGTCGATCTGCTCTCCCCGTTGTTCAAGGGCGAATTCACAGCTCGTAGGGCTGTGCATGCTTCAGCTAGTGACAAATCGGCGCAGCTAGCTTCACCTCCCGGATCGGCAGCAGCAAGCATCGACCGCAAGAGCGATATCCTTGTTTTCGCAGGTATACCTGCCGAAGTGACGATGTTGAAAAAGCTATTGTCGCAGGTTGATACTGCCATTGGTGATGTCCTAGTCCGTGGAGTTCTGTACGAGGTACAGACCACGAACAACGACGGATCGGCCTTTAGCCTGGCATTAAATCTACTTGGCGGCAAGTTCGGACTGTCTTTTGGTTCGATAGGCAATTCGAACAGCAGTCACATCAGTTTTAAAAGCACTACGATTGACGCGGTTCTATCATCGCTCTCTACCGATAGTCGCTTTACTGTGAAGTCGACGCCTACACTTCGCGTCCAGTCAGGACAGAGTGGCCGCTTCACGGTTGGCGAGGACGTTCCAGTTTTGGGAGCTGTTTCGTACCCGTCTTCAGGTGCTGCTGTACAGTCCGTCGAGTACCGGTCGAGTGGACTCATCTTCGAGCTGTTGCCGGTGATACACGAGAGTTCTGTCGACTTGCAGGTTCTTCAACAGATGTCTAGCTTCGTTAGTACAAACACTGGCGTGAACAATTCGCCTACGCTGATAAAGCGCGAGCTGAAAACGTCGCTTTCCGTAGCAGATGGAGAGCTGATCGTGATTGGTGGCTTAACCGAAGACAAAGACGCCACTGCCCATACAAGTCCAAGCTGGCTTCCAAAACTCAATTTGAACAAGACAAGGGACAAGAACAAAACTGAGATGGTTCTAATTCTTCAGCTTACCAAGGTCTGAGCTGTCCTTGGTATTACCAAGAAAATGTGTACGACAAAGGAACGTGAGAACATGGAAGAGAGAACGAAGCCCTGCCGCGCAAGCATGCTGGCTCTGCATCGGAAGCAGGCCAGTTCCAAAATGCGCACCTCGCGACGTGCTGATGCGCCTTGCTTTGCATACCTATTTCCATTAAAGGAAATTGCGGCGTTCAAGGTAGGAATTTCCATTGATCCTCTTACTCGCATCTGCAATTTACCCCAACTGCACATGCGAGTGCAGGATGTCTTCGACTTGGAGCGTTCCGTTGCCGTACAAGCTCTCCATCGTCAAGATGCGAGAAAACTGGAGCATGCCATGCTAAGGCATCATGCACAATGGCAGGTTGAAGCGCCGTGCAGTGCGGTCGTTTATGTCAATGGATCGCCAAGGTGTGCTGGTCCCATACGGTGGTTCGCGGGAGGGCGGAATGAATGGCTGGACGCTCAGGCGTATGAGAGCGCACTCGATTTCCTCTTATATGCGGACAGACGCTCGCCACGCCCTTCCATCTCGATACAGGAATGGGTCAAACAATTTGAGAAGGGACAGTTCCAATGAGCTCAACTATCGCTGAACGGCTACATCAAGTTGTGCAAATGCAAGCAAATTTTGCGTTGGAAGGGTTTGAGCCTGACGAAACCGATTTACTCTTGCAATCACGTTATGTTCTTGGTCATGTTAGCGTGAACGAAATGCTTACTTATGCTAGAGCTTATGCAGCGGGAGTTAAATGGTCTCAACTTCCTTCTAAACAGCTTTAACATGCCTTCCGGAAACTGAAAGGGCCGTTTGTGTCTCTATCGATAAAGGTAAGCACTTCTGTGCACGCACCTGATATAATAGAAGGTTTGTTGTATTTTTGCATCACTTACTCCAGTGAACCCCGAAACGGTTTCACGTAGGAACCCGGACTTTTCGCGTCTATATCAAAGAAGTACTCTTAGAATGGCTAACATGATAACAACTGAGAATTCACGACTTGCAGCTACTGCAAGAATGTTCTCGCCAGTTGTCGTTCAAGAACTAGCCAGGCAGGGGAAGTCACGAACGTTCGCGCGATTACTTGCAGAGTCAGCCTTAACCGAAGGTTTTGGAACGTCTAGACCGATAAGAGACTTGTTTGAATCGGCCTTTACGCTTCTTACGAAGCAGGACCTTCGCTACGAATATGCATATCGAGCGGCAGTCACCCACAAGGTTTTGTTGGGAACACATTCGCTTAATACTGCGTCAATGCTATCTGAATTTCGCGTTGGTACCTCCAAAGCCGATTTAGTAATTTTGAATGGCACCTCAACGGTTTATGAAATCAAGTCTGAACGAGATAATTTAGACAGGCTCACGGCGCAATTAGCATCGTACTTTAAAGTATTCGCACGAGTAAATGTGATTACGAGCGATCATCATGTCGAAACTCTCCTTGCTAAGGTCCCGTCTTATGTTGGGGTTCTATTGCTCAACAATCGGCTCAAAATCTCGACAGTACGCGAGGCACATGACCGCTTAGTTGACTTCTGTCCGCTTACTCTGTTGGATTCGCTTCATAGACAAGAGGCGTTTGAGATCGTGCGGTCATTTGGCTACATCGTTCCAGACGTGCCGAACACGAGACTCCACGCTGAACTAGGCAAGATCTTTGCAAAATTGCCAGCACAAGAGCTGCATGAGTGTATGATACGTGTTCTAAAGGAAACTCGTAGCTTGCTTCCACTGTCGGAACTTGCAGGAGCATTGCCAAAGTCTTTGAGGCCGTTGGCGTTCTCGACCTCTCTTCGCCTGAAGGATCATGAAAGACTCGTTGCTTCGCTCGGCACTCCGGTATCGGAAGCCCTCACCTGGGCTTGACTGAATGTACTATCCCTACTTCCGTGGAAAGCAATTCGATCTGCTGACCATACGCGATTGTGCTGTCTTGATGGCAAAGGCAGGCTTCACTCCAATTGTTGAGCCCGTGAAAGAGGGGTTGAATGGCCTCAGGCGCGCTATTGATGCAGTAAACGCCGCAGGTGGACAGCTCATCTTAATTGTAAACCCGGCAAATGGTGAGCATACCGGCGATCCAGCGGCACTTGCGGCGTTCATGCAGGGCGAGCTGAGTGGCCACGGAAATATTCACCCTGGAATTCTTCTAACAGAACAGTCGCAAGTAGCAGACATCTTAGCCTTGTGCCATGCGTACCCTGGACGTCAGATTAGCTTGATTCACAACGGTTTCACCGAAGCAAGGGAATTAGGCAGCCAGCTTGATCAAATTCCATGCAAGCTTCGGCACGTTTTCGTCGGCGACAATCGCCTATACAGACGAAATTTCAAGGGCGAGCAGAAGATTCTTATCCAAGACGGTTTTACACGACGAGCCAATCGCTCACATCCAGAATATGAACCGTTTTCTGATTTGCATGTGACTTTCGAAGAAGTCGGCATGACAGGGTTTGGCGACTTTCTCATCGTTGGTGACGACTTCAGCGAATCTGGCGGGCCAGCTTATTCAGTCGCAATTCATTTAACTTGTATCGACCCGTCAAAAGATGATGAAATGTTTGTTCATCACTTCAAGTCAATTAGGTACGAAACCCCTGCGGACCCTGCCGGTAAATTTGCCGAGGCATTGGAAAAACTTGCTGCCGAGGTAAAGTCACCGCACACTAATATCCTTCGCACAAAAGCTGTTGAAGAGTTCTTGGCGTTTCACGAAAGCGGTCATTTCCCTGGCCTTGGATTTGCTAAGAAACTTTCAATGAATCATCACATTGAGACACTTGCTGAATTCTTCAAAAGAGCATGAGCACTCCGCGTTATTGCTGTCCGGAGTGCTTCGATGACCGGCACCTTCGACGGCAGCTAATACCTACTTTTTCAAAGCTGACAGGGGATTGCTCTTATTGTGGAGCAAACGCGCAGCCATTGGTTGAACCTATCGCGCTACGTGAACAATTCGAGCTAATTATTGGGATTTACAAGCGAGATACAGTCGGAAAGACGTTAGTAGAATTTCTAAAAGAAGATTGGACGCTTTTTGGGCGACTGGACTTAGCTCACGCAAAAGAACTACTTAGCGATATATTGGACGATGGCGAGATTGTACGGGCGAAATTTAACCCTGTCACCGAACGAACGGCAAAGGGCTTGGCTGATTGGACAAATCTTCGTATTGAGCTAATGCACTCCAACCGGTACTTTCCTACGACCAACCTGGACTTTGAGGATTTAAGGGACCTACTTCCTCATTTACTTCTGGACCAAGCCGACTTATCCCAAAAGTGGTACCGCGCAAGAATTCAAGCTTCGGAAGCTGCGATTGCCGCAGCAGAGATGGGGGCACCTCCGCCAAAGCTTGCATCGCATGGGCGAGCAAATCCTGCTGGGATTCCTTATCTATACGTCGCATCTACGCCTGATACAGCCATTTCTGAAGTCAGGCCGCATGGCGGAGATTTCGTCTCGGTCGCGGAGATTGAGTTATCTCCTGATCTGAAAATTGTTGACCTTCGACATCCTCGAAAAACGGTATCTCCGTTTATGCTGCCTGATAGTCAAGCGGTCGCAAAAATGTGTGAAGACGTTCAGTTTCTTGAGCGGCTGGGCGAGGAATTAACCCGCCCCATCTTGCCGAAATCGGCTGCGTTCGACTATATCCCGAGCCAGTTTCTCTGTGAGTTCGCTAAGAAATGTGGTTTTGACGGGGTGATGTACCGTAGTTCCGTCGATGGTGGCGTCAACTTGGCGGTATTTGATCCATCGAAAGGCAAAGTGCTGAGTGTCTCAGCTCATTCGATTTCACGAGTAATGGTTCAGTTCCAGGTTTATAAAGCCACCTAGTGAAAGTCAGCTTGACGCTACGGTCAAACAAAAGAGGTTCCACATGCATCCACATCGAAAGCTTTTAGTACTCGGTCTCAATGAATTGCTGGGCCAAAATTGCATATCGCTTACTGATGAAGGCGACAGTCAAGGTCACGTCATAGCAAAGATAGCTGGCGAAGAAACCGTTTTGCTGTGGCAAACAATCGGTTCTGGAGAAGTCAGAATTTCAGTCTGGTGGAAGTTCGACTACTCGAAGCATCCACAGGCGCAGCTAGATGGCTCCTATAAAGAGCGCTTTACCGGGGCAAGACCTTTGGCCAAGTCCCAGCACTATCCCAAGTTTGTCGGGGCCACTGTGAGCGGCTGGCTTGAGCGCGAGACAGGTAAATACTTAATGGGGAAAAATTCGGAAGGTCTCTTTGAAACATATATGCGACGCGGCGAAAGAGAGGTCTTAGACTCAGTTCCTACGCCAGTAGCCAACGGTTTCAAGGCAGATGGAAAATTTATTTTCTGACGACTGGACATGTCAACGAAGTGTCAACGCCATAGTTATCTAGTGTAAGTTACTGTTGACCTGATAGGCTGTAAGCCATTGATTTCCTAGATTTAGTTAGATAGTGTGATCATGGCGCAGGAATTTGTAATCATCAGGTGGCCAGTTCGAAACCGGCAGTCGGCACCAGTAATTCAACAAAAAGCCCAATCCTCAGGATTGGGCTTTTTGCTTTCTGGGCGCCTGTAACAGCTGCCCCCAACTAGCTGAATTAGCCTGTTCAGGCCTGGTGACTGACTAAATCAAAAAATGGCTCTGGGAAGCGTATTGATTGCTATCAATTTCGCTTAGGCGACACCGAGGTAACGTAGCCGCTGGACAATTTCCACTTGCGCTACGGCGATGCCGAGCGGCTACCGGAGGCAGTCAATGGGCTTAAGCCAGGTAATTGCGGCCGGTGCCGCACTGTCGGCGTTCAGCGGAAACTCGCAACACAAGCGCCTGATGCGGCTGGATTTTCCGTTCGAGGATGGGCCGCCCGCCATCCTGCTGCCGAACAAGCTCGTCGCCCGGGAAGAAGTCTCGCGGGGGTTCCGCTTCATCGTAGAGGTCTTGTCGGACGAGGCACGCATCCCCCTGAAAATGCTGATGGGCCGGATGGTGGTGATCTCCCTGGTGCGCGAAGACGGATCGCTGCGCTACTTCAACGGCCATATCACCGAGTTCCGCTTCCTGCGCACCGATGGCGGATTCGCCTTCTACCAGATGGTGCTCGAACCGTGGCTTGCATTCGCGCGACTGCGCAAGGATAACGTGTCGTTTCACGGTAAAAGCGTTCGGGAGATCACCGAAGAAACGCTGAAGCACTATCGCCAGGCCGATTGGCATATGTACCCAATCGACGAGTCAAAGCTGACCGTCGCCAACCAGCATAACGAGACCGATTACAACCACCTGCACCGGCGCTGGGAAGCGCTCGGTTTGCATTACTGGTACGAGCACGAATTTGGCCGCCACCGGCTCATGATCTCTGACAACAGCTTCCTGTCCGAGCGGATCGATGAGGAAGCGTACGTGATCCCGTTCCACAAGAAGAGTGGATCGCTCGAGGACGACGGCATTCACGAGTGGACGGCAGTGCGACGCCTCGGCTCGGGCCAGACAACGCTGGCAACGTTCGATTACAAGAGCCCCAGCGCGCAGCGCGCCAACGCCATTTCAGCCAACCGGCAAGGCGATATCTTTCCCTACGAAGTCTATGAAGACACAGGTTCATATGGCTTTCGCATACGCAACGATGGCGAACGGCTGGCAGCGCGGCGCATGGAGGAGGCGGACAAGGACACGCAGTACTTCGAGGCAAAAGGCAATGAGAGGAGCGTGCTGCCGGGGCGTACCTTCAAGCTCGGCGGACACTTCAGTGCCAAACCGCGGTCGCCCGAATACGATCCGGAACCGCACCGCAGCATCGATGACCGCTTCTACCTGATCCTTTCTGTAGACCATGAGGCGGCGAATAACTACCAGGCCGGGCCAGGCGCACCGTCGCACTACGAAAACCGTCTGACCTGCATTCGCAAAGATATCCGCTGGCGTCCGGGCCGCAACTTCAACAGCGAGCCCGGTACCTACATGGGGCTTCATACGGCGATCGTGGTTGGCCCGGCCGGCGCTGAAATCCATACGGACGGCTACGGGCGGGTCAAGCTGCAGTTCCACTGGAACCGACTGGACAAGTACGACGAGAACAGCTCGCCGTGGATCAGGGTGATGACGCCGGCTGCCGGCGACGAGTTCGGGCAGATCCGTTTGCCGCGTGTTGGTGAGGAAGTGGCGGTTGTTTACGCGAACGGGAATATCGATCATCCGCTCATACTTGGGGCGCTCTACAACGGCAGACACATGCCACCGTGGTCGCTGCCAAAGCAACATTCGCTGGCTGGCATGCGCAGCCGGGAACTGGGCGGCGGCACACGCGGCAACCACCTCGTTCTTGATGACACCAAGGAGATGATCCAGGCGCAGCTAAAAAGCGACCACCAGTGCAGCCAACTATCGCTCGGGCACATCGCGCGCATCGAAGACAATGGCGGCCGCAAGGACGCGCGCGGCGAAGGCTGGGAACTACGCACCGATGGCCATGGCGTGGCGCGCGCAGCCAAGGGACTTCTGATCACCACAGAAGCGCGGCAAGCTGCACGCGGCCCGATGAAAGACATGGACGAAACGGCGCGGCGCATCGCGCTCGCAGTTGAGCAGCATCAACTGCTGGGTGAGATCGCGCAAAAAAACGGTGCGCAGGAGCCTTCTGATAACCAGGACGGCGTTGCCTCACTCCTGCAAACGCAGAAGGACGCGGTGAAAGGTCCGGACGCAAAAGCGGACAGTTTTCCTGAGCTGGCCAAGCCGCACCTGGTGCTGGCGAGTGCGGCCGGTATCGCAACCACGACGACCGGTGATACCCACATCGCCAGCGACCGCCACACGGCCCTTACGACCGGGAAAAGCCTGTCGCTGGCTGTCGGCACGCATTTCTTTGCCAGCATCCGCCAGTCGTTCCGGCTGTTCGTCCAGAAGGCCGGCATGAAGATGGTGGCCGCCGCTGGTGACATCGACCTGCAGGCACTATCGAACAACATCAAGCTGCTGGCCAAGCTGGAAATCACGCACACGGCCAACCGGATCACGATCAGCGCCAAGGAAGAAGTCGTCATCAATGGCGGCGGCAGCTACGTGAAATTTGCCACCGGCGGCATCGAACACGGCACGAATGGCAATTTCGTCGCACACGCCGCGCACCACAGCTTTGTAAACGCCAAGAACATGGAGATGGCGGTTTCCATGCCGCCCGTGGCCGATGTACTGGGCAAAGGCCGAGGCGCGCTGCATGTCGGCAGCCATGCGGAGACTGCCGGGAGAAGCAGTGCTGGCATGCCGTTCAAACTGTTCAAGGATGGGGCAATGATCGAACAGGGGCAGATCGACGACAAGGGAAACATCCAGTTCGCGCACGAGCTCGATGCCCGCGCAGAGTACAAGGTCGAGCTCCCGACCGGCCAGTCTTTCGAAATCGCTGCCAGCGCCTACACCGAACAGCACGAGCAAAACGCGGGTGTGGGATACCACGGCTATGAGAATCCGGGCGGCGCCCTGACCGACGACGAGCACTCCCTGGACCAGGACCGGATCGACGCCAATCCCTGGTCCAGCCAGCAGGCGTGAGCTGCAGGCACCGGCAGCGGCCTCTACATGGAAAGGGAAGAAAATGGGCATGGAAGAAAATGAGGGACTTTATACACAAAAGCTCTGCTACAACCGGACACTAGGCCCCTACCAATGCCTGTCCTTGCCCTGGTGGATCAGGACAAGCAAGCAGATTTACCTGGCGCGCCACCACTGCCATCTTGAGCCGCTCATCTGCGGCGAAGAAGTGTTCGAGCGCATCCACAACGACCTGCTCCAGGCACAACATAGCGTGGACATCATCACCTGGGGATTTGACCCGGGCATGGTGCTTATCCGTGGTGAAAGGGCCGAAGACGGCACGCGCTATGGCGATCTGCTCAAGCAAATCGCAACCCGTAAGGAAAACCCCGTCACGGTGCGCCTGCTGCTCTGGCATGACAATGCCGCGTCCTATGCCATACAAAAAAACAATCCGGGCTTGTATGGAACCCGTGTTCCCACGATCGGTGCTTACGCCGGCTATTTCAACGAAACGCACGACCAGTACAACCGCGCATGGTTCGACGAGATCATCGCGCAAAAGATACCGACCATCGTGCTGCAGACCCGTGAAGTCGCGCTCAAGTTTCGGGACCCCTCGCTTGCTGGCGAGAAGTACAAGATCAGCCTCATTGATGGCACAGCAGGATCCATCTACCCCACTCATCATCAAAAGATGATTCTGATCGACTACGAGACGCCGGCGCGCGCCATCGGCTACGTGATGGGGCATAACTCGACGACTGACTTCTGGGACACGGTCGATCATCGCTTTCAGGATATACGCCGTGAAACACTGTATAGCAAGAATCCGGCCGGCCGGGACACCAAGCTGTCGGCTGTAATCGATGAAGCATGGGACCGGTACGACAGACAAATGCAAATGATGTCTGGCCAGACTGAACAACCGTTAACGCGAAAGGCGGTGCGCCTCGGCGAATTTTTCAAAAAATATGCAGTTACTGCCAAACCGTATCAGGACGTTTCGCTGCGCGTGCGCGGACCGATCCTGTACGACATGAATCACAATTTCTGCACTGGCTGGGCCGAATCCGAAGAAGCCACATCGACCCTGATGAATGCGATCTGGATGACGTCGCCGGGCCTGGCGGTCAAGGCGGCACTTGCCGCAGCCAATGCAGTAGCAAAACCGTCAGGGACAGCCCATCCTTCCGTGCAGAGCAGGTCGCACCTGAAGGCCCCCGACTTTGCCCTGAAGAACTGCCATCACAGCGCGCAGCTGTTGCGGACGTACCCGGCAAAGCAGGAGAAATCAATCAAGGAATGCTACGCCAACCTGACCCGGCTCACCCATCATTACATCTTCATCCAGAACCAGTATGTCCAGTACGAGGCCTGGGCGAACTACATGATGACGTGTGTTTTTAAGCTGCGCAGAGCCGGTTACACCAAACTCATCTACGTGTTCATCCTGACTTCAACCCCGGAGACCGATGGCATGGACTTGGCCACCTATGACGTTGCCGTGCGATTCGGGCAGAGCGAGACCATGAAGGTGGAGCACGAGGAAAGAGTGGCGAAGGCAAAGCGCGGCGGAACCAGGATGCCGATCACGCCTGCGACGCTAGAAAAATGCGGAATCAAGGCGCTCATGGCGTCGA
Organism: Massilia sp. MP_M2; assembly: GCF_039123635.1. Lineage (NCBI taxonomy): Bacteria > Pseudomonadati > Pseudomonadota > Betaproteobacteria > Burkholderiales > Oxalobacteraceae > Massilia > Massilia sp. MP_M2. Next base: position 99,991 of record NZ_JBCHJF010000003.1, read on the forward strand.
TGTGGAGCGGCGCCAAACAGCCAAAATCGACCAAGGATTACGAAGAAACCTACATCCACGCCAAGGTGGCGATCGTTGACGACGCGGCCTTCACGGTGGGATCGGCCAATCTGAACGTGCGCAGCATGGCTTTGGACAGCGAGCTGAATCTGCTCAGCGAGGCCAAGGATGTTGCGTTTGACTTGCGCAAGAGGCTGTTCAGCCAGTGTACTAACAACGCGGGGCCGGCGCAGTTTGGCGATATGGGACCAACCTTCAAGAAATGGCTGGACGTAATGCAAGACAACACGGAAGCGATGGCGAATAGGTCGCCGTTGTCGGGCCAAATCGCTACCTTCCACGTGGACAGGGAGCCCGGCCCGCCGGTGATTTGATATGCGACCAAGAATCCGCCACCAGATATACATCGTCGCTGCTTCGGTGGCCATCGCGACCGGCGCCTATTTTCTACAAGACCATCTGGAGTACGTGAAGATGCATACAATCCCCGCTGGCTTGCAGGCGTTCGATGCTAACGGCCCGATCCCGGCCTGCGGGCATTGGAAGAACACGATGCCGAGGTCCCGCGATCCGGCCGCGTACCGGCTCTATATCAACGCCCGGAAGCTGTGGCGCAGCAAGATCGAATGGCAGTTAACGCGCCAGGAAGCGCTCAGCATCCTGCACGACGTGCAGGCCGCCGCAAACCAAGGCGACTGGGGCGCACGTGCATTGATGGCCTACTTCTATCGATCAGGCCTTGGCCCGCTCGACACCAATCATGTACTTGATCCGGACGCCGACAAATCAGTTGAGATCGTCCGCATGGCCGTCGCGGCTGGCCAAGCCTGGGGATACTATGATCTCGGTGTCGCCCACGAGCACGGATACGGCGGCGCTGCTCAGGATGAACAGATCGCGTGGGCTTATTACCTAAAGGCGGCGGAGCTCGGCAGCCCGGAAGCGCAGATGACGTTAGCAGGAGCCTATTTAAAAGCCGAACGCCGCGATGCCGATAGCGCGATGGTAACGTGCGCGTACAAACAGGGCCACGGCCCTGCTGCACAAAAGCTCGGAATCAGAGCCAAACTTCGCAAGGATTTCGCCGCAGCGCTGGAGTATTACCAAGCGGGTACGAGATTTGGCAACAAAGAATCCGCAGCAGGGTTGATGTTTATTTTTGACCTCGATGACTGGGATTCGCGCGACAAACAGGACCAGATTTCGCTTAGAGAGCTCCAGATCCTGCCCGATCCAGAACGAAAGAGCCGGTACGACCAGATCTCGGATGCACTGGACCTCAACCCCGACCTGAAACTAACTCGCCTCGACCAAGTGTTACCACTGCCTCCTAAGGCACTACCTGCATGGAAGGGCATCCAGGATGCAATCGAGCCCGAGCTGGACGGCCCGCCGAGTTACTGACGCCATCGCTGCCGCACGTTCACCGCGTTCCGAATCCCTATCCAGCCATGCTCTCTCTTCGCCATTGGTTCACTCTTGTTGGCACATCGCTCGCCGCTGTGGTTGGGGTCTATGCGTATGCCAAGCACGTCGAGTACATGAAGATGCACACGATCCCCGCCGGCTTGCAGGCGTTCGATGTAAACGGCCCGATCCCGACTTGCGGTCACTGAGGGATACGATGCCGAAAACCCGCGATCCGGCCGCCTACCGACTCTATATCAACGCCCGGAAGCTGTGGCGCAGCAAGATCGAGTGGCAGCTGACGCGTCAGGAAGCGCTCAGCATCCTGCACGACGTGCAGGCCGCCGCAAACCAGGGCGACTGGGGCGCACGCGCATTGATGGCCTACTTCTACCGATCTGGCCTCGGCCCCCTCGATACCAACCATGTGCTGGATCCGGACGGGGACAAATCGGTCGAGATCGTCCGCATGGCGGTTGCGGCCGGCCAGGCCTGGGGGTACTACGATCTTGGTGTCGCCCATGAGCACGGCTACGGGGGTGCTGTTCAGGATGAAAAAATTGCATGGGCCTATTACATGAAAGCGGCAGAGCTCGGTAGTCCAGAAGCCCAGATGGCCTTAGCAGGAGCCTATCTGAAGGCCGAACGCCGCGATGAAGAGGAAGCAATGGTGATGTGTGCCTATAAACAGGGCCATGGTCCTGCTGCCCACGATCTTGGAGTAACAGCTGAAGTTTTCAACAATTTCGCGAAGGCGCTGGAGTATTACCAAGCAGGAACAAGGTTCGGCAGCGAGAAATCTGCTGTAGCACTAAGAATTATGTTCGACACCAAAAATTGGAGTTCACGCGACAAACAGGAGCAAATTGCGCTCAAAGAGATCGAGATTCTGCCCGATCCGCAACGAAAGAGCCGGTACGGCCAGATCTCGGATGCACTGGACCTCAACCCCGACCTGAAACTAACTCGCCTCGACCAAGTGTTACCACTGCCTCCTAAGGCACTACCTGCATGGAACGGAATCGAGGATGCAATCGAGCCTGAGCCGGACGGCCCAGCGGTTTACTGACGCCATCGCTGCCGGACGTTCATCGCGTCCCAAATCCCTATCCAGCCATGCGCTCTCTTCGCCAGTGGTTCACTCTTGTTGGCACATCGCTCGCTGCTGTGGCTGGGATCTACGCGTATGCCCAGCACGTCCAGTACGTGAAGATGCACACGATCCCCGCTGGCTTGCAAGCGTTCGACGTCAACGGTCCGATTCCGACTTGCGGCCGGTGGAAGGACACGGTGCCGCGAACCCGCGACCCGGCCGCCTACCGGCTCTACATCAATGCCCGCAAGCTATGGCGCAGCAAGATCGAGTGGCAATTGACGCGGCAGGAAGCCCTTAGCATCCTGCACGACGTACAGGCCGCCGCGAACCAGGGCGACTGGGGCGCGCGCGCATTGATGGCCTACTTCTACCGGACCGGCCTTGGCCCCCTCGACACGAACAACGTGCTCGACCCGGACGCGGATAAATTGGTAGAAATCCTGCGCTCGGCCGCTGCAACCGGTCAGGCATGGGGCTACTACGATCTCGGTGTTGCACATGAGCACGGCTACGGCGGCGCTGCGCAAGATGAATAGATCGCATGGGCTTATTATCTGAAGGCGGCGCAGCTCGGCAGTCCGGAAGCGTAGATGGCCTTGGCAGGAGCTTATCTGAAGGCCGATCGCCGCGATGCCGAGGAAGCTATGGTCATGTGCGCCTATAAACAGGGCCATGGCCCTGCAGCCTACGATCTTGGAGTGACTGCCAAGCTATTCAAGAATTTCACCGCGGCATTGGAGTATTACCAAGCGGGGACACGATTCGATAGCAAAGAATCTGCAGCAGCATTGATGTTTATTTTCGACACCAAAGAATGGAGTTTGCGCGACAAGCAAGACCAAGTTGCGCTCAGAGAGATTGGAATAATGCCTGATACGGAACGCAAAAGCCGCTACGACCAGATCTCGGATGCGTTGGATCTTAACCCCGACCTAAAACTAACTCGCCTCGACCAGGTGTTACCACTGCCTCCTGCGGAACTACCTACATGGAAGGGTATTCAGGCTGCAATCGAGCCGGATCCAGAAGGCCCACCGAGCTACTAACCTAACCAACTCTCGGAAAGAAAAAAATGCCGCTAAAAATAATCACGGTTGGCGACAAAACCGACCATGGCGGCACCGTCATCAGCGGCTCACCAAATCATGACATCCACGGGCGTGCGATTGCCCGGCTTGGAGATCAGGTCAATTGCCCGCTGTTCTACCCTGGGGGAAAACCGCACGGGATAAACAAAATTACTACCGCCGACAATTCGTTCACCGTTAGCGGAGTCCCGGTCGCCGTAGAGGGGTGTACGACCGAATGTGGATGCAAGCTGATTGGCAGTCTGCCAGCAACCGTCGGCTAGCTCTGCAGCTTATGCACTCAGGGCTTTTAGGAAGCGACGACAGGTAAAGCTGCTAGCCCCGGTGCCGGTGCCGGTGCCGGTGCCAAGACGATCCCAGCCTGCTTGAGTATCCACGCCTCGAACTTCATATGCCAGACTCGCAGCAAAACAAGCGGCGGGCGGAGTTAGTTCTGCTCGCCTATGCCTTGCGGCGCGTCCCCTTTAACAGACGGCTTTATTCTTTACGGACGATCCGTCGATTGGCGCGCACGTCATGGCCGTCTTGAAGGGCACGGATCCCAGCGCCAGTGGCGAGCGTCCTGGTACACATCCCACAGCAAAGGCGGTACCGATCCCACCCCAAGAACGGCCACAGCCAGAAGTACCTGTGCAACTGTGCAGAGAGCAGCGTCGGTACGGCGCATTGTTGAAAAGTTGACGAGTGCAAAAATGACCGCTGAGACGCTGAGACCTCCCTTACAAAGCATATGGATCACTTCGCGTCTTGGCCCGTTGCAGCGTTCGTAGAATACTGCATACCAGAGCGTTGGCAGAATCAGGCATGCAGTCGCCACCATGCCGAAGGCAGTTGATCCAAGCGTCGCCTGATAGCGGGCGCGGACCATGCGCTCCGCGTGGCGAACCAGGTAGACGGCGCTCAGTAGCGCCACGATGGATGCAGGAACGACCAGTTGACTGGAAAATACAATCGCCATGGTGATGCCCATATTTGTTTGCTGAGGTTGGCGCCTGGGCGCGAGCTTGGAACAGCAGTAACGTCGACGTCAATATCGCATTGTCGAAGCATCGTTCAGGGTGCAATTTGCGTCTGTGCAACTCATCGCGATTCCCCTGACCGAAGTGGAGGTCGTGGTCAACCCGAAAGCTGCCGAAAAGTCAATGAAGAAGGAGAAGGTCGCCCAACTTTCCCTTGGTTAGCCGGGCACGATGACGCCCATCACCATGTGGGGTGATTCGTAATCATCAGATAGCCAGTTCGAAACCGGCAGCTGGTACCGGCTTTCAAAAAAGCCCGTCCTTTCAGGTCAGGCTTTTTTTCTGCACTGTCCCGGACGCATGCTCCAGGTCGCTATCCCGCGCATCCCATGTCTGCTGAATGTCGAGCAGCTCCGGCAGCGTCCTGTGAAACACGGCCACCAGAGCAGGATCGAAATCGGCCCCTGAACGGACATCCACATAGGCCACGATTTTTTCGACAGGCCACGCTTCCTTGTATGGGCGCTGCATGCTCAGGGCGTCGAACACGTCGGCGAGCGCCACCAGGCGCGCCGATTGGGGAATGGCTTCGCCAGCCAGGCCGGCCGGATAGCCGCTACCATCCCATTTCTCGTGGTGATGCAACGCCACTTCGGCTGCGAGCTGAAACACCTGTGCTGCGCTTTTGCTCAGAATGTCGTAACCGATCTGCGGATGGGTTCTCATGATGGCCCACTCGGCATCATCCAGTGGACCGGGTTTGCGCAGGATTGCCTGGGGAATGCCTATCTTGCCGGTGTCATGCATCGGGGCTGCCAGTTCGAGCTGATCGCTGTCTTCGGCGCTCCACCCTGCTCCTTTGGCAAGCGCTTTTGCATAGGCAGCCATGCGCCAGATATGCGCACCGGTATCGGTATCGTTGAAATGCCCCGCCTGGCCCAGCATCGAGATCGCCTCCCGGTAACTCCTGGCCAATAATTCCGCCCGTACCTGGGACAAATGGCTGGCGACGCGCGCACGCACGATCGGCGGCGACACGGGTTTGGTGATGTAGTCGACGCCGCCAGCGAAAAAACCGGCGGCTTCGTTCACGGGATCGGCGTACGCCGTCACGAAAATGACCTGGATGGTCCCGGTGGTATCGCTCTGCTTGATTTTGAGGCAGAGGTCATAGCCATTGATGTCTGGCAGGCCGATGTCCAGCAACACCATGGCCGGCCGATGCTTGTGGAGCGCGGCCATCGTTTCGGCGCCGTTGCGGGCAAACACCAGGGTGTAGTCGTCGCTGAGCACCTTGCGCATCATCGCCAGATTAGCGGGCTCATCGTCGACCAGTAAAATGACCGGGCGACTCATCGCTTGCTGCCATGCGCAATGGTCAGCGCGGTGGATGTTGCACCGATATGGCAGACAAACAGGCCTGCTCGATCAACATGGGTCCCGCGGTATCGTTCACGTGGAAATGTTTTCGAATTTCTCAACATGCCTCCGAAGCTTCGCGCCATCTGCAAGCGTGACAACCCGATTTTCACCTGCTTGAAAGATTGACTATTACTCTACACGATGACGAAAATCATGTCCGTTTTTCCGCTTCGCGTGCTGCCTGAATTCGGACTTGCGTACCTTGCCCATGGTCGAACGTCCGTTCAACAATTACAATCCGTAAGTTTAGTTTGACCGTCAATTGACCCGATGCTATAGTCGGGCAAAGCCAATGGTAACGTTTCCAACGTGCCAAAAAAACATGGCACTGAATGGAGACAAGATGGTCAAATCCCGCAACCTGGCAGCAGCCTGCGCATGGTTGTGCGCCGCTGCAGGGGCGCTGAGTATCGTGCTCGGTAGCCCGCCAGCCAGTGCGGCCGCACCGAAAGCAGAAGTCATCCACTGGTGGACCTCCGGCGGCGAATCGAACGCCGTCAAGCAGGTCGCTCAGGCGTTTCGCAATGCCGGCGGCGTGTGGGTCGACAGCGCCATCGCGGGCGGCGACCAGTCGCGCGCCGTCACCATCAACCGCATCATCGGCGGCAACCCGCCGACCGCTGCGCAGTTCAACACCTCCAGGCAGTTCACCGACGTCATCGAGCAGAATATGCTCAACAATGTCGATGCCGTCGCCAAGGCCCAGGACTGGGACCGCATCCTGCCCGAGCCCCTGATCGACGTCATCAAGCACGACGGCCACTACTACGCAGTGCCGCTCAATATCCACATGCAGACGTGGATCTGGTACTCGAAAGCCGCCTTCAGGAAGGCCGGCATCACGCGCGAACCGGCGAGCATGCCGGAACTCTTCGCCGCGCTCGACAAGCTCAAGGCCGCAGGTCTCATTCCGCTGGCCCACGGCGGCCAGTCGTGGCAGGAGACCGTGCTGTTTTCGGCTTTACTCGCCAATATCGGCGGGCGCGAACTGTACCTGAAAGTGATCCGCGACCGCGACCAGGCCACGATCCTCTCGCCCGCCTTTCGCGACGTGCTGCTGGCCTTCAAGCGCATGAAGTCGTATGTCGATCCCGGCGCGCCGGGGCGTAACTGGAACGACGCCACCGCGCTGGTCATCAGTGGCCGTGCGGGCTTTCAGGTAATGGGCGACTGGGCCAAGGGCGAATTCACCAACGCCGGCCAGTTGCCCGGCCAGCACTACGGCTGCATCGCCGGCCTCAAGCCCGACACGCCGTACCTGATGCAGGGCGACGTCTTTGTTTTCCCGCGCACCGACAAGCCGGACGCCATCAAGGCCCAGCAACTGCTGGCGCAAGTCGTGTCGCAGCCCGCATTGCAGATCGCCTTCAGCAAGCTGAAAGGCTCGATCCCCGTGCGCCTGGATGCCCAGTCCAATGAGCTCGACGTGTGCGCGCAAAAGGGCGTGGCCATCATCAAGGACCGCTCGCGCCAGGTCGGCGTGACCGAGGTCTATCTGACGCCCGACCAGAACGGGGCAATGCAGGACATCCTGACCGCGTACTGGAATATGGACACGCGGGTCGAGAAGGTCCAGCGCAGCATTGCCCGCGCCTTGAAGTACTGAGACCATGCACGCATCCCGACTCTTCAGGCACCTCAGTCCCCACATCGCCCTGCTGCCCATGGCGCTCACAGTGCTGCTGGCCTACGTCGGCGGCGCGCTGTGGACCCTGCGCACGTCGTTCACCGCCTCGCGCACCTTCCCGTCAGATAAATTCATCGGCGTGGCGCAGTACGTGCGCCTGTTCGACAACGAGCGCTGGCTGCTCTCGCTGCATAACCTGGCCGTCTACGGCGCGGTGTTCATCGTCGCCTGCATGGTCATCGGCTTTTTGCTGGCCGTGTTCATCGACCAGAACGTGAAAGGCGAAGGCCTGCTGCGCACCGTGTTCCTGTATCCGTATGCGATGTCGTTCATCGCCACCGGTCTGGTGTGGCAATGGCTGCTGGCGCCCGGCAGTGGTATCGAAGGCGCTGTACGCCAGCTGGGCTTTCCCAGTTTTTCGTTCGACTGGATCGTGCACCAGGATCTGGTGATCTACACCGTCGTCATCGCCACCGTGTGGCAGGGCTCGGGCCTGGTCATGGCGCTGATGCTGGCCGGCCTGCGCGGCATCGATCCAGAGATTTACAACGCCGCGCGCCTGGATGGCATTCCGGCCTGGCGCGTGTATCTGCAGATCGTGCTGCCGATGCTCGGCCCCACGGTGGCGACCGTGTTCCTGCTGCTTTCGACCGCCGTCGTCAAGCTGTTCGACGCCGTCGTCGCGATGACGCAGGGCGGCCCCGGCATCGCCAGCGAAGTGCCGGCCAAGTTCATCATGGACCATCTGTTCCTGCGCTCGAACATCGGCCTGGCATCGGCCGGCGCCGTGACGCTGCTGGTGCCAGTGCTGGCACTGCTCGCGCCATATGCGTATGCGCGCAGCCGCCGCGCGCGCCTGAACGGCGGGCACGCATGACAGCGCGCCTCTCGCCTGCCCGCATCGGCATCTACGCCTTTTTGCTGAGCGCTGCTTTGTTCTTTTTGCTGCCGCTGTACGTCATGGTCATCACGTCGTTCAAGCCGATGGCCGAAATCAGGATGGGCAATGTGTTCGCCCTGCCGGGCGTGGCCACGCTCGACCCGTGGCGCGCGGCCTGGGGCGCGGTCAGCCAGGGCTTCTGGAATTCGGTGGCGATCGCCGTGCCCAGTACCGTGATCCCGATCCTGCTTGGCGCGATCAATGGCTATGCGCTGTCGTTCTGGCGCCCGCGTGGCGCGAACCTGCTGTTCGGCGTGCTGCTGGCCGGCGCCTTCATCCCCGTGCAGGTGATGATTTATCCGCTGGTATGGATGATGGCGCATGCCGGCGTCTTCGGCTCGCTGCCGGCGATCGTCGTGGTACACGTCATCTTCGGCATGCCGCTCATGACGCTGCTGTTCCGGAATTACTATGCATCGGTACCGCACGAGTTGTTTCAGGCCGCGCGCATCGATGGCGCCGGCTTCTGGCGGATCTTCCTGCAGGTGATGCTGCCGATGTCGCTGCCGATCATCGTGGTGGCCGCGATCATGCAGGTCACGGGCGTCTGGAACGATTACATCCTGGGCCTGGTGTTTGCCGGGCGCGATAACCTGCCAATGACGGTGCAGCTCAATAACGTGATCAACACCACCACCGGCACCCGCATGTACAACGTGAACATGGCCGCAACCATCCTGACGGCCGCCGTGCCGCTGGTGATCTACTTCATCTCCGGACGCTGGTTCGTGCGCGGTATCGCCGCCGGCGCCGTGAAAGGCTGACCCTCATGTCGAATGTCCATCTGCGCAAACTGTGCATCACCCGCGGCAGCAACGAGATCATCCGCGACCTCGATCTGGAGATCGCACCGGGCGAGTTCCTCGTGCTGCTCGGCCCGTCGGGCTGCGGTAAATCCACGCTGTTGCACAGCATCGCCGGCCTGATCGACATCTCGGGCGGCACCATCGAAATCGGCGGGCGCGACATGAGCCACGCCGATCCGAGCGAGCGCGGAATCGGCATGGTGTTCCAGTCGTACGCGCTGTATCCGACGATGACGGTCGAGAAGAACATGTCGTTCGGCCTGCGCATTGCCGGCACGCCGAAGGCGGAAGTGACGTGCCGCGTGCGCCGCACGGCCGAGATGCTGCAACTGGATACCCTGCTTGATCGCAAGCCGGCGCAGCTCTCGGGCGGCCAGCGCCAGCGCGTCGCTATCGGGCGCGCGCTGGTGCGCGAAGCGGGCGTGTACCTGTTCGACGAGCCGCTGTCGAACCTGGACGCCAAGCTGCGCGCCGAACTGCGGCGCGAACTCAAGCTGCTGCACCAGCGCCTGGGTTCGACGATGATCTACGTGACGCACGACCAGGCCGAGGCGATGACGCTGGCCACCCGCATCGTCGTGATGCAGGGCGGTCGCATCCAGCAGATCGGTACGCCGGCCGAGGTGTACGACACGCCGGCAAACCGCTTTGTGGCGGGCTTTCTCGGCTCGCCGTCGATGAATTTTATTGACGGCAGCATCGACGCGACCGGGGGCTTTTGCGCTGGCGGCGTCACGCTGCAGTTGGCGCGCCCCGCCGCCGCGGGCACCGTGACGTTGGCCGCGCGTCCCGAACATATCCGGATCGACGAGCATGGCCCCCTGCAGGCCAACGTCACGCTGGTTGAGCCGATGGGTAATCACCAGGTGGTGTGGCTGGACTGCGCCGGCCAGGCGTTGTCCGCCATCGTGCACGATGCGCGGCCGCTGGCAGCCGGCCAGTCGGTGCGTTGTGCGATCGATGCGGACAGGGTGTCATTGTTCGACGGGTCCACCGGCAATCGCCTGCAATCGGCTGTAAACAGGGATGCCATAGTCAGATGAATACAGTATGCTTGGCGGCTCTTTTGATCCACTCATCGAACAGGAATCGCACGTGGCGACAATCAAGGACGTAGCGCGGCTGGCCGGCGTCGGTCTCGGCACCGCCTCGCGCGTGGTCAGCGGCAAAGGCTCGGTCTCGCCTGCCACGCTCGAGCGCGTGCGCAAAGCGATCGACGAGCTGGGTTTTCGCCCGTCACACGCGGCGCGCGCCCTGTTGTCGGGTACCAGCCGGATGGTCGGCGTCTATATCCCGGTGTTGTCGGGCACCTTCTACACGCCGATCCTGCAGATCATCGATACCGAACTGCGCGCCGCCGGCCTGCACATGGTGGTGGCCTTTGGCGTGGGCCTGGGCGACGTGCGCAACCAGGCCATTGAAGGCATCGAGTTTCTCATCGAGCGCGGCTGCGATGGGCTGATCGTGATGACCAGCGCACTGACCGACGACGACATCGCCGCGCTGGGCGCCAAGCGCCGCACGATCGTCTCGCTCAACCACGATTTCGCCGACCTGCCGGGCCAGTGCTTCACGGTCGACCATGCGCTGGGCGGGCGCCTCGCGGCGCGCGCGCTGCTCGACCATGGCCACCGCGACATCGCCGTCATCGCCGGGCCGAATGCGCTGGTCGACAACGTGGCGCGTGTCGATGGCTTCATGCACGAGCTGCTGGCCGAAGGCCTCGATACCGACAAGGTCTGGATCGCCGAAAGCGACTTTTCGCCGCAGGGCGGCTGGCTGGCGGCCAAGGCGCTGGTCGAATCGAAGACGCCGTGCACGGCGCTGTTCTGCGCCAACGACGAGATGGCAGTCGGCGCGCTGTCGTACTTCCAGGAAGCCGGCATCAGCGTGCCGCGCGACCTGTCGGTGATCGGTTACGACGACACGCCCAGCGCCGAATTCGCGGCGCCGCGCCTGACGTCGGTGCACATGCCGTGGCGCGAGATGACGCTGGGCGGCATCAACGCCCTGCTCAATCGCTGCTATGACCTTGGACGCCCGGTGACGCGCACGTTCCCCGTCAGCGTGACGATGCGCGCGTCGCTGGCCAAGGTTGGCGGCGGCAAGGCCAAGCCCAAAGCCAAACACGAGGGCAAGAAAACATGACGTCGCTGGCCCAGCCAGCACGGGCCGCGCGCGGCCATTTTTTTGGACACAAACTGGAAAGCTTTCCAAACGACTTGGATGTTTTCCCGAAAATTTCATTCAGACCTTATTGACCAGATAAAACGAGACACATGACCACTGCCAACCGCCCCGAGCCACAAGCGCCGCAGCGCAGCGATTTTGCCCGCGACTTTTTGTGGGGCTGCGCCACATCGTCCTATCAGATCGAAGGCGCCGGCCGCGACGACGGCCGCGTCGAATCGATCTGGGACCGCTTCGCCGCCACGCCCGGCACCATCCGCGACGGCTCCAACGGCCTGGTCGCCTGCGACCATTACCACCGCTGGCCGGAAGACTTCGACATCGCGCGCGGGATGGGCCTGAATGCCTACCGCTTCTCGATCGCCTGGCCGCGCGTCTATAGCGAAGCCGGCGGCGCGCCAAACCAGAAGGGCCTGGATTTCTATTCGCGCCTGGTCGACGGCATGCTCGAGCGCGGCTTGCAGCCATGGGCCACGCTGTACCACTGGGACTTGCCGCAAACGCTGCAGGATGCGGGCGGCTGGGAACAGCGCGCGACGATCGATGCCTTCCTCGAGTACACCGACGCCATGACGCGCACGCTGGGCGACCGCGTCAAGCACTGGATCACCCACAACGAGCCATGGTGCACGGCGATCATCGGCAACTTCGAAGGCTGGCATGCGCCCGGCAAGACCGACCTGAAGGCGGCGCTGCAGGTCGCGCACAATGTGCTCGTCTCGCACGGCAAGGCGGTGCCGCTGATCCGCGCGAACGTGCCGGACGCGCAGGTCGGCATGGCCGTCAGCCTGCATCCGCTGCGCGCGGCAAGCAGCAGCGCCCTGGACATCGCGGCAAAAGAACGCCACGACGGCCTGCGCTACCGCTGGTTCCTCGATCCGCTGTTCGGCCGTGGCTATCCTGAATCCACGTTCGCACAGATCGGCGCCGCGGTGCCCGATATCGCACCGGGCGACATGGAAGCCATCGCGGTCAAGACCGATTTCATGGGCGTGAATTACTACTTCCCCGAAACCGTCGCGCATGCCGCCGGCCACGCGCCGCTGGACGCGAAGGTGCTACCGACCACCGAAGGCGAGATCACCGCAATGGGCTGGCCGGTGGTGCCCGAGGGCCTGGCCGAACTCTTGCTGCGCATCGAGAACGACTACCATCCAGGCCCGATGTACGTGACCGAAAACGGTTCGGCCTTTGACGACGTGGTGGGCGCCGACGGCGAGATCGACGATGTGCAGCGCCGCCATTACTTGATGCGCCACCTGGCTTCGCTCAAGGCCGCGATCGACGGTGGCGCGCCAGTCAAGGGCTACTTCGCCTGGAGCCTGCTCGACAACTTCGAGTGGGCCGAAGGCTATCTGAAGCGCTTTGGCCTCGTGCACATCGATTACGCTACGCAGCAACGCCGCCTCAAGAGCAGCGGCAAATGGTACGGCGCCTTCCTGCGCAAGGCATGAATCCCTATGCATGAATCCATATAACGACAACGAACGAGACAAACCATGACAGCCACGCTTCGCCCTTCCCTGCTCGCCCTTGCGATCGCCCTTGCCCTGCCCGCCTTCGCGCATGCCGCCCCGGTCGACACCAAACTGGCCGACTGGCCGCGCGTGACCAGCGCGATCAAGAAAGACGCCGCGCTCGAGAAGCGTGTCCAGGAGATCGTCAGCAAGATGACGCTGGCCCAGAAAGTCGGCCAGATGACGCAGCCCGAGATCAAGACTGCGACGCCGGCCGACGTGACCAAATACTATCTGGGCTCGGTGCTCAATGGCGGCGGCAGCTGGCCGAACGGGAACAAGGCAGCCAGCGCGAAGGAATGGCTGGCGCTGGCGCAGGCGTACCACGACGCGTCGATGAAGACCGACATGGCGATCAAGGTCCCGGTCGTGTGGGGGACCGACGCGGTCCATGGCCACAACAACGTGCCGGGCGCCACGCTGTTCCCGCACAATATCGGGCTGGGCGCGGCGCGCAATCCGAAGCTGATGCGCGAGATCGGCGCGGCCACTGCAAAGGCCGTGCGCGCGACCGGCATCGCCTGGGTATTCGGCCCGACGCTGGCCGTCGTGCGCGACGATCGCTGGGGCCGCACCTATGAAAGCTATGCCGAGCATCCGGAAGTCGTGCGCAGCTACGCGGGCGAATACGTCAAAGGCATGCAGGGCGCGTTCAAGGACGACGCCAACACCATTGCCACCGCCAAGCACTTCATCGGCGATGGTGGCACCAAGAACGGCAAGGACCGTGGCGTGACCGAGGCCAGCGCCCTTGACCTGATCAACATCCATGGCGCTGGTTATGCGCCGGCCCTGAGCGCTGGCGCCCAGACGGTCATGACCTCGTTCAACAGCTGGACCGACACGGCGACCGGCGTCGAACATGGCAAGCTCCATGGCAGCAAGGTGGCGATCACCGACATCCTCAAGAACAAGATGGGCTTCGATGGCTTTGTCGTCACTGACTGGAACGGCATCGGCGAAGTGAAAGGCTGCCGCAACGACAGCTGCGCCCAGGCGGTCAACGCCGGCAACGACATGTTCATGGTGCCGGACGACTGGAAGGCCTTCATCGCCAACACGATCAAGCAGGTCGAGTCGGGCGAGATCCCGATGGCGCGCATTGACGATGCGGTGACCCGCATCATCCGCGTCAAGCTGCGCGCCGGCCTGTTCGACAAGAGCCCGAGCCAGAACGCGTATGCCGGCAAGGATGATGCGATGCAGGCACGCGCGCTGGCGCGCCAGGCCGTGCGCGAGTCGCTCGTGCTGCTCAAGAACGAAGGCCCGGCCCTGCCCCTGAAGCGTGGCCAGAAAATCCTCGTCGTGGGCAAGAGCGCCGACGAGCTGTCGAACCAGAGCGGCGGCTGGTCGATCACGTGGCAGGGCACCGCCACCACGAATGCCGACTTCAAGAACGCGGACACGATCCTGACGGGCATTCGCGACGCGGCAGGCAGCGACAACGTCCGCTTCAGCGTCGACGCGAAAGACGTCGACGTGACGCAGTTCGACACGGTGATTGCCGTCATCGGCGAGCGCCCGTATGCGGAAGGCGATGGCGACATCCACCCATCCGGCACGCTGCGCCACAGCAGCCGCTATCCGGAAGACCTGGCCGTGCTGCAGGCGGTGGCCGGCAAGGGCAAACCGGTGATTACCGTGATGGTCACCGGACGGCCGGTGTACGGCAATGACCTGCTCAATCTGTCCGACACCTTCATCTCGGCCTGGCTGCCGGGCTCCGAAGGCAAGGGCGTGTCGGACCTGTTGATCGCAGGTGGCAAGCGTTACGACTTCCGCGGCACGCTGCCGTTCTCGTGGCCAAAGTCGGCCTGCCAGGTCAAGCTCAACGTCGGCGACAAGGAGTACGCACCGCTGTTCGCCTACGGCTACGGCCTGAAGGCGGGCACGCGCTCGAAACTGGGCAAGCTCGATGAAACGATTCCGCAAGGCGGCTGCAGCGCCGGCAATACCTTCCCCGTGTTCAGCCAGGCCGACCGCACCAGCTTCCCGCTGGCGATCCGCAGCGGTGGGCAAACCACGGTGCTGGGCGCCGACCTGAATGCCAGCTTCACGCTGCCGGGCATCGTCGTGACGACCGCGCAGGTCAATACCCAACAGGATGCCAAGATGGGTGCCTGGACCGGGCCGGCCACGCTCGAAGCACGCGGTGCTCGCGCCATGGTCGTGCCGGCGGCAGCGGCAAAGGATGGCGCGCTGCGCTTCGATACCATGGTCGCCAAGGCGCCCACCGGCAAGGTCATGCTCGCGATGCGCCAGGGCGCGAACGACACGGCGCTGGATGCCACGAGCCTGTTCAAGCGCCTGGCCGACGGCGGCAAGCACACGGTCTCGATCCCGCTGAGCTGCTTCCAGGCCAAGGGGCTGGACCTGGCCAAGGTGGACACGCCGTTCAGCGTCACCAGCGACGGCCCGTTCACCGCTGCTTTCGCGAACATCGAGATCGCCGGCGGCGCTGCCAAAGAGGCTGACGCCGTGCGCTGCGAGGACCTGAAATGACGGCAGCAGCGACGCAAGGACTGCGGCTGCTGGCCGACATCGGCGGCACCAATGCGCGCTTCGCGCTGCAGTCCGATCCGGCTGGCGGCTTCGACGACGTCGAGGTGCTGGCCGGCACCAGCTACCCGACGCTGGGCGACGCGATCCGCGCCTACCTCGAAGGCGCGCGCGCGCGCGGGATGGCGGTCGACAGCGTGCGCCATGCGGCGCTGGCGATTGCCAATCCGGTCGAAGGCGACGAGATCCGGATGACCAACCACCACTGGGCCTTTTCGATCGAAGCGTTGCGGCAGGAACTGGGCTTGACCACGCTGTTGATGGTCAACGACTTCGTGGCGCTGGCGATGGCGCTGCCGCACCTTCCGCCCGGCGGGCGCCAGCGCATCGGCGGCGGCATCGAACTGCCTAACCGGACCATCGGCCTGATTGGCCCCGGTACGGGCCTCGGTGTCTCGGGCGTGGTCCCGGCCGGCGGGCGCTGGATTGCGCTGTCGGGCGAAGGGGGGCACGTGAGCTTCGCCCCCGTCAACCGCGACGAGGTGGCGATCCTCGAGGCGCTATGGAGCGAGTACGGCCACGTGTCGGCCGAGCGCCTGCTGTCGGGCATGGGGCTGGAGCTGATCCACTGGGCCCGCACCAGCCGGCGCATGAAGGCGGCCGATATCACCACGGCGGCCCTCGACGGTTCGTGTCTCGAGTGCCAGGGCTCGGTGCGGGTATTCTGCGCCATCCTGGGCAGCGTGGCCGGCAACGTCGCGCTCACACTTGGTGCGACCGGCGGCATGTATATCGGCGGTGGCATCGTGCCGCGCCTGGGCGTGCTGTTCGAGCAGTCGGCGTTTCGCGCGCGCTTCGAAGACAAGGGCCGCCTGGGCGACTATCTGGCGCGCATACCGACCTACTTGATTACTGAACAGTATCCCGCCTTGCGCGGGGTTTCGGCTATGCTGTCGGATCAAATTTTTAGTCTGCACCAATAACGGAGAGACCATGCAGAATCCCATCCAGACCCCGACCGTGGCCAGTGCATCAACGGACGGCGAACGCAATACGCATACCGGGGCGCTGTTCATCGTCACCATCCTGTTCTTCATGTGGGGCCTGATCACGTCACTCAACGACGTGCTGATCCCGCACCTGAAATCGATCTACACCCTCACCTATATGCAGGCGATGCTGGTGCAGCTGTGCTTCTTCGGCGCCTACGTCGTCGTCTCGCTGCCAGCCGGCGCGCTGATTCGCCGCCTGGGTTACCAGAACGGCGCCGTCGCCGGCCTGCTGGTCGCCGCCACCGGCTGCGCGCTGTTCTATCCGGCCTCGAACGGCGGCTATGGCCTGTTCCTGTTCGCGCTGTTCGTGCTGGCCAGCGGGATCACGATCCTGCAGGTCGCGGCCAATCCGTACGTCACCGTCCTTGGCCCTGCGCGCACCGCCGCCAGCCGCCTGACGCTCACGCAGGCCTTCAATGCGCTCGGCACCACGGTGGCGCCAGCGCTGGGCGGCTTCCTGATCCTGTCGACGGTGGTCCTCTCCGCCGACCAGCTGGCACTGCTGCCAGAAGCCGAGCAGGTTGCGCACCGCGCGGCCGAAGCGGCTGCCGTGCAGGGCCCGTACCTGGGCCTGGCCGCGGCGCTTGTGCTGCTGGCCGTGCTGTTCGCGCTGGCGCGCCTGCCGAAGATCGCGTTTCAGGACACCACCACTGCCTCGGCTGATGGCAAGGGCGGCGCGATGGCGTACCGCCACCTGGTGCTCGGCGCGCTGGGCATCTTCCTGTACGTGGGCGCTGAAGTCAGTATCGGCAGCTTCCTGATCAACTTCATCGGCGAGCCGCACATTGCAGGGCTGTCGCATGCCGACGCGGCCAGCTATGTCAGCCTGTACTGGGGCGGCGCGCTGGTGGGCCGCTTCATCGGCTTTGGCGTGATGCGCTACGTCAGCCCGGGCAAGTCGCTGGCTGTTACCGCGCTCGGTTCGATGGCACTGGTACTCACCGCAATCTTCACCGATGGCAGCCTGGCAATGTGGGCGATCATCGCAGTCGGCCTGTGCAACTCGATCATGTTCCCAACCATCTTCAGCATGGCGCTGCACGGCCTGGGCAAGTTCACGGGCCAGGGTTCCGGCATCCTGTGCATGGCCATCGTCGGTGGCGCAATCGTGCCTTTCATCCAGGGCATCCTGGCCGACACCATCGGTCTGCAGATCTCGTTCCTGGTGCCAGCAGCATGCTACCTGTTCATCCTGTACTACGGCATCAAATACGCCGATCTGCACAAGCAGAAGGTGGTGACTGACTAAACGTCGCCGTCATGATGAAAAATGCCCGCACATGATGCGGGCATTTTTTTGGGTGCAGTGGATGCTTTTTTGGGTGCGGTGGACCCTACCGTAGGGTGGACGGCTACGCCGTCCGCGCGTTCAAACTCACCCTTGCGTCCCGGCGCGGATCGTTGGACGCGTGGACGGGCGAGCCGTCCACCCTACCGGCGGTCGAGACCGTGTCCAAATGTCAGTCCTGCCCCCCGCTTTTTGGTGGACGTTACCGGTTCAGGCGCTTGAGGAGCTGCGCGCGCACCATGCGAGACGCGTTGTCGTCCATCGGGTCGAGCAGGCCGCGTGCGCCTGGCGGGATATGCGCTGCCGTGTCGTCATCGGCCTCGAACACATAGTGCCGGAACAGCTCGGCCCACGCCGCGCGCTGCGCTGGCGGCAGGTCGCGCACCGTCATCAGGGCGTGCATCAGCGCGTTGTTGGGCGTGTCCATCCAGTCCGGCGACTGGCGCCACCAGTAGTTGACCAGCACATTGACGTCGTCCAGGGCCTCGACATGGTGCCACCACATGCTGGGGATGAAGAGCGCGTCGCCGGGGCCAAGTTCCGCCGTCTGCGCATGCGTCAGCGCGTCGGCAAAGCGCGGGAAGCGCGCAAGGTCGGGCTGTGCGAAATCGACCAGGCTGATGGGCTGGCCGGCGGGCGTCAGGTCGATCGGGCCGATGTACAGATTGTGCTGCTGCCCCGGCGGGAACAGCGTGAAGCGGCGCCGCCCGGCCGCGATGCAGGCCAGGTTGTCCGGCAAGTCGTAGTGGGCGGAGATGCGTGTGCGGTTGCCGATCCAGATCGACGCCAGCGGGTCGCGCGGACCAAGGTCGACATCGTTCTCGCGTCTGAATCCCGGCAGCGCACCGTCGATCGTGGTCGAGCCAACGTAGATGGCGGGCGGCGCCGGCGTGGCCAGGTGCTTTGCCAGTTCATCCAGCACGGCATCGAGCCGCACCCGCAGCGACTGGAAATTGAAGCCGTCGAGCGCGGCGTTGTAGAAGAAGCGGCCGTCGATGTCGGGCGGGCCGAGCATCGCATTGACGGTGGCGTCGCCGCACCAGCGGCGCAGATAGTCGAGCGCTGCCTGCGGCGACTGGCGCCCTGCCGCGACCACCGGCCAGTGGGCCACCAGGCCGCGCAGCAGCAGCGGCTCGGTCGACGCCGGGATCGTTGCATCGAGATCGGCCGGCGTTACACCGGCGAGCTCGCGGATGGCGTTAGCGGCCGGCGGCATCGCGGTTGTTCTTGCGGTCGATCAGATTGCGGAAGTTCGACAGCGAGGCCAGTGCGAAGTAGATCGGCGCCAGGTAACCTGCTGCATGCAGTTCGGCGATGACGGCGCCATCGAGCGCGCCCAGGCGTTCTTCGTGGATCGTGAAGAAGCCGCCCAGGCGGTGTTGCGCGCCATTGTCGAATTCCATGTCGAGCACGAACGCATCGAGCAGGTCATGGCGCTTGAGTGCTTCGAGAAAACCGATATTGGCCTGCACGCCATTGTGGATATTCGACAGCATGGTGCTGACCTTTTCCAGATACTCGGTATTCCCGCCATGCGGCATGAACACCGGCTCGCCCTCGGTCGTGCTCACGCGCGGGTGGTCGAGGTCGACCTGGATCATCAGCTCGTTGCCATTGCGGCCGATGTAGAACGGCTGACGCTCGTGCATCCATGGCACGAGCGGCGCATCCCAGCGGCCGTCTTGCAGGAACAGGTTTTCGTCTTCGGTAAAGCCCAGCAGCGCGATCGCTTCAAAGTTCGCGCCGTCTTCGAGCTGGCGGAAGATGATCGGATAGATCCCCTGCAGCGAGCGGAATTCGTCGGCGAAGGTCGGCACCCACGCGACTTCGCTGCCCAGGCCGGGGCGGTGGCCGGCGAGGATGCGCAGATCTTTGTGTTCGATATTGTTCAGCAGGGCGATATTGGGCATGGATGTCTCGTTGTCGTTGTTGGAATCACGCGATGAAACGACAGCGGCGGGCCGGCTGATGCCGACCCGCCGCTGCGGTTGCAGGGCCGGTGTGCGGGAAGTCTACTCCCGAAAACCGGCGCCGGCCAGATGCTGCGCGATCAGAATTTGTAGCGCGCCGCGAGCATGTAACGCGGACCCGATTGCGTCACGAACAGCACCTGCTGCTTGGTGCGGCCGTGCGTGCGCTGGATCTCGTCGGTCAGGTTGATGCCCTCGAACGACACCGACAGATTCTTGTTGACGTTGTAGCCGACGCTCAGGTCAAGCTGGCCGTAGGCTTCGACGTAGTTCGGGTTTGGGCCCGAGCCGTCGAACGTCGACGACAGGAATTCGTCGCGCCAGTTGTAGGCCGCGCGCACGTTCCACTTGTCGTTCTCGAAGATACCCACCAGGTTGGCCGAGTCGCCCAGGCCAACCAGCGCAAACTGCTCGCCCACGCTGCCGTTGTCGTACTTCAGTCCCGAATTGACGTAGGTGTAGTTGGCCTGCACGCCGAAGCCGCTGTTGCCGAACATGTGCTGGAGGTTGAATTCCAGGCCGCGGATGTTCGCCTTCTTCTGGTTCGAGTACGACGTGATGCGGAAGTTCGCGACCGGATCGGTGCCGATGGCCGTGATGGTGCCGGTGGCATCGCCCGACGCGTTGTTCGCCCCCGCTACCACGCCCGGCTGGCCGTTGAAGTTGCGGAAGATGTAGTTGCGGATGCAGGTGGTGTCTGCCGTCGTGCAGCTACCCAGCGCCGCATTCCAGTAGGCGCCGCCGACCGGTGTGCGCACGCCGAACGGCTGGGCGATGACCTGCGACTGGCCGGCGTAGTTCTCGAGCTGCTTGCGGAAGTGGTTGACCGAAATGAAGCTCTGGCGGCCGTAGTACCACTCGAGGGCGATGTCAAAGTTCTTCGACTTGACCGGCTCCAGTGCCGGGTTGCCCTGCGAGCCGGTACCCCCTTCGACGCGCGCCAGCGTGTCGAGCACCTGGCCGCCGGCGATCTGGTCGTAGCGTGGGCGACCGATGGTGTGACCGTAGCTGAAGCGGCCCTTGATGTCGTCGCGCAGCGCGATGTCGGCATCAAAGCTTGGCAGCACGTGGCTGTAGTTGCCTTTCAGCGTGGTGAAACCGGATTGGCCGAACACCACTGGCAGCTCGTTCTGCGAGACCCAGCTGATCGCGATCGGGGTCGGCACCAGTGCGGTGGAGCTGACGTCCGTCTTCTCGTAACGCACGCCGAGCGAGGTATTGATCGGGAAGCGCGTGTCCCACTCGGTGTTGAACTGCAGGTACAGGCTCTTCGATTTTTCTTCGGTGCGGCGGTCGGTGTCGTAGGTGGTCTTCGGCACGTACAGCTGCGGCAGGCCTGACGCCTGCGCCACGATGTCGCGGATCTGGTTGAAATTGAAGGTGTGGAAGCGGTCGAACAGGGCCGGATTGTTGCTGCCGTTGACCTGATCAAAATACTTGCCCAGGCTGTCGACCGTAAACAGGCTGGCCGGGTAGTCAGAAGCCTGCGTGGCGCCGCCCCAGGTGTCGCGCTGCTGCACCGAAAACGCCGAGCGGTAATCGACCTTGGTCGCGCCCAGGCCGAACTTGACCTCGGATGCTTCCAGCACTTTCCAGCTGCCGTGCGTCTGGATCTGGTCGACTTCGGTCTTCATGTAGCCGTTTTCGAACACCGAGCCGGTCACCTGCTGCGGGGCGCGCGCGTAGTCGGCACCCTGGATGCTCAGGACCGGGAAGTCTTGCGAGAAGTCGGCGGTGGTATTGCCGCGGCTGAAGCTGGCGGTGCCGATCACGTTGCTCGAACCAAACGGGCTGTTCGGGGTCGATTCTGCCGACGAGCTGTGCGCATCGAGTTCAAAGCGCAGCTCGGGCGTGACGCGCCAGACGGTGTTGAAGCCCAGCGATTTGTTTTCGCTGCGGGTGGCGAAGTCCGACACGCCCATAGCGATGTCAGCGTTACCGGCCGGGATGAATTCGGTGTAGGTCAGCGGACCGGCGATCGGACCATCGGTCCAGCTGCTCGACGACGGGCCGAAGTTGAACCACGCCGACATGTCGTTGCGGCGGGTGTGGATCTTGTTTTCCGAATAGGTGTAGTCGAGGGTGCTGGTGATCGACTTGTTCGGTGCGAACTGGAACACGACCTGGCCATTGGTGCGCTCGCGCTGCACGCCGCTCAGGTTGTAGTTCAGATTCTGCGGGGTCTGGTACAGATCGGTCGGACCAGGACGGTTCGTGATCAGCTCCGATCCCGGCTGGCCTGGCAGCGGGATCGCGCCGTAGGTAGCCTGGTCGCCGCGGAACGGGCCCTTCCAGCCATTGGCCACCGACGCGCGGTTGTAGCCCAGGTTGCGTTCCTGGTAGCTGGCCGACAGGCCGATGCCGAAGCGGCCGTCGGCCGAGGTGTTGGAGTAGATACCCGAGACTTCCGGTGTGATCTTGTTGCCGTGCTGCAGGCCGTCCGGCAGATTGGTGGCCGACGTGTCGTGCACGCCCTTGATGCCGATGCTGGCCTGCATGCCGGGGCGCGACAGCGGCCGCGCGGTGATCACGTTGATGGTCGCGCCCACGCCGCCGGTCGGGGTCTCGGCGCGGCTCGATTTGTAGACCTGCAGCTGCGAGATGGCTTCGGAGGCGATGTTGGCGAAGTCGAACGCGCGGCCATTGCGATCGCCCAGGTTAGACACCGGCATCTGGCGGCCATTGAGCAGCACCAGGTTGAAGTCGGGGCCCACGCCACGCACGGTGATCTTCGAGCCTTCGCCGATTTCGCGGTCGATCGACACGCCCGAAATACGCTGCAGCGACTCGGCCAGGTTCGTGTCGGGGAATTTGCCGATGTCCTCGGCGACGATGCCGTCCACGAAGCCCTGCGCATTGCGCTTGAGGTTCATCGACGATTCGAGACTGGCACGCAGGCCCGTCACGACAACGGTCTGCGTGCCGTTCTGGGCCGGGCCGGTGATCGATGCGGTAGGGTTGCTGGCCGCGTCGACCGCCTGGCTAGGGGCGCTGGTGGCGGTTTCAGCTGGCGGCATGCTGGCCGCTTCCTGGGCAAACGCCGGCATGAACGCCGCGCATGCGCTGGCAACTGCCAGACTGATCAAGGTCTGTTTAGCCTTTGGGTAGTACATGTCTTCTCCTGTTTTTATAAATATGACCGTGCTCAGACACGGTGTCTCCGCCATCCGGATGCGTCGCCGCTGCCCCGGGTACTGCCTTTCAAACCCGGGCGCCTCCTTGCCCGGCGACACGCCACCATGTGGTACAGCGAGACCGATCGGTTGGTACCGATGGCCTCGCTGCGTAAATCGCCGGGTGCGCGCTGCACTGTGTCATGTGTCCTCGGCTCCTTGGCGAATTGCGCCAAGCGGGGATCGAAGGTAATTTATCCGTCGCATGGAAACGTTTCCATGCAGTGAGCTGAATCTTAGAGTTATGAAAATAAATTGTCAACGGAATATTCCGTTACCTCATCAACGGGTGTGACGTAGTTTCGCAACACTTTGGTGCGTCCGGCACGTCAAGCAGCCCTCACGGATGACGGGGCATGGGCGCGCGTCCCGCATTGACGGGATCGGTTCGACAGGCTATCGTCGCCTTAACGTTTTGGTAACGTTTCCAAATTGGAGCATGCATGCACCATTTTCTGGCCCGCCTCGCGCGCAGCGTCCCCCGCGGCATCGCCCGCAGCACCCTGCTTGCCGCTGTCTGTGTCACCGTCACCAGTACTGCGCATGCTGCTGCGCCGGCGCCCACATTTGCCTGGCCGGGCGGCGCGCGCGCCGCGGTCAGCCTCGCTTACGACGACGCGCTCGACTCGCAGCTCGATAACGCACTGCCGGCGCTGGACCGCTATGGCATCAAGGGCACCTTCTACCTGCAGCTATCGAGTCCGCCGGTAGCGGCGCGCCTGCCGGCGTGGCGCGCGGCCGCATCCCGTGGTCATGAACTGGGCAACCACAGCCTGTTCCACCAGTGCTCGGGCAAGGGCCAAGACCGCACCTGGGTCGCCGCGCATCGCGACCTCGCCACCACCAGCCGCGCACAGATGGTCGACCAGGTCCTGCTGGCCAACACGATGCTCGAGGCGATCGACGGCCGGCGCGAGCGCACCTACACCGCGCCCTGCGGCGACGTGCAGGCGCTGGACGGCGACTACCTGCCGGCACTGCGCCCGGCGTTCGTCGCGATCAAGGCGGGCAACGGGCCAGGCGTGCCGGCCTCGATGGCGGCGGTCGATCCGTACCAGCTTGCGTCGGTCGGCCCGGTGGGCGCCAGCGGCGCAGAACTGATCGCGCTGGTGGAGCAAGCCGTCGCGCGCGGCACCATGGTCGCCTTCACCTTTCACGGCATCGGGGGCGACCATCTGAGCGTGTCGACACAGGCGCATGAAGAATTGGTGCGTTACCTGGCCGCGCACCGTGACGTGGTCTGGACCGACACGTTCGTGAGCATCATGCAGCACGTCAGGCAAGAGCAGGCGCGCCTGCCCGGCTGGACGCTGGCCTGGCACGATGAATTCAACGGCACTGCACTCGATCGCACGATCTGGACGCTGGAAACGGGCGGGCATGGCTGGGGCAACAACGAAATGCAGTTCTACACGGCGCGCCCCGAGAACGTGCGGGTGGAGGACGGCCACCTGGTCATCGAGGCGCGCCAGGAACGCTACGAAGGCAAGGACTATACGTCGGCGCGGCTCAAGACCGCCGGCCTGAAAGAGACGCAGTACGGACGTTTTGAAGCGCGCATCAAGGTGCCGAAGGGCCAGGGTATCTGGCCGGCGTTCTGGATGCTGGGCGCGGACATCGGCAAGGTTGGCTGGCCGCAGAGCGGCGAGATCGACATCATGGAAATCATCGGCAAGGAGCCGCGCACTGCGTACGGCACGCTGCACGGGCCGGGCTATTCGGGCGAGCACGCGTTCAGCAAACCGATCGCGCTGGACGGCGCCGACTATGGCGACGACTTCCACGTGTTCGCCGTCGAGTGGGAACCGCAGGCGATCCGCTGGTACCGCGACGGTGTGCACTATCACACTGCCACGCCGGCCCTGGTAAAAGGAGACTGGGTATTCGAGCACCCGTTCTTCGTGCTGCTGAACCTGGCCGTCGGCGGCTACTGGCCCGGTTACCCGGACAGCACGACCATGTTCCCGCGCCGGATGCTGGTCGATTATGTGCGGGTCTATCGCAAGGAGGCTGCACCTGCACCGGCGCCGTGACCGGTTCAGCGCAGCGACAGTAAGTCCGTCTCACCGGCGCCCAGGGGCAGCGCGGCGCCGTAGTGCGCGAGATCGCGGCCCAGCACCAGGCGCAGGTTGGCCGGCGCGCTGCGTTCGACTTCCTGCAGGTGCACGCTGCCCACACGCTGCGCCAGGCGCCGGGCGGCTCCAAAATGCGCCGCATCGTATTCGACGCGTGTGTGGCGCACCGCAAAGCCAGGCTGATTCGACAGGCGCGTGACCCGCAGGCCAGGTGCGTCGATCCGGCGCGCCAGCGCGCGCGCCATGCCGGTCACGCCATTGCCATTGCTGATTTCGAGACGCGCTACGGCCGGAGGCAGTGACAGCGGCTGCACAACAGGCGCGCTTGCCGGTATGCGGCGCAGTTCCATCATGCCGTCGACGCCGACGTGGATCTGCGCCTGGGCCCAGCCGGGCTGCGGCGTTTCCATCGCCTGGCCGAGCGCGACGACGCCGGTCTGGCCACCGGTTGCAGCGAAGTCGGCGCGCAAGTCGTGCTGGCGCAGCGACGCAGCCTGGCGCAGCATCTGCTGCGCGCGCGCGCCCTGCCCGAGCGCGGCCAGCGCCTCGCCCAGCAACTGCCATGACTCTGCCACCAGCGGGTCGAGCAGGCAGGCCCGTTCCAGCACTGCGCGGGCAGCATCGTAATCGCCATTGCGCAGATATGCGCTGCCAAGATTGACGAACTTCTGGGCGGCGTCGGGGCCCGCATCGGCTGGCAGCACTGTGTTCAGGTCGCGCCAGGCGGCGTCCGCCCCTGGCTCCACGCTGACTGGGACCTGAAGCGGCGCGCATGCCACGAGGGCGGCGCACAGCCATGCCAGGCGGGTCAATCGGACGCTACGAAGGATGGTCGGGCGCATGGCAAACTCCTTGGGTTCAGCGCGCGCTGGCCAGCGCGCTCATGGCACGGGAAATCTGGATCGCCGCCGGTCCCAGCAGGACCATCATCAGCGTCGGGAAAATGCAGAAGATCAGCGGGAACAGGAGCTTGAGACCAATACGCGCGGCGCATTCTTCGGCGATCATGCGCCGCTTGTGGCGCAGGTTGTCCGCATACACGCGCAGTGCATCACCCACGCTGGTGCCAAAGCGTTCGGACTGGATCAGCATGGCGACGAGGGTATCGACATCGTCGACGCCAGAGCGCAGCGCGAAGTTGCGCAACGCCTTTTCCTTGCTGAAGCCGGCGCGCATTTCCATCAGCACGATCTGCATCTCGTGCGCCAGCACCACGCTCTTGATATGGATTTCGGCGGCCACCTTGACCAATGCGCGCTCCAGGCTCAGGCCCGCCTCGACGCACACCGTCAACAGGTCGAGCGCATCGGGAATCGTCTCGAAGATCTCGCGCCGGCGCCGCTTGACGCGGCGCGCCAGCACGGCGTTGGGCAGGTAGTAGCCGAGCGCAGCCCCGCACAGCAGGATCATCAGCACCATGCGGCCCGACGTATCTCCCCGCAACAGCATCACGGGCGCCAATACGGCAGGGGCCAGCAGCGCCAGCGCGGTCTTGGCCGCGAAGTACAGCGTCGGCGCCGCCGGATTGCGCCAGCCGGCGTTCATGAAGCGGGTGCGCAGTGTCGATTTTTCCCAGCCTTCTTCGGGGATCGACAGGCGGGTAAGCGGCCGGGCAACGCTGGCGACACGCTCGATCCAGCGCAGGCGCGGCGCCTCGCCGACGCCCAACACCGCGCGCTGGCCGAGAAGACGGCGCAGGCGCTCGCGCAGGGCGACCGGCGCAAACAGGGCCAGTGCGACCCAGCACAGCGCGCAGACGACGACGAAAACAACCAGCAAAAATAACAGTTGCATGGTATTCATCGCGGCCTCACACGCGGATGCGGATGGTCTGGCGCAGCCACAGCACGCCAAAGATGATCATGCCCAGCCCGTACCACAGCAGCCGCTGGCCGCTCGCGTCGGTCCACAGCATGCTGACGTAATGCGGGCTGCTCAGCGTCATCACGCCCATCACGCCAAAGGGCAGCAGGCCCAGGATCCACGCCGACATGCGCCCTTCGGCCGACAGCACCCGCACTTGGGCCACGAGTTTCAGCCGGGCGCGGATGATGCCGCTGATATTGCCGAGGATTTCGGCCAGGTTGCCGCCCGAATCGCGCTGGATCAGTACCGCGATGACCAGGTAGCGCAGGTCGGTCAGCGGGATGCGCGCGGCCAGACCGTGCAACGCTTCGTTCATCGGTACACCGTAATTGATCTCTTCGCGCGCGGTGCGAAATTCGCCGGCCAGCGGCTCGGGCATTTCATTGCCGACGATCTGCAGCACGTTGATGAACGAATGTCCGGCGCGCAGTGCGCGCGCGATGAAGTCCGCCGCCTCTGGCAGCTGGTGCTCGATGCGGATCAGGCGCCGCCTGCGCATGCGCTGCAGCAGCCACCAGGGCAGGCTCAGGCTGGCCAGGCACAGCGCCAGGCGCGCCGGCAGCGGCAACGTCCAGACGGTGCACGCTACCAGGACCGTGATCACGCAGCCGAAGGTGGCGCCAATGAAGTGACTGACGGTCCAGGGTGCCCCGGCCTGCACCAGCAGCGCGTCGATGCGCTGGGCCAGGGCCGCCCGGTGCAGCAGCCGGTCCAGTGCAGGCCGGTGGCTGTAGGGGCGCTGCTTGAGGATCGAGATGCGTTCACCCGAGCGTGTCTGTGCGCCGCCGGACATGACCTGCAGGCGGCGTGCAATGCGGCGCGCCGCCGCGCCGCGCGTACTCATCCACCACAGGTAGAAGCCTTCGACCGCCAGGATGACGGCGGCGAACAGCACCACCACGAAACCGTAGAACAGGATGTCCATGACCGATCCTTCAATCAAACACGCGGTCGGGATCGAACGCGTCGTCCGGCACCGGGACCCCGAACAGCTTGAGGCGGTCGGCAAAGCGCGGCCGCACGCCGGTGGCGCTGAAGTGGCCGAGCACCCTGCCCTGCGGATCGACGCCGCGCTGTTCGAAGAAGAAGATCTCCTGCATCGAGATGACCTCGCCCTCCATGCCGGTGATCTCCTGCATGCTCACCAGCTTGCGCGTGCCATCGGTCAGGCGCGAGACCTGCAGCACCACCGTCACCGCCGAGACGATCTGCTGGCGGATCGCGCGCGGCGTCAGGTTCACGGCGGCCATGCTGACCATGTTTTCCAGGCGCGAGAGCGCATCGCGCGGCGTGTTCGAGTGGATCGTGGCGAGCGAGCCTTCGTGGCCCGTGTTCATCGCCTGCAGCATGTCGAGTGCCTCGGCGCCGCGCACCTCGCCCAGGATGATGCGGTCGGGCCGCATGCGCAGCGCGTTGCGCACCAGCGCGCGCTGCGTGACTTCGCCCTTGTCCTCGATATTCGGTGGACGCGTTTCAAGGCGCACGACGTGCGGCTGGCGCAGTTGCAGCTCTGCTGCGTCTTCGATCGTCACGACGCGTTCGCTGGCGGGAATGAACCCCGAGATCAGATTGAGCAAGGTGGTCTTGCCGCTACCGGTGCCGCCCGAGATCAGGATGTTGACCTTGGCCGTACCCAGGCTTTCGATCACCCGGATCATCGGCGGCGCCATGCTTTTGTATTCGAGCAGGTTCTGCACCGTCAGCGGGCTGCCGCCGAAGCGGCGGATCGACAGGATCGGCCCGTCGACGGCCAGCGGCGGGATGATGGCGTTTACGCGCGAGCCGTCCGGCAGGCGCGCATCGACCATCGGGCTCGATTCGTCGACCCGGCGCCCCACGCGCGAGACGATCTTCTCGATGATCTTCATCAAGTGGGCATTGTCGTGGAAGGTGACGTCGGTCAGTTCGAGCTTGCCGCGTCGCTCGACCCAGACCTTGCTAGCGGTATTGACGAGGATGTCCGAGATCGTCGGATCGGCCAGCAGCGGCTCGAGCGGGCCGAAGCCCAGCATCTCGTGCTGGATGTCGAGCACCAGGTGGTGGCGCTCGTGCTGGTTCAGCACGATGCGTTCGTCCTCGATGATGCGCTGGACCAGCAGCGCCAGCTCGTGCTTGAACTGTTCGGCGGTCAGGCGTTTCAGGCGCTCCAGGTCGATCCGGTCGAGGATCAGCTGGTGCATCAGCTTCTTGAGCTCCTGGTAGGCCTGGTTGGGAGCGTCGTGCGATTCGACGCCGCTCGGGCGCTCGGGGTCGGACAGCGCAAGGTGTTCGCGAAGGGACATCGATGGCTCCAGAGCGTGGTTCAAGCGGGGGAAATGAGTCAGTCGTCGTGAGCCTGGCGCCCGAACAGGCGCCCCAGCAGGCCACGGCTCTCGTGGATCCGCTGCGCGGTCACCAGTTCGACCAGGTCAGCCAGGCTGCGCGCGGCGGCGCTCGAGCGCGACAACTGCAGCACCGGCACGCCCTGGTTCACCGAATCGGTGACCGCGATGTAGTCGTTGGGGAAGGTGTGCACCACTTCGCAGCCCAGCGCCGCATGCAGGTCTTGCAGGCGCAGCTTGCCGCCCTTTTCGTAGCGGTTGACGATCAGGCGGATGTTATCGAGCACGTAGCCAAGCGAGCGGAAGATGTCGAGCAGGCGGCGCGCATCGCGGATGTCGGGCAGCGCCAGTTGCAGCAAGGGGTAAATCGTGTCGGTCACGTCCAGCGCGCGCAGCGACACCGCATCGATCTGGCGCCCGACGTCGAGCAGCACGTAGTCGTAGTGCTGGCGCGCCACGCGCAGGATGGTGTCGATGTGTTCGGGCTTGGCCTGCCGTTCGTGGGCCGGATCGTCGGCCGCCGCCAGCACGCCGAAGCCCGGCGTGACGTGCACCAGGCACGATTCGAGAAACGGCCCGTCGATGCGCGCGATCTGGGCGCACACGTCCGACATCGTCATGGCCGGTTTCTGGTCCGACACGTACAAGGCAGCGTCGCCGAACTGGCCGTGCAAGTCGATCAGCAGCACCTTCTTGCCCGCCAGCGTGGCGAGGGCGTAGCCAAAATTGGTCGAGATGAAGGTGGCGCCGCTGCCGCCCTTGCAGGCGATGAATGCCAGCACCTTCCCGTCGCGCATGGTCGACATACCGGCGGCGCTCGCGATCCGGTCCATCGCTTCGTGAAAGGCGCGGTGCACCAGCGGCAGCTGCAGCAGCTCGCGCACGCCGGCGCGCATCGCGGTGATCAACAGGTCGGGCTGGTGCTGGGTGGTCAACAGCATCAGTTGCGCCGTCGGATACTGGCGGCCCAGGCGCTCGAGCAGGTTGGCCTCGGACGGTTCGAGGTTGCTGGCATCCACGATCACGAGCTGCGGCGCGTCGGGATCGGGCCGGTCGAGCGCTTCGCGCAGGCCGGCGCGGGTCGCGCCAAGATGCAGGGGCGGCACCCGCGCGGCGCCCTGGGCGGCCAGTTCCGCGTACAGGTGACTGTCCCGGCTGATCAGGAGCGCTCTCATGAAGTCCTCGGTAAGGTAGGGCCGCGCGCTTATTGCGAACGGATCATGGGCGCCGGCTGGCCGGTGCCCGGGTGCGCGAACGAGCGCTCGTAGTTGTCGACGGCCGCGCGCGCTGCCCGGCCATCGAGCCCGGCGGCGGGGTTGCGGTTGGCGCCCGCGGCCGGGTCGATTGTCTGCGCGGCCAGGTTGGCGCGGGTCGCCGCGCCGAATTGGCTGTCCCATTGCGGCGTGGTCGAGATGCAGCCCTGCGCGCCGCAGGCAAGCAGCGCCAGCGCCGCCCAACGTGTGAATGTGGATGCCATCCTGCTCTCCTATTCCGGTTCGGGGCCGCCGGCAGCTTGCGCCGGTGCGGGTGGGACAGGCGCCGTGCCAACGACGGGCGCCCCTTCCAGGCGCCCGCCAAGCAGCACGCCGGCGCGCGACGGCGCGGTGAAACGGTCGGTCGGCAGACTCAGGCTGCCGGCCGGCAGCGGCTTGACCAGGCGCGCCGTGATCACGAAGACCAGTTCGGTGCGCTCCTGCTGGAAATCGGTGCTGCGAAACAGCGCGCCCAGCACCGGCACGTCGCCCAGTCCCGGCAAGCCTTTCAGGTTGGCGACCAGGTTGTTGCGCACCAGGCCACCGATGGCAAAGCTCTGGCCATCGTGCAGCTGCACCGTGGTGCTGGCGCGGCGCGTGGTCAACAGCGGCATGATCGCGGTGCCCGCAATGCCGGCGGCGCTGATGCCGATCCCTTCGCGCGAGAGCTCCGACACTTCGGGCGCGACCTTCAGGTTGATGAGTCCCCCGCCCAGCACGGTCGGCGTGAAACGCAGGCCGACGCCGAATTCCTTTTCTTCCAGCGTCACCTTGTTATTGTCTTGCGCCACCGGGATGAAAAACTTGCCACCGGCCAGAAACGCGCCTTCCTGGCCGCTGATCGCCAGCACGTTCGGTTCGGCCAGGATGCGCACCAGGCCATCGAGCTTGTCGGCGTCGATGCCGAAACGGTTGCCGTTGGTTTTCAGGCCGGCCAGGCCACCGCGCGCCAGGCCACTGAGAAAATCGGTGGCCAGCGTGGTGGTCCAGCTACCGGCCCCGAAGCTCAGGCGTACCCCGGTTTCAAGCCGCTCGAGCAGGGTGCGCGCGACTTCGGCCACCTTGACCTCGAGCTGCACCTGCTGGGGCGCGCTGACCGCCAGCAGGTTGATCACGCGGGCGCTGGCGCCGCCGGCTCCGGCAGCGCCGCCGCTGCCGCCGCCGCTGCCATTGCCGACCAGGATCACGCCGTCGGTCGCGTTGTCCTTGTCGGCCGCCGGCAATTGGCGCAGCGGGCGGCGTACATAGGCGCCAGCCAGTTCCACGGCGCGGCTGACCGCGGCAGCGTCGCTGACGGTACCGGTCAGCACCAGCGTGTCATTGGCGGCCAGCACCCGGATATCCTTCTCGTGCGGCATGGCCGCGCCCAGCATGGCCTGCAAGCTGCCCGGGTCCATCGCGACCGTGATATCGATCACGCTGCACAAGCCGCTGCGGCCCTGCACGATCATATTGGTGGTGCCGACGTCGACGGCGGCGATGTACAGCGTGTCCGGCGCGACCAGCATCGCCTGCACGATGGCCGGGTTGCCGACGCTGCGCCGGCGCACCGCTTCCGGCAGGCGCAGCATGGTGGACTTGCCCATCTGGAGCGCCATGGCGGCAGGACGCGCCGCGTCGCCCTGGCAGCCGGCATCCAGGCGCAGGTCAGGCCGCACTGCCGTGACGGGCGCTGCGGTTTTCTGGACGACCGGAGCCGCCAGGGCCAGGGCGCTCATACCTGTCAGCATGGCCGCCAGGCAGGCACGCAGTGCGATCGTGGGATGTCGGTGCATGATCGGTCCAGTCGAAGACATCAGAAGCATTCCTGCGAGGCGTGCAGGCCGTTGATGACACTGATGCAGTCCCGGTGCTGTGCTGGCAGCGGCGCCCTCACCTGCTGCACCCGCGGCCGTGGTGGTAGCGCTGCGCGCTGCACGACCGGCGCCGCGGGCGGCGCCGGCAGCAGGTTCTCTTTGGTGGCGCCGGTGGTGGCGGTGGCCGCGGGATCGATCTGGTTGCGCAGCGCCAGCGACAGCGTGCCGACGCTGCGCGCCAGGTCCAGCTTTTCGGCCTGTTCGGGCGTGACTTCGAGCGTGACGGCATTGACGACCTTGGGCTTGGTCTCGTCGCGGCCCACTTCCTGGGCCACCGCCAGCACCAGGATGCGCTCGAGGACGATCTTCGAGATGCTGCGCGCACGGGCCTCTGGCGCATTCGGATCGGGCACCGTCTCGGTGCTGACAATGATGTCGACATAGTTACCCGGCAGGGCGAAGCCGGCCACGCCGATCACGTCATTGACGCGCACCGTGATGGCGCGCTTGCCTTCGGTGATCAGGGCCGACAAGCCGCCCAGCGTGCCGGCCGGGGCCAGCTTGGCTTCGCTGACCGGTTCGCCGGCGAGCAGGCTGCTGCGCAGGACCCGGCCGTTCAGCGGCTGGGTGTCGGTGAACGCGCCTTTGGGCACGCTGGCAGTTGGCCAATCCACCACCGCAAACAGCGTCGGCTTCAGACGCTGGCCGATGTCGATGTCGCTGTTCGCGACAACGATCTTGCCGGCAGTGGGCACCGGGGCATTGAGCAGCCAGCGCGCGGCGAGCGCCACGGCCAGCAGGCCAAGCACCACGGCCAGCGCCATCATGATCACGGCTCGCTGGTTTTTCATGGTGCATCCCCTTCGCCGAACAGGCTGTACCAGGCGCGGGTCAGGCCATCCACGTCGCAGCACGGCGCCTGGCCGGTGAAGCCGGCGAAGTCGGCGATCCGACCCAGCAGTTCGTGCGGATAGGCAGCCAGCAGCGCGCGCCCGGTACGGCGGTGCAGGTGATCGATCAGGAACGCGATCGCGCTGTCATCGAGATCGATCCGGCGCAGCCGCGCCTGACGCCGCAGCAGTGTGCGATAACTATGCTCCGACAGCGGTCCGACCGGAATCCGGTAGCCGATGCGGCGCAGGCAGGCGTCGTCGAGCACCGACTCCGGCGCCAGGCTGGTGACCAGCACCAGGCTCACATCGAACGGCAAAACGTGCGTGGCGCCGCCCGGCACCGAGAGGTGGTCGTGGCCCGCTTCCAGCGCGCCGAGCCAGCGGTGCAGCAGCTCGCCCGGCGGCACGCGCTGGCGCCCCACATCGTCCACCACCAGCAAGCCGTTGTTGGCCAGGATGTGGGGCGGTGCGTGCAGTACGCCACTGCCCAGGTCACTGCGCAGCTCCAGCATGTCGCGCGCCAGCTCGGGACCCACGTGCACCAGCGGACGCTGGCTCAGGGCCCAGCGTGCATCGCCGCTACGGCGCTCTTCCAGCGCGCGCACGTGCAGCGGAAGAGGATGCAGCGCCAGGTCGTGCAGCCCGATGATTTCGTGGTTGACCAGCACTGCATACGGCACCGCGATCGGATCCTGGCGCAGGCGCGCCAGCTTGCACGCCAGTGTCGTCTTGCCGCTGCCGGACGGACCGTACAGCAGCAGCGGGCGGCCCGAATACAGGGCGGCACCGATCTGCTCCCGAATGGCCGGCGCCAGACCGTCGCCATCGAGCACTGCATCGAGCTCGGTACGCGTGACGCGCGCTGCATCCGGCTGGCGCTGCGACTGGCGCGTGACCACGGCGCGCCATGCGGCCAGCGTGACCGGCGCCGGGCCGACATAGCGCGATTCGGCCAGGTGTTCGGCAGCCGCGCGCTGGCCCAGGGCGGTCAACTGATAATGCACATCGAGGTCGCTGTCGCCCGAATACGCCACCTCGGCCTGCTGCGCACCCACCAGCGCCTGCAGCACTTCGCGCAGCACGCTGACCGACAGCAGCAGGCGCCCGGTCAACCTGGACAGCGGCGTCTTGCCGTCGGCATGCAGGGTCTTGATCACGAGTGCTGTCACCAGGCGCACATCGAGCCCCGTATCGCGCACCGTGCGCGGCTGGCGCGGCAGCACCGTGGCGACCTTGCCATCTGCGTCAAGACCCGGCGCGGACAGGGGCATTGATGCATCCGGTCCTGTCGGCGCGGCGGCTGATAACACTCCGATCATGACGTCTCCCGCTGCTGAAGTTGGTTCTGGGAAAATCTCAATTGATTCTAACGAGCATCTATTTGAGGCACTTGATGCCTGACAAGGGCGGACCCGGCGGTCAGGCAAGGTGCGGGCCGCCTTAGCGGCTGACCAGATGCACGATCGTCCCCGCTGCAATGGCCACGCCATACGGAATCGATCCGGCGCTGGGGCTACCACCGGAAGCTGGGCTCGGCAAGCGCTGCAAGCGCAGCAGGATGGGCAGCAACATGGCCCACAGATTGGCCAGGGCCAGCCGCAGCCGCCCTTTGACGATCAGAAAAACCAGCACCATCACCCCGCCTGCGCACCAGGCCAGGATCGCGATGCGCAGCACGTCGCCTGCACCGGTGAAGACACCCACGGCGGCCATCATCTTGACGTCGCCGGCGGCCATGCCGCGCAGCAGATAGAACGGCAGCAGCACGACCAGGCCGGTCGCGCAGCCGCCCAATGCGGATAGCAGCGCCGTCACTGGCTGGGGCGACAGCAGGTGCAGCAGCAGCGCGCCAAGTACGCCGGCGAGCAACAGCAAATTGGGAATGCGCCGACTTTCCAGGTCCTTGATCGCGGCGGCCGTAACGAGCAGCAGCAGCAGCGTGTCCAGATAGGGTGCGATATCCATGATCGGCTCCAGAAAAAATGCCCCCCGGGGCCGGACTGCGACCAGGGGGGCACGCGGATTACGCTGCGGCCGGGAGAGCGGCGCTCAACTGCTCCTGGATGTACTCGAACGTTTCCTTGATACCAGTACCGACCTCGCCAGCCACGGTGGCCATTGCGACGCCGATGAGTGCAGCGATCAGGCCATACTCGATGGCAGTCACACCGTTTTCGTCTGCGATGAAGGCTTTGATGGCGGAGGTAATCGTGCTCATGACAAAACTCCTTTAGTGGTTAAGAAAATACTGGCTGCGACCGGGCCCGGTCGCCCCTGCAATGAAACTTATGCCAGTAAGTTGACTATAGGCATTAGTGCCTCATGGCAATTTGAGGATGCGCAGTTTTCCACATGGAAATATTTTTGCTTGAGGAAAAATAAGGTTCACGCGCTGACCCGCCAGACCCCGGTAAAGCAGAAGAAAAATCGTGGAGAATAGTTGCCGCTAGTACAAAAAAGCATTATGCTACTTTGCTCGGTCGCTGAAAAATGCGGCACTTCCGGCCCCATTGCGCGTCATCCAACGCCATTTGCAGGGTCTTTTTTTTTCGTGCTTTGGCTGGGCTGATAACGACGACATGGATTCACTGCTGCGACACATGGTGGACTTGACCGGCCACCGCGATCACTCCATGCTGGACATTTCGGTGATCTCGGCGGTCCAGGAATTATCGGGCGCGAACCAGACCCGCGTACTGGGCATTTCGACCGTTGGCGGCCAGCAGTTCGTGCGTTTGCGTGCCTACATCCTTGCTGGCGGCGCGGCCTGCCCGGAAGAGCCGCAGGACAGCGGTCCCGGTGAGCCGCTTGCCACCTATCCTGAACTCGAAGCATGCCTGCGCCAGCACGCCACGCGCGCCGAAGGCATGGGCGCCGACGGCTTGCGCCGCCTGTGGCTGCCGATCTGGTTCGGCGAGCGGGCCGATACCTGCCTCGAGATCGCGCACGACACGCCATTCACGCCGGAAGCGCTGTACATGGTCAGCGGCATCGTCAGCGTGTACCGCAATTTTCAGAATCTGCTCGACTACAGCGAACGCGATTCGCTCACCGGGCTGCTCAACCGCAAAACCTTCGACGACCAGCTGGCGCGCATGCTGCATGCGACGGACGTCGACCCTGTCATGCCTGGCCTGGCCGAGCGGCGCGAGCAGCACGCGGCGGAGACGCAGTGGCTGGCCGTGGTCGATGTCGACCACTTCAAGACGGTCAACGACCGCTTCGGCCACCTGTATGGGGACGAGGTCCTGATCCTGATCGCCAACCTGCTGCAGTCGTCGTTCCGTACCCAGGACCGGGTGTTCCGCTTCGGCGGCGAAGAGTTCGTGGTGCTGCTGCGCTCGACGACGCTCGAGAACGCGCGCCGCATCATCGAGCGCTTTCGCCTCAATGTCGAAAGCCATCATTTCCCGCAGGTGGGACAAGTCACCGTCAGCATTGGCTTTACGGGCGTCAGAGCGGCCGATTCGCCGGTCGTCACGCTTGGCAACGCCGACCAGGCGCTGTATTTCGCCAAGGCCCACGGCCGCAACCGCGTCTGCCATTACGAAGCGCTGGTCGATGGCGGCCTGCTCCAGACCGTCACGACCAACGACACCGCCGAATTTTTCTGAGCACGCGTCGTGTGCGTTCAGGTCACCTGCATGAAGCGCAGCGGTTCGACCTGCCACTTCTCGGCCGACTCGTGACGCACGATCCGGTCGCCGCCACCAAAGCCCAGCGGCCGTGAGAGATCGACGGTCTCGGGCTTGATGTAACGCTGCTCCCGGGTATGGAAGAACACGTTGACCTTTGGCGTCAGCAGGCTCGTTTCGTGCGGCTCGACGACCACGCCCAGGCGGCCCGATTCCAGCAGCACCAGCGTGCCGACCGGGTAGATCCCGACGCAGCGCATGAATGCCTGGACCAGGGCGGGATCGAAGTGAAATTTGCTCCACTCATACAGCTTGCGCAGCGCTTCAGCCGGCGGCATCCCCTTGTGATAGCAGCGCTCCGACGTGATCGCGTCGTACACGTCGACGATGGCCGCCATTTGCGCCAGTTCGCTGATCGCGCCCCCGGCCTGAGCGTCCGGATAACCGCTGCCGTCGCACCGCTCGTGATGATGCAGCGTGATGTCGAGTGGAATCGCGCCGATGCCGGGCGTGCGCAGCAGGATGTCGTGGCCATCGCGCGGATGGCGCCTGATGATCTCGAACTCGGCGTCGGTCAGGCGTCCCACCTTGTGCAGAATCGCATCCGGCACCAGCGCCTTGCCGGTGTCATGCAGCAGGCCGCCGATGCCGGCCTCGTAGATGCGCTCGTCATCCAGATTGCGTGAGCGGCAGAATGCCACCAGCAGCGTGCACACGCTCACCGAGTGCAGGAACGTGTAATCATCCTTGTTCTTGATCTGCAAAAGGCCCAGCAAGGCGCCAGCATTGCGCAGGATCGATTCGGTGATGTTCTGCACGACGGGCCCGACTGCGTCGAACTCGACGGCCTTGCCCAGGCGCGCGTCCTGCATCACCGTGCGCACGACGCCCACTGCTTCGCGCCGCACCGTGGCAGCACGGCGTAACTCTTCGCTCACTGAAACCTTGATCCGGCTGCCCGTGCCTGCGCCGGCGGCCAGCGCCGTCACTTCGGCTTCGGTGGCCGCCTGTGTCTGCGCCAGGGTCGGCGCGTCCACATCCATGCCCCGGCTGCAATCGATCACGACGCCGTGGATACGCGCATCGAGAATCTTCCGGATTTCGGTCTCGGACGTCAGCAGAAACTGACTGCGCACGAACGGATGCTCCATCCAGCCACAATCGAGATCGTTGATGAACATGCCTACCCTGAGTTGTGACGCATCCACTTTTTTCAACATCTGACGTCTTCCCTCTGGCAACAAAGCGCGAGCGGTGCGCACGCGCTATGCATGAAGTGTACCAAATAATTGCATTTAATCACTTATTGTTATCTTTAGTAAACTGCATAACACCGGTTCATTTGTCTACGACTTGACGTTAACGTTAACGTCAGATACCTTACCAGCACCCCTCGTCCTCCTGCCTACAAGGACTGCCAGCCATGAACGACACAACTGCCGCCGCCGCATTGGCCGCTCCCGCCACCCCGCAACTGGCCAACAAGGTGCGCTTCGTCACCGCCGCTTCGCTGTTCGACGGCCACGATGCCTCGATCAACATCATGCGGCGCATCCTGCAGTCGAACGGGGCCGAGGTCATCCACCTGGGCCACAACCGCTCGGTCGACGATGTCGTCACGGCGGCGCTGGCCGAAGACGCGCAGGGCATCGCCATCTCGAGCTACCAGGGCGGCCACGTCGAATACTTCAAGTACATGATCGACCTGCTGCGCGAGCGCGGCGGTGCGCACATCAAGGTGTTCGGCGGCGGTGGCGGTGTGATCGTCGCGCACGAGATCGACGAACTGCATGCGTACGGCGTCACCCGCATCTTCAGCCCGGAAGACGGCCAGCGCATGGGTTTGGTCGGCATGATCCACGCGATGCTGCAAGCCTGCGACGTCGACCTGTCGCCGTATGCGCCAACCACGCTGGCGGCGCTGCAGCAGGGCGAGCTGGCCGCGCGCCACCGCCCGCTGGCGCAACTGATCACGGCCCTGGAAAACGACAAGGTCGACGCCGCGCTGCGCGCACAGATCATCGAACACGCCGCGACGCTGCGCGTGCCGACGCTGGGCATCACCGGTACCGGCGGCGCGGGCAAGTCGTCGCTCACCGATGAACTGATCCGCCGCATTCGCCTTGATCAGGACGACCGCCTGAACATCGCCGTGATCTCGATCGATCCATCGCGCCGCAAGTCCGGCGGTGCGCTGCTGGGCGACCGGATTCGCATGAATGCGATCAGTCCGTGGAACGGCCAGACGCGCGTCTTCATGCGCTCGCTGGCCACGCGCGACGCCGGCTCGGAAATCTCGCAGGCACTGCCCGACGTGATTGCCGCCTGCAAGGTGACCGGGTTCGACCTCGTGATCGTCGAGACATCCGGCATCGGCCAGGGCGACGCCGCCATCGTGCCGCACGTCGACACGTCGATGTACGTGATGACGCCGGAATTCGGCGCCGCTTCGCAGCTCGAGAAAATCGACATGCTCGATTTCGCCGACTTCATCGCCATCAACAAATTCGATCGCAAGGGCGCGCTCGATGCGCTGCGCGACGTGGCCAAGCAGTACCAGCGCAACCGGGAGTTGTGGAGCCAGAGCCCGGACCAGATGCCGGTGTTCGGCACCCAGGCCTCGCGCTTCAACGACGATGGCGTGACGGCCCTCTACCACGGCCTGCTACCCCGGCTCGCTGCGCTCGGCCTGCCGATCGATGCGGGCAGCCTGCCCGCGCCGGCGCTGCGCTACTCGAGCGGCAAGAACGTGATCGTGCCGCCGGCGCGCAGCCGCTACCTGGCCGAAATCGCCGACACCGTGCGCGGCTACCACCGCCACGTGGCGCGTCAGGTGAAGTTCGCGCGCGAGCGCCAGCAACTGGGCGAATCGAAACGCATGCTGCTGGCAGCTGGCCAGGGCGCCGCCGCGGGCGACGCACTCGACGGCCTTATGGCCGAGCGCGAGAACGCGATGGATGGCGAAGCGAAGAACCTCGTGGCGGCCTGGCCCGCGCTGCAGGCCGCGTACGCCGGCGACGACTACGTCACGCACGTGCGCGACAAGGAAATCCGCACGCGCCTCGTGACCAAAACCCTGTCGGGCAACCCGATCCGCAAGGTGGCACTGCCGCGCTTTGAAGACCATGGCGAAATCCTGCGCTTTTTGATGCTCGAGAACGTGCCGGGCGCGTTTCCCTATACGGCCGGCGTGTTCCCGTTCAAGCGCGAAGGCGAAGATCCGACCCGCATGTTCGCCGGCGAAGGCGACGCCTTCCGCACCAACAAGCGCTTCAAGCTCGTCTCGACCGGGATGGACGCCAAGCGCCTGTCGACCGCGTTCGATTCGGTCACGCTGTACGGCGCCGATCCGGCGCTGCGGCCCGATATCTACGGCAAGGTGGGCAACTCGGGCGTGTCGATTGCCACGCTGGACGACATGAAGGTGCTGTACGACGGCTTCGACCTGTGCAGCCCGTCGACGTCGGTGTCGATGACGATCAACGGCCCGGCGCCGACCATCCTGGCGATGTTCATGAATACGGCGATCGACCAGCAGATCGACAAGTTCACGCACGACAACGGCCGCCAGCCTACGCCGGACGAAAGCGAAAAAATCCGCGCCTGGGTGCTCACCAGCGTGCGCGGCACCGTGCAGGCCGACATCCTGAAGGAAGACCAGGGCCAGAACACCTGCATCTTCTCGACCGAGTTTTCGCTGAAGGTGATGGGCGACATCCAGGAATATTTCGTGCGCCACGGCGTGCGCAATTTCTACTCGGTGTCGATCTCGGGTTATCACATCGCCGAAGCGGGCGCCAACCCCATCTCGCAACTGGCGTTCACGCTGTCGAACGGCTTCACGTTCGTCGAAGCCTACCTGGCGCGCGGGATGCACATCGACGACTTCGCGCCGAACCTGTCGTTCTTCTTCTCGAACGGCATGGACCCGGAATACACGGTGCTCGGGCGTGTCGCACGGCGCCTGTGGGCAGTGGCCATGCGCGAGCGCTACGGCGCCAACGACCGCTCGCAAAAACTCAAGTACCACATCCAGACGTCGGGCCGCTCCCTGCACGCACAAGAGATCGACTTCAACGACATCCGCACCACGCTGCAGGCGCTGATCGCGATCTACGACAACTGCAACTCGCTGCACACCAATGCCTACGACGAAGCGATCACGACGCCCACCGACGAATCGGTGCGCCGTGCGCTGGCCATCCAGCTCATCATCAACCGCGAGTGGGGCCTGGCCAAGAACGAAAACCCGAATCAGGGCGCGTTCATCATGGACGAACTGACCGACCTGGTCGAAGAGCAGGTGCTGCAGGAATTCGAGCGCATCGCCGAACGCGGCGGCGTGCTGGGCGCGATGGAAACCGGCTACCAGCGCGGCAAGATCCAGGAAGAGTCGATGCTGTACGAGCACCAGAAGCACGACGGCACACTGCCGATCATCGGCGTCAATACTTTCCGCAATCCGAAGGGTTCGGGCGCACCGGCGACG
This sequence comes from Massilia sp. MP_M2, assembly GCF_039123635.1. Lineage (NCBI taxonomy): Bacteria > Pseudomonadati > Pseudomonadota > Betaproteobacteria > Burkholderiales > Oxalobacteraceae > Massilia > Massilia sp. MP_M2. The sequence goes on from NZ_JBCHJF010000003.1 coordinate 141,353, forward strand.
ATCGAACTGGCGCGCTCGACCGACGACGAAAAGCAGTCGCAGCTGCAGCGCCTGGACGCCTTCCACACGCGCCACGCCGATGCCGCGCCGGCCGCCCTGGCCGCACTGCGCCAGGCAGCGATCGACAACCAGAACGTGTTTGCGCACCTGATGGACGCCGTGCGCGTGTGCTCGCTGGGGCAGATCACGACGGCGCTGTTCGAAGTGGGTGGGCAGTATCGGCGCAATATGTAATCACGCTGTCTGCAAACGGCCTAGAATGACTTCGTGACCACCATAGTGACCACCACGGAGTCATTCATGCCGATCCAACCCGCACAGCTGGCCGCCCTGATGCGCGAAGTCGAACAGGAAGATCCGATCGACTTCGCCGACCTCCCCTTCCCCGAAGACGAACTGCGTGACCTCGTCGCCAATCACCTGTGCGAGATGGCGGCGGCGCTGGACAACTTCAGCCACGAAGATCGCTTGACGACACTGCTTGCCGTCTCGGCCAAGCTGGTGCTGGAAAACCTCGTGCTGCATGTGCAGCTATTGCGGCGGCATGGCTTGCCGGTGGGCGAGAATGTCGATGCCTTACTGCAACGGTTGCGCAAGGGTCCCGATAGCGAAAAATGACTGAATCAGGCGGCGCCCGCCGCTTCCCGCCTCGGTAACAATTGCTCTCACTTTTTTGCTGTTACCAGCGGCCGAAATTTGCAACAATCGCATCCGTTTGTACGTTGGCGCCGCTATTCCTTCAGGTATTATTTGTTGTTAAGGAATTTCGCTATCTGGCGAAACTACGAACTCCATTGCCTGAGGAATCCTACATGTCGCGCCACGCTACCAAGCTTACTCTCACCGCCCTGCTGTCCGGCGCCATCCTGGCCGCTGGCCTGTCCGGCTGCAACCGCACCCAGTCGACCGAGACGCTGCTGGCCGAAGCCACTGAATATCAGCAAAAAGGCGATATCAAGGCGGCGCTGATCCAGCTGAAGAATGCCGTGGCAAACAGCCCGGAAAATGGCGAGGCGCGCATGGCGCTGGGTACCCTGCAATTGTCGACCGGCGACGCCGTGTCGGCTGAGAAAGAATTCGGCCGCGCCCGTTCGCTGGGCATCCCGGCGGCGCGCGTGCTGCCGCTGCTTGGCCAGGCCTTGACGCAGCAAGGCAAGTTCAAGGAAGTGCTGACCGAGATCACGCCGGAAGCGGCCGTCGGCTCGGCGCCACTGCTGAGCCTGCGCGCCGACGCGCTGCTGGGCAGCGGCAAGCCGGAAGAAGCGCAGCAAGCCTACACCGCAGCACTGGCGGCCAATGCCAATTCGGGCGAGGCGCTGATGGGTATGGCGCGCATGGCCGCCGCCAAAGGCGACCGCGAAGCAGCACAGCGCTACGTCGAAGACGCTGTGGCCAAGGATCCGAAGAACCCGGAAGCCTACATGATGCGCGGCTCGATGCTGCGCATGATGAACAAGCCGGACGAAGCCCTGGCAGCGTATGACCAGGCGCTCAAGCTCAAGCCGGATCACCGCGGCGCCCATATCGAAAAAGCGTATGTCGAGATCGCCCGCGGCAAGTTCGATGCGGCCAAGATCGAAGTCGAGGCCGCCGAAAAGAATTCGCCGGGCAGCCTGCTGGTGGTGTACACCCGCGGCCTGTACGAGTTCTCGCAAGGTAAATACTCGGCAGCCAAAGACGCGCTGGCCAAGATCCTCAAGATCGCGCCCGATCACCAGCCGAGCATCCTGCTGGCCGGCGCATCCGAGCTGAACCTGGGCGGCACCCAGCAAGCCGAGCAGCATCTGCGCAAATACCTGCAAAGCAATCCGAACAATGTCTATGCGCGCAAGCTGCTGGCCCAGGCACAGCTGCGCAATTCGCAGCCTGCCGATGCCGCCGCAACCCTGGCACCAGCCCTGAAAGATGCGCCGCAGGATGCGCAGTTGCTGGCACTGGCAGGCGAGTCGTACATGCAGGTGCGCGACTTCGACAAGGCCAGCAGCTACCTCCAGCAAGCCGCCACGCTGGCGCCGCAAGCCGCTGCCGTGCGTACCTCGCTTGGGCTGTCGCGCCTGGCGCAGGGTGACCAGGCCCGTGGCCTGAGCGAACTTGAAGCGGCTGCCACGCTCGATCCGAAATCGATCCAGGCCACGATGGCCCTGGTGCAGACCGAGATGGGCATGAAGCGCTACGACCGGGCTGAGGCCGCCGTCGCGTCGCTCGAGAAGCAGCAGCCGGACAGCGCGCAGGTGCAGCAGCTCAAGGGTGCCGTGTACATGGTGCAAGGCAAGAATGCGCCAGCACGCACCGCGTTTGAGAAAGCCGTGCAGCTGCAGCCGACGTTCTTGCCGGCCGTGACCAACCTCGCGCGCCTGGACATGCAGGAGAAAAAGCCGGACGCTGCCAAGGCGCGTTTCACGGCCTTCCTCGAGAAGGACAAGAACAATGCCGACGCGATGGCGGCATTGGGTGAGCTGGCGCTGCTGCAGAAGAACACGGCCGAAGCCACCACCTGGTTCGAAAAAGCCAGCACGGCAAATCCGCAGGCAACGGCCCCGGCACTGAAGCTGGGCGCGCATTACCTGCGCACCGACCAGGCGCCAAAAGCACTGGCACTGGCCCGCAAGTTCCAGACCACGAACCCGACCGATGCCGGCGTGCTCGAACTGCTGGGCCAGTCGCAGGTCGCGAGCAAGGATCTGAACGGCGCACTCGACACCTACAGCAAGCTGGCCAACGTGCTGCCGAAATCGGCGCCGGCGCAGATTCGCCTGGCCGAAGTGCAGCGCCTGCTCAAGAACGACAGTGCAGCCGCCGGCCACATCAAACGCGCCGTCGACCTGCAGCCTGATTTCATGCCGGCGCGCCTGATGCAGGTGGATGCGGCAATGCGCGCCAAGCGCCCGGACGACGCGCTGGCAGCAGCGCGCCAGGCGCAACAGGCCGCGCCGAAAGCGCCGCTGGGCTTCGTGCTCGAGGGCGACATCCTGATGAGCCAGCAAAAGAGCGCACCAGCCCTGCTGGCGTATGAAAAAGCCGCAGCGCTGGCGCCGTCGTCGGAGCTGAACGCCAAGGTCGTGCAGGCGATGCAGGCGGGCGGCAAGGGCAAAGAGGCACTGGCGCGCGCCGAGAAATGGCTGGCCCAGAACCCGGCCGATGCACGCATGGCGTTGATGGCTTCCGAGATCAATATGGCGAGCAAGGATTACAAGGCGGCCATCACCCGTCTGGAATCGGTGCAAAAGACGGCGCCGGACAACCCGCTGGTGCTGAACAACCTGGCCTGGGCTTACCAGCAGGTGAAGGACCCGCGCGCGCTGGCAACCGCCGAGCAGGCATTCAAGGTCGCCAGCGACAATCCGGGCGTGATGGACACGCTGGGCTGGATGCTGGTTGAGCAGGGCAATGTCGCACGCGGCTTGCCGCTGTTGCAAAAGGCCAGCACCCAGGCGCCGAATGCCATGGAGATCCGTTATCACCTGGCGCAGGCGCTGAACAAGAGTGGCGACAAGGCCGGCGCCAAGCGTGAGCTCGATAAATTGCTGACAGCGAACGCGCCGTTCGCGCAAGCCGATGAGGCACGCGCGCTGCTCAAGACGCTGTAAAGTTGCACGCCGCCGCACGCTACCATTGCTCTTGCGGCGGCCTGATTGAACTTTGCGCACGGCATCCTGGCGATGGTATTTATTCATCCTATCGAACGCTCAATTTATTGATGTCGAGATAAGATGTCATGACATAAATAAGGATGTTTATCGTGAACGACGATTCATACGGAATCCGGCTTACCGATACTTCGGACGGTCGCAACTCGGCCAGCATGCTGATCAACAGGATGTACGCCTGGCGCGGCTATTCCGGCGATCACCAGCCGAGCAACGACCCCAATCGCATCACGCTGACCGCCACCGACAAGGGCGATGTGGTCGGCACTCTGAGCATCGGCATCGATTCGGAGGTCGGGCTGATGGCCGATGAAGTCTTCGGCGCCGAGCTCGATGCCCACCGCGCCAACGGCGCACGCCTGTGCGAGTTCACCAAATTTGCGTTCGACCCATCGGTACGCTCGAAAACCGCGCTGGCCAACGTGTTTCACCTGGCGGTCATCTACGCGCGCGACATGCATGGCTGCACCGACATCATCATCGAAGTCAACCCGCGCCACCGCCGCTTTTACGAGCGCATGCTGGGGTTTCGCAAAGAGGGCGAGCTCAAGATCAACACGCGCGTGGATGCGCCAGCCTACCTGCTGCGCGTGAACCTGAAATACGTTACCGAGCAGATCAGCATTTTTGGCGGCACCTTTGCGGCCGATGGTGAAACTGAAGAGCGCTCGTTCTACCCGTACTTCTTCTCGCCCCGCGAGGAACGCGGTATCATCAACCGCCTGCTGCGCATGGATGAGTCACATCCGGCGTAAGCGACTGCGCCGCCGGTACGCGCCCTGCCTTGCCTGCGGCGCCGACCAGCTTGTCCCTACTTTTTCGCAATGTCCCCGATGAGCAATCCGTTCCAGTACGAGCAGGCGTTTTCACGCAATATTGGCTGGGTCACGCCCGCCGAACAGCAGCAGTTGCGTGGCAAGCGCATTGCCATTGCGGGCGGCGGCGGCGTGGGCGGGGTGCACCTGCTGACGCTCGCCCGGCTGGGGGTCACGCATTTTCATATTGCCGACTTCGACACATTCGACATCCCCAACTTTAATCGCCAGGTCGGCGCGATGATGTCGACCGTCGGCCAGCCCAAGGCCGACGTGCTGGCGCGTATGGCGCGCGACATCAATCCCGACATCGACATCAAGATCTTCCCCGAAGGCGTCCATGCCGACAATCTGGATGCGTTCCTGACCGGCGTCGACCTGTACGTCGATGCGCTCGACTTCTTTGCGTTCGATGCGCGCCAGCAGACGTTTGCGGCCTGCGCACGGCTCGGCATCCCGGCCATCACTGCCGCGCCGCTGGGCATGGGCGCCGCCCTGCTCAACTTCATGCCGGGCAAGATGACGTTCGAGGAGTATTTTGGCTGGGGCGATTTGCCGGAGCAGGAAAAAGCGATCCGTTTCGTGGTCGGCCTGGCGCCAGCTGGTCTGCACCGCAATTACCTCATGGTGCCGGGGTCGGTGAACTTTGCCGAGCGGCGCGGCCCGTCGACCTTCATGGCCTGCCAGCTGTGCGCCGGCATCATCGCCACCGAGTCGCTCAAGATCCTGCTGGGGCGCGGCGACGTGCTGGCGGCGCCTTGGGGCATGCAGTTCGACGCCTACCGCAACAAGCTCAAGCGCACATGGCGGCCGGGCGGCAACCGGCATCCGATCCAGCGTCTGGCGATTGCCATTGGCCGGCGTCAATTCGCGCGCATGGCAGCTGCCGGCCGCTGAACGATTGGTGCGTCGGTTTATCGGCGCATCATGCCGACGGATCGCAGCACGAAAAAAACCACTGTCGTTACCGGCAGTGGTTTTTTTCTTGCTTGAGAACAGGGCCTGCGCAGCAGGCCCGTGATTCTTAGGCAGCTTTCTTGTTGCGGCGACGTGCTGCGTACAGACCCAGCATGCCCAGGCCCAGCAGGCCAACCGATGCTGGCTCTGGCACTTCAGCTGCATCAGAGAACACGACGTCAAGCGAACCGTTAATGGTCTGGGTACCGGTTGGGTTGAAGTTGTTCAGCTGACCCGACTGGAACGACAAGCTGTAGAACGGGTTCGGCGCGATGAAGAAACCAGCGCCAGCAGCGGTCAGATTGAAGGTGGTATTCGAACCGAAGCTGCCGCAGTTGATGCCGCCGTTACCGCAAGTGCTCAGGCCTGGATTCAGAGTACCCAAGCCAGTCAGCGGTTCGCCGGTTGCCAGAATGGTGTCATCACCGCTGCCAGCGATAATAAAGTCACCGCTACCAGTCGTTGGAGCAATGACGGTTGCGCCGACGTTGTTACGTGGAGCATCCAGCATGAACTTCAGGTCGCCAGCCGCGCTAGGAGCAAAATTGAAGGTGGTGATATTGCCGTTTACCGACACAGTACCCGACGCTTTGTACAGAGCGTAAATGCCATAATCAAAACCCAGGCCGGTGTCGCCACCTTCCAGTGGGACATTACCGCCACCGGTGACGAACTGGCCAGCGCGCCAGTACAGGGAAACGTTGAACGTGCCATCTTCGTTAAAGGTAGCGATTTCGGTGTAGTTACCGGTAATCTTGTCGGCCTGGAAGTTAGCAGCCGAACCAACAGGATTGATCGTAAATGGGTTGAACGATGCTGCCTGAGCAGTTGCGCCAGCGAACATTGCTGCTGCTGCGATCGACGTTGCGACGATGGTTTTCTTAAAAGCGTTCATTTTGTAAATCTCCTGGGTTGTCTGGGGTACTGCTCACGAGGCTATATAAGCAATCACCGTGCCAGCTCAGGATATTTGTTTTAAATCAGATGGTTATCTATTCTCATTGATCAAGATCAAATATCAGTGTAAAAAATACCGACAGCATATTTAGCGCCTAAAACCCATGCTGTCAGAGTATTCCTACAGAGGTTTGCGTACCACTACATTCCATGTGTTTCCGGAAGTAAATTCCGAGTGAATCTCATATCCTGCTGCCAACATCTTGGCGCGTAGTTCTTCCACGTGGAACGGGCTGTATAGAATGCCTTTACGGATGCCCCAGTCGTTAATCTTCTGCGCCGCCCAGCGTAGCGGAGCAAATCCTGTTGGATACAGCAGGACATTTGCGGCCATCGTCCCACCCGGCTTGAGCACACGCAGGATGTCGCGCAGCGCCCCGTCGATTGTCGGGAAACAGTGGATCGAGTTGGCAATGTTGGCTGTGTCGAAGCGGTTGTCAGCAAACGGCAACTGGGCTGCATCAGCATGCTGGACCTGGACTTGCGGATTGTTGGCAAAGCGGCGCTTGGCCCCAGCAAGCATCGATGGTGCATAGTCGATGCCAGTCACCTTGACTTGCGGCAGTTTGCGGCGACGACGCCAGTTCAGCACCATTTCGAGCAGGGTTCCGGTGCCACAAGCCACTTCCAGGTGGTCGGGACCGAAGTTCGGCCCAAAGAAGCGCATCTGGGTGCCGATTGTGCTGTTGTAAGCGAAGGTCAGGATGAAAAAACCACGGAGGTCGTACCACCACGGCTCAGAGGAATAGGCTTCAGCGATTTCGTCCCTGGTCTTACCTGTCGTCATGGAGCATCCTCATTTTCAAATACACGAAGCGCTGAATATAGGATGTTCCGCTCAGGCAGGCAAGGCACAAATGCAATCGAGAAATAATTGGCGGACCAGTGCGGGCCCGCCGAAGCGGCAGGACGGCGCGTGAAGAGTCCTTAACCGAGCTGCCGCAGCCGGTTGACGATGCCGGCTTCCTCGCGCGGCGAAAAGAACCATGGGAACAGTGAACGTTCGCCTACGGCCTTGTCCTGCATGCCGCCAAGCTTATTGACCTGCTCGGTGCCATAAGCAGTTGATACCCGCAATAGAACTGCTGGCGCTTGAACGCGTGGATTGTCGCGCGATTCGCAAACCAGCTGGAATCCGAGCATGACTTCGTAGAAACGGCGATGACGCGGATTGACTTCAATGAGAATGTCACTGCAGCCATTCAGATCACGCGCATAGATCAGTGACACATGAAACAGTGATGCAAGCACAGCCTTCGATTTGATTGCCGGGTCGACTGCGAGCTTGATGATCTCGCATACCCGACCGCGCTGGCGAAATGGATCGATATGGTCCTTGAAGACCTGATCAGCGAGCAATCCGATATCCGAATCCATGCCCAGACTTAAGGTCCCGAACACATCGCCAGCATCCGATGCAGTCAGCGTGATCCGATTCGGGTCGGTGCCGATCTGGTGGTTGCCGCTGTAACCACGCCAGGCGTACATCTTACTGATGAGCATGCTCGCGGAATTGCGCTGGGTATCAATGTCGGCAGCGCGAATCCCGAATACGCGCTGGTTGATCGTGACGTCAATGATGCTGGGCTTGCCATCCGGGGCTGAGTCATCGCTACCAAGCCCGGTGTAGGGGATGGCTGGCGCTAATGTCTCGATCATGTACGTTCTCCTGACAGTATCGGCGCGTCGTGCAGGGACGACAATTTGGTCATCTTCGCATCGACAATGGTTACAACACCAATTTTATTAACAAATTGAATGTGAATTAGTGGAATTGCTACGCAAATTCCCTCACAGCAAAGAGTATCAGGTCAAGCGGCCTCTGCGGCACGTGGCGATACGAATGCCTTGTGAAACAAGTGGCGCGTGAGCAACACCAAAGGCATCCGTAGCCAGTTTCCGCGCACATACAAGGCGAAATGGGCGGCGCCGTCAAAGCGCGCTGCACATTCCGGATGCGGCGGCGCCAGGGCGCGTACAAACAGCGCATCCATCAGCGCCAGCACCAACCGGGACGGGGCAAACGCCTCGGCAGCGGTCATGACGGACGCCGGTACTGGCGTGCCGAATGTGCGGGTGGCATAGCGCAGCGCATAGAACATGGGCCGGGTGAGCTCAAGCGCGACAGCGCGTGCCACCAGGCCATCCCAGAAGCCCGGGTCGGTACCAAAATGCGTCGCCAGGCGATGCATGTCGAACAGGTCGCGCAAGCCCTGATCGAATTCGCCGCCGAAGAACAGGTGGACGGCGCTGTGCAGGAACATGTCGTGCGGTGACAACGTGCACACGCCCAGCGCGCCAAGCTCGCCGGCAATTGGCCGCGCTGCCGCGCGCAGCAGCGCCGGATCGGGCCGCACCGGCGCCGTTTCCGGCAGGATCGCATGGTGAACGTCGATGGCATTGCCGCGGCGCAGGTGCACCATCGGCGGCAGCTCGTGCATCCAGGTGCGGTAATAGCGCTGGTCATAGGCGTCGTGGTGGGTACTGGCCCAGCCATGCACCATCAGCGCGCTTTCGACGTCGTCCAGGCTGCCCTTTGGCACGAGGATGTCGATGTCCGAAAACAGGCGGCCACGACCGGAAGGCAAGCCGGCCATCGCATAGGCGGCTCCCTTGAGCAGAATCAGAGGCAGGCCCAGGTCGGCCAGATCGCTGCGGATGCGCTCGACTTCGTAGCCGGTCAGGCGCCGATGGCGCAGTGCGACGATGCGCGCCGCTTCCAGGTGCTCGCGCGGCTGCGGCGGCACATCCTCGAGCAGGCCATGCTCTTCAAGCAAAAAGACCAGGATCGCGCCGACATTGGCGCTGTTGGCCTGACGCAGCAAGCGTTCCCAGCCCGGCAAGTCAAGCAGCCGGACCCGGCCTGGCGCAGACAGCACCTCGACCAGTAGCGATGGCGCACGCGCCGTCATGGCGTCACTCCCGCCAGGCGGTCGAACAGCGCGATCGCTTCGTCCAGCTGGCTGTAGCAGAATTCATGGCCGTCAGCGCCGTCGACCAGATCGGCCAGACAATTGAAGCCGGCCGGGCCAAGCACGAAATAGTTAAAGGCGTTTTCTGCCACCTTGGTGAACAACTGCCCCTTGGACAGCGGGGTGAGCGTGGTCGCGGCGCCTGCCTCGTAGCGGGGAAACACGATGTGGCGTGCGCGCGCAACGTCGCCGACCTGCGCCACACTCCCGGCCGGCGCCTTCATGTGCGCGATCGTGCCCTTGTTGGTGCCGGGTACCGACGGGCCAAGCAAGGCGTCAGGCGCAAATGCGCGGATCACGTCAATCGAGGCATTCTTGAGGCTGACCGGCCGCGCCAGCGGCGCGAGCATGCCATCGCTGCGCCGGATCAGCGTCAATTCGTCTGACAGCAGGCGCCAGCCGCGGCATACCAGGGCGGCGCACAGCGTACTCTTGCCCGAACCGGGCGGTGCCGGCAGGATGATCGCACAGCCATTGCGCTCGATGACGGCGGCATGCACGATCAGATAACGGTGAGCACGGTTCGAGACGCACCAGTTCATGACCCATTCGAACATCGGCCAGGCCTGCGCCACCGGCAGCGGGGCGAACGGCTCGCGGCCGTCATGGTCGAAGCGGACCTGCGGATGCCACCAGCGGCGCAGGCCAGTGCTCTGGCGCAGGCGCACCTGGAAATCGGCGAAGCCACCTGGCTCCTCGATCAGGTTGTCGCGATACATCAACCCGATGCCATCGGCGACCAGGGGAATATTCGATTGGATTCGGCTGACAAACGGTCCGGTGCGCAGCAACAGACCAGAGCCGCCCAGGCGCCGCACCAGTTCGGCACGGCCCAGATCGGCTACAAGAGACATGGTTCGATCAGATTCAGGCAGGAAAGTTGTTCAAGAAGATCGGCCACATCATGGGCCAGGGTCGCATCATCGACCTCGAAACGTTCGCGCAAAATTGCCGCAAGGGAAGATTCAGGCGTGGGCGCCGCGCCCATGTGTTGCAGCACGACCAGCGCCTCGGGGGTCAGCAGGTGGGTCGCACCTGACACTTCGTTGAACAGGACGACCTCGTCTTGCCACTGACGGTAAAGCAGAACTGCAGGGCCCGGACGACGCCAGGCTCCGGCATGCTCACTCGCCGTGGACAGCGACAAGATATCTCCGGACCTGATGGATATTCCAGGAAACACTGGCATTGACCTTGTACATGCCGGTGTTCTTGAGCTCGTTCCACATGCGTTGCAACGTCAGCACATCGAGGAAATCGATACGGCGCGAAATGACGTTCAGGTATGCCGTGCACAGGTGCTTGCCGATGTAGGCATACTGAGCATCAAACGTCGAGGTCATGACCTGGGCCATGGACGAGGCGTAATAGGTTTTTTCGAAGCGCTTTTCACGGCAGCTGAACACCTCCGAGAACCGCTTGGTCTTGTTGCATGGCCAGCTGCGCTGGACATGGCACCAGTTCGACGGCGACAGCGGATTGCAACGCTGCTCGGTGGCGACGTTGCTGTTCAGGCCAGCCGAATGAAAGGCCGATGCCGACTCGCAGACGAAACCGGTTTTCTGCAGCGTCGCATGGCTTTCGAGCGTCATCAGCACACCCGCCGCGCCCAGGCCGGCTTTGGCCAGGCGCCGGCGCGTGGCACCATGCTGAGGCATTGCCGGAGGGATGGAAGGGTGTTGCGGCTCGTTACCGCTTTGTTGCTGATCGTTAGCCACGGCTAGTCCTTGATTTCATTTACGCACACAGACAGTAGAGCAAGTTTCATGCCCTCGAAAATTCCTGTAGGAATATTCTTACTTAAAACAACTACTTAGACCCTTGTCAAGCCCGATTTTACACCGCATTGCGAAGGCTAATCCGCGGCAATGTAAGAATTTTCGACAGGCTTTTAGAAGAAGCTCTCAGGGATGACCAGGATGTCGCCCGGACGCATCATGATGTTGACGGAGATATCGCCGTCCTTGATCAGGTCGTCGAGGCGGACCGGCACTTTCTCTTGCTTGCCGTCGACCGTGCGAATGATGCTGGCCTTGTTACCCGATGCAAATTCGGTCACGCCACCAACGGCAATGACGACATCCATCACCGACATTTCGCGGCGATATGGCAACGCCTGCGGACGCGCCGCCTGGCCGATGACGCGGATCTGGTCGGTGAAGTTGCCAATGAAGTTGGTCACGATCACGGTCACGACCGGTTGCTGAATGAACTTGGCCAGTGCACCTTCGATATCGCGCGCCAGCTGGGTCGAGGTCTTGCCGGCTGCCGGCAGATCTTCGACCAGCGGGGTCGTGATCTTGCCGTCCGGACGCACCGGCACCGTCATCGACACCTCAGGATTGCGCCAGACGATGATGTTGACGCTGTCGCCAGGGCCAATCAGGTAATCGGGATTGATCGGTGCCATGGCGGCGGTGCTCGGCGGCAGTGGCGTCGCGCAGCCAGCCAGAATCAGCATGCAGGCAGCGGCGCCAGCGGCGACCAGGTGTTTCGTCAGTTTCGTCATCATCGCGTTCATCCCTTGCACGCACCGTAACCCACCTGCCTGCATGGTTTACCGTACGAATCAATAATTGTTATTTCGCCATCATGGCCTGCGCTATTGTAGCGCAGACCGCGGCGGGAACAAGCCATGCACAATTGAAATACTTTCTTGTTGCAAGTTCAACACGGCAGCATGTCAGGCGCATGACGGCGACACTCTAGCGCTCCAGCAATTCTTGTACATGGCGTACCGGAATCGCGTACGTGATGCCGCTTGGCGCCGTGATGGCGGTCTCTTTCAACCCCTTCACGAACACCATATTGATGACCCCCAGTACCTGCCCGGTCTCGGGATCGTACAGCGGGCTGCCGCTGTTGCCGGGATAGGCAGTACCGTCGAGCTGATAGATGCTGAACGGCGAGCGTTGTAATTGAACCACGGCGCGCGCATCGAGCCGGCGCGCATTGGGCGACGGCTGCATTACCGGCGTGATCGCCGCCAGCAGCGCGCGGTGCGTGGCCGGATACAGGCCCAGCACCATCCCGAGCGGGAAACCGGTGAACGCCAGGGCCTGCCCCTCGGCTGCCATGCCCGCGTTCCCCAGACGCAGCGCCGGCAGCGGCGTGCCCTCGATGCGCAGGTGGGCCAGATCATGCTGGCGGTCGAGCCCGACCAGTTGCGCCGCACGGAAACGCACGCCGGCGCCATCCGGCACCACGATGCCCAGCTTTTCCAGCTTGGCGCCGTCGAGCTCGTTGGGCACCACGTGCGCGTTGGTGATGATGCTCAGGCCGTCGCCAACGACAAAGCCGGTGCCGCTGAACACGATGGCCGGGCTGCGTGTCTGCATCTGGGTGCCGATGCCGACGATCGATGGTTTGACCCCCGCCACCGTCTGCGGCAATGTGGCTGCCACCACGGGCGCGATCGCCAATCCGGCCCCTGCCAGCGCCGCCACAGTAACGGCAGCGAGCTTCTTTCCAAACAGTCTACGCGTCATCAAACGATCTCATTGGGTTGTAGTTGCACAATGGGAGCAATCGTACGGGCCCTTTCGGATTTTAGCCATTACAATAAGGACCTTTGAATTTCAGCAACATTTTTTGAACCCCGCCACGCCCTCTGCCGTAGCGCAATAATTCCAAAAAATACAACAAGCGGTTTCGCTAAATGTTTGCGATAATGCAACAGTTAAGCATCCTGTAATGAAATTCACTTAAGATTTTTCTTTGGCTGTTTGCGCCTTGTGTTGCAAACAGACGGTATCGTTTACCCAGAATTGCTGGATTTTCTATCCTGCAATTGCAATTGCTCAGGGTACAAGCGATCATGCACTTTGTTTATTTGTGAACCTGGTTTTTTGCAAACCGGGACCTGACCGGCGAGACTGATACGATGGCTGAAATTACTTCCCAGATTCTTAACCTCCTCAAAGCCATTGGCAAGTACCGCTGGCATGCGGTCATCATTGCCTGGGTGGTGGCGCTGGCCGGCTGGCTGGTCGTCTACAAGCTGCCCAACCAGTATGAAGCGTCGGCGCGCGTGTATGTCGATACCCAGAGCATTCTCAAGCCACTGCTGTCGGGCATGACCATGCTGCCGAACCTGGAGCAGCAGGTCCTGTTCATGCGCCGCACCCTGATCAGCCGCCCCAATGTGGAGCGCGTCGTGCGCGAGGTCGATCTCGACGTCAAGGCGACTGACGCCAAGCAGATGAGCAAGCTGGTCGACGACATGATGGCCAACATCAAGATCGGCGGTACCGAGCGCGATGACATCTATACCATCAGCTACACCGGCACCAGCGCGCGTGAAGGCAAGGACGTGGTCCAGGCCTTCCTGACCATCTTCGTCGAAGGCAGCTTCGGCAACAAGAAGCAGGATTCCGAAAAAGCGGTGCAGTTCATCGACGACCAGATCCGCAGCTATGAAGAGCGCCTGGCCGCCGCCGAGAACAGCCTGAAGGAATTCAAGATCCGTCACATCGGCATGTTGCCAAGCGAAGGCGCCGACTACGGCACGCGGATGGTCGCCACCAGCGAAGGTCTGAGCCAGGCACGCCTGGAGCTGGCCGAGGCCGAGCAGGCGCGCAACGCGATCCGCCGTCAGATTTCCGGTGGCAGCAGCGCCGGCAGCGGTTCGCGCCCGACGCCGATCTTCGTCGATCCCGAGCTGGATGAACGCATCGCCACCGTCAACAAGACGCTCGATACGCTGCGCACCCAGTATACTGAACAGCACCCCGACATCGTCGCCAACCGCCGCCTGCTCGAGCAGCTGCGCGAGCGCCGCGCCGAAGCAGCCAAGAACACCAAGCCGAGCATGGACCCGGGCGCCAGCTACAGCCCGATGCTGCAGCAACTGACCGTGCAACTGTCCGATGCCGAGGCGCGCGTCGCCTCGCTGCAGGCGCGGGTTGCCGAATACAGCGGCCGCGTCGGTCGCCTGCGTGGCCAGGGCGAGCAAGTGCCCGAGATCGAAGCCCAGCTGGCGCGCCTGAACCGCGACTACGAAGTCAATCGCGAAAACTACCAGAAGCTGGTGGCCAGCCGCGAGTCGGCCAAGCTGTCGGGCGACCTGTCGTCGGCCACCGACATGCTGACCTTCCGCGTCATCGATCCACCGACCGCGCCGGCCACGCCAAGCGGCCCGAACCGCATGCAGCTGTTCTCGCTGGTCTTCGTCGCGGCCTTGGCCGCAGGCCTGGCCGGTGCGTTCCTGCTGAGCCAACTGCGTCCGACCTTCCTCAGCCAGGCCACCCTGCGTGAAGTCACGGGTCTGCCGATTCTGGGCTCGGTCAGCATGAACTGGACCGCCGAACAGACGGTGCTGCGCAAGCGCCGCCTGTTCGCCCTCGCCGCGTCCGTGCTGCTGCTGTTCGGCCTGTACGGCGCCGGCGTCGCCGCCATCATGATCCGCCCGACGATGTAAGGCCGGTTGGCCACCAAGGAGCAAATGTGAGCATTATCGAAAAAGCGGCCAGCCGCATCGACCAGCAGCGCCAGAACGCTGCTGCCACCCCCGCCGCCGTGATCGTGGCGGATCCGCAAGAGCCCATCACCCCTGATGCCGGCTACGTCCCGAGGCGCCCACAGGAGCAGGCCGCCACCCCGGCCGCGCCGGCGGATGCCTCGAGCGTTGCCCCGGCAGTTACCCCAGCCGTCGCGCCGGCAGTTGCCCCGCCCTCGGGCCGCCACAGCACCCGCCGCATCGAACTGGACCTGGCGCGCATGCGCGAACTGGGTATGGTCACCGCGGCCGGCGGACGCACGAACCTGCTGGAAGAATTCCGGATCATCAAGCGTCCACTGCTCAAGCGCGCCTTTACCGAACGCGGCCCGAAAGACAATCCGGGTAACCTGATCATGGTCACGAGCTCGCTTCCGGGCGAAGGCAAGACCTACAGCGCCATCAATCTGGCGATGAGCATCGCGATGGAACTCGATCACACGGTGCTGCTGGTCGATGCCGACGTGGCGCGCCCTTCGGTGCTGCGCACGCTCGGCCTGCCGGCCCAGCGCGGCCTGATGGACATCCTGCTCGACGACACGCTCGACCTGGCCGATGTCATGCTGCGCACCAACGTCGACACGCTGTCGATCTTGCCGGCTGGTACCAGCACGCCGCGCGCGACCGAGCTGCTGGCCAGCTCGACGATGACGGCAATGGTGCACGAACTGGCCAACCGCTATCCCGACCGCGTGATCATCTTCGATTCGCCGCCGCTGATGCTGACCAGCGAATCACGGGTCCTGGCCAGCCACATGGGCCAGATCGTTGTCGTGGTGGAAGCCCAGACCACGACCCAGCACGCGGTCAAGGAAGCGCTGCAGCAGCTCGAAGGCATGGCCAACGTCAATCTCCTATACAACAAGACCAGGGATATTCCGGGCATTGAAGAAACGTATGATTACCACTATGGCTAAAGGGCGCAGAAGCCGTTGCGCGCCGCGCCTGGCGCCACTGGCGGCAGCAGCGATGTTGCTGGCCGCATGCCCGGCGCAGGCCGAATGGCGCGTCACGCCGATTCTGCTCATCAGCGAGATCTGGACCGACAACGTCAACCTCACCGAAGACCAGTTCGCGCACAGCGACCTGATCACGCAGGTGTCGCCCGGCATCACGGTGGCCAACCGCAGCCGGCGCCTGACGGTCGACGCCACCGCCCAACTGCACGGGTTCGCCTACCTGCACGACAGCGACAAGCGCAATCTGGCCGATCCCGGCGTGATTGGCGCAGCAGACAGCACGTCGAACACGCAGCGCTCCTACAGCGGCAACCTGAAAGGCGAGCTGTTGTCCGACTTCTTCTTCGTCGAAGCCACCGCTTCACGTGGCCAGCAGAGCCTGTCGGCCTTCGGTCCGCGCGCGGGCAACGACCTGTACTCGAACCGCAACCGTACCGACATCGACACCTGGACCATCAGCCCCTACCTGACCCACCGTTTCGGCAGTTTTGCCTCGGGCTTGCTGCGCTACACGCGCGACGCGGTCGATGGCGGCGAGGCGTTCGGCTACAACAACACGGGGGGCGACTCCATCCAGGCAACGCTTACCAGCGGCGCCTCCTTCCGGACCATTAACTGGGGTCTCTCCTACGTCAAGCAGGAACTGGGCGGCGCCCAGTATGGCGACTCGTCGAACGAGAACCTGGCCGCCAACCTGCGTTACGTGCTGAACCAGCGCTGGTCGCTGCTGGCCAATGCTGGCTACGACCGCTACCGCTACGAAGGCATGGGCGGTGGTGACCAGGGCGCCAACTGGTCGCTCGGTTTTGCCTGGTCGCCCTCGCTGCGCACCAATGTGCAGGCAACGCTTGGACGTCACTTCTATGGCACCACCGGCACGCTGTCGGCGCTGCACCGTTCCCGGCACACGAGCTGGAATATCAGCTACGACGATATGGTCACGACGTCACGCGAGCAATTCCTGATGCCGTCGACACTCGATACGGCCGGGCTGCTCAACAGCATGTTTGCCACGGCCTACCCCGATCCGGTCGAGCGCCAGCGCATCGTGGCAGCCTATATCCAGGCCAACGGCCTGCCGTCGTCACTGACCGACAGCGTCAACTTCCTGAGCAACCGCTTCGTGCGACAGAAATCGCTGCGCGCATCGATGGCGTACACCAAAGGCATCAGCAACGCGGCGGTCTCGGTGTATGCCAGCAACCGCAATGCGCTGTCCAATCAGCAAAGCGACAGTCCGATTCTGGGCGTCGGGCAAAGCAATTTGAACGATAACGTGCGACAGCATGGCCTCAACGCGAGTTATACCTATCGGCTCAGTTCCCGTTCCAACCTGACCGCCGGCTACGACTTCAACAAGAGCGACTCCCGTTCGGGCGGCTTTGAAGACCTGCAGCGCACGCTGCGCCTTGGCGTATCGCGCCGTTTTGGCGATCTGCTTGCCACGGCAGACCTGCGCCGCCGCACCGGCAATGTTGGCCGCTTCACCACCGAGGCCGGCTCCACCAGCGGCACCTATACCGAGCACGCCATGGTGGCGAGCCTGTCCATGCAGTTCTAAAAGCTACGACAATCACGATGTACGAAACCTATTACGGCCTGTCGGCCAAGCCCTTCCAGCTGCGCCCTGACCCGCATTTCTTCTATGGCTCGAAGGGCCACAAGCGCGCCATGGCGTACCTCGAGTACGGTCTGTCGCAGGGCGAAGGCTTCATCGTCATCACTGGCGAAGTCGGCGCCGGCAAGACCACGCTGGTGCGCAATATGCTAGGCAAGCTGCCGCTGGACCAGATCGTGGCCGCGCACATCGTCAACACCAGTCTCGATCCCGAAGACACGCTGCGCATGGTGGTCTCGAGCTTCGGCCTGCCGTACGAAGGCCAGAGCAAGGCCGAGCTGCTCAACCGCCTCGAACAGTTCCTGCGCACGGTCGACCGCCAGGGCAAGCGTGCCCTGCTCGTGATCGACGAAGCCCAGAACCTCAACGCCCGCACGGTTGAAGAACTGCGCATGCTGTCGAACTTCCAGACCGACGAACATTCGCTGCTGCAGACGTTCCTGCTTGGCCAGCCCGAGTTTCGCGCCACGCTGCACAGCCCCGGCATGCAGCAGCTGCGCCAGCGCGTGATCGCCAGCTACCACCTGGGTCCGATGGATGCGGCCGAGACGCGCGCCTATGTCGAGCACCGTCTGACCACCGTCGGCTGGCAGGGCACGCCGTCGTTCGACGATGGCGCGTACGGTGCGATCTACGCCTACAGCGGCGGCATCCCGCGCAAGACCAACACGCTGATGGACCGCGTGCTGCTGATGGGCTATCTGGAAGAACTGCAGGCCTTCACCGAAGCGCATATCAATGACGTGGTGCGCGATATCTCGGAAGAATTCGACGCGCCTGACACCGGCGACCTGGCCGATCTGCATGCCAGCCAGGCGACCGGCAGCAGCCACGCCAGCGAGCTGCACCCGGGCGAGCGCCGCACCAGCGTCGAGCAGCTCGACGAACGCATGATGCGCCTCGAGAAATCGATCGTGTCAGTGCTGTCGATCCTGAAAAAGATCGCGGCCACGCCACCGACTGCCTCCGACGCCGCGCCCCACCACCCGGACCACCAGGACTAACCCGCCATGAAAATGACCGCTCCCGCAGCCCGGCCGCGTCCAGCGCCGGGTGAAAAAATCCGCAATGCCATGACCTGCGACGTGGAAGACTACTTCCAGGTGTCGGCCTTTGCCCCGTATATCGACCGCGACAGCTGGCCGACGCGCGAATGCCGCGTCGAAGCCAATATGGAACGCATCCTCGCGCTGTACGAGCGCGAAGGCGTGCGCGCGACCTTCTTCACGCTGGGCTGGATCGCCGAGCGCTATCCCGCCATGGTGCGCCGCATCGTCGAGGCGGGCCACGAACTGGCCAGCCACGGCTACGGCCACCTGCGCGCCTCGGACCAGAGCCGCGCCGAATTCGACAACGATATCCGCTCGGCCAAGGCGCTGCTGGAAGACATCGGCGGCCAGGCCGTCGTCGGCTACCGCGCCCCGAGTTTTTCGATCGGCCACGGCAACCTGTGGGCGCTCGACGCACTGCACGAAGCGGGCTACAAGTACAGCTCGAGCATCTACCCGATCGCGCACGACCACTACGGCATGCCCGACGCGCCGCGTTTCGCGTTCTACCCGAACGGCCCGGACGGCATCCTCGAAGTGCCGATCACGACGGTGAAGATGGCCGGTCGCCACCTGCCGGCCGGGGGCGGCGGCTACTTCCGCCTGCTGCCCTACGCGCTGTCGCGCTGGATGATGGAAAAGGTCAACCGCGAAGACGGCGAGTCGGCCCTGTTCTACTTCCACCCGTGGGAAATCGACACCGACCAGCCGCGTCCCGAAGGCCTGGGCGCCAAGGCGCGCTTCCGTCACTACGTCAATATCGACCGCATGGAGCGCCGTCTTGAACAGCTGGCGCGTGATTTCAAGTGGGACCGCATGGACCGCATCTTCCTGGACAAGCCATGAATTCGATCATCGAAGCGGCGCAAGCCCGGCGCGCGGCGCCTGTCGCCGCTGCCGCCGGTCCGCAGACGCTGCATTTGATGACGCCGCAGAGCGCGGCGCGCTGGGACGCGTTCGTACGGGCCTGCCCGGAAGCGACGTTCTTCCACCTGTCCGGCTGGCAGTCCGTGATCGAGCAATCGTTCGGCATCAAGACCTGGTTCTACTTCGTCGAGCAGGACGGTCAGATCCAGGGCGTGCTGCCGCTGGCAGAGATCAAGAGCCGCCTGTTCGGCCATTCGCTCGGCGCGATGCCGTTTTGCGTCTACGGCGGCGTGGCTGCCATCGACGACGGCGCGCGCGTGCTGCTCGATGGCGCAGCCGATGCGCTGGCGCGCCAGCTCGGCGTGGGCCACCTCGAATACCGCGCCATGGAGCGCGCGCACCCGCACGACCCGAGCTGGCTGACCAAGGAACTGTACGTCACGTTCCGCAAAGAGATCAGCGCCGTCGATGACGAGAACCTCAACGCCATCCCGCGCAAGCAGCGCGCGATGGTGCGCAAGGGGATCAAGCTGGGCCTGAAAGGCGTGGTCGAGGACAACGTCGACAATATGTTCACGGCGTATGCCCACAGCGTGCTGCGCCTGGGTACCCCGGTGTTCCCCAAGAAGTACTTCGCGCTGCTGCAAAAAACCTTCGGCGCCGAATGCGAAGTGCGCTCGATTTACACGAGCGACGAGCGCCTGGTCGGCTCGGTGCTGTCGTTCTACTGGCGCGACGAAGTCGTGCCCTACTACGGCGGCGGCATGGACCTGGCGCGCGAAGTGGCGGGCAACGATTTCATGTACTGGAACCTGATGCAGGCGGCAGCAGCGCGCGGTTGCCGCCTGTTCGACTTCGGCCGCAGCAAGCTGGGCACTGGCGCCTACGACTTCAAGAAGAACTGGGGTTTTGTTGCCACGCCGCTGCCATACGAATACAAGCTGTACGCCACCGATGCGCTGCCGGACAACAATCCGCTGAACCCGAAGTACCAGTTGTTCATCAAGGTGTGGAAAAAGCTGCCGCTGCCGGTGGCGAACTTCCTGGGCCCTTACATTGTGCGCAACCTGGGCTGACAACGTGCAAGACCTGCTGCTGCTGATCCACCGCATCCCGTACCCGCCCAACAAGGGCGACAAGATCCGCTCCTACCACCTGCTCAAGCACCTGGCGCGCGACTACCGCGTGCACCTGGCCACGTTCGTCGACGATGCCGACGACTGGCAGCACGTGCCGACGGTGGAGGCGCTGTGCGCCAGCAGCCATTTCGCGCCCCTCAACCCGCTGCGCGCCCGCGTGCGCAGCCTGGGCGCGCTCGTCAAGAACCACTCGCTGTCGCTTGACTACTACCAGGATGCCGGCATGGCGCGCTGGGTCGACCAGACGGTTGCCACGCACAAGATCGACCGCGTGATGGTGTTCTCGTCGCCCATGGCGCAATACGCCGACAAGCTGGCCGGGGCGCGCCGCGTGATCGACTTTTGCGACGTCGATTCCGATAAATGGCGCCAGTACGCCGAGAAGAAATCGCCGCCCATGAGCTGGCTGTACCGGCACGAAGCGCGCCAGTTGCTGCGCTACGAACGCCAGGTGGCCAGCCAGTACGACGCATCGCTGTTCGTCTCCGCACCCGAAGCTGACCTGTTCCGCAAGCTGGCGCCGGAAAGCAGCGCGCGCATCGGCCACTTCAGCAACGGCGTCGATACCGAGTACTTCTCGCCCGGGCACGCGTTTGCCAGCCCGTATGCTGCGGGCGAACGCGCCCTGGTGTTTACTGGCGCGATGGATTACTGGCCGAATGTCGACGCGGTGCAGTGGTTCTGCGACGAGGTCTTCCCTGCCCTGCGCGCGCAGGATCCGGCGCTGGCCTTCTACATTGTCGGCTCGCGCCCGAATGCCCAGGTCCAGGCGCTCGGCGCCTTGCCGGGCGTGAGCGTGACGGGCACCGTGCCCGACGTGCGCCCGTATATTCGCCACGGCTGCGTGGCGGTGGCGCCGCTGCGCATCGCGCGCGGCATCCAGAACAAGGTACTGGAAGCGATGGCCATGGCCACGCCGACGGTGGTCTCGCCGCAGGCGCTTGAAGGCATCGATGCGGCGCCTGGCAGCGAGCTGGCGGTGGCCGATGGCGCGCCGGCCTGGATCGAGACCGTGGGCGCGCTGCTGGCGCGCCAGCGCGAACAGAACATCAGCATGGGCCGCGCGGCACGCGCGCGGGTCGAACAGCACTATAGTTGGCCAAGCAACCTGGCCTGCATCGAGGAGCGACTGGAATGCACGTGACACCCCCATCCGGCATTGCCGGCGCCAACCTGGACGCCGCTCCCACGCCACTGGCGCGCTCGAGCGCCATGCTGATTGCGCTGGCGCTGCTCGCGCCCTTCTTCCTGTACCTGGGCACCGCCGAATCGCTGGTCGCGATCTGGAACAGCTCCGAGACCTTCGCCCACGGCTACGCCATCCTGCCAATCAGCCTGTGGCTGATCTGGCGCCGGCGCGACGTGTTCGACGCGATTCCCGCGCGCCCATGGGCGCCCGCGCTGCTCCTGCTGGCGCTGCTGGGAGCCGGCTGGCTGCTGGCGCGCATGGGCGAAGTACAAGTCGTCATGCAGTACGCGTTTGTCGCCATGTTCCCGATCGTGGCGCTGGCCATGCTCGGCCCGCGCCTGGCCGGGGCGCTCGCGTTTCCGCTCCTGTTTCTGCTGCTGGCGGTGCCGTTTGGTGAAGTGTTCGTCGCCCCGCTGATCAACCTGACCGCCGATTTCACCGTCTGGGCCGTGCAGGCCACCGGCATCCCGGTGCTGCGCAACGGCACCCGTTTCGAGCTGCCAACCGGCTCGTGGTCGGTGGTGGAAGCCTGCAGCGGCGTGCGCTACCTGATTTCGTCGGTCACGCTGGGCTGCCTGTACGCCTACCTGACCTACCAGTCGACCAAAAAGCGTGTGCTGTTCGTGGCGGTGTCGATCGTCGTGCCGATCATCGCCAACGGTTTGCGCGCCTACATGATCGTGATGATCGGCCACCTGTCGGGCATGGAACTGGCCACCGGCGTCGACCACCTGATCTATGGCTGGGTGTTCTTCGGCCTGGTGATGCTGCTGATGTTCTGGATCGGCAGCTTCTGGCGCGACGACGATCCGCTGCCGGCTGCCGAATTGCCGGTGGCGGCGCGTACCCGCCGCGATGGCGTGTCGCCGGTCAGCACGGCCCGCATGGCGGCGATGTGCGCCGCCGTGGTGGCACTGGCCGCGCTGTGGCCGGGCTTTGCCCGGTACAACGATGCAGCCAATCTCAATCCGCAGCAGGTAGCGCTGACGAACGTGGCGGTCGGCTGGCCGCAGGTGGCGCCATTTACTGGCTGGACCCCGCGCTGGGTTGCCCCCGATGCAACCTACCGCGCCACCTTCCGCAATCCTGAAGCCACGGCGCCGGTCTCGCTCGACATCATCTACTACCGTAACCAGCGCAACGGCAAGGCGTTGATCAGCTCCATCAATATGCTGGCCGCCTCCGACGACGCCTGGCATGCGCTGGGTGGCTCGGCGCGCAGCGAAACGATCGACGGCAAGCCGGTCACGCTGCGCGAAACGCGGATGACCGGTCCGGGCGGCGCGTTCCTGGTGTGGCAATGGATGTCGATCGACGGCCACCTGACCTCGAACAACTACGTCGGCAAGCTGCTGCAGGCCCAGGCCAAGCTGCGCTTCCGCGGCGACGATGGCGCTGTCGTGCTGCTGTCGGCGCCGGTGGGTGACGACCCCGAAGCGGCGCGCGCCGCACTGCGCGCCTTCATGAAGGTGCAGGGCCAGGCGATCGAGCGTGCGATCGAGCACGCGCGCACGCATTGAACGGGAACGCACGGACCATGCACAGTGATCTGGCGGTATTCAGCGCCCAGCGGCCCCTCGTTATTCACCTGGTGTATTCGCTGGATGTCGGCGGGCTGGAAACGCTGCTGGTCGACTGCATCAACCGCATGCCGGCCGACAAATACCGGCATGCAGTGGTCTGCCTGACGCGCTACAGCGCGTTCGCGGACAAGATCACGCAACCGGGCGTCGAGTTGTACGCGCTGAACAAGCCGCCCGGGAACGGGTTGCGCGTGCACGTCGACTTCTGGAAGCTGATGCGGCGCCTGCGGCCGACGATCCTGCACACCTACAACCTGTCGGCGATGGAGTACTGCTTTACTGCGGCCGCCGCCGGCGTGCCGGTGCGCGTCCACGCCGAGCATGGCCGCGATGCGTCCGACCCGCATGGCCTGAACCCCAAGCACAACTTGTTGCGGCGCCATCTCGCGCCGTTCATCGACCGCTATGTACCGGTGTCGGACGATCTGCAGCGCTGGTTCAGCGAGGTCGTCGGCATCCCTGCAGCCAAGAACCACCTGATCAAGAACGGCGTCGATACCGCGCGCTACGCACCGCGCGCGCAAGCGGTGACCGCTGCGCCGTGGAAGGCCGACGATATCGTCATCGGAGCGGTGGCACGGGTGCAGGACGTCAAGAACCACGCCAGCCTGGTGGCTGCCTTCGCGCTGCTGCGCGAGCGCCTGCCGGCGCTGCGCGACCGGCTGCGCCTGTCGATCGTCGGCGACGGCCCGTTGTTCGCCAAGATCCAGGCGCAGGTCGCGCACGCCGGCCTGCAGGACGTCGTATGGCTGCCCGGCGCACGCGCCGACGTGGCCGACCTGCTGCACGGTTTCACCATCTTCGCCCTGCCCTCGCTGGCCGAAGGCACGCCCGTGTCGCTGCTCGAAGCGATGGCCTGCGGCTTGCCGTCGGTGTGCTCGCGCGTGGGCGGCATCCCCGAAGTCGTCGTCGATGACGTGCATGGTATCTTGGTGCCGGTGGAGGTCGACGCGCTGGCCGCTGCGCTCGCGCGCTACGTCCAGGACCCGGCACTGCGGGCACGCCACGGCGCGGCCGCGCGCGCGCGCATCGAAGACAAGTACAGCATGGCCGCCATGCTCGGCGCGTACACCGCGCTGTACGACGGCCTGTGTGCGCGCAAGGCGCCGGCGCGGCTGCGCCCCATCGTCAACTCTTAACTTCAGCGGAACCAGACAGCATGTGCGGAATAGTCGGCATTTTTGATACCCTCGGCAACCGGGAGATCGACCGCGCGGCCCTGGGCCGCATGAACGAAAGCCAGCACCACCGCGGCCCCGACGAGGGCGAGCTGTATCTGGAAACGAGCATGGGCATGGGCCACCGCCGCCTGTCGGTGATCGACCTGGCCAGCGGCCAGCAGCCGATCGTCAATGCCGAGCGCGACGTGGTGATGGTGTTCAACGGCGAGATCTACAATTACCGCGAACTGCGCGTCGAACTGCAGGCGCTGGGCTTCGTGTTTCGCACCAAGTCGGATTCGGAATCACTGCTGCATGCCTACCAGGCCTGGGGCCCGGACTGCGTGCACCGCCTGCGCGGCATGTTCGCGTTCGCGATCTGGGATCGCAAGAAGCAGACGATGTTCCTGGCGCGCGACCATGTCGGCGTCAAGCCGATGTTTTATTCGCTGCTGCCCAATGGCCTGTTCGTATTCGGCTCCGAGCTGAAATCGATCATGACCCACCCCGAGCTGTCGCGCAAACTCAATCCGCGCGCGGTCGAGGATTACTTCGCGTTCGGCTACGTGCCCGAGCCGCACACCATCTTCCACAACGCCTACAAGCTCGCGCCCGGCCATCGCATCGTGATGAAGGCCGGCGCGCGCGAGGTCACGCCCGAGCAGTACTGGGACGTGCCGTTCAAGCGCGCCCCGCAGCGGCCGATGGGAGAGATCGAGCAGGAGCTGATCGAACGCGTGCGCGAATGCGTGCAGAGCCAGACCGTGGCCGACGTGCCGTTGGGCGCGTTCCTGTCGGGCGGCGTCGATTCGAGCGCGGTCGTGGCGATGATGGCGCAGAATAATCCCGATCCGGTGACCACGCTGTCGATCGGCTTTGACGATCCGGAGTATGACGAGTCGAAGTTTGCCAATGAGGTGGCCACACGTTACGGCACGACCCACCACGCGCAGATCGTCGACAAGGACGACTATGGCCTGATCGACACGCTGGGCCACCTGTACGACGAGCCGTTCGCCGACAGCTCGGCGATCCCGACCTATCGCGTCTGCCAGCTGGCGCGCAAGCACGTGACCGTGTCGCTGTCGGGCGACGGCGGCGACGAGAGCTTCGCCGGCTACCGCCGCTACCGCTATGCGATGGCCGAGCAGCGCGTGCGCGACAAGGTGCCGGCCAGCCTGCGTAAACCGGTGTTCGGCACGCTGGGCAAACTGTATCCAAAGGCCGACTGGGCGCCGCGCATGTTCCGCGCCAAGACCACGTTCGAGGCGCTGGCGCGCGACACGGTCGAGGGTTACTTCCACGGCGTGTCGATCATGCCCGACCGCGTGCGGGCGCAGCTGTTCTCGGATTCGTTCAAGCGCGAGCTGCAGGGCTACAGCGCGATCGAAGTCTTCCTTGGCCACGCCGCCAAATCACCGACGGACGATCCGCTGTCGCTGATCCAGTACCTCGACTTCAAGACCTGGCTGCCGGGCGACATCCTGACCAAGGTCGACCGCGCCGCGATGGCGCACTCGCTCGAGGTGCGTGTGCCGCTGCTGGACCATACGTTCGTGGAATGGGCGTCCAGCCTGCCGCCGGACATCAAGCTCGGTGGCGGCGAAGGCAAGTACATCTTCAAGAAGGCGCTCGAACCGTACCTGTCGCACGATGTGCTGTACCGCGCCAAGAAGGGTTTTTCGATTCCGCTGGCAGCCTGGCTGCGTGGCCCGCTGCGCGAGAAGCTGCGAGAAGCTGCGCTGTCGCCGCTGCTGCTCGACACCGGCATGTTCAACGAAAAATTCTTGCGCGAGATGGTGGACCAGCATATCGCCGGCAGCAAGGATTACAGCGCACCGCTGTGGTCGGTCCTCATGTTCGAGACCTTTCTGCGGGTGAGCGCCAACGCTTGAAATAGCACACCGGACACCTTGATGCCTGGATGAAATCTTTGACGATTACTGGAACTTGTCGCACATATGGACTCATCTAGCACTTCCACTTCGCTGACTAGCGGAGTCGCGCTCATTACGTACAATGGGGTGAAATACCTGCCGCAGCAACTGAGCAGCATTCTGGCGCAGACCCGCGCAGTCGTACATATTGTTGTTTCCGATGATCACTCCACAGATGGAACTTGGGAATATCTAAAGGCATGGGCCAAGGATACGCCGGTGCGTGTCACGCTCGTACGCAACGACACTCAGCTGGGCCTGAGCGCCAATTTCGAACAGGCAATTAGCCTGGTTGAAGCGGACATCGTGTTCGCCTGCGACCAAGATGATGTCTGGCTGCCGGGCAAGGTTGCGCTGCTGGCCGCCGTATTTGAAGACGACGACCGCGTACAGTTGGTGCACACCGATGCGATCTTGGTCGATGCCGGTGGCCGTGACCTCGGCATGACATTGTTCGGGGAACTTGAAGTGTCCGAGACCGAACGGCGCGCTGTTCGTGCCAACGAAGCCTTTCGGGTCTATTGCCGCCGCAACATCGTCACAGGTGCCACGGCGGCATTCCGACGCACTTTGCTGCTAGCCGCGCGTCCCTTGCCAAACATGTTCATTCATGACGCTTGGCTAGCATTGATAGCGGCCGCAATTGGCCCAATTGTCATGCTGGATACGCCAACCATTCAGTATCGTCAGCATGGCGCGAACCTTATAGGTGTCAAAAGACTGAGCCGAGTGGAAAAGCTACGCCAGCTTTGGTGGGCTATCAACAGGCCCCGCCCGCTAAAAGCCACTACCGACAAGCTCTTGGCATCGAGTGCAATCTTGCATGCACGTTTGTTCAACCAACTGAGCGTCAAGCCAGCCCATGTCAAAATGGCCTATGAAACCCTGCAATTCGCTAAATATCGCTCAAATTTGTCTGTCAACCCAGTGGCACGCTGTTCCGCTGTGGCAGCTGTTGCGGTTACTGGTCGTTACCACAGATTTTCGTATGAACCATGGTCCGATGTGCTTAGAGACATGCTGAACAAATAGCGTATATCACTGAGATCCATTGCCAGGCACGAAGAACTGGCTGTTCACGGGTTCGCTGCCATTCAGAAATTGCTCACTTTCGCCATACTCTAGAGGCTCGATCCAGTAAAATGGCTCGCTGATGTCCTGTAGCCCTCCGACCTGCCCCAACAGCAGGATCGACTCATTGCTGCTGTTTATGCGTTTTGCGGACATGCCCCAATTGTTCCTGAGTGGAAGCTGATCGTCTGGCCGCTTACAGCCGCTGGATCGCCGCAGTCCAGCATTAAGCCCTTGAATGTAAAGGATTTTTTATGCCACAGGGCGGCTATGGGGACTCGTATACAACGGTTAGTAGTAACGCGAAAGAACCATTGGGCGGCATCAAATGTTTCCAGAATTACATGTCCATGCGATAATCCACCAGCTGTAAGCAGCACCAGTGAAATTGTGACGCTGTAAGAAAACCGTAACCGCCAATCATAAAGAGGGCTAGTCATACTTATGGATCAAGTTGATATCGACACGTGTCGTTCCTCGCTTCACAGAGGATCCAGTATGGAGCCATTAGTTGTCGATCTCGATGGTACACTTGTGCAAACCGACACGCTGTTTGAGTCGTTAATGCTGCTGTTCCGACAGGCACCATGGTGCCTGATCGGCGCATTGTTTTCGTTATTGCACGGCCGCCGTGCGTTTAAAGTGTACGTCTCACAGTTCGTTAATCTTGCGGCAGACGCGCTCCCATACAACGATGACCTGTTGAACTATCTTCGATTACAGCGTGCCGCCGGCCGACAACTAGTTCTTGCCACGGCCGCCCATTACTCGATCGCCAATCGCGTCAGCGCACATCTGGGGTTATTCGATTACGTTATAGCCACCCAAGACGGAGCGAATCTGAAGGGTAACGCCAAGTTGGCGGAGATCCGCAAGCTAGTGGGTACACAGTTCGTCTATGTCGGCGACAGCAGCGCTGATTTGCCAATTTGGTCGCAGGCCAGAGGTGCCATTCTCGTCGGGGTTTCGCCAGCAGTCGCCCGAGAGGTCGAAAAAACATGCCAAATCGAACAGGTGTTTAAACGCCCAGACTTAACCATGCTGGTATGGATCAAGGCGATTCGTGCCCATCAGTGGCTCAAGAACGCCTTAATTTTCGTCCCACTACTCACAGCGTTTTCATTTGTCGATGTGTGGAAGCTTGTTTCAGTTATCGCAGCATTCATTGCTTTTTCATTGACAGCATCGGCGACGTATATCTGTAATGACCTAGTGGACCTTGAGAGCGATAGGCGGCACCCGCGAAAGCGAAAGCGTCCAATGGCTAGCGGCGTGATTTCAATTCCGCAGGCGGTCCTTGCAGCTTTTGCACTAATGAGCGTAGGCCTTATTACTGGCTATCTGATCTCTACGCAGTTTTTGGCGATTCTGGTGGTGTACGTCGTTTTTACCACCGCATACAGTTTAGTTCTTAAGCGCTACGTTTTGATTGATGTGCTCATGCTTGCCGTACTCTACACAGTTCGTATCCTTGCGGGAGCGATCGCGCTCGAGGTATCGATTAGCGTCTGGTTATTGGCTTTTTCCCTGCTCACCTTCTATAGCCTGGCGATTTTGAAGCGTTGCGCCGAGTTGGTGTCTTTGCAGAAGATTCAACGCGACGCGACTGCCGGCCGGGATTACCGTGTGAGCGACCTCGCTGCTCTGTGGCCCCTCGGAATTGGCGCGTCCCTTGCGTCGATTGTCGTATTTTGCCTTTTTATTCAAGCCGCTGAGACACAGTCGCGCTATCTTACCCCCACTCTGCTATGGGGAGTTGTTCTTGCGATGCTTTATTGGCTGTCGCGTTTATGGATCAAGACTTCGCGTGCCGAGATGCATGACGACCCGCTGGTCTATGCAATTATGGACCGAGGCTGTCGGGTGACAATTGCCGCAATGATCGCCTTCACAATCGCAGCGCGTTTTGTTTCAGTTTGAAATCTGATCTTCCCTAGGATCCTAAATGGCACTTAGTACCCTTATTCTTATTTTCAGCAGCGTTCTGATTTCAGCACTCGCTCAAATTGCACTCAAGCAAGGCATGTCGTCCTCGACAGTAGCAGTCGCGTTAGAGCAAGGCTCGACCTCAGCGATAACTGCAATCGCAACCAATCCATATGTGATCAGCGGTCTGTCACTGTATGCGGTAGGCGCAGTGCTTTGGCTATTCGTTTTGGCACGTGTCGAAGTTAGCATCGCTTATCCTTTTGTCGCTTTCGGCTTTATCGTCACAATGGCATTGGCGATAGTATTGCTCGGCGAGCCGCTACAGCCTCTGCGCGTGGTGGGTACTTTGCTCGTGATGGCCGGCGCTGTACTCATCACTCGTTAACTCAGCAGCCATGACTAGTACAAACCATCACCAGTTTTCTAACGGCGCAGTCAAGCCAATCGCTCAGTTGAGCCAAATCTTTACCATTTTGACTATTTGCACACTTTCCTTCGTGCTAATATTTTTTCTGACAAGTCATCTTCCACCGACACGGTTCCACATTGGGCTAGACAATGTCTGGTTTGATGCTGACGTGCCGCGTTATCTATGTCAGATTGTTGACCGCTACGCTAATGACCACTGGCGCAACAAGGTGCACCCCTTGTTTTCGTTTTTGAGCTATCCCATACCTAATCTGCTTACGATCTTGCAAATCGATCTAGGAATTGCAGTGCGAATACAGGTAGCGCTCATTCCAGCAGTCGGCATGGGTTTTCTCTTTTCTGCGCTTAAGCGGATTGGCTTGATGAGATTGGATGCCCTGCTGCTCACGGGTATCGCGCTGACGAGTTCATCTTCCCTTGTATGGTTCGCTATACTAGAGAGCTACGCTTATACATTTACAGCGTTTTCGATTGTGTTGTACCTAGCCGCGCGCGATGCAAATCAAGAAAAAGTCACGCTGACTCATTGGGTTACGGGTGCGGTATTGGCATTCTCCGTTACCATCACCAACCTGATAGTAGCGTTGTTCACTGCCCTTCAGTCGCAGGGGATAAGACGTACCATGCGTATCGCGATTCTGGCGGTGGCGGTGGTTGGCACCCTGTCAGTAATGCAGCGGATGATATTTCCTAGCTCGGGCCTGTTTTTCCTACCTGCGTCTGTGCAGGGGGAGGCGACGTTCTTCGTCAGCCTTTCCGTCGAGCGCATCCGTCAGGTTCTGTCGATCTTGTATCTCGGAAGCGTAGTCATGCCTGACTTCACCCAACAAGTAATGAACGGTGGCGAAATCGTACTGTCCGTGCAACAAGCCAGCTGGCGCCAAGCTGGCGTGATAGGTCTTACAGCTCTAGGACTGACGGCCACGCTTTTGTTGACCGGAATAGCCACCATTGCAATGGCATACAAGAGCAGATTACAAGCGCCTCATGATGGCGCCTTCTTCGCACGGGCTACCGGTCAGGATGCGCTGCGACTCTCAGTCACTGGATCGGTAACCTTCCTGACAGTACTGCATATCATCTATGGGCAAGAGACATTCGTTTACGTTGGCAGCGTGCTTCCATTCCTGCTCATCTTGCTTGGATATGGTACGCTGGCGATCTCCCGTCATAGCCGCGCTGGTGCCACCGTATTGCTGGTGAGTTTATTGTTAAGCGGCGGATACCATAATTTCGCACATTGGAAGACAGCAGTCGCTGAAATTTCTGCTCTAAATGCACCTCCAAGCGGCAAGGCCTTGATTCGAAAAACTTGCTCTTTCGTTAAGCAATTTTAATTCGACTCGCACTCGTTGGACTCGATATCCTGATACGACGGAAGCTGGAAGTAGCTCGGATGATTAGAAGACAAGGTCGAAGCACTGAGAACGTCAGCGGAATTAGGGTCATCGGCAAGACTACAATCCCGCGTTGGTAACCGATAGTTCAATCCACAGTAGTTTTGCGAGCCGTCACAAAGCCCTTCGCCGCCCTAACAACCTGAACTATTGCGTCGCGAAGTCGACGCTCACCGTACGCAGCGATCAAGTAAGCGATGCAAAGGGCACCAAGAATTGCCAAGCACAGACTGGCTGAACGAGCGAATCCATTAATACTGAGATAATAAAGAATGGTGCCACCGATAATCTCATGTGTTAGATAGAAAGGGTACGTAAGGAGTCCTAAGGCACGCACACAGGCACCTGTCGCAGGAGAAAGAGTCCAGCGTTCCGAATTCACCAGTGACAGATAGATAAATATCACGAACGTAACGAATACTCCTAGCACATACCATGCTACTTGTGCAGTGCCCAGGCTGTACTTATCGCCGACTGCATAAATATTAATAATCTGCGCCGAACGACATGTGATCTCTAGGCCTGCTGCTCCAAGCGAGAGTGCCATCAACATCCAGTCAATGGATTGCAGGTTTCGCCGGTACGCGACCATCCATAAATATATGCCAATGGAAAAAAATACTCCATGGCGCAGCAGTAGCATATTTTTCATGCCGTACCCAAGATCCAGCCAGCCCAAACTTAGGTCCGACGCAAGCAGATATGCCAGAGCGACGATATATGCTGTACTAAGGCAAGCTAAAATACGGGCAACCTCTCGTAGGCGACATTTACCGGCGAGCATCGCCAGAAATACGACCGAGTAAAAAGCGATTTCGATCGGCAAAGTCCAGTACGAACTGGCAATCGCATAATCACCAACTAGCAAGAGAGATCGCGCTAACGCACCCAGTTGTGAGATAACGCCGATACCCAGCGACGAGTAATGCGACTGCGGCACGATCAGCAAGATCGAGAAGCAAAGGATCGCGGCTATCCAAGCAGCGGGATAGAGCCTCAGAAATCGGCTGCGTGCAAAGCGATATGGTGTCGATGCCGTAGCGGAATTAGCGATGACCACGCCGGAAAGGACGAAGAAAACTTGCACCCCCACCCATCCGAACGACATAATATGTGCTTCATTCGGGAATTTCCATGTGAAGTGAAATAATGCCACTATCAGTGCACAGGAAAAGCGAATGGCGTCCAATCCGAAAACGTATGCCGTACGATGCGGCTGCATGTCAGATTCACTCAATGACACCCCCTGAAAATTCGTCAACGATAACTTACTTGCAATATTTTGTCCAAAGAACTTTGTATTTAGATAGATCAGATTAAACGATGGAGACGGTAGTTTTCAAAACAGATATCGAATTTTGGGATACTGCTTTTTAGTTCCTCTGCCTGATTCGCTCAGGCTTCCGCCATACCTCGCCTTAAAATAGCTCCATCATTCAAGAAACTTTGCTCGTTGATTTACGCTATGCCCATTCCCACTTCGTCAGCTCCTCGTCGCTGTTACGTATTGTTCGATTTCTTTGACTTTTCGCCCTCTTCTTCGAGCCTGTCGAGGATCAATTCACCGCAGCCTTACGCCGCTTCGTAGATCTGATTCAAAGGTTTGGTAGACAAGTGACCGGTGTGGTCGCTGGGCGTTGAAACACGTGAAATCTTGGGCCAGCCCACCACCATTTTGGTTATGTTGGCTTACCACTTCAGATACACATCCTCGTGCTTCACGTTCCGCTTCAGTCTCCTGACAAAAATGTTACCCAGCGTCCTACCGCGTCCGTCCAGAATGATTGCGATACCTTCGCGCTTGAGTGCATGACAGAAGGCACCACTGGCAATTTGCGAACCCTGATGGCAGTTGACAAAATTGTGCGTAACTTCGAAATTATCAACCCCTGCTCGGGCGTGAGCGTGGTGTTGGGCGGCTTCGCATAGTGAAAACCGTGAATAGATTGTTATGATCCTGTCATTAACTGATCGTTCGACCTTGTAACGTTGTAGG
The DNA here is from genome assembly GCF_039123635.1 of Massilia sp. MP_M2. Taxonomy (NCBI): domain Bacteria; kingdom Pseudomonadati; phylum Pseudomonadota; class Betaproteobacteria; order Burkholderiales; family Oxalobacteraceae; genus Massilia; species Massilia sp. MP_M2. Next base: position 174,521 of record NZ_JBCHJF010000003.1, read on the forward strand.
GCTCAGTCCAACTCCGCCTGGGGCCACGTCGAGTTCTTGACTTCCTCGCCAATCAAGTAAGTGGTGCATACTTGGCTATACAGAATTTGAGTCATCGAAATATCGTCAAGGGAATTAGGACAGTATATGCAAAATATGCTTGGCGTTTAAGCGCAGCCAGCTACGGAGAATGCATGACCCTGTAAGTCTAGATACCTATAGAAGCTTTGGGGAGGCTGTAGAAACGAGATGGTATACCATCAGTTTTACGCCACGCGCGCCGATGTACAGGCAGCCATCGCGGAGTATATCGAGAGTTTTCACAACCGCCAACGGCGTCACTCATGCCTCTGCTATCTTGTGCCCACGGTATTTGCAAAAAAAAAAATCAATACGCAGCAACAGGCAACTTGAAACAAGAGTGTCTCTTATTGACAGTACAACTCACTGCTTACTAACTACGCGCCGGCGCCCAGTCGCGGTACCAAGTCCAGAAATGGGCCAGGCCCGTCGCCAGCGGCGTGGTTGGCGCGAAGTCGACCCAGGCCTTGAGCTTGGCGATCGATGCATGCGTGGCCGGCACGTCGCCCGGCTGCATCGGCAAAAATTCCTTGCGCGCCTCGACGCCCATCACGGACTCGAGCGTGCGGATAAATTCGAGCACCTGCACCGGATTGTGGTTGCCGATGTTGAACACCGTATGCGGCGCGCCCGTGGCCGTTGCCGGCGTCGGCTTGAACAGCAGGCGCACCACACCTTCGACGATGTCGTCGATGTAGGTGAAGTCGCGCGTGAGCAAGCCCTCGGCGAACACAGGGATCGTGGCGCCGCGCATCATTTTCTCGGCAAAGCTGAAATACGCCATGTCGGGTCGGCCCCACGGACCATACACCGTGAAAAAGCGCAGGCCGGTGGCCGGCAACTTGAACAGGTGGCTGTACGAGTGCGCCATCAATTCATTGGACTTCTTGGTGGCGGCGTACAGCGACACGGGCGCATCGACCTGGTCGTCCTCGCTGAACGGGACCTTGGCGTTGTTGCCGTACACGCTGCTGCTGCTGGCGTACAGCAAGTGCTCGATGGCCCCCTGACGGCAAGCTTCGAGGATATTGCCAAAGCCCACCAGGTTCGACTGGATATACACGGACGGATTGTCGATCGAGTAGCGCACGCCGGCTTGCGCCGCCAGGTGCACCACCAGTTGCGGCCGCTCGCGCTCGAACAGTGCTGCAACTTGCGCTGCATCGCTCAGTTCGACCGTGTGGCAAACGACGCCGGCGGGTGCGAGCAGCGCGCGCACCCGGTCATGCTTGAGGCGCGGATCGTAATAATCGTTGAAGTTGTCGCAGCCGACCACCTGATGGCCCATGGCCGCCAGGCGCGCAGCCACGAAGCTGCCGACGAAGCCGGCAGCGCCCGTGACGAGGATCCGCTGGGCTGGCATCAGGCGGCCGTCCGGCTGACGCGACCAATCCCTTCGTAGGCCAAACCGGCGGCAGCGACGACGGCCGGATCATAGATATTGCGGCCATCGAAGATCGCCTTGTCGCGCAGGATGGTGGCCAGGCCAGCGAAGTCCGGTGCGCGGAATTCTTTCCATTCGGTGACCAGGACCAGCGCATCGGCGCCTTCGGTTGCCGCGGCGGCCGAGCTGACGATCGTCAGCATGCCTTCGACGCGCGCAGCGCCGTGTTCGCGGGCCAAGACGCGCAGCGCTTCGCTGCTGGCGACCGGATCGTAGGCGCGCACGTGGCAGCCGGCGTCGAACAGTTCCTTGAGCAGCACCAGGCTTGGCGCTTCACGCATATCGTCGGTGTTCGGCTTGAACGACAGGCCCCACACGGCGATCGTCTTGCCCTTGAGGCCTTCGACGCCGCCGTAGAAGCGCGTGAGCTTCTTGAACAGCACGTTTTTCTGGTTGTCATTGACCAGTTCGGTCGCTTCCAGGATGTGCAGCACCTGGCCATGATCGCCACCGGTCTTGACCAGGGCCTTGACGTCTTTCGGGAAGCACGAACCGCCGTAGCCCATGCCGGCGTACAGGAACTGCGAACCGATGCGTGGGTCCAGGCCCATGCCGTGGCGCACGGCTTCGATGTCGGAGCCCAGCACTTCGGCCAGGTTGGCCAGCTCGTTCATGAAGCTGATGCGGGTGGCCAGCATGGCGTTGGCGGCGTACTTGGTCAGCTCGGCGCTGCGCACGTCCATCTCGACCAGCTTTTCGTGGTTGCGGCTGAATGGCGCATACAGCTGGCGCATCAGCTTGGTTGCGACGGTGTCATCGCTGCCGACGACGATGCGGTCAGGCCGCATGAAGTCGTCGATGGCCGCGCCTTCTTTCAGGAATTCGGGATTGCTCACCACCGAGAACGACAGCGTGCTGCCGCGCTTGTCGAGTTCGCCCTGGATGGCGGCACGCACCTTGTCGGCGGTGCCAACCGGGACGGTTGACTTGTCGACCACGACCACCGGCTTGTCGATGCGCTGGCCGATCGAACGGGCCGCGGCCAGGATGTGCGTCAGGTCGGCGCTGCCGTCTTCGTCAGGCGGGGTACCCACGGCCAGGAACACGCATTCCGCGTGCGCGACGGCTTCGTCGTAGCTGGTCGAAAACAGCAGGCGACCTGCCTTGGCGTTGCGCTCGACCATATTGTCGAGGCCCGGTTCGTGAATCGGGATGACGCCGTTCTTGAGCATCGCGATTTTTTCTTCGTTGACGTCGAGACACAGTACAGTGTTGCCGACATCGGCGAAGCAAGCGCCTGAAACGAGCCCGACGTAGCCGGTGCCAATGATGGTGATCTTCATGATTTATATTGGGGAACGAAGTTGCTGAAAAATAGAACCGGGCAGAGCAGCACGGCGAACCAGGCTATTTTTCCACAGATTAGAAAATAATTGCCACACGTAACAAATGCGTACAAAACTTGAATTATAGTATCATGGTTGTCAAAAATTTATGCGTTTGCTCGTCAACCGCGCTGCCCTCCGGCAAAATTTTTCGCATAATCACGACATTGCAATTCAACACTTTCACTCCCGGACCGACACATCCGGCGGTGCACCGATCAGCACCCGGCACGACACGATGAAGTTACTCACCTTTAGTACCCTGTATCCCAATTCACAGCAACCGAACCACGGTATCTTCGTGGAAACCAGGTTGCGCTACCTGATTGCCAGCGGGCAGGTCGAGTCACGTGTCGTGGCGCCAGTGCCATGGTTTCCACTCAAGGGAGAGCGCTTCGGTCATTATGGCACCCTGGCCAAGGTACCGCGGCGCGAGACACGCAACGGCATCGACGTCACGCACCCGCGCTACCTGGTGCCGCCGCGGGTAGGCATGAACGTCACGCCGTACACGCTGGCGCATGCGGCAAAACAGGAAATCGGCCGCATCCTCGACGGCGGGTACGACTTCGACGCCATCGACGCGCACTATTTCTATCCGGACGGCGTGGCGGCGGTGATGCTTGGCAAGCACTTCAACAAGCCGGTAGTGATCACTGCGCGCGGCACCGACATCAACCTGATTCCACAGTTCGCGCGGCCGCGCCAGCTGATCCTGGATGCGGCGCGCGACGCCGACGGCATCATCACCGTCTGCAAGGCGCTCAAGGACGAGATGGTCGGCCTGGGCGTCGCGCCCGACAACATCACGCCGCTGCGCAACGGCGTCGATCTCGAGCGCTTCGCACCACTTGACCGCGCTGCCGCGCGCGCCGCCGTCGGGCTGGTGCCGGGGCGGTTCACGCTGCTGTCGGTCGGCCTGCTCGATCCGCGCAAGGCGCACGACCTGATCATCCGCGCCCTGCCCCAGCTGCCCGACGTTGACCTCCTGATCGCCGGTATCGGCCCGGAAAAAAACAATCTGGAGCGGCTGGCACGTGAATTGAACGTGCAGGACCGCGTCAAACTGCTGGGCAGCGTGCCGCAGACCGAACTGAAAACGTATTACAACGCCGCCGACACCCTGGTGCTGGCGTCGAGCCGTGAAGGCTGGGCCAATGTGCTGCTCGAAAGCATGGCATGCGGCACGCCGGTGGTGGCCAGCAATGTCTGGGGCACGCCCGAAGTGGTGGCGGCGCCCGCCGCCGGCGTCCTGATGCCGCAGCGCACCCCCGAAGGCCTGGTCGCAGCGCTGAGCCAATTGCGCGCCAACTACCCGGCGCACAGCGCCACCCGCCGCTACGCCGAAGACTTCGGCTGGCAACCGACCACCCAGGGCCAGATCGACCTGTTCCACTCCATCTTGGCGAGAAAAGCCGCGTGAAAATCCTTTATCACCACCGTACCCGTTCCAAGGACGGCCAGTACGTCCACATCGAAGAAATGATCCGCGCGCTGCGCGCCGAAGGCCATGAGGTCGTGATCGTGGCGCCACCGAGCGCCGAAACCGAATCGTTCGGCGCGGATGCCGGCCCGGTCGCCTGGCTCAAGCGCCATGTGCCAAAGACGTTCTACGAATTGATGGAGCTGTCGTATTCGCTGGTCGCTTACCGGCGCCTGGCCAAGGCGGTCAAGCAACACCGTCCGGACGTGCTATATGAACGCTACAACCTGTTCCTGCCATCGGGCATCTGGCTCGCGCGCAAGTACAAGCTGCCGATGCTTCTCGAAGTGAACGCCCCGATCCTGGAAGAGCGCACCCGCTACGACGGCCTGGCGCTGACGAAGCTGGGCCGCTGGTCGCAAGCGTATGCGTGGCGCAACGCCGACATGGTGCTGCCGGTCACGCACGTGCTGGGCGATATCGTGCAAGCCTACGGCGTGTCGCCGGAACGCATCGACGTGATCCCGAACGGCATCGACCCCGAGCGTTTCGCCGGTGCGCCGGACGTTGAACAGGCCAAGCGCGCGCTGGGCCTGCAGGATGTGCTGGTGCTGGGCTTTACCGGTTTTGTGCGCGACTGGCATGGCCTGGACAAGGTGATCGATCTGATCGCACAAGACCCGCCCGAGGCGCGCCGCCACCTCTTGATCGTGGGCGATGGCCCCGTGCGCGCCACGCTCGAGCAGCAGGCGCGCGACCTGGGCATCGAACACCGCGTTCAGTTTACCGGCATCATCGGACGCGACGACGTGGCGCGCTACGTGGCCGCCTTCGACATTGCGCTGCAACCGGCCGTCGTGAAGTATGCTTCACCATTGAAGCTGTTCGAATACCTGGCGCTGGGCAAGGCGATCGTCGGTCCGGACCAGCCGAATATCCGCGAGATCCTGCGCGCCGACCATAACGCCGTGCTGTTCGACCCGGATACCCCGGGTGGCCTGGCCGCCGCGGTCAAGCGCCTGTGCGACGACCCGCTGCTGCGCGCCCGCGTGGCGCAAGGCGCGCGCGACGCCATCGACGAGCAGCAGCTGACGTGGCGCGCCAATGCGCGCCGCGTCGTCACCCTGTTCGAAAGGTTGATCCAGCGTGCGTGACCTTATCCTGTTCCTCGCCTTCGTGGGGATCATGCCGTTCATCTTCAAGCGGCCCGTCGTGGGCGCCATGGCGTTTGCAATGGTCAGCCTGATGAACCCGCACCGCCTGACCTACGGCTCTGCCCAGAATTTTCCGTTCGCAATGTACCTGTGCCTAGCCACCCTGGTAGCCATCCTGATATCGCGCGAACAAAAGAAGATCCCAATGACGCCTGCAGTGCTGGTTATGCTGCTGTTTTTCACTTGGTACACGGTGGGCACCATTTTCGCCCAAGTACCCAATGGCGCATGGACCGATTGGGAGCGGTACGCCAAGACGATGTTGATGGTGTTCGTTACCATTATGACCGTGCGCACCGTCAGCGACGTTAAGGTACTGGCGCTGACGGTGGCACTGTCACTCGGCTTCTGGGGCGCCAAAAGCGGTGTATTTGTGATAGTCAGCGGCGGCGGCGAGGGCTTGCATGGTCCGTTCGACAGCTTCATCAGCGACAATAATACTTTGGCGCTCGCCATGGTGACCATCACACCGCTGCTTGTTTATATGGCTAGCCGCGCAAAGACCAAATGGGCAAAGCGTGCGGCGATGGGCATGGCAGGGCTGACCATGCTGGCAGCCATTGGATCGTACTCGCGTGGTGCCATGCTCGCCACCTTCGCCATGGGATTCTTCCTGTGGCTCAAGTCGGCGAACAAACTAAAGACCGGCTTGGCCTTCGTGCTAATCGTGCCGATCGTGTTTTCTCTAATGCCGCCCCAATGGACCGGGCGAATGCACACGATCCAGACCTATGACGAAGATGCATCCGCTACCGGCCGCATCAATTCTTGGCACTTCGCGGTCAACATCGCTAACGAATTTGCCATCGGCGGCGGCCCGAATGTCTTCACACCGCATATGTTCATGCTGTATGCGCCCGAACCCGAGCGCTACTACGATGCACATAGCATTTATTTCCAAGTACTTGGCGAGCTGGGATATTTCGGGCTGGCGATCTTCGTGGCCATGTTCGTAACCACTTGGCGCACGGCAGGGCGAATTATTCGCCATTGCCGCGACAACGAAGATCAAAGCTGGGCACTGATGCTTGCCCGAATGTGCCAGGTCAGCATGATTGGCTACCTCGCCGCCGGCGCCTTTTTGACCATGGCCTACTATGACTTGATCTACTACGTGATCGCGATTGTGATCTGCCTCGACAAAGTCTTGGTCCGTGCGCCGCAAAAAGACGACACGCCCCCGATGCAACTGAAGTTCGTCGAGCGCTACTTGGAACGTCGCGCGGCCAAAAAATCACGGAAAGCGTCGCTGGCGCGCCCGCTCAACCGCGCCTGAGCGCCGCAGGCCAGCCTTAGATCAGCCTCAGACCAGCACTTCCAGCGCCGCCGGATGGCCGAGGAAACCGGCCGGGCTGGCGCTGGCGCCGTAAGCGCCCGACTGGAACACCACCACCAGGTCGCCGACGCGGGCATGGGCCAGTTCCATGCGCTCGGCCAGGATGTCGAGCGGCGTGCACAACGGGCCGGTGGCCGATGCCGGGCCACTGTCCGGCGCATCATTCTGCGCATTCATGCGGTTGCCGATCGCGACCGGATAATTCTTGCGGATCACCTGACCCAGGTTGCCTGATGCCGCCAGGTGATGATGCATGCCGCCGTCCAGCACCAGGAACACCTGGCCGCGCGAAACCTTGCGGTCGATCACGCGCGCCACGTACACGCCCGCTTCGCCGACCAGATAGCGCCCCATCTCCAGCGCCAGGCGCGCCTGCGGCAGCGCTGCGGCCAAGCGCGGCAACCACGCTGCCAGGTGTGCGCCCATCGGCGTCGGATCGAGGCGCTGTTCGCCCGGAAAATACGGAATGCCCAGGCCGCCGCCGATATTCAGTTGGCGCACCGCCAGCGGGCTGTCGCCGGCTAGTTGCATAGCCAGTTCGATGCTACGCGACTGGGACTCGATGATGGCGTCCAGGCGCAGGCTTTGCGAACCGCTGTAGATGTGAAAGCCTTCGAAGTCGACCCCCAGCGCTGTCGCCTGGCGCAGTACGTCCGGCGCCTGCTCGGCGTCGATGCCAAACGGCTTGGCACCCCCGCCCATGCGCATGCCCGACGACTTGAGTTCGAATTCCGGATTGATGCGCAGCGCCACGCGCGGCGCAATGCCCAGCAGATCGCCGATGCGCGCCGCGTTGTCGAGCTCATGCTGCGACTCGATGTTCAGGCAGGCGCCGGCGGCAATCGCCTGGGTCAGCTCGCCCTCGAGCTTGGCCGGACCGGCAAAGCTGATGCGGGCCGGGTCGATCCCGGTGTCGAGCGCGATTTTCAGCTCGCTGCCCGAGGCCACGTCCAGCCCGTCGACCAGGCCCGCCATATGCTGCACCAGCGCCGGCATCGGATTGGCCTTGATCGAATAGTGCAGCGCGACCTGCGGCGGCAGGATCGCGCGCAGGCTGGCCACGCGCGCGCTGCACACGGCGCGGTCCATCGCATAGAACGGCGTGCGGCCAACGCGCTGCGCCAGGCGCGGCAGCGGAATGCCGCCGACGTGCAGGACATCGTCGACAACCGGAAAGTAGATCTGGGGAGCGTGCTGGGGCTTGGTACCGGTCATGGGCTTACGGTCAATACAAAGAGATGGACGCCGGCGCTAGCCAGCCTGGATGGTGTGTCTGAGCAGGTTGCGGTCGATCTTGCCGTTCGGGTTGCGCGGCAGCGCCTCGGTACGCAGCACGATCTGCGCCGGCACCATGTACGCCGGCAGCCGGCGCTTGCATTCTGCCAGCAATGCGGCGCGGTCGACCAGATCGGGATCGGCCACGGCCACCGCCACGATGGCCTGGCCCAGCGTGGCGTCGTCGATGCCGAACACCGCGACTTCGCTGACCAGGCCACTGGCGTGCAGCACGCTTTCGACTTCGGTCGGGCTGATGCGGTAACCGGAGACCTTGATCATCTCGTCGCTGCGACCCACGAAATACAGGAAGCCTTCGGCGTCGCGGCGCACGGTGTCGCCCGACCAGACCGCCATTTCGGGTAGCGGCAGCGCAGGGTCCTGGCCGGGCGCCGGGCGAAAGCGCAGCGCAGTGCGCGCCGCATCGTTCCAGTAACCGAGCGCCATCAGGGCGCCACGGTGCACCAGCTCGCCCGGTTCATCGGCATCGCACAGCGTGCCGTCGGGCCGCACCACGAGCACCTCGGCATTCGGGATCGCACGCCCGATCGAGCCGGGCCGGCGCGCTACCTCGGCCGGTGGCAGATAGGTCGAGCGGAATGCTTCGGTCAGGCCGTACATCAGGAAGATCGCGGTGCCGGGCAGCGCCTGCTGCAGCGCCTCGACCGTCACGACCGGCATCGCGCCACCCGAATTGGTGATGAAGCGCAGCGAGGTGTCGGCCGGCCATGCCAGGCGCGCCAGCGCGATCCACAGCGGCGGCACGGCGGCCAGGCCGGTGATGCGGTGCTCGCGCACGGCAGCGACGATATCCTTGGGGAACAGGTAGTTCATGAGCACGACCGACGCGCCGCGCAGGAAGGCCGTGGTGAGCTGGCTCAGTCCATAGTCGAAACTGAGCGGCAGCACGGCCAGCAGGCGATCCGACGCCGTCATGCCGAGATAGTCGGCGACGCTGGCGGCACCGGCGACCATGTTCCGGTGCGACAGCACCACGCCTTTGGGCGCGCCGGTGCTGCCCGAGGTGTACAGGATCGCGGCCATGTCGGTGTCGATGCGGCGATGCGGGACGCAGATGTCCGACGGCGTTTGCAATGCGTGCCAGTCCAGCACCTGCAGGTGCGGGATACTGGCCGGCGCGCTGGTCGGGGCACCATCGGTGACCAGCACCGTCTGCAAGGCGGGGCATGCCGCCAGCACCGGCGCCAGCTGCGCCAGGCGTTCGGGCGTCGTTACCAGCAGGCGCACGCTGCAATCGGCCAGGATGTAGGCCACCTGGTCGGGCTTGAGCAGCGGATTGACCGGCACGAACACGCAGCCGGCAGCGGACGCGCCGAACATCGCGGCCACGTTCTCGATCCGCTTTTCCATGTACACGGCCACGCGTTCGCCCGGCTGCAGGCCGCGCGCCAGCAACAGGGCAGCCACGGCTGTTACCTGGCCGGCCAGTTCGCGGTAGGTGCAGCGCAGCGCGCCGTAGACCAGGGCCTCGGCGTCGGGCGTGCGTGCTGCGCTGTCAAAGATGCTGTCGTGGATCAGGTGATTCATCGCGCTCCGGGACCTTGCCCGCTTGGGAATGGATGAGACATGGCGCCGCTGGCGGCACCCGTCATCTTACCAGTTCATGCCCATGCGTTGGAGAAAGCTGCCCCTTGGGCGCAAGGGGCAGCATGGTATATTTCGATGATGCCGAGTATACACACCAGCGTTGCCGTTCGCCGCCTGATCCCATCCGTTCCCGTGCTGTCGCTCGCTGCATTTCGTGATGGACCGGACGCCGGGCGCGCGCTGCCTTCCCTGCTCGACAACGCCCAGACGCGGCTCGTCACCAGCGGACGCATCGCCATCGGCCTGGCGCTGCGCGCCCTGGGTGTCGGCGTGGGCGATCTGGTGCTGGTGCCGGCCTATCACAGCCCATCCATGATTCCGCCTGTGCACTGGTGCGGCGCCGACGTCGTGTTCTATCGGGTACTGCCCGACACCTGCGCCGACCTGGCCGACATCCAGGCTAAGCTGGCCGAACACGCGGGCACCAAGGCCATAAAGGCCATCATGGTCACGCATTTTTTCGGCATCCCGCAGGATCTGGCGCCCCTGCGCGCGCTGTGCGACGCGCGCGGCATCGGCCTGGTCGAAGATTGTGCTCACTGCTTCTTTGGCGAGCATGACGGTGTCGCGGTCGGCAGCAGCGGCGACTATGCCATCGGCAGCAGCATGAAGTTCTTTCCGATCCACGAAGGCGGTTGCCTGGTATCGCAGCGACACGCTCTGGACACGCGCCTGCAGTCGGCCGGCATCGGTTTCGAGGCGAAGGCCGCGCTGGCCGCACTCGAATCCAGCTTTTCCTACGGCCGGCTGCCCGCGCTGCGCATGATCCTGGCCCTGCCGCTGCGCGCCAGGACGCTGCTCTGGAACGCCATGAAGGCCGCGCGCGCGCCGGCAGGTAGGGCTGGCGCCACCACCACGTCCAGCCTGGCGCCCTCGTCGTCGGACAGCAGTTACAGCTTCGATCCGCGCTGGATCGACAAACGCTCGTCGTGGTTTTCTCGCCTGACACTGCGGCTGGCGTCGCATGCGCGCATCGTGGCGCGGCGGCGCCGGCATTACCTGGCATTGCACGAGGCGCTGCAGGATGTGCCAGGCTGCCGGGTGCTGTTTGCCGCCTTGCCGGATGGCGCCTGTCCATGGGTGTTTCCGCTGCTGGTCGACGAGACCGACGCGGTGGCCGAGCAGCTGGCGCAGGCCGGCGTGCCGATGGTGCGCTTCGGCGCCACCTTGTGGCCAGGCGTGGATGCGAGCGTCTGCGCCACCAGCGTCGAGCTCGGGCAACGGATGATTGCGCTCCCCTGCCACCAAGCCTTGCGCAGCACCGAACTGGCCTGGATGATCGCCACCGTGCGCGGGGCACTGCAGGCAAGCGTGAAGGTCGCGGCATGAGCTGGACCGTGGTACCGGCCAGCCAGTTCGGCGCGCAGATGGCGCGCTGGGACACGCTGCACGCCGCCGGCGCGGCCTCGCCGCTGCTGGCGGCCGATTTCGTCGCCGCATTGCTGACCAGCTTCGCCGATGGCCGCGAACTGCTGGCGTGGCATGACACGGACGGGATCACGGACGCGACGACGATCCTGAGCCCGGGTGGCTTCGGCGTCTGGCACACCTTCCAGCCATCCCAGGCACCGGTGGGCCTGTGGCTGCAACGCGGTGACGGGGCGCCCGCCGCGCTGCTGCGGCCATTGCTGGCCAGCCTGCCCGGACCGGCGCTGCTCGTTGGCCTGACCCAGTGCGACCCGATGCTCATGGCACGCCCGGCGGATGCCGCCTGCGTGCGCACGGCCGACTATATCCGCACCGCCCGCATCACGCTGCGCGGCGCCGGCGGCTTTGACGCGTTCTGGGAGGCGCGCGGCAAGAACCTGCGCAGCAATCTCAAAAAGCAGCGCAACCGGCTGCGCCAGGAAGGCGTCACGCCGCGCCTGGAGATTTGCCGCGCGCCCGAACAGATGGCGCAGGCCGTGGCCGACTACGGCCAGCTCGAGGGCAGCGGCTGGAAAGCGGCCGGTGGCACCGCCGTCGATGCCGCCAACGCGCAGGGCCAGTTTTACCGCGCCATGCTCGAAGCGTTTGCTGCGCGCGGCGCCGCCAGCGTCTACCGTTACTGGCTGGGCGACCAGCTGGCGGCCATGGATTTGTGCGTGGAAGGCGGCGACTGCATCGTGGTGCTCAAGACCGCCTACGACGAGCAGCTGGCAGGCCAGTTGTCGCCGGCGCTGCTGATGCGCGAAGAAGCGTGCCGTCAATTGTTCGACGACAACCGCTTCGGGCGAATCGAGTTCTATGGGCGCGTCATGGAATGGCACCTGCGCTGGACCGACGACGTGCGCACGATGTACCACCTGAACGGCTACCGGTGGCCAGGTCTGGCGCGGCTGCACGCCATGCGTCGCAGCGATGCCGGCGCCGAGTAGAATAGCGGCGACGACGTTGCCAATTTGACTATCCGTCAATCTCTCACCAATCGATTACTAGGACTTCCATGAGTGCGCCGCGTGTTCTTATCAGTATCCTGAACTGGAATAAAGCGCCAGATACCCTCGAATGCCTTCGCTCGTTGCGCGCGCAGGTGCACGAAGGGTTCAGCGTCGATGTTCTGGTGATCGACAATGGCTCCGCGCCGGCCGACTACGCCGCATTGCAGGCATCGGTCGACAGCGCATGGGTCACCATCAAGCGCATCGACAACAATCTCGGTTTCACCGGAGGGCACAATGTCGCGATCGCGATGGCGATCGAGCAAGGCTATGACTTCATCTGGCTGCTCAACAACGACGCCACCGTGGCACCTGACACGCTGTCGAAACTCGTCAATGCGATCGTGCCCGATGCGTTGTGTGGCGCCGTATCGCCGGTTTTGTATCCGGAAGCTGGCACCGCGCACGAACACGGCTGGGGCATCACGCATGACTGGCGTTCGCGCTCACATGACTGGATTCCCGATGCCCACGCCTCGATGCAACTGCATACGACCGACCCCGAAGCCGTTTGCCTAACCGGCACCGCAATCCTGCTGCGTGTGCAGGCGCTACGCGAAGTGGGCAGTCTGGATGCGCGCCTGTTCGCCTATTACGACGATAACGACATCGGCACCCGGCTTGCGCGCGGTGGCTGGCGCAGCAAAGTCGTATTCGATGCATCGGCGATCCATGCGCTGCGCACCTTGGCCGAGCAACCGCCTTACTTCTTTTATTTGATGTTCAGGAATGAGCTGATTTTCTGGCATACCCACATGCCTCCGGCACACCGCAAGTTACTATGGCTGAAACTGGTCAACCAAAGCCTGTATCACGTCCACCGTCTACGTTATCGCGGATTTGCGCGTCAGGCTGACAGCGCCCTGCTCGGGGTTTGGGATTTCATACGTGGCACCAGCGGTGCGCCCAAACTCGATCGCAAGCCACCGCTAGCAATGCGGGCCGCGAGCCGGCTCCTGGCCTATATGCATGAGCGCCAACTGCGCAAGCACGAACCCAAGGCCGCAGCGACTGCTTGAACCATGCAGTCGGGCCATCGCGACGCTGCAGCACCGATGGCGCAACCTGCCGCAGTCTGGGGATCAATCTCGGCTCAATTGCCCTAAAGAAATTTCATTAACCTGCGCCGGCGTGCTTGTCGGCACGGTACCCTCATGACGCGATAATCGGCGCCCTAGCCGGATCAGCGGGATTTCAACGTATTTGTACGAAAAGTGGGCCAGAACGAATACGAAACCGAGGAAGCCAAACACCACGAGCGGCGAGGCAAATCCATGATCCTTTGTTGCTGCCTGTTGCCAAAGATAAATAGTGTAGGAAATCTGTCCCAGATAAGCTAGAAAGGGGAATCCGAAGAGTTTACCTATCGGTCGCTGATGCAGCGGCGTACCGAATACAACGGCGCAAATGATCAACGGTGCGGCGAGCGGGTAGACGACCTCCATCAACAGGGCTGGCAGAGCGATGAAATTTACGCCGAGCAGCACCGCGCATCCAGCGTACCAAAGCGCCACGGGCATGCGCTTGAGCAATGGCGCAGCCTTATGCTCATAGAGTGCAAACGCGCATCCCCACAGCATATAGTTGAATATCGACAAATAATAGGCCAACGCTGGCTGCCCTGCCAAGTGTGCCAGCAGCACGATTGCGATCAATACACCGATGACATTCAGAAGTTTTCTGCGCTTCCGGGCAATCGCCAAGCCGACGAAAAGCATCGGGAAAATCAAATAAAACTGTTCTTCGTAGGCCAAGCTCCATGTATGCGCCGCATACCAGCCACATCCACCCAGCATTTCTATATTGCACAAAAATAGAGCCGATTGCGTAAATTGCGCAATACTCATGTCGATGATACCGGCAGCTGTCATCAAGGCCAATAATAGCAAATAGAGAAACAGCGGAGGGAAGATACGGCACACGCGGCGGAAATAAAAATCGCGCATGCTGAGCGATCCGGAGCGAGCCACTTCATTCATCATACCCCGGCAAATAACATATCCGCTGAGGCAAAAGAAAATGTGCACGCCAAGCCGCCCCAACGGATGGATTCGCCAAATCAAACCGGGAAACGTTTCCCTATAAATAGGATGGCTGAACTCAATGATGTGGGAAATGATGACCAAGGCGATAGCAAAAAAACGCCAGGTGTCGATATATCGCACGCGACTATTATTCATTATAGATGCGAAAATTTTTATATCGACCAGAAATCGAAGGAGGCAACCAATAGCTCAGCCTGAACAAGCCGTGATACCTTTAGCTCATGACACTTACATGCGGAAATATACGTATTATCTGGCCTGTGTCAGGCGCCACATTACAAGCCTGAGCATAGAAGGCATATTCAGGATCACCTTCTTGATAGTGAAGCGCCTACCCTGAGGCTGCTGCCTGAATTTCTTGAGCATGCGCGAAGCAAGGGCAAACTCACCGCGTGCGAACGCTGCATCGAATACGTATGCGCATCGCTCATCCATCCCGGCATCGAACGCTGCGCGATACGCAAGGATGCCCTGGTGGTGCTCCAACGCATACTCCATGATCTGGATCTCACCATCAATGTGACGCACCTGATCCGCGGAATCGTTACCATCGTGCCGCCGCACACGAGCCAGCGGCATCCTGCAAAAACCAACTTGCGCACGAACGACCGCGCGCAGGGTAAATTCAAAATCCTCTGCACCGACCCGATTGAATCTGACATCGTAATGCCCGATTTCATCGAATTTATCGCGCCTGATCGTCAGGCCTGTGACGAACAAGATCTGGAATTGTAGGATGCGAGGAACAAGTCCGTCAATGTACATCGCCATGTCTTCACGAAACACCACATCGTCATATAGACCAGCAGGAGACGAAGAGAAACGATCACCAAAGACAGTTTTCTGATTAAAAGACACAAAATTACTGTAAAGAACGTCGCACTGAGGATGTGCACCAAGCCAGGTCGAGAAAATATCGAGAAAATCGGGCTCCAGCAGATCGTCGGAATCGCACAATGTTACATAATCGCTGGTTGCGGCCCGGATTCCGGTATTGCGTGCAGACTGAACACCGTTGTTTTTTGTCCCAATAATGGTGATGCGATCGCGGTAGGTTTCCAGTACTTCAAGCGTATTATCGGTGGACCCGTCATCGACGACGATGATCTCGGAAAACGGCGTGCGCTGGGCCAACGCGCTTTCGATTGTTTCTCCAATCAGATGTGCGCGGTTATAAGCAGGAATAACCAATGCGAAGGTTACCCTGGCATGCAGAGCCTGAACCATACGGATCCTAGATAAGTTGAGCGCACGAATGCGGAAGACATACCCGGCCGGCGAAGAAGCCCTGCTGGCCGGTCAGTACTACTTGCTCTGATGCTTCAGATGCTCTTTCAACTGCGTCAATCCCATGAATTGACCGCCCTCGGCACGGAACCATGCGCAGTAGTCATGAACAGTAGAAATGAATTGCTCGAGCTCAGCCTGGGTGCGCACGTACGGGGTATGTCCTGCCACCAGCGATGGGCTGTGGTAAGTCAGCGAAAAAACCTGGCAACCATCGGCGAGCAGCGAGCGGGTCAGTCGGCGCATTTCCTTGCCATTGGCGGCTTCGGGACTGAGACGAATTCGCTCAAGCGCGCGGCTGCGGGCCAAGATGCCCCCCAGGTGTGCCTTGCACGCCCATGTCTGCTGGGCCAGGTCATCCAACGCGAGGCCGCGCCGACGCAGCCAGCCGGCGTAACCGGTCGTCACAGGCAATTCGAGCAAGGTGGCGCTGCCCGTTTCGCACCAGTAGGGATGCTCGTCGAAGGCACGGAAATCCGGTCCGCCATCGTCAGTGAATGCACTGTAGGGGACTACGCTGGCATCGATGTCGTAACCAAGCGCGGCGATCGAGTCGGCGGTATGCGGCCCCAGGCCGTAGCGACCAGCCTTGAACGCCATTGGTGCACGGCCAAACGACGTCGTGATCGCCTCGGTAAGCATGCGCAGCTTGTCGTACTCGAGCTGTCGCGGCAGATTGCCCGCATACGAGTTGAAGCGAGACACTTCTTCATCGTAAGGCGGCGACACCCATGGGTGCAGATGGGTGCCGATCTCGCAGCGTCCTTCTTCCATCAGCTTGCGTAGCACGGTGACCGAAGTCGGCGTCGTCGCAACCGGCCAGTCGATCATATAGGTCGGCACAATCCCCATGCGGTCAAACACGCGGTCATGCATCAGGGGCTGGGCGGCGATCGAACTGGTGCCGACATTGGCGCGGTCGAACGGTTGGTCCCACGCGAACTCTTCTTCGGTGTCGATGATGACCAGTAATACTGGCGGCGATCCGGCGGCAAGCCTGGCCGGGTTATGGTTGCTCGTACCTAACATGAGATAGTTTTTTGCAAGGGTTCAGAGGAGGCTGATACGGTAGGTAGCAGCTCGGCGAGGCAGACATCGATGCGCCGGTAGGTCGACAGGAACGTGGTCTCGTCCTTTCCCTCGGGGTCGAGGATCTGGACATCGACCGCGCTGCCGGCATCAGCCTCGCCGAGCAGGTAGATCCGGTCGACCAGATGCGGGTAGCGGGCCGCGATACTGTCGAGATTGATCTGATCGAACGCGATCACCAGGTCGGCCGCCTCCAGCAATGTTGCGCTGGCGTGACGAGAGCGGTGCGCGTCCATGGCCACACCATGGCGCGCCGCTGCAGCAATCGCCACCGCTGGCGATGGACGTTGATTGCGCGGCAGCATGCCGGCAGACGCGAAGCGAATGTTGGCACCGTCAAACAACTGTTTTGCCTTCAGTTCGGCATAACTGCTGCGGTTGATATTGCCCTGGCAGACGAACAGCACCTCGACCGGGCGTGCATCCCCGTGCGCCATCAACTCGCCCAGGCGCTGCTTCAAGCGGGCGACAACTGGCTGCCCCCTGCGCTGCGCGGCAAGACGGCCCGCAACCAGTTCGCGCAGTTCGTGCAGACCGGGCTTGGGGTCGTCCAGGACCAAGGTGTCGAAGTGCTCGCGGCCGAGCAGCATGCGATGAAAGCCCCAAGCCCAATTCGCGCAGTGTGCAACCAGCTTGCTCGGCTGGCCCGTCATTTCGGCAGCACTCATCCTGGTCTGCCACATGTCGAGCACCAAGTTGCGGCAATAGCGACCGGCGGGATAGTTCACTGCTGGCGTGATCTCGCCGTGCACGAGCAAGCGATACAAGCGGTACGGAAAATCCACGCCGATCGACACCGGCAGGGGCAGCGAGCCCCATGGCCGGGCGTTCACCTCGATCAGTATCCAGCCGCCGCCTTCATCGTCGATCTTGAACTCAAACATTGCCAGGCCGGTGTAACGGCTCGCGCGCACCATTCGTTCGACCGCCGCCAGCCTGCCAGGATCGAGCGCGGCGCTCTTGCGGTAATAGCCGCTACCGTTGAACTCGTGGGCGCGTACATGCTCGAAGGCCTGCAGCACTGCACCTTCAGCGCACAAGACCGAGACTCCTGCGCCAAAGCCGGGAAATTTCTGCTCGAACAGAATCGGAGCCTGCCGGTCTTGCCGTGACAGCCATGCCGCCAGAGCCTCGCGATCATCGACAATACGGGTGCTAGTTCGTACGTACAGCTCGGGCAAGGCGTACGACATCGGCTCCTTGATCACCACCGGCAGGCCGATGTCCGCCACGATGCTCTCGATCGTATCGTCCGGCGCCAACATCCGCCCCGGCGCAACCGCGACGTCACATGCCTGCGCCAGTTCACGCGTCTTGACCTTGTCGAAGAATGTGTCGAGCGTATCAGGCGACGGGATTGCCAGTGCGCACCGGGCTGACAAGCTATCGCGGTGAAGGCACAGCGGCAGCAGGCCACGCTCGTCGCAAGGGATGACCAACTTGAAGTCGTACTCTCGCAGCAGCGTTTCGATCGCCGCCAGCCAGGCGGCACCGCCGTCGAGGTAATACGGCAGGAAGTGCGCCTTGTGGATATACCGCGAACGAAGCGCCGGTGAACGGAAGTCGAACGGTGCAACATGCACTTCCAGGCCCTGGCGACCGAGCGAGCGCACGGTTGCAAGGAAGCTGCGGGTGTCGTCGCCGATGACCAGAACTTTTTCGCGCGTGCTCATGCCCGGCCCCGGATCAATTGCCGCGCTGCCAAAACGCTTGTGTACAGAGCCCACTTGAGCGACGCGCGCGCAGCCAGCGCGCGGCGCGCATACTGCATCCCCAGCGCATGCCTGCCCTGGCCGGACCAGTAGCGCGACAGGTGACGCAGGATATCGCCCTCGTAGACCTGGCACAGCCTGCGGATCGCGGTGCTGTTCACGCTCATGGCAATGTGCTGCGATACCAGTGCCGACAAGAGCCAGCGTTCGGGCTGGGAAAAACTGCGCGACAAGTTGCTCTGGCGCGCCGGGTCTGGTACGTTGTGCTGCGCAACCAGGTCAGGATTGAAGAACACCACTCGCGCCGCATCGGCTGCACGCCAGAAGAAGTCGCGGTCTTCCTCGTACGAGGTGCGGGTCCAGAAGCCGCCGATGCTCTCGGCCGTGCTCTTGCGCAGCGCCACGATATTGAGCTGGGCGAAGCCGCCGCCACGCACCAATTCGTCCAGTGCTACGCGGTAGCCATGCAGATGGGTGCGCGGCCGGTGCGCCATGAGCGCCACAAGTGCCGGCAACCAATGCGCGCGTTCGGTAACCCCGAGGTGCGAAACGGCAATCTGGTTGGCGATGTACAGGTCGACGTCAGGCTGGCTATCGAACACCTCGGCCATCGCGGCCAGGTGGGTGTCACTGGTCCATATATCGTCATCGTCACAGAACGTTATGATCTGGCCAGTGGCGGCCTGAATGCCGGTATTACGCGCCAACGATGGGCCAAAACCCGGCCCACCAGCGGCGCCAAGCTCGATCAGACGCAAACGGCTGCCGAACTGTTGCTGCATGCCGACATACGCCAAGCGCGTGGGGGAATCCGAGCAGTCATCGACCACGATCACTTCGATGGCGTCGAACGTCTGCGAAACGATGTGCGCGAGCATCCGCTCAAGCAGCACTGGCCGATTGCGCGTTGGGACGATGACCGAGATCCGGCATCTGGAATGCGGATTGCAGCACGCCGGAAGGCTGCTTTCTAGTGGTCGGGCAGTGTCGCGGGATGACAATTCTTCGCCTTTAATGCGTTAGATTGCGGCGAGAAGGGCCGCGGAACGAATCTTGCCATCCTAACACACCCTTCTTCCTGCACACATCATTCGCGCGGTCAATGCCGCGTCGCAAACAGGTCTCCGCAACGGTGGGTTAGCAGCGTGCGATAGATGAACGCGCGCTGAGCGGCGATACTCTCATACGTCCATCTTGTTGTTTAAATTAGTTTCCCAAAAGAATTAATATTAATTAAAATAAATATTTGTTTTGTTTTTTGTAAATAAATTTTGTTTTTGCATGCCGAAGTTAATACTTGGCAAATAGCTCGATTCATAAGAAAAAAGCAATTTGTAAATGTATTAATGAACAGCCAAGCGTCATCAAGATGAAAGCTCGTTGCATTAGCCTTGCTTCCGATCACGCTGACATCAGCAATATCGGCTTGGTCAAGCACTAAATTTTTCCACCTCTACGGACCATTAGCGATGAATCATTGCTCGATTTTTAATTCATTTGGTTTTTCAATAATTAAGCCAATCTGGCGCTTGACATACAGCCATTTATTCATGGCACTTTGCATATGTTCCGTTGTTTTCATGTGGAAACAAATCGAAATTGAGGAGAATCAGAAGACGGGAATGATGAATCAGGGTAAAGTTAAGTTCTTCGAAGAAACTCTTTACTTAGCGAATCAATTGCCCAACTTCATGAATTCTCAAATGAAAACTCTGAACATACCTGCTGTGAGCGCCGAAACGATTTCCGCGCTGCACCCAGCCCAAACGCTCGTGCGTAGCACGGGCACCCGGATTGTTAGCGCCATGTGCGCGGCCATGCTTGCCGCCTGCGGCGGTGGTGGCGGTGATCCTGCAAGCGACGCCGTGTCGTTGGCGAAGACGACCACTGCCTTCGCCCCGAAGCCCACCAGTCCGACCACGCCGACACCTGTCAACCCAGCATCTCCAGGTGATATTACCGGTGCCGCCGCGCCGGTCGTCGCTGGTGCGACCGTGACTAATTTCCGACTCCAGAACCTGGGCAATGCACAGACCAATGTGCCGTTCACGTTTGGCCAGGTTATCGCCGCCGGCACCATGGCAGCGTCCGAAGGCCTCGCTGCAAAGTTGCCAGATGGCACACTACTGCGCTTGCAAAGCGATATCAAGGCAACCCATGCCGATGGTACGGTTCGTCACGTAATTATCTCCGGGATCATGCCATCCTTAGCCGCCGGCGCAACGCAAACTCTGGAACTGGTCAAGTCAAATACACCGGAGCGCAGCACAGAATCGGTGAAGAGCTTGACTAACAGCGGCCTGAGCAGCAAGGTCACCATTAAGGTCGAAGGTGTTGAATATAGTGCGTCGCTAGTTGATGCCTTTGCTGACCCGGCACCGACGAGATGGCTGTCGGGTAAGATAGCCAACGAGTGGCTGCTGACCACGCCGCTTAAAAATGCTGCCGGCATTGCGCACCCATGGCTCACCGCGCGTTTTGACGTACGCTGGTACTCAAGCTTATCGAAACAGGCGCGAGTCGATGTTGTCGTTGAAAACGATAAGACGTTCAAGGCTGCGCGCACGCTGACCTACGATGTCGATGTCGAAGTTGGTGGCCGCTCGATCTATAGCAAGATCGGTTTGATGCATTACCATCATGCGCGCTGGCACAAAAGTGGCTGGTGGGATGTCAAACGCGAGCCTGCTGTCCATGTCCAGCACAATGGTGCATATCTGATGGCAACGAAAGCAGTCTCGAACTATGACCGTACCATCGTTCCAGCCGAGGACACGTTGGCTATCCTGGACAAGCAGATCCGCGAATCGGAAACCGGACCGATGACTATCGGTCCTGTTGTCTCGTATATGGGGACCGCCGGTGGGCGTGGGGATATCGGTCCTTTGCCGATGTGGTCAGCCATGTACCTGCTGTCTGCAGACAAACGCGCTCGCGATGCGATGATGGCTGCTGCGGATGGTTCTGGTACCTGGTCGATACATTATCGCGATGAAAATACCGGCCAACCTGTCCGCACCGACAACGAAGCAAACAAAGACATCAGCACGCACTTGAACATGTCGCAGAACGGCCCCTTGCCGGTGCCACGTTGTGCCAACAATAACGGTGCCTTATGTATCACTCATCATGAAGCAGACACCGCGCATCAGCCGTCGCTTGCCTACCTGCCTTACTTGCTCACCGGCGACTATTTCTACCTTGAGGAGCTGCAGTTCTGGGCTTCGTCGAACCCCTTGGGTACCTCGTCCGGTAACCATGGACGAGGCCAAGGTCTGGTGCGTTGGCAGCAGCTTCGCGGCCAGGCGTGGTCACTGCGTACGCTCGGCCATAGCGCATACATCACGCCGGATGTCCACCCTCTGAAGGGCTATTTCAACAAACAGGTAGACAATAATCTGGACTTTTACCATGAGACGTATGTTGTAGGTAACCCGAACAAGCTTGGTGTCTACGACGGTTCGGGTTCGAACGCGTTTGCAGTGAATGGTTCGGCTGCCTGGCAGGACGATTTCCTGACTTGGAGTTTCGGTTATCTGGCCGAACTTGGCTTCACCAAGGCAACACCAATTTTGAATTGGAAAGCTAAGTATCCTGTCGGGCGCATGACTGCACCGGGCTATTGCTGGATTCAGGGGGGGCCGTACTGGCTGAATTTCCGCGATGCGCCTAACACGCCAATTTACGACAGCTTCGAAACCTTGTACAAAGCTAACTTCGGCGGACCGTCGTTCAGCAACGACGATGGCGAGCAATTTATACATCCGAACGGTATCAAATTCATCGACCTACCATGCGGTAGCCAGGCTCAGGCCGATTACTTAACACTGGCCAATGGCTACACTTGGCCGGCGGGATTCATGACCGGATATTCAGGTACGGCACAAGGGTATCCATCGAACATGCAACCAGCACTGGCAGTCGCAACCGCATCTAGCACGCCAAACGCAAGTCAGGCTTGGGCAACGTTTGCAGCACGCGCTGGCAAGCCGGATTACACTAGAGCACCGCAATGGGCGATCGTTCCTCGCTAATCATTACCGGTCTTGGTCTGATTTGATATGCAAGGCTTTCCTTGACAGGAAAGCCTTTTTTGTTGGTGCCGTGGCACTTATTTGCACATCGTCGGCTTCCAACATCACAGGCGATTGTTACGTTATGGGGTACGAATCAGAACTCGCGTCGTTCAAGTTGCTCCGAGCAACGATGTTCTATTTTCAACATTTGTTTAGAGAAACCGTCTACCTCATCTGTGGCAGTTTATAATGAAAAGCGCAGTGACAGGTATTTTGCGATACCGCTCAACACTGGCGATTGTTCCACTACACGGTAGCCAAGACTGGCACCTGTAACCAAAAGTCAACTGGAGTTTTACAAGATGTCGTTGCTTAACAGGGCTGTCCAGCGCATTAAACGAGACTATTTCCGGCATCAGTATCAAAATACCGCAGAGACCATTCTGGAGACGATGCCCGTCAATCAGGGCTCACTGCCATTCGTACTGCTGTCGATGGTATGTGCCCGCGATGTCAACTCTTACCTGGTCGCGGTCAAGTCGTTCGTGCATTTTGCTAACCCTACCCGCATTGTCGTCGTGTGCGATCCAAGCATCACCCCCGCGCATCGCGCAGTGTTTAAACAGCATATTCCTCATCTCGAACTACGTAGCGCCGACGAATTTACCCACCCGGACATCCCGCGCGGCGGCACGTGGGAGCGACTGTATGCAATTTCAGAATACGTGAAGGATCATTACGTCATCCAACTGGATGCCGACACGATCAGCATCCAGGCCATGCCTGAAATTCATCAGGCCGTCCATGACAAAACCGGTTTTGTCCTCGGTGAGATGCCGGACACGCCCGTACGCCTGTTGCCAGCCGTGCGCGCCAATGCCCTACCATGGATCGAGCCTGCAGCACACATCCAGGCGTTTGCCGAAACTGAAATGGTGAATGTCGGCCTGCCGGTCAGCGCTTGTTATATTCGGGGTTGTTCCGGCTTTACAGGCTTTCCGCCTTCGTCAACAATGCGCGAAACTATGCTCGATTTTTCGCGCCGCATGACTGGTGCTCTTGGCGAACGTTGGAGCGAGTGGGGCACCGAACAGGTTACCTCAAACTTTTGCGCCTCAAATATGCGTGGTACTGTCGCCCTGCCGTTTCCCAAGTACGCCACGCCTAATGTTGCCACTGCGGAGACTGCCTTTTTTCACTTTATCGGGTCAATGAGATTTACCAATAGTCAGTACCAAATTCTTTCGCGTCAGGCAATTCGGCTAATCAGCGGTACCGCTGCTTAAGCTAGCGCTTTGCCACGTCATCATCTCTTGTAACATGCCCCATGGTAAATCTGCGTCGCTCGCTAATCATCAATTTCTTCTCCTCATCCGGCGCAGCATTTCTGCAGTTCGTCGTCAGCGTACTGCTGGCCCGTATGCTCAGCCCGAGCGAGATTGGCGTTTATTCGATGACAGTCGTGTTCGTCAACCTGGCCCACGTGTTCCGGGACTTTGGCGTATCGACCTATCTGCAACAAGAGGCAATCCTCACGCCGGACAAGATCCGGTCAGCCACCGGCGTCGTCTTCGCGACCTCATGGCTGATCGCAATCAGCCTGTTCCTGGCGAGCGACTGGATCGGACGCTGGTTCAACGAACCCGAGATCGTACCGGTGATGCGCGTGCTGGCGATTGGCTTTTTGCTCATTCCATTTGGAACGGTGACCAATGCATTGCTGACACGCGAATTCGCAGCGGAAAAACAGGCGATTGTGATGGCAGTGGGGACCATCAGTTTCTGCGTTAGCTGCCTGGTCCTGGCCAAACTGGGCTTTGGCAGCATGAGCCTGGCCTATGCCAATCTGATCAATATCATCGCCTGTGCGATCGCCTACATTCCACTGCGCCCAAAAAACACGCCATGGACGCCTTCTTTCCGGCACTGGCGCGGCGTGGCCCACTTCGGCATCGGCTCACTGCTGGCCAGTTGCGCCGGCGCGATCAATAACGCCATCCCTGACATCTTGCTGGGAAAGATGGGCTCGGCGCGCCTTGTAGGCCTGCTCAGCCGTGCAAATTCGACGGTCACGATTTTTACCTACGTCGCAGGTTCGACGGTCAATTATGGCGCGGTGTCCTACTTGGCACAGTCCCATCACCGTGGCGAATCGCTCATTCCCACACTTAGCCGGGCGACCGCATTGCTGACCGGGGTCGGTTGGCCGGCTCTCGCGTTGACCGCTTTGCTGGGCCATGAAATCGTACTGGCACTGTATGGTGCAACTTGGCTGGCCAGCGTGCCGGCGATCCTGCCGCTGACGATTGCCGCAGCTGCCGGGATGATGTTCAACTATATCCCGGCAGCTGTCACGGCCATCGGGCGTCCTTACCTGAGCGCCATTCCTGTCCTGATTACGTTAGCAACCCGGATCGGGTTTGGCGTAGCGCTGTTCGACGGCGGCCTGACCGGCTTTGCCTGGGCTCTATGCTGGGCCTCGCTCGCCGCCACGCCCATCGTTATCATGCAACAGCAGCGCTACTTTCATTGGACGTTCAGCGCACTGCTGCGCGCCATGGTGCCGAGCGCATTCGTTACCGTCGGCACCATTGCCGCTGGCATCGTATTGAACCTGGCCATCCCCGCCGACTGGCCGGCGCTGGTGCGGCTGCTGGTGATGCTCACGCCACTGGCCCTGTTCTGGTACCTGATGTTGCGCGTTACCCGGCATGAACTGCTGGACGAGGTGCACCGCATGGCCGCCACGGTCAAGATGAGACTGGGTCGGCTGCTACCGACTGTATAATTCGTTCAAGGTTCCTCCAGACGAGAATGACGATTATGTACTTCGATGAAGTAAAGACCATCCTGATTGACGTGCTGGCCCTGGGTGAGTCAGGCCAACACCTGAGCGAAGATTCCCCCCTGCTGGGCAGCCTGCCGGAGCTCGATTCGATGGCCGTGGTCAGCCTGATCGGCGCCCTCGAAGAACGTTTCGGTATCGCCATCGACGACGACGACATCAGCGCCAGCACCTTCGCCACCCTCGGCACGCTTGCTGCGTTTGTCGCGCAGAAGCAGGCCGAATGACAGCCAGCCAGGTTACGCCCTCCGCCGAGCCGTTCTTCCTGAAGATCGGTGCAGGCCAGCGCTTTTGCCTGTTTCATCCGCCGCACGGCCCCTGCCGTGGTGCGGTGCTGTACGTGCCGCCGTTTGCCGAAGAAATGAACCGTTCGCGCCGGATCGCGGCGCTGCAGGCGCGTGAAATGGCCGCGCTCGGCTATGGCGTGCTGCAACTCGACCTGTACGGCTGCGGCGACAGCAGCGGCGACTTCGGCGACGCACGCTGGGCCATCTGGAAAGATGACCTGGCCGCCGGCGCGCGCTGGCTCGAGACGCGCCTTGGCCAGCCACTGCTGCTGTGGGGCCTGCGTTTGGGCGCCCTGCTCGCGCTGGACTATGCGCGCACCGCGCAGCACCCGGTCAAGGCACTGATCCTGTGGCAGCCGGTGCTGAGCGGCGCGGCCTACCTGACCCAGTTTCTACGCCTGCGCACGGTCGGCGCGCTGCTGGCCGAGGGCGCGTCCGGGCACACCGGCACTGCGGCTCTGCGCGCCTCGCTGCAGGCAGGCGAGACGCTCGAGATCAGCGGCTACGACCTGGCGCCCGAACTGGCCGCCGCCATCGACGCGCTGGCAGCGCTCGAAGACTTCACGCCGGACTGTCCGGTGCACTGGTTCGAGGCGCTGGGCATGACCGGCCAGGGCACCTCGCCCGGCGTGTCTCCCGGCACGGCGCGCGCCAGCACCGCCTGGCTCGAACGCCAGGTCGACCTGACGCTGCACCAGGTGCACTGCCCCCCTTTCTGGACCACGCCAGAAATCACGATCTCGCCGGCCTGGCTGGCAGCCACGTCGACGGCGTTGCAGGAACGCAGTCATGGACATTGAAGAACGGGTCGTAACCTTCGAGTGCCAGGGCGACAGCCTGTATGGCGTGATGCACCTGCCCGAGAACCCGGGCACGCGCGCCGTGCTGGTGGTGGTGGGCGGGCCGCAATACCGCGCCGGCAGCCACCGCCAGTTCACGCTGCTCGCGCGCAGCCTGGCCATGAACGGCATCGCCGCCATGCGCTTCGATTACCGCGGCATGGGCGACAGCGAAGGCGCCGAGCGCGCGTTCGGGGACGTGGAAGACGATATCAAGGCAGCGATCGATGCCTTGATGGTGGCCGTGCCCGGCGTGCGCGAGGTCGTGTTGTGGGGGCTGTGCGACGGCGCATCGGCCGCCATGATGTACGCGCCGCTGGACGCGCGCGTGAGCGGCGTGGTGCTGCTCAATCCATGGATCCGCACGCCCGACAGCATCGCGCGCACCACCCTGCGCCATTATTACCGCGACCGCCTGGTCGACCGCGCCTTCTGGGCGCGGGTGCTGCGCGGCAGCTTCAATTACCAGCGCTCGCTGGCCTCGATGTTCCAGCTGGTGCGCACTGCATTCGGCCCGGGAACGGCGCCGCGCACCACGCTGGCCCTGCCCGACCGGATGCACGCCGGCCTGCATGCCTTCAGCGGCCGGGTGCTGGTGATCATCAGCGGCGCCGACCTGACCGGCCGCGAATTTTGCGACCTGGCCGAGGCCACGCCGAAATGGCGCCAGCTGCTGCAATCCTCGCGCGTCACCCAGTACCGGATCGACCGGGCCGACCACACGTTTTCACGCCGCGTCTGGCGCGATCAGGTCGCGCACTGGACCGGCACCTGGCTGCACAGCTGGTGAGCAGCCCTCAGCGGGCCTGGCGCGCCAGGCATCCGCTGAAATCGTCGAACGCGCCGTAGGTAGCGCTGCGGCCACGCTTCACACCGCACAGATCGATGCCGCCGACCGCGCTTGCCGCGCGCTCGGGCACGCCACCACGCCACGCCAGATCGCCGCTGCTCGGTGCCTCGAACAGGCTGCGCACCGGATGGTAGCCAGCAAACATCTGCCACAGCGCCGTGCTGCGGTTGTCTTCCAGGTGCAGCAAGCCGCTGTCACGGCTGCGGATCGGGCCATCGACCAGATTGCCGTCCAGGCGCGCGCTGCTGGTTGCAAAGCGCACGTCGATCCCGCCCGTATCGAGCAAGGTATTGTCCACGACGCTGCTGCGCGCTGCGCTGTTGAGATAAATGCCGACGTCCGAACAGCCCATCACGAGATTGGCGCGCAAGATGCCTTGTTCCTGCTCGGTGATGCAGCGCCCGTCGCGGCACACGGCCGCGCCGGTGCCGCCGCCGCCCAGCGACAGGCCCACCCGCTGGCCGGGCCCGCGCAGTGTGCGCTCGCACCACACCAGGTTGCGTTCGAAGACGTTGCCGCTGCCACCGCCCTTGGCGAACGCGCCGTAGCTGATCATGTCGCCCTCGCCCTTGAGAAAATCGCTGATCAGGTTGGCGCGCATGGTCCAGCCATTGGCGGCGACAAGGTCGATCGGCGTGACCGGGTTGGAGGTCTGGCGCACGCGCGTTGCCGTCAGCGTGTTTTGCTCGATCAGGCCATCGTCCGGGAAGCGCCCCTGTTCGCCGTTGATCTTGATATGGGCATTGAAGTCGGTGATCGTGTTATTGCGCGCGACGAAGTGGCTGGCCGCGCCCACCACGTGGAACGCATGCTCGCAATAGCGGTCCTCGCCGCACACGCCCCGGATGGCCAGGTTCTCGAAACGCCAGTGCGGCGCCTTGACGCGAAAGCCTTCGACCAGGTCGAACTCGAGCTGCACGCTACCCGGCTGCGCGGCCCGCACGACGATCGGGGCCCCGGCGCGGCCCGGGCGATTGACGTCGAGCGGCGCGCCGCCAAAGCGGTACACGCCCGGCAGCAGCGTGATGGTGTCGCCCGGGTTGGCCTGCGCCAGCGCCGCGCGCAGCGCATCCGGCGTGGCGACCACGATGGCGCCGACGGCATCGACGCCGACCGCGCCCGGTTGCGCGCCCAGCGTCACGGCAAGAGCGGCCGGCAGCGCCGGTTCGCCCCGATCGAGCCGCAGCAGCAACGCTGCGGTCACCTGCCCCGACTTGACGATGACCGGGTTGTGGCCGCTGGTGCGCTTTTCGATATACGGCGCCAGCGCGCGCGGCGTGACGCCCACCCGTTCGATCATCCATGCTGCGCCGATGGCGCCCACCGCCAGCAGCGCGAGAGCGCCGGCCACCGCCTTGCGCATCATGCGCTGCTCTTGATGCCGTGGCGGTTCATCAGGTCGTACATCGTCGGGCGGCTGATGCCCAGCATTTCCGACGCCTTGACGATATTGCCATCCGCGCGCGCCAGCGCCTTCACGATGGCGCCCTGCTCGGCCTCGTCGCGCACCTGGCGCAGGTTCAGCGGTTCTTCGACCGGCGTGTCGCCTTCCGGCAGCCCCAGATCGTCGGCCACGATGGTCGGGCCATCGGCCATGATCACGGCGCGCTTGACGCAGTTTTCCATCTCGCGCACATTGCCCGGCCAGGCGTAGCCTTCGATCGCCGCAATCGCGTCCGGCGAGAAGTGCAGCGTCGGGCGCGATTCCTGGGCGCAGAACTTGTTCTTGAAGTGGTGCGCCAGCAGGGCCGCATCGCCCTGGCGGTTGCGCAGCGGCGGAATCGTCACGACGATCTCGGACAGGCGGTAATACAAGTCTTCGCGGAAGCGCCCGGTGCTGCACAGTTCCTTGAGCTTCTGGTGCGTTGCGCAGACGATGCGCACGTCGACCGCGATTTCTTCATGGCCGCCGATGCGCTCGATCACGCGCTCCTGCAAAAAACGCAGCAGCTTGGCCTGCAGCGCCATCGGCAGGTCGCCCACTTCATCGAGGAAGAACGTGCCGCCGTGGGCCAGTTCAACCTTGCCCTTGGTTTGCTTGGCCGCGCCGGTGAAGGCGCCTTTTTCGTAGCCGAACAATTCGCTCTCGAGCAGGTTTTCGGGAATCGCGGCGCAATTGATGGCCACGAAACGCTCCTTGGCACGCGGCGAGAGCGCGTGCACCGCGCGCGCCAGCACTTCCTTGCCGGTGCCCGATTCGCCCAGCAGCATCACCGAGGCCGAGGTCGGGGCGACCTTCTCGATACTGCGGCACAGCTTGAGCATGCCGGGATCGCGGCTGATGACACCGGCCATCGGCGAATCGGCCTGGCCAGACTGCATGCGGCGGTTTTCTTCCTGCAGGTTGTGCAGGAAGAACGCGCGCTGGATGACCAGGTTGAGCACCTCGGGCTCGGGCGGCTTCTGGTGGAAATCGTAGGCGCCCATGGCAATCGCCTTGACCGCATTGGCGCGGTCCTGGTTGCCGGTCAGGACGATCACGCGCGTTTCCGGCGCCAGCGCCAGGATCTGCTGCAGCGTGGCCAGACCTTCGGTCGAACCGTCCGGGTCGGGCGGCAGGCCCAGGTCCATCGTGACCACGGCCGGCTCATGGCGGCGGATCTGCGCCAGCGCGCTTTCACGGTCGTCGGCGACCACCACGTCATACGCGTCGAAACTCCAGCGCAGCTGCTTTTGCAGGCCTGGGTCGTCTTCGATGATCAGCAGTTTTGGTTTGTTTTGGCTCACGGTTGTCCTTTCATCACGCAGCGCGCTCGGCGCCAGCCTCGCGGTACAGCGGCAACGTGACGGTAAATGTGCTTCCCTGTGCAGGCACGCTGGTCAATGCCAGTGCGCCGCCCAATTCGTGGATATACTCCCGGCTTTCGAACACGCCGATGCCCATGCCGGCCGGCTTGGTCGATTCAAAGGGCTTGAACAGCCGTTCGCGGATGAATTCTTCGCTCATGCCGGCGCCGGTGTCGGCCACGGTCACGGTGACCTGTCCGCCGATGCGGGCAATCGATACGCTGACACGGCCGCTGCGCGGCGTGGCTTCGATCGCGTTCTGGATCAGGTGGCCCAGCACGCGCTCGAGGCGTTCGCCGTCGGCCAGCACCAGCAGGCCCGCATCGACCACATCGAGCACCGGATGCGGCTCGAACGCGCTCTTGAGCGCAATCGCCTGGCGCACCACGTTCTCGACGCGCAGCGGCAACGGCCGTTCCGGCGCATCGTTGCGACTGAGCTTTTGCAGCATCATTTTCATCTTGTCGACCGAGTGTGTCACGGTATCGAGCATATCGCGCTGGAACTCGGGATTGTCGCGGTGCTTTTCGGCGTTCACGTTCATCAGCGACAGCTGGGCCACCAGGTTTTTCAGGTCGTGCACGACGAAGGTCGACATGCGGTTGAACGACTCGAACTGGCGCGCCACCATCAGTTCGTTGGCGGCGTCCTGCTGCGCCAGGTAACTGGCGGCCTGGCTGCCGGCGATTTCGAGCAGGTCGAACACTTCCCAGTTCAGGGACACTGCGCTGCGAGAATCCTGCAGCACGACGAAGCCGAACAGCTTGCCATGCAGGATCAAGGGCACGACCAGCCAGCCACGCGGAAATGCGAGGAGCCACGCCGGCAAGACCAGTTCGCCATATTTTTCGGGCAGGGCCGCGTATTCGCGCAGGTCGATTACCCACTGGGTGGTTTCCAGGAAGTGACAGAAATTCGAGTCGGCCGGCTCGGTCTCGGTGCTGGTGGCTTGCCACCCCGCCACCGGCTGATAGTGACCGCCATCGCCATCGCGGCGCTGCCACAACACGCCGCCCGGGCTTTCCACCAGCGCGCCGACCGCCTCGATCGCGCGTTCGCCGATGTGCGTGCTGTCGGACGACAAGGTGCGCGTGAAGCGCATCCATTCCTCGCGGTAGTCGTAGCCGTAGCTGTAGAAATGCTTGCTGATGAAGACCTTGAGCCAGGCGCGGAAGGTGCCCGAAAACAGGGTGCCGGTCAGCAGCAGCAAGGCGCCGCAGAGAAATGCGACCTGCATCACGCCGCCCCAGCTGCCGCCGAAATAGCGCAGGTAGTAACCGGCGAACCCCATCGCCAGCAGATAGATGGCCGAGCCGAACAGCGCGGTCGAGTGGAACATCACGCGGCGCGACAGCACCAGCGCATTCGAGCGCGACGTGCTGCGCTTGACGGCGGTGCCGATCAGCGGCATGGCCAGTGCATTGACAATGCCGCGCGCGGCCCAGGTGTCCGGGTGCATGTCATGGAACAGCATCGCCTGGCTGTACATGTAGAAGTCGTAGACGAACATCGCGCCGATGCCCAGGCAGGCGAACTTGATGGCCCAGCGCTCCTGGATCGTCTTGTTGCGGTAGACCTGCTCGACAAGCAGCATGCCGAGCACTGCCTGGCACACGCGCGCCGTGACGTTGGGCAGCAGGCCGCCATCCAGATTGAGCATCAGGTCGGTGCGCACGAAGACCGTCACCAGCAGCAGGATTACATAGCAAACGGCGCCGATGAAGATGGGCGTGCGCAGGCTGAACGGCCAGCGGCTGGCCGGATCGCGCGAGTTGCCCAGCAAGATGAGCAGCACGATGCACCAGGCAGCGCTGCGCAGGATTTCGAGGGTATCGGTCCAGACCGACCATAGTTCGTGGCCGGTGGCAGCTTGCCCGGCCAGCGCGGCGGACCAGAGCGCAGTGAAACCGCATGCAAGGGCAATGGCGGCAACCTGGGTGCGGCCGCGCCAGATGGTGAGCAACAGGCCGATCAGCAACAAGAACCCGATCGCGGCGACGCTATAGCTGTAGACGGCAATGGTGGTCAACGTATGCCATCCATGAAAACGACCATTGAAAAATTCGGGACAGAAACGTTAGAGCCATCGACCTGCGGTGCGCGCACGGCTAGCCGATCCGGGATGATCAACGTCCGCTACGGAACAACACGACCTTGAGCGTATTGATCAGGATGAGCACATCCAGGAACAGGCTGTTGTTCTTGACGTAGTAGAGATCGTACTGCAATTTCTGCAGCGCATCCTCAGCCGACGAGCCATAGCCATAACGCACCTGCGCCCAACCGGTAATGCCTGGCTTGATGCTATGACGGACATTGTAATATGGAACCACTTCGATCAGCTGCTGGACGAAGTAGGCGCGCTCTGGCCGTGGGCCCACGAACGACATGTCGCCCTTGAACACGTTCAGGATCTGCGGCAGCTCGTCGATCCGGGTCTTGCGCATGAAGTTGCCCACACGCGTCACGCGCGGGTCGTTCTGCGCCGCCCACTGTGGCGTTCCGCCTTTTTCGGCATCGGCGCGCATGCTGCGGAACTTGTGGACACGGAAAATCTTGCCATCCTTGCCGACCCGCTCCTGGGAATAAAAGACCGGGTTGCGGTCTTCCAGCCACACGGCCAGCGCCGCGCCGAGCATGATCGGGAACGTCACCGCCATGATCAGCGTGCTGCAGATCAGGTCGAACCCGCGCTTCATGAAGATACGGATGAAACTCTGGTCGAAGCCACCACCGAACACCAGCCAGCTCGGCTGCAACGAATCGACCCGGATCTGGCAGGTTTCGCGCTCGAAGAAGGTGGCGGCATCGGTCACTTTCACGCCTTGCAGCTTGCAGTCGAGCAGTTCCTTGATCGGGAAGCTGCCGCGCCGGTTCTGCACCGACACGACGATTTCCTGCGCGCCATACTGGGTCGCCATCTTGACGAGCGAATCCCCTTCGCGCACCTTGAGCACGTCGGAGGCTGGCACGCACATCTCGTCGCTGCCCACTGGAATGAAGCCGACGACCTTGTAGCGGTGATAGCTGTTCTTGTTGACCGCCAGGTCGCTGCACTCCTTGGCCAGCGCTCCGTTGCCCAAAAACAGGATGCGCGACTGCATCAGGCGCAGTTCGGACGTCTTGAAGAAGATGATGCGCGCGATGAAGATGCCGGCTGCGGCAAGGCCAAAGCCCAGCAACAGGATGCCACGACCGAAGTACAAGTCAGGCGCCACATAGAACACCAGCGTCAGGATCAGGAAACCCATCAGGAACGCCGGCATCAGCTTCATGAAGAACGGATGACGCAAGCCTTCGTCGAAGTCGAGCTGGTACATCCCCATGGCGCTCATGCTGAAGCTGACCGCCACCGCAAATGCGACGGCCGACGCCAGGAAGTGATCGAACTGGTCGGTCGTGAGCGGTGCGCCGATATCAAGAAAACGCATTGCCGCGCCTGCATAGGCGGCGCCCAGGAGGATCAATATTTCCACGAATAGCAGGACGAAAACGATCTTCGACACGTAGTGGTTAGAGATCCGAAACATGTTATTCCCCAGAATTGATGATTACGCTTACTGCATACCGAGATGCCGAATGCACGCGTCGTACACCCGCTACACCACCGTTGCCTGTGTTGGCAGTTACTAACTTCTTCGATTAATTGTCAACCAATACAACGGCAACCACACGTAACGTTACACGTTGAAATACGCACATGGGTTCCAAAGGACACCGGCATACAGCTGGTGACTTGGCAACGCCATGGAGACAAGGTCAATCCGGGAAATTATTCCATGATCCGACATCGCAATGAATTTCTTGCAAGATCAACATCATTTTTAAGTTATTGTTTTGACATATTTTTAACATTCAATATAGCATGGAAACACCTGGCCACTCAACGACAGGCTGCTGTCCCGTCAGCTTGTTGCAACAAGTGCCTTGCCAGACTCTGTGAGCTTGTCAGGACCGTTGCATCAGAAGACAGCATTAGTTCCATAGCGCAATAATGTCGGCGAATTTTAGCATTGCTGGTGTCTAAAGCCACGCAAACGTTGTAATCGTGCGCTATAGATTTCAGAATAATTGATGAACAACAGAGAAGTGCAGGCAGGAAGTGGTCAATAAGACACAGCAGAACCAGAACTGACGTGGATAGTAAGGAGAAAAAGCGTGATTGCAGGCAAGCGTTGCAGAACAACGCCAGATGCTGGAACGGGGGAAATGGCAAGATGCCAAATTGGTGCGGCTGGCTGGAATCGAACCAGCGACCCTTGGCTTCGGAGGCCAATACTCTATCCACTGAGCTACAGCCGCACTGGCAAGCGTAGCGAAGGATACAGTCTTTCGTCGAGTACGTCCATGGGGTGCGCCGGAAAAACCCTGGCATCAATACAGGTTTACACTATAATAAGATGCTTGACGGCACTTGCAAAAAAGCCACTAGATCGCAGCGCCCCAGTGGCCGGTTTTTTTAATTGAATTAAGGAAATCATGAGCGACGCACAGCACGACCACGAATCCCTCATTCGTACGCCAAAACAGCTCGCGATTGCTGTCGCCGGGTTCTTCCTGGTGATTGTCCTTGGCATCATCCTGCTGGTTACCTTCGTCACCAATGCCTCGACCACCGGCGCCGGTAGCAACGCCCAGAGCGCCGAAGCGATTGCCGCGCGTATCCGTCCCGTCTCCGATGCAGGCTTTACACTGCGCGACGCCAATACACCACGTGTCCTGCTGGCAGGTGGCGCCGTGTACGCGGCCAGCTGCGCAGCGTGCCACGATAGTGGCATGGCCGGTTCCCCCAAGACGGGCGACAAAGCTGCCTGGGCGACTCGCCTGGCGCAGGGTTACGATACGCTGCTCAAGCACGCGATCGAAGGCATCCGCGCCATGCCGGCCAAGGGCGGCAACCCCGATCTGGATGATCTGGAAGTGGCGCGCGCGGTGGTATTCATGACCAATCAAAGTGGCGCCAGCTTCAAGGAGCCGACTGCACCAGCACCGGCCGCTGCAGCCGCACCGGTTGCCGATGGCGCCGCCGCTGCGCCGGCTGGCGCGCCGATCGCTGCAGCGCCGGCCGTCGTAGCGGCAGCTGCGCCTGCGGTGGCCTCAGCAGCTACCGCCCCGGTTGCCGGCGCAGTCATGGCCAGTGCCGACACGGGCAAAAAAGCGTACGAGACGGCGTGCATCGCCTGCCATGGCGCCGGTATCGCAGGCGCGCCCAAGTTGGGCGACAAGGCGGCGTGGAGCGCACGTATGGGTCAGGGCGCCGCGGTCCTGTACGACCACGCCATCAAGGGGTTCCAGGGAAAAGCCGGTTATATGCCACCGAAAGGTGGCTCCACGCTTCCTGATGCCGACGTCAAGGCTGCCGTGGACTACATGACTGCTGCGATCAAATAGCCGTTGCCAGGAATGGCAAGACCACAAAGCGCCGGTATCGGCGCTTTTTGTTTGCCTGTCATTTTTACTTCCGGCAACGCCGGGGAACCTGCGGGAGCAACACCCCATCCAATATTAATTGAACAATTAATTGGGTTACTTTTAAACCCCCATATTTATCATATGTGACATATTGATTTAAAAGTAAAGTAACAATTGCTTACAAAGCGGAACAAATAAATACATTATCCTGCACAGCCTCCAGTCGAAATAAATTCCTCGCGGAATCTTTACAGGATCAGTACATCATGTCCCTCCGTTCCAAATCTGCCGTGCCCGCTTCTTGCCGCCTGTCAGCGGTTTTCCTCGTATCGCTCGCCGCAGCTGGCGGCGCTTCTGCCGCCACTCTGTCAGTGGGGCCAGGAAAAACCTACGCTGCGCCCTGCGCTGCCTTTGCCCGTGCACAGTCCGGCGATACCATTCAGATTGACGGTGGCAAATCCTATAACGGCGACGTCTGCGCCATCGGTGCGAGCAACCTGACCATTCGCGGCGTGAATGGCCGTCCCATCATTGATGCCAAAGGCAGCAATGCACAAGGCAAGGGTACCTGGGTTATCCAGGGCAACAACATCACGGTCGACAACGTCGAGATGGCCGGCGCGTCGGTACCGGACCGCAACGGCGCCGCACTGCGTATCGAAGGCACCAACTTCACGCTGCGTTCCTCGTACCTGCGCGATAACGAGAACGGCATCCTGACCGGCGCCAATGCCAACAGCAGTATCGTGATCGAAAACACCGAGTTTGCTTCCAACGGCCGGGGCGATGGTTACACCCACAATGTCTATATCGGCCATGTGGGCAGCCTGACGTTCCGCTACAACTATTCACACGACGCCAATGGCGGCCACAACCTCAAATCGCGCGCCAGCATCAACACGATCAACTACAACCGTTTCTCGAGCAGCACCGGCAAACCGAGCTACGAGATCGACCTGCCAAATGCCGGTACCTCGTATGTCATCGGCAATGTGATCCACCAGCCGGCCAGCCACAACAACCCCGGTTTGCTGGCGTATGGCAATGAAGGCGCGAGCAATCCCAAGCAGGATCTGTATGTGGTCAACAATACGTTCCTGAACGACGACAGCGTGCGCGGCACCTTCGTGCTGGTCGGCGGTAGCGTGACGACGCCGGTTCTGCTGCAAAACAATATCTTCGGCGGCACTGGCGCTGCGACCAACCAAGCCAATGCCATCGACCGGACCAACTACCGCTCGCTCGTGCCCGGCTTCATCAACCGCCTGCTGTTCGATCTGCATCCGATCGCGAACGTGCTGGTGATTAACGCCGGCTCGGCCCCGGGTGTGTCGGCCTCCGGTGTGTCGTTGACGCCAGTGGCCCAGTACAAGCATGTGGCGTCGGGCGAGACCCGTACTGCTGCGAGCGCGCGCGATATCGGCGCCTACGCGGCGCTGAGCTCGGGCAGCACGCCAACGCCGACGCCAACGCCTCCCCCAACGCCGACACCGACGCCATCCACCTGGACCAACTGCGCCAACGAAAACGCCACCTGCGGTTTCAGCGGCACGCGTGAGGTGCGCTATGGCGCGGGCAATTCCTGGGTCGTCAAAGTGTTTACCAACAATGTCCAGTGCTCGAACGCCGTGTTCGGTGATCCGATCGCGGGCACGGTCAAGACCTGCAGCTATGCCGGCACCCCGTCGAGCGCGCCCACCCCGGCGCCGACCACGCCCGTGACCTGGACCACATGCGCCGCCGAAAACGGGACTTGCGCGTTCACCGGCACCCGTGACGTGCGCTATGGCGTGCCCGGCGCCTACGCCACCAAGGCGTTCACGACGCGCACCGCCTGCACCAATGCCGTGTTCGGCGATCCGATCGAAGGCACGGTCAAGTCGTGCAGCTATTCGAGCCAGGCGCGCTGATCGCGTAGCAGGCAAACGGAAACAACAAGGGCCGCGAAAGCGGCCCTTGTCCTATGCAAGCAGTGTCCTGCGCTGCAGGCTTACCAGATGATCACGCGATCCTTCGGTGCCAGGTACATCTTGTCGCCGGCCTTGACCTTGAACGCCTCGTAAAAGCCAGGCTGGTTCTTCAGCGTGCCGTTGGCGCGGTATTGCGCCGGCGAGTGCGGATCGGTCTTGATCTGCGCGATCTGCGCAGGCTCGCGCATCTTCGTGCGCCACACCTGGCCCCAACCCATATAGAAGCGCTGGTCGCCGGTCAGGCCGTCGATCACGGGTGCTGGCTTGCCTTTGAGCGAGATCTTGTAGGCCTTGTAGGCAATCGCCAGGCCCGAGTTGTCGCCGATGTTTTCGCCGAGGGTCAGTTCGCCATTCACGTTGTAGCCTTCGAGCGGGCTGAATGCGGCGTACTGGGCGATCAGGGCCTTGGTCTTTTCGCCGAAACGCTTGCCGTCTTCTTCGGTCCACCAGTTGCGCATATTGCCGTCACCGTCGTACTGCGAACCCTGGTCATCGAAGCCGTGGCTGATTTCGTGGCCGATCACGGCGCCGATGCCGCCGTAGTTGACCGCGTCGTCGGCCTTCGCATCGAAGAACGGCGGCTGCAGGATCGCGGCAGGGAACACGATTTCGTTCAGTTCCGGGTTGTAGTAGGCGTTGACGGTCTGCGGCGTCATGCCCCACTCGTCGCGGTCGATTGGTTTACCCAGTTTGTTCAGTTCGCGGTTGTATTCCACGTCGCGCGAGCGCATCACGTTGCCCACCAGGTCATCGCGCTTGACGGTCAGCGCCGTGTATTCCTTCCACTTGTTCGGGTAACCGATCTTCGGCGTGAACTTGGCCAGCTTGGTTTGCGCTTCCTTCTTGGTCGCCGGGCTCATCCAGTCGAGCGTGTCGATCGAGTCCTTGTAGCCGGCCAGCAGGTTCTTGACCAGCACTTCCATGCGCGCCTTGCGCTCGGCCGGGAAGTGGTCTTTCACGTACAGCTTGCCCACGGCATCGCCCAGGCTGCCTTCGAGTGTCGAGACGCCACGCTTCCAGCGAGGTTCGAGTTCCGGGATGCCAGCCAGCGTGGTGCCGTTGAACGAGAAGCGCTGGTCGACGAAGGCCTTCGACAGGTAGTTGGCGTAGCCGTTCACGGTCTGGAATTGCAGATACGCTTTCCAGGTCGCCAGCGGCACGCGATTGAGGACGTCAGTAAACCCTTTCAGGTAGGTCGGCTGACTGACGATCAGGTAGGTCGCCTTGCCCTGCAGGCCAGAGGCCTTCAGCCACGTGTTCCAGTCGTATCCCGGCGCCAGCGCGGCCAGCTTGTTGAACTCGACCTTGTTGTAGGTCTTGATCGGATCACGGTTCTCGACCTTGGTCCACTGCACCTTGGCCAGTTGGGTTTCCAGGTCGAGGATGGCTTTCGCATCATTGGCGGCGGTCTTGCTGCCGGCCAGCGCCAGCATCTTCTCGATGTGCATCTGGTACTTGGCGCGTACCTCGGCCAGCTTGGCGTCGTCCTGCTTCAGGTAATAGTCGCGATCAGGCATGCCCAGACCCGACTGGTACAGGTCGGCGACGTACTTGGTCGAATCCTTGGCATCCTGGTGGATGAAGAACGTGAACGGCACGGTCACGCCAGCGCGATTCAGGTGCGCGAACAGCGCCGGCAGTTCGGCCTTGCTCTTGATCGCGGCGATCTTGCTCATCTCGCCCTTGAGTGGCGTGGCGCCCAGCTGCTCGAGGCGCGCTTCGTCCATGTAGCTGGCGTAGAAGTCGCCGATCTTGCGCGCTTCGCTGCCGGCAGTGGCGTTCTTGTCGGCGGCCGTGCGTTCGATGATCGCGCGCAGTTGCGGCAGCGTGTCATCGCGCAGCTGGTGGAACGCGCCCCAGGTCGACTTGTCGGCCGGGATCTCGACGCTCTTGAGCCATTTGCCATTGAGGTGTTCGAAGAAATCGTCCTGGGCCCGCACGGACGGTTCGATGTATTGCGTCGCAATGCCGGACGATGGGCCGGCCGGCGCGGTGGCGGTGGCGGCCGTGGCCTGGGCCAGCGCCAGCGGCGCGATGAACGACGTGGTCAACACCAGCGCTGCTGCGCTGATCAGTTTTCGTTGCATGGTTATCTCTCTCTCTTTTTGTGTATGAGTGCAATGCAAAAGGCCGGCGCTCGTGACGCCGGCCCCTTGCCCTGGAACCTTACCAGATGATGACCCGGTCTTCAGGTGCCAGGTACATCTTGTCGCCCGGTTTCACGTTGAATGCCTCGTAGAACTCGGGCATGTTCGACACGGTGCCGTTGGCGCGGAACTGGCCCGGCGAGTGCGGGTCGGTTTTCACCTGGTTGATCTGCTGGGCTTCACGCATCTTCGAGCGCCACACCTGGCCAAAGCCCATGAAGAAGCGCTGGTCACCGCTCAAGCCGTCGATCACCGGCGCCGGCTTGCCGGCCAGCGACAATTTATAGGCCTTGTAGCCGATCGACAGGCCGGCGTTGTCGCCGATATTTTCACCCAGCGTCAGTTCGCCGTTCACGTTGTAGCCCGGCAGCGGCGCGTAGCCGTTGAACTGCTTGACCAGCTTGTCGGTGCGGGCCTTGAAGGCGGCGCGGTCTTCGGCCGTCCACCAGTCGCGCAAATTGCCGTCGCCATCGGACTGGCTGCCCTTGTCGTCGAAACCGTGGCCGATTTCGTGGCCGATCACGGCGCCGATGGCGCCGTAGTTGACCGCGTCGTCGGCGCGCATGTCGAAGAACGGCGGCTGCAGGATCGCGGCCGGGAACACGATCTCGTTCATCGTACTGCGGTAGTAGGCGTTGACCGTCTGCGGCGTCATGCCCCACTCGGTACGGTCAATCGGCTTGCCGAGCTTGTCGATGTTGTAGTTGTAGGCGAAGGTCGATGCACGCATTGCATTGCCCACCAGGTCATCGCGCTTGATCGTCAGGCGCGAGTAATCGCGCCACTTGTCCGGGTAGCCAATCTTCGGCGTGAACTTGGCCAGCTTGGCGCGTGCTTCCTTCTTGGTCGCAGGGCTCATCCAGTCCAGGTTGTCGATCGACTGGCCATAGGCGATGATCAGGTTCTTCACCAGCTGTTCCATGCGCGCCTTGCGCTCGGCCGGGAAATGCTCGGCCACGTACAGCTTGCCCAGCGCCTCGCCCAGCGTGCCTTCGACGGTAGACACGCCGCGCTTCCAGCTCGGACGCTGCTCGGCCACGCCGGTCAGCGCAGTGCCATAGAACGCGAAGTTCTCGTCGACGAATGCCTTCGACAGGTACGGCGCGTATTCGCGCAGCAGCTGCCATTCGAAGTACGACTTGAGCGTGGCCAGGTCGGTCTTGGCCAGCAGCGCATCGAAGCCCGTGAAGTAGCTTGGCTGGTTGACGATGATGGTGTCGATCTTGTTGCCCACGCCGGCGGCACCCAGCGCGCCTTTCCAGTCGTAGCCCGGCGCCAGCTTGGAGAGCTCGGCCACCGTCATCTTGTTGTAGCGCTTGACCGGATCGCGGTTCTCGACCTTGGTCCACTGGACCTTCGCCAGATCGGTCTCGAAGTCGACGATCGCCTTGGCCTGCGCGGCGGCGTTCTTTTCGCCAGCCAGCGCCAGGATCTTCCCGACGTGCACCTGGTACTTGGCGCGGATCTCGGCCAGCTTGGCGTCGTCTGCCTTCAGGTAGTAGTCGCGGTCGGGCATGCCCAGGCCGCTCTGGCTGATGTAGGTCGCGTGGCGGGTCGACTCACGCATGTCCTGGCCGACGTAGATGCCGTACGGGCTGGCCACGCCGATCTTGCCCAGGTGAGCGGCCAGCGCCGGAATGCCCTTCTTGTCCTTGAGTGCCCGAATGCGCGACAGTTCGCCCGTCAGCGGCTTGTAGCCGAGCGCTTCGCGGCGCGCGTCGTCCATGAAGCTGGCGTACAGGTCGCCGATCTTCTTCGCTTCGGTACCTGCCTTGGCGCCCGTGTCCTTCTGCGCCGCCTCGATGATCGCCAGCAGTTGCGGCGTGGTGTCTTCGCGCAGCTTCATGAAGGTGCCCCAGCTCGAGCGGTCGCCCGGAATCTCGGTCTCTTTCAGCCACTTGCCGTTCAGGTGCGTGAAGAAATCGTCCTGCGGACGCACGCTGTTGTCGATGT
Source organism: Massilia sp. MP_M2 (assembly GCF_039123635.1). Classification (NCBI taxonomy): domain Bacteria; kingdom Pseudomonadati; phylum Pseudomonadota; class Betaproteobacteria; order Burkholderiales; family Oxalobacteraceae; genus Massilia; species Massilia sp. MP_M2. The sequence goes on from NZ_JBCHJF010000003.1 coordinate 215,865, forward strand.
ACTGGGTGTCGATGCCGGAGATGACGCCGGCCGGTGCGGCGGCAGTTGCTGGAACAGCGGCGGCGACCGCAGGCGCGGCGTCGGCGGCCATGGCCGGTGCGGCAAAGGCTGCCGCCAGGGACAGGGTCAGGGTACTCAGGAGAAGTCGCTTCACGGATAAGTCCTTGGTTGCTAAGTGTTCGCAGGAATAAACAGCATCTGACCGGTCGCGCCTGCTGCGTGCCGGCAAAAGAACATTCTAGCGGGTGGACTTGCAACGGCGCTGGCCGTGGTCATTTTTTTACTTTTCGATACACGCAGACGGGTGAATATCGCGTATGCATGTGTTGGAAGGTGACAACAGGATGACACCGGCAAAAAAAATCCCGCGGCAGTAAAGCCGCGGGACAAGACCACTTCAAGAGTGGAGAGAGAGAAAAACTAGTCACGACTATAGGGGGACACTGTTGCACCGGGCGCCACTCTTACATTTGCTTACCCTCGCTAACGGCGTGTAACAAATCGTTATTTAGCGCCAATTGGGTCGATGTTCCGTATCCGATCCTGAATTTGCCGATCGCGCCGTGGCGCAAGGGCTAGCAACAACAGCGCGCGAACCGGTTTATACTCCGCTTGCGCAACCTCAGGCATACCACAGGGCTTCGGGTTCCACGATCGGCGCGCGCTGCCACAATGGATCACATGGGTTCCACCTTCAAGAATGGCTGCCTGATTGGCCTCGGCATCGTTGCCGGCGTTGGCCTGACGATGCAGTTTTCCGCCCTCTCCTTCAAACCGTCGCTCGAATCGAGCATGCCGGTGGCCGAGTTGCGCGAGCTGGCCGATGTCGTCGGCATCATCAAGGCCAGTTACGTCGAGCCGGTCGAAGACAAGGCCCTGCTGTCGCAGGCGATCACCGGGATGGTGGCGTCGCTCGATCCGCACTCGGCCTATCTCGACGCACGCGCGTTTCGCGAACTGCGCGAAGGCACCGAAGGCCGCTTCGTCGGCCTGGGCATCGAGATCAGCGTCAGCGAAGACGGCTACATCGAAATCATCAGCCCGATGGAAGATTCGCCCGCCTACCATGCCGGCATCAAGGAAGGCGACCTGATCACGCGCATCGACGGCCACCCGGTGCAGGGCACGCCGATCGACGACGCCATCAAGCGCATGCGCGGCGAACCGGGCACGCGCGTGACGCTGACCATCGCGCGCAAGTCGGCGTCGGCGCCACTGACCATCACCATCGAGCGGCGTGAGATCGTCCAGAAAAGCGTCAAGGCCAGGATGGTCGAACCGGGTTACGCCTGGCTGCGCGTGGCGCAGTTCCAGGAGCCGACCGTGGACGACATGGCCGCCAAGCTGCAGGCGCTGTACCGCCAGGACCCCGACCTGAAAGGCCTGGTGCTCGACCTGCGCAACGATCCCGGCGGCCTGCTGCAGGGCGCGATCGGCGTGGCCGCGGCCTTCTTGCCGAACAACGCCGAAATCGTCTCGACCAACGGCCAGCTGGCCGACTCGCGCCAGCGTTTCTACGGCCGGCCCGAGTTCTACATGCTGCGCAGCGGCGCCGACCCGCTGGCAAGCCTGCCTCCGGCATTCAAGAAGCTGCCGATGGTCGTGCTGGTCAACACCGGCTCGGCCTCGGCCTCCGAGATCGTCGCCGGCGCCCTGCAGGACTACAAGCGCGCCGCCATCCTCGGCAGCCAGACCTTCGGCAAGGGTTCGGTGCAGACGATTCGTCCGATCGGGGGCAACGCCGCCGTCAAGCTGACCACCGCACGCTACTACACGCCGGCCGGTCGCTCGATCCAGGCGCGCGGCATCGTGCCCGACTTCCCGGTCGATGAGTATCTCGATGGCGACGGCCTGAACGCCCTGCGCATGCGCGAAGCCGACCTGCAGCACCACCTGACCAATGGCGGCGGGGTCGAAGTGGCCACGCGCGAGGACGACATCGAAGAGCAGATGCGGCTCTTGAACCAGGCGCGCCAGCGCAAGCCGCTCGATTACGGCAGCGCCGACGACTTCCAGCTGGCCCAGGCGCTGCGCCATCTGAAGGGCGAGCCGGTGGTGCTGTCCGGCCGCGCCAGCGGCACGACGCTGGCGCGCCAGGAGCGCTGAAGATACGGCGCCCCTGGCGGACTCCTGCCCGATTCCCAGGCTCGCCCCGAGCGTGTAGAATCGGCGCATCTTGCGGCCAAGCGGCCTTATTTTCCTTGAAAGTTTCCCGAACATGATACCTGTCGTCATCAGCGGCACCGGCCTGTTTACGCCGCCGCATTCCATCTCGAACGACGAGCTGGTGACCGCCTTCAACGCCTACGTCGACCTGCACAACGCCGAACACGCGACTGCCATCGCCGCAGGCGAGGTCACGGCGCTGGAGCCATCGAGCAGCGGCTTCATCGAAAAAGCGTCCGGCATCCAATCGCGCTACGTGATGGAAAAAAGCGGCATCCTCGACCCGGCCCACATGACGGCGCGCATCGCCGACCGCCCGGACGACCAGATTTCGCTGCAGGCCGAGATGTGCGTGGCTGCCGCGCGCGACGCGCTGGAGCGCGCCGGCAAACAGGCGCACGACATCGACATGGTGCTGGTCGCCTGCAGCAATATGCAGCGCGCCTACCCGGCGATGGCGGTCGAAGTCCAGGAAGCGCTCGGCATCGACGGCTTCGGCTTCGACATGAACGTGGCCTGTTCGTCGGCCACGTTCGGCATCGCCACCGCCGTCGACGCGGTGCGCGGCGGGCGCGCCCGTGCGGTGCTGGTGCTGAACCCCGAAATCACCAGCGGTCACCTGAATTTCCGCGACCGCGACAGCCACTTCATCTTTGGCGATGCCTGCACCGCGATCATCATCGAGGCGCAAGCCACGGCCACCGGCGCGCACCAGTGGGAAATCCTCGACAGCCGTCTCAAGACCAGCTTCTCGAACAATATCCGCAACAACTTCGGCTTCATGAATCGCTTCGACGAAGACGGCGTCGGCCAGCCGGATAAACTGTTCCGCCAGCAGGGTCGCAAGGTGTTCAAGGAAGTCTGCCCGATGGCGGCCGAAACCATCAAGGACACCTTGGCTGCCGCCGGCTTGACCACCGACGACGTGGCGCGCTACTGGCTGCACCAGGCGAACCTGAACATGAACCTGCTGATCGTGCGCATGCTGCTGGGCCGCGACGCGACCGCCGGCGAGGCGCCAGTCATCCTGGACAGCTACGCCAACACGTCGTCGGCCGGCTCGATCATTGCATTCCACAAGTACCAGGACGATCTGGCCGCTGGCACCAATGGCGTGATCTGCTCGTTCGGCGCCGGTTATTCGATCGGCTGCGTGGTGGTGCGCAAGCTCTAAGCGCCAGCCCTACAGGCGCGCGGCCAGCACAAACCCTTCACGAATCGCGCGCTTGGCATCGAGCTCCGTCGCCAGCGCGGCGCCGCCGATCTTGTGAAAGCCCGGCCCGCTGCCGCTGCCGCTTGCCTCGGCCGGCATCAGCTCGGCCAGGCTCTCCTGCCCCGCGCAGACGACGACGTTGTCCACCGCCAGCACACGCGCCTGCCCACCAACCGTGATGTGCAGGCCCGCGTCATCGATGCGGTCGTACTGCACACCGGCCAGCATCGTCACGCCGTTGCGCACGAGCGTTGCGCGGTGCACCCAGCCCGACGTCTTGCCCAGCCCCGCACCCGGGCGCGTGCTCTTGCGCTGCAACAGCCAGACCTGGCGCGGCGGATGCGGTGCCACCGGCGCCGTCAAGCCCCCCGCTGTGGCCACCAAAGGATCGACGCCCCACTCGCCCATCCAGTGCGCGGGTGTCATTGGCAGCGCCACCTGCGGGTCGTGCACAAGGAATTCCCCCATGTCGAACCCGATGCCGCCAGCGCCGATGATCGCCACGCGTGCGCCGACCGGACGGCCATCGCGCAGCACGTCCAGGTAACTGAGCACCATCGGGTGCTCGATGCCGGGAATGGCCGGCTTGCGGGTGCGGATGCCGGTGGCGACGACGACATCGTCAAAGCCTTCGGCCAGCAACGCCTCGCGCGTGACGACCGTGTTCAGGCGCACGTCGACGCCAAGTAACGCCAGGCGGCGCCCGAAATAACGGATCGTCTCGGCGAATTCTTCCTTGCCCGGCACGCGCATCGCGACATTGAACTGGCCGCCGATGCGGTCCAGCCCATCGAACAGCGTCACGCGGTGCCCCCGCTCGGCCGCCACCGTCGCGGCCGACAAACCGGCGGGGCCGGCGCCCACCACCGCGATCCGGCGTGGCTGCGCAGCCGGACGGATCACCAGTTCGGTCTCGTAACAGGCGCGCGGATTGACGAGGCACGTGGCGCGCTTGTTCGAGAAAGTGTGGTCGAGGCACGCCTGGTTGCAGGCGATGCAGGTGTTGATCTCGTCCGCGCGGCCGCCCGCCGCCTTGTTGACGAATTCGGGATCAGCCAGGAACGGCCGCGCCATCGACACCAGGTCAGCGTCGCCGCGCGCCAGCAAGGCTTCGGCCTCGTGCGGCATATTGATGCGGTTCGAAGCCACCACGGGGATGGCAACCGCAGCCCGCAAGCGGCCCGCCACCTGCGCGAACGCTGCGCGCGGCACCGACGTGACAATGGTCGGGATGCGCGCCTCGTGCCAGCCATAGCCGGTATTTAAAATCGTCACGCCGGCGGCCTCCAGGGCTTTCGCCACCAGCACCACCTCGTCCCACGTGTTGCCGCCCTCGACCAGGTCGAGCACCGAATGACGGTACATCAGGATGAAGTCCGGTCCGACGGCCGCGCGGATCCGGCGCACGATCTCGACCGCCAGGCGCATGCGGTGTTCGATCGGCCCACCCCACCCGTCCGTGCGGCGATTGGCGCGCGCGCACAGGAACTGGTTGAGCAGATAGCCTTCGCTGCCCATGATTTCCACGCCGTCGTAGCCGGCCTTTTGCGCCAGCCGTGCGCAGCGCACGTAGGCGGCAATCGTCGATTCGATGCCGGATTCAGAAAGGGCCTTGGGCTTGAAGCGCGAGATCGGCGACTTCAGGTTCGACGCCGACACGACGAACGGCTGGTAGCCGTAGCGTCCCGCATGCAGGATCTGCAGCACGATCTTGCCACCCTCTTCGTGCACGGCGCGCGTGACGCGCCGGTGGTTCGGCACGTCGCCAATAAAATTGAGCGTGCCGCCGAACGGGAGCAGCCAGCCCTGGCGGTTGGGCGAAATGCCACCGGTGACGATCAGCCCGACGCCGCCGCGCGCGCGTTCGCGGTAAAACGCGGCGAGCTTGCCGTAGTTGTAGAAGCGGTCTTCGAGACCGGTATGCATCGAGCCCATGATCACGCGGTTCTTCAGCGTGGTGAAACCCAGGTCGAGCGGCGCGAGCAAATGCGCGTAGGGCGCGGAGGTGGAAGGAATCGTCATCGCGGCATTACACCGCGATTTTGTCGAGCCGTGCGTCTAAACACGGCGCGGGCACCTTACGCGAGGTGGCTGTCGCGGTCGCGCAGCTCGGCGAAGCTCTCGATGCTGCCGATCTTGACGACGATCGGGTTCAGGCTCGCGCCTGGCGACATCGAGCGCCATGCGAACTGCCATTCCTTCTCGCGCGCCTGGCCGGCGCTCTTGGTGAACGCGGCGCCCAGCGGCGAACGGCTGCCGTATTCGATGGCACCGTCGATGCCGGCCCAGTTGGGCAGCATGCGCTGCACCGCGCGGTGCAGGCGCTCGCCGAATTCTTCGCTATTGTGAATCACCAGGCACGTGTCGCTCGGCGTGATGATGTCGAACAGGCCCTTGTCCCAGGCGGTGGAAAACGACAGGTTCAGAAAGCCGCCGCTGGGCTCGAGGCGAAACTGGCCGAGGCGCAGCGAATTTTCAAGTTCAGTGCGCAGTGCGTAGCGGTGCAGGGTCGGGGGGCGTTGGTAGTCGTGCATAAGATTCTTTCTGGCCGCACCCGCCTTACGGCAGTGGTGCCGGCGGTTGCTGCATCATGATTTGCTGGTGCTGCATGCGCATGAAACGCGACGAGATGAAAATCTCGCGCAAGAAATACACGAAGCTGCTGATCAGGGCCAGCATCGCCAGCACGAAGCTCGCGGCGATGTACTGGTCGAGCGGGATGCCGGTGGTGTCGCCCGCGAACAGCATCGCAATGACGACGCACACCAGCAGGCCGCAGGCGGTGCTGGAGGCAATCGCGAAGTTGATCAGGTGCGAACGCTGGTACAGCAGTTCGAGCTCGCTGGAAAACTCGGTGTTGGGGCTGACCTTGAGCCGGTCTTCGAGCACGCGTGTGCGGTCGATGATGCGGGCCAGCCGGTTGGTCAGCACGGTCAGTTTGGTGGCCACGCCGGTGAGCAGAAAAACGGGCGCGATGGCCAGCTGGATGACGTGGCCGATGTCGCTGATCTGGATATTCATGAGAACAAGCTGGTTTTGATGGAGTGTGTCTGGCGTAGTTTAACAGCCGCCGCTCATTCGAAGCGCCGGTGGCGCTTGAACTGCTCGGTGGCCGTGACCAGCGCACGTGCGATGCCGGTTTCGAGCGCGCCATGGCCGGCATCGGGAATCATCTGCAGCGTCGAACCGGGCCAGGCCTGGTGCAGGCGCCAGGCCGACAGCGGCGGGCAGATCACGTCGTAGCGCCCCTGCACGATCACGGCCGGCAGATGCGTGATGCGGCCCACGTCGCGCACCAGCTGGTCTTCGTCCAGAAACGCGCCATTGACCATGTAGTGCGCCTCGAGGCGGCCCACGCCCAGGTCGAGCGTGTCGCTGGCGGCTTCTTCGGGCTGCGGCAGCAGAAAGACGCGGCGGCCTTCGAAGCGGCTCCAGGCGCGCGCGGCCGGCCAGAACACAGCGGGGTCGTGGCACAGCAGGCGGCGCGCGTAGGCGCCCAGCAGGTCAGCGCGTTCTGCGGGCGGGATCGGCGCGATGAATTCGTCGTACAGCTCAGGATAGAACCAGCGCATGTCGTTGATGAACCAGTCGACTTCGGCGCGCGTGCACAGGAAGATCCCGCGCAGCACGAAGCCCAGGCAGTGCTCTGGATGCGCCTGCCCATAGGCCAGCGCCAGCGTCGAGCCCCACGAACCGCCGAACACGAGCCATTGCTTGATGCCGAACAGCGCACGCAGGCGTTCGATGTCGTCGATCAGCAGCTGCGTCGTGTTGTTGCGCCACTCGCCCAGCGGCGTCGATTTGCCGGCGCCGCGCTGGTCGAACAGGATCACGCGATAGGCCTTGGGATCGAAAAAGCGGCGGTGCTGCGGCGACAGCCCGGCACCGGGGCCGCCGTGCAGGAACAGCACGGGGATGCCATCCGGGTTACCGACTTCTTCCCAGTAGATCGTGTGCAGTTCGTCGACCGCAAGCATCCCGCTACGAAGCGGCTGGATCGGCGGGAACAGCGACGGCGGCGTGACTGGCATGGGGGCTTTGACGGTCAGTGAATCGGAAAATCGATTGTAACGTACGGGCATGCGATGCAGAAGCAGACGGCGCGGTCACGCCGACTGGCCGAGCACCCAGCCTTCCCAGCGTCCCACCTGCGCGTCAAGCGGCGGGCCTTCGGCGCGGTGGCCGTCGACCACGTCGAGCATGCCGCACAGGCCGACCAGCGCATCGAACTGGTCTTCGCCGCTGGCGTGGGCGCCGAAGCCGTCGCGGATCGCGGCCGCAAGTTCCGGCGCCTGCGCGTGCCCCCGCCGCGCCAGCCAGTCGAGAAGCGGGGGCGCGACGGCTGTGCGCCCGGCCTGGCTGCGCTTGCTCCACACGGGCCGGCGACCGATGCCGAGCCGGTGGTAGGTGTCGCCCGGGTAGGTTTCGGCCACGATCGTGCGTTCGCCACCGAGCAAATCGCGCAGCGTCCCGTCGAACGGCCACAGCGCGATGCGCGCGCCCTGCGGCTGCAGCACCTCGCGCCAGCCGGCCAGCGCCGCCTTGCCAACCTGGTTGCCGCCCAGTGTCCAGAACAGGCTGCATGCCGCGGGACGCTGATCGGTCTTGCGCTCGCAGACGCGCAGCAGGTCGGCGGCATCCGCGTAGCCCAGTCCCGTCAGCAAGTGCTCACGCAGCCGGCCGCCGGGCCGGGCCGGATAGAACGGCCGGTGGATGCCGATGTCGGCGCGCTCATCGCAGACCTCGAACCAGCGCTCCCAGGCGCCGCTGCCGACGCTGGCCAGCAGCTCGGCAAAATTCGACAACCCGGTTGCCGCGCCGTACGCCGCCGGCACGCCGATCGGAAAATCCACGCCCACCAGCACCGGGCCCGGCGCTGCCGAGCGCGCCGCCAGCCGCTCCAGGAACGTGGCGGTCACGCCAACCGGCTCGGGCAGGCCGATCTGCCAGCCAGTGCTGTCGGCATCGCGCAGCGCCACCACCATCCAGCGCTTGCCGGGGTGGATGCTCCAGTCACAGTGCGCAATCACGCGCGGTAAGGAGCTTGTCACGTGGTCCCCAAAAGAAAAAAGCCGTGTCGCCACGGCTTTATAACGCGCTCAGGCGTGATCAAGACATGTGCTGCCCGCCATTGATCGCGATATTCGCGCCCGTGACGAATGCCGCTTCGTCCGACGACAGATAGGCAACCAGGCCAGCGACTTCTTCGGGCTTGCCCAGGCGGCCCATCGGAATTTGCGGAATGATCTTGGTTTCCAGCACTTCGCTCGGGATGTCCATCACCATCTTGGTGCCGATATAGCCGGGCGAAATGGTGTTGACGGTGACGCCCTTGCGCGCCACTTCGAGCGCCAACGCCTTGGTGAAACCATGCATGCCGGCCTTGGCCGCGGAGTAGTTGGTCTGGCCGAACGCGCCCTTCTGACCGTTGACCGACGAGATATTGATGATCCGGCCCCAGCCTCGCTCGACCATGCCATCGCAGACCGGCTTGGTCATGTTGAAGACGGAGTCGAGGTTGGTCTTGATCACGGCGTCCCAGTTGACCTTGTCCATTTTCTTGAACGTCATGTCGCGCGTGATACCCGCGTTATTGACCAGCACGTCGACCGGGCCGACGTCGGCGATGACCTGGCGCACGCATTCCTGGGCCGCATCGTAGTCGGAGACGTCGCAGGCATAGGCCTTGAAATCGAGGCCCTGCTCACGCATGGCGCCGAGCCAGCCTTCGACCTTCGTATTACCCGGCGAAAACGTGGTGACGACCTGGTACCCCAGGGCCGCCAGCTTGATGCACACCGCTTCGCCCAGGCCGCCCATGCCGCCGGTTACTAACGCTACTCTAGCCATTGCCTTCTCCAGTTTTATTGTTGGTTACTACGTCGAAACCGGTGACGGCGTTGGCGACCCTACTGGCCGCCGTGGCACGTCACCGTGTCAAATACGCCTGCTGGATACCGCAGCGTCAGTCGCGCTCGATCGCCAGCGCCACGCCCATGCCGCCGCCGATGCAGAGACTGGCCAGGCCCTTCTTGGCATCACGGCGGATCATTTCGTGCAGCAACGTGACCAGCACGCGCGCGCCGGAGGCGCCGATCGGGTGGCCCAGCGCGATGGCGCCGCCATTGACGTTGATCTTGGACGTGTCCCAACCCATTTCCTTGTTCACGGCAACGGCCTGGGCAGCGAAGGCTTCGTTGATTTCCATGAGGTCGAGGTCTTCATGGGTCCAGCCGGCTTTTTTCAGGCACAACCTGGAGGCCGACACCGGGCCCATGCCCATGACCGCCGGATCGAGCCCGGACGACGAGTAGGCCTTGATGCGCGCCAGTGGCGTCAAGCCCAGTTCGCGCGCTTTCGATGCGCTCATCATGATCACGGCGGCGGCGCCGTCGTTCAGGCCCGACGCATTGCCGGCAGTGACGCTGCCTTCTTTGTTGAAGGCGGGACGCAGGCTGGCCAGCGCTTCGATCGTGCTGCCCTGCTTGGGGTATTCGTCGGTGTCGAAGACCGTGGTGCCTTTTTTGGAGACGATCTCGATCGGAATGATCTCGTCCTTGAAGCGACCTTCTTTTTGCGCTGCCTCGGCCTTGAGCTGCGACTGCAGCGCAAATTCGTCTTGCTCGGCGCGCGAAATCTCGTACTTGCGTGCGACGTTTTCAGCCGTCACGCCCATGTGGTAGCCATTGAAGGCATCCCACAGGCCGTCATTGATCATGGTGTCGACCAGCTTGGCGTCGCCCATACGGAAGCCATCGCGCGAACCGGACAGCACGTGCGGCGAGGCGCTCATGTTTTCTTGGCCGCCGGCGATGATGATGTCGGCGTCGCCGCAGCGGATCGCCTGCGTGGCCAGGTGGGTGGCCTTGAGGCCGCTGCCGCAGACCTTGTTGATGGTGTAGCCCGGAACCATTTCGGGCAGGCCGGCCTTGATGAGAGCCTGGCGCGCCGGATTCTGGCCGACGCCGGCGGTGAGCACCTGCCCCATGATGACTTCGCTGACAGCGGCGGGATCGATGCCGGTCTTGGCCAGCAGATGCTTGATGACTTGCGCGCCGAGTTCGGCGGCGGGGATCTTGGCGAGCGTGCCGCCGAATTTACCAACTGCGGTGCGGCCAGCGGCCACGATGACGACGTCTTCCATTTCATTCTCCGTTCAACCGGCCTGAGGCCGGCATTATTCAGGACTTCCCTGGGACGGGGGCGCAGCTTTGTCGGGTGCGTGCCCATGCGCATGGGAATAGTGAAGCCCAGACCGCCCGGACTGCCATAAAAAATAGCAACGAGGATCGGGGGTCGAGGAACCCATGCTGATCTTTAAGCACTGGCAATCTTAGCAGTTTATTCATCGAAAACAAGGTCGCAAGCGCCAGGGTTTGATGTAGAACAGAACTTAATTTCCAACTCGGTGATTGTTCAATTGCCATTAGGAATGATGCGTGCGCTTCTGTCCTTTTCTACAATTTTCACAGTAGAATGCACAAGCGCAATGCCAACCACTCTGTTTTATGCCCAAGACCACGCTTCCCATCGAGATCAAGATTTCCACGGTCGTCGCCATTTCGGCGATCCTGCACTCGGCAGACCTCGAGGCCATCGATTCCGCCCTGGCCTCGATGACGGGCGGCGTCTCGGATTTTTTCGAGGACGAGTTTGCGGTGATCGACGTGAGCGCCTTCACCTCGAGCGCCTGGACGATCGACTGGGCCGCCATCGTGGCACTGCTCAAGAAGTATCGCCTCAACGCCGTGGCCGTGCGCGGCGCCAGCCCGTTGATGATCGATGCGATCCGTGCCCAGGGCCTGGCGCTGGACGATGGCTCGGGCGGCGTCCACGCCGGCGGCCACGCCATGCCGCCTCCGCTCGTCGTGCATGCGGCAGCCGCGCCCGCGCCGGAGCCTGCGCCCGCGCCAGCCGCACCTGTTCCTGACCCGGCCCCCGCGGCAAGCCAGCCGGGCGCGCCCGCACTGGCGCCGCTGGTGATCGACACTCCGGTGCGCGCCGGCCAGCGCATCTATGCACGCGGCACCGACCTGATCGTTACCGCCGTGGTCAACAATGGCGCCGAACTGATCGCCGATGGCAGCATCCATGTATACGCGCCGCTCAATGGTCGCGCGCTGGCCGGCGCCTCGGGCAATGCCGACGCGCGCATCTTTGCGCTGTCAATGCAGCCCGAGCTGGTCTCGATCGCCGGCGTCTACCGCACGTTCGACGAAGGCTTTCCGACCGACCTCGCGCGTCAGCCGACGCAGATCCGGCTCGTCGGCGACCGGATCGATATCCAGTCGCTCGCGGCGCCGTCGCGCGCCTGACCTCTCGAATTGAACAGATACTGAAAAGGACTTATTTGTGGCACGAATTATTGTTGTGACGTCCGGCAAGGGCGGTGTTGGCAAGACGACCTCGAGCGCCAGCTTCGCTTCCGGGCTGGCCCTGCGTGGCCACAAGACCGCCGTGATCGACTTCGACGTCGGCCTGCGCAATCTCGACCTGATCATGGGTTGCGAGCGCCGCGTGGTGTATGACCTGATCAACGTCGTCAATGGCGAAGCGACCCTGAACCAGGCGCTGATCAAGGACAAGCACTGCGACAACCTGTTCATCCTGCCGGCCTCGCAGACGCGCGACAAGGACGCCTTGTCCGAAGAAGGCGTCGAGCGCGTGATCAACGACCTCGTCAAGATGGAATTCGAATTCATCATCTGCGATTCGCCAGCCGGCATCGAGCACGGCGCGCTGATGGCGCTGACGTTCGCCGACGAAGCCATCGTCGTGACGAACCCCGAAGTCTCGTCGGTGCGCGACTCGGACCGCATCCTGGGCATCCTGCAAGCCAAATCGCGCCGCGCCCAGAGCGGCTCGGAACCGGTCAAGGAACACCTCCTGATCACCCGCTATTCGCCAAAGCGCGTCGACGCCGACGAAATGCTGTCGTATCAAGACGTCCAGGAAATCCTGCGCATTCCGCTGATCGGCATCATTCCGGAATCCGAATCGGTGCTGCACGCATCGAACCAGGGCAACCCGGCGATTCACTTCAAGGGAACCGACGTGGCCGAGGCCTATGAAGACGTGGTCGCACGCTTCCTTGGCGAAGAACGCCCGCTGCGCTTTACCAGCTACGAAAAGCCAGGGTTGTTCCAGCGTATCTTCGGAGCCAAGTGAGATGGCACTGCTATCCTTTCTCTTCCCCGAAAAAAAGAAGAGCGCGACAGCTGCCAAGGAACGCCTGCAGATCATCATCGCGCGCGAACGCACCAACCGTGCCGGTCCGGACTTCCTGCCGGCCCTGCACCAGGAGCTGATCGCGGTGATCTCGAAGTACGTCAAGGTCAATCCGGACGACATCAAGGTGTCGCTCGACCGCCAGGGCAACCTGGAAGTGCTGGATGTGAACGTGGTGCTGCCGGATAACTGAACGTGCACACCCGTGATCGACAAAGCCCGCTTCGAGCGGGCTTTGTTTTGGACGGTCGTCTTTCGTGGCGAGGACAGGTTCATTGAACGCGTGGGCGGCGTAGCCGCCCACCCTACGTCCGCTGTAGGGTGGACGGGTTTCCCGTCCACGCGTTCAACACCTCCGGCCAGCGTTACATCACCAGCAGCGGCGCCTTCGCCGTGCCGCTCGTCGCGCCCACGGCATCGTCGTCCTCGGCCACGTTATGGTCGATGCCGGCATTCTCGAGCTCGCGCGCCACGGCCACGCAGGCTTCCACGTGCTGCGCGCCCATCCGCTTGAACAGCGTGTAGCCGATGACAGCCGATGCGATCTGGCCGGCAATCGGCACCATCTTCGCGCTCGACTTGACAGCCACCCGGCCTGCCACGCGCTGGAACAGGCGCAGTACCACGCCACGCGTGACCAGTTTGCCGACCAACATGCCGCCGACCGACGCCGCTGCTTTATAGGCAATGATGCGCAGACGCGGGTTCAGGCGCTCAATCTGCTTCTGGGTCAGGCCGAATTCGGCGTTGACCTCATCGACCAGAGACGCAAAACCGGTAATATCGGCCAAAAGATCCAGGCCTGGGATTGGCACCGCCGCAACGGCCGCCGACATCGCAGCGCGTTTTTTGACCAGCGCAAGACAACGCAGGCGCGTCGCCTCGACTTCCGGACCACTGACGGGCACACGGTCTTCAGGAACAGTCACATCTTTGCGTCGAAACAACATAATCACACCCTTTTCGTTATTCAGATTTCATTTGAAATCCAGTGTACCCCTATGACAAGACGCCGTACGTGGTCCCCTTAACACAACAGTTGCAACAAGATGCGAAAAAACGGTATTTACATTTAGCACTATTTTGTAAAAGTCTGATATATTCGTTTTTAACCTTGTAGGAATCTTCCTACAGTGTAAACTTTCACATTTGTCTCATCATGAAGATCGCTGTTCTGGAGCAAGACCGCCCGCAAGCCGACCTGATTTGCCAAGTCCTCAGTGCTGCCGGCCACAACTGCCAATCGTTCGACAGCGCCCGCGATCTGCTCGCGCAACTGCGCAAGGATAGCGCCGACATGCTCGTGATGGACTGGAACGTTCCGGATATGGATGGCGCCGAAGTGTTGCGCCGCGCCAAGGAAAAGCTGGCCTCGCAGGCGCCGACGATGTTCTTGGTCGGCAATAACGCGGAAGACGACATCATCGCCGGCGTCAACGCGGGCGCCGACGACTACCTGATCAAGCCGCTGCGTCGCGGCGAACTGGTTTCGCGCGTGTCCGCCCTGCTGCGCCGCGCCTATCCGTCGCAGAACAGCGCCGAGCAGCTGCAGTTTGGCCCGTACACCTTCGAGACGCGCCCGGGCCGCCTGCTCAAGGATGGCTCCGTGATCGACGTGACGCAGAAGGAATTTTCGCTGGCGCTGCTGTTCTTCCGTAACATCGGCCGTCCGCTCTCGCGCGCCTATATCCACGAGTCGGTCTGGGTCCGCGACAACGATGTGCCGTCACGCACAATGGACACGCACGTGTCGCGGGTGCGCAATAAACTGCATCTGCGCCCCGAAAACGGCTTTCGCCTGGTGCCCGTCTATAGCTACGGTTACCGCCTGGAAAAACTGGGCGCCTGACCCGGCATCTGAAGCCCTGGCCCCATGAGGGTATAATGACCCCAGTCATTCACCCTCTACCCTCCCCAGAATGCAACTCCTCGCCGTTGGCCTGAACCACACGACCGCACCGGTCTCGCTGCGCGAGCAGCTGGCGCTCGCCCCCGACCAGATCGGCACGGCGGTGCAGTCGGCGCGCGGCTGGTTCGCGCGCAATGGCTCTACGGGCAATGAAGAAGCGGCGATCCTGTCGACCTGCAACCGCAGCGAGCTGTACGCGGCCACCAGCCTGCCCGACCCGCTCGACGCGTCGGCGCAATTTCTGGCCCATTACCATGCGCTGAACTACGCCGAGCTGCGTCCCCACCTGTACCTGCTGCCGCAGGACGACGCCGTGCGCCACGCGTTTCGCGTCGCGTCGGGGCTCGACTCGATGGTGCTGGGCGAGCCGCAGATCCTGGGCCAGATGAAGGACGCCGTGCGCACCGCCGACGAAGCCGGCGGCCTGGGCACCTATCTGCACCAGATGTTCCAGCGCACCTTCGCCGTGGCCAAGGAAGTGCGCTCGAGCACCGAGATCGGCGCGCACAGCGTGTCGATGGCCGCCGCCGCCGTGCGCCTGGCGCACCGCATCTTCGACCGCATCGCCGACCAGCACGTGCTGTTCATCGGCGCCGGCGAAATGATCGAACTGTGCGCGGCGCACTTCTCGGCGCAAAACCCGAAATCGGTCACCATCGCCAACCGCAGCATGGAGCGCGGCGCGCTGCTCGCCAGCCGCTACAACGGACGCGCGATCGGCCTGGCCGAGCTGCCCGACTGCCTGCACGGCTTCGACATCGTGATTTCGTGCACCGCCTCGACGCTGCCGCTGATTGGCCTGGGCATGGTCGAGCGGGCCGTCAAGGCGCGCCGCCATCGCCCGATGTTCATGGTCGACCTGGCCGTGCCGCGCGATATCGAGCCCGAAGTCGCGCGCCTGGACGACGTGTTCCTGTACACGGTCGACGACCTGGCCCAGGTGGTGCAGACCGGCATGGAAAGCCGCCAGGCCGCCGTGCGCCAGGCCGAAGCCATCATCGAAACGCGCGTCGAATCGTTCATGCACTGGGTGGGCGATCGCGCCGTGGTGCCGGTGATCCGCGACCTGCACGAGTCGAGCGAGGTGCTGCGCCTGGCCGAACTCGAACGCGCGCGGCGCATGCTGGCACGCGGCGACGATGCCGACGCCGTGCTCGAAGCCTTGTCGCGCGGCCTGACCGCCAAGTTCCTGCATGGCCCGCAACAGGCCCTGCACCATGCCCAGGGCGACGAACGCGCGCGCCTGGCCAGCCTGCTGCCGCAGCTGTTTCGCGGTCGCCGTTAGCGCACCTGTTCTGTGGCGGCCTGCCCGCCCGCGCCATGCCTGGCGCATCTCTGCTGCAACCCGGTCGCAATCCGCGGCCTGCCCGATTCCTTACATCCCCGATACCGCCCATGAAACCTTCCATGCTCTCCAAGCTGGACCAACTTGCCAACCGCCTGGTCGAGCTGGACGAACTGTTGATGACCGAAGGCGTCACCGCCAATATGGACAGCTACCGCAAGATGACGCGCGAGCACGCCGAACTCTCGCCGCTGGTGGCCGTGTACCGCCAGTACGAAAGCGCGCTGGCCAATACCGCCGAAGCGCAAGAGATGCTGCAGGACCCGGAAATGAAGGACTTCGCGCAGGAAGAAATCGAAGCGGCCAAGGTGCGCATGGCAGAGCTCGAGCAGGAACTGCAAAAGATGCTGCTGC
This sequence comes from Massilia sp. MP_M2, assembly GCF_039123635.1. Lineage (NCBI taxonomy): Bacteria > Pseudomonadati > Pseudomonadota > Betaproteobacteria > Burkholderiales > Oxalobacteraceae > Massilia > Massilia sp. MP_M2. The sequence goes on from NZ_JBCHJF010000003.1 coordinate 232,080, forward strand.
CGAAGGACGCCAACGACGAGCGCAATATCTTCCTCGAGATCCGCGCCGGTACGGGCGGCGACGAATCGGCGCTGTTCGCGGGCGACCTGCTGCGCATGTACACGCGCTTTGCCGAGCGCAATCGCTGGCAGGTCGAGATGGTGTCCGAGTCCACCTCGGACCTGGGCGGCTACCGCGAGGTGATCGTGCGCGTCGTGGGCAACGGCGCCTATTCGAAGCTGAAATTCGAATCGGGCGGCCACCGCGTGCAACGCGTGCCGGCCACCGAGACGCAGGGCCGCATCCACACGTCGGCCTGCACGGTGGCGGTGATGCCCGAGGCCGATGAAGTCGAAGATGTCGACATCAACCCGGCCGACCTGCGCATCGACACCTACCGCGCCTCGGGCGCCGGCGGGCAGCACATCAACAAGACCGATTCGGCCGTGCGCATCACCCACCTGCCGACCGGCCTGGTGGTCGAATGCCAGGATGACCGCAGCCAGCACAAGAACAAGGCGCAGGCAATGAAAGTGCTGGCCGCGCGCCTGAAAGACGCCCAGCTGCGCGCGCAGCAATCGAAAGAAGCGGCCACGCGCAAGAGCCTGATCGGTTCGGGCGACCGCAGCGAACGGATTCGCACGTATAACTTCCCGCAGGGACGGCTGACCGACCACCGCATCAACCTGACGCTGTACAAGCTCGATTTCATCATGGATGGCGACCTGAGCGACCTGACCAATGCGCTGGCGTCGGAGCATCAGGCCGAGCAACTGGCGGCGCTGGGCGACTAAGGCCGCTTTAAGTTGCCAGATTGAAAATAGCGGGAAGCCCTTGATAACGTTTGTGCGAAAATGGGCGCTCCCGATCCACCGCCCACGATCGCGTCTCTTCCCGTCCTTCGCCGAGAAAACCACCCATCATGCAACCTACCAACCGCCAGGCCCTGTTCATCATCTCCTTCATCAGTTTTGCGCTGGTCGGCTTTGCCCTCTATCTGCAACACAGCCTGGAAATGCGGCCTTGCCCGCTGTGCGTGATCCAGCGGTATTTCTTCCTCGGCATCGGCCTGGCCGCCCTCGTCGGCGCCTTTACCGGCAAGATCAGCGGCAGCGTCGTCGTCGCGCTGCTGGCTGCCGTCGGTGGCTTGATCACGGTCGGCAAGCACCTGTATGTGATCGCCAACCCGGGCTTCTCGTGCGGCATCGATCCGATGGAAACCATGCTCAACAAGATCCCGACGGCCGAATACCTGCCGTGGCTGTTCCGCGCCGATGGCCTGTGCGAAGGCGCGACCGACAAGGTGCTGGGCCTGGCGATCCCGCAGTGGTCGGCTGTCTGGTTCGTGATCCTCACCGTGCTGCTGGGCTGGGTCCTGGTGCGCCAGCTGCGCCGCGCCAACGCATGATCCAAGCCGGCGTCACCCTGGCCCAGGCGCGCCTGGCGCTGCCGCTCGATGCGCTGGAAAACCGCATCCTGCTGTGCCATGCATTGAGCCTGCCGCGCGTGGCGCTGATCACGCAATCCGAGCGCGTCCTGACCAGCGACGAAGCGATGCTGCTCAGTGGCCTCGTCGAACGGCGCCTGGCTGGCGAACCGATCGCCTATATCACCGGTGAACGCGAATTTTTTGGGCTGCCGTTCAAGGTCACGCCGGCCGTACTGATTCCGCGGCCCGACACCGAACTGCTGGTCGAACTCGCGCTCGAGCGCCTGGCGCCGCAAGCGCGCCTGCTCGACATGGGCACCGGTAGCGGCGCCATTGCGGTCGCCGTGGCCCACACCCGGCCCGACCTGACCGTCACCGCCCTGGACGTCAGCGACGACGCCCTGGCGATTGCGCGCATGAACGCCGCTGCCAACGGCGCGCGCGTGCGCTTCGTGCGCAGTGACTGGTTTGCCGGATTGGGTGATGAACGTTTCGAGCTCATTGCCTCGAATCCGCCGTACATCGTGGCCGGCGACGCGCACCTGAGCGAAGGCGATCTGCGCTTCGAACCGGTGGACGCGCTGACCGACCACGCCGACGGCCTGTCCGACCTGCGCCAGATCGTCGATGGCGCCGGCGCGCACCTGGACGCCGGCGGCTGGCTGCTGCTCGAACACGGCTACGACCAGGCCGACGCCGTGCGCGCACTGCTGGACTCGCGCGGGTACGGCGACGTGCAAAGCTGGCGCGACCTGGCCGGTATCGAGCGCGTCAGCGGTGGCCGGCGCGGCGCGTAAGGCGCGCCGGCCCGGCACTGGACTTGCTAAAATGACTAGTCCTGTTACCGGAGACTGCATGCGCGTCCTGTTCGCATCACTTGCCTTGCTCGTGCCGCCCCTCTGCGCCGCCGTGCCCGCGCCTGCGCCATTGCCCGCGATGGCGACGGTTGCCGCCACCGTGCAGCCGGCCACCCCGACCGAGACGCCGGCAACGCAGGCGGCCCAGCTGTTCGAGCGCGACTGGCAATGGCAACTGCGGCATGCGCCCGAACGCGCCACGGCCCTGGGCGAGCACCGCTACAACGCTTATCTCACCGACACCTCGCTGGCCGCGCGCGCGCAGGCCATCGAGCACGAACGCGCCATGCTGGCCGCGGCCCGCGCGATCGAACGCAGCGCGCTGACGAGCCAGGACCAGCTATCGCTCGATCTGTTCAGCGCCGACAAGCAACGCTTCCTGGCAGGCGCCGCCTTGACGCCGTTCGATCCGCAACCGATCACCGCCTACGATGGCCTGCACGTGCGACTGCCGCGTATGGTGGCGCAGATGCCGTTCACGAGCGACGCCGACTACCAGACTTACCTGGCACGCCTGCAAGCGCTGCCGGCCCACGTCGATGGTCTGATCGAGCAACTGCGCGCCGGTCGGCAAGCCGGCTGGACGACACCAAAGGCGGCGCTGGCGCCGGTACCGGACGCGTTGCGCGCGCTGCGCGAGGGCCTGCAAGATGGTCCGCTCGGCGCGCCGTTCAAGCGCATCCCCGCATCGATCGCACCCGAAACGCGCGATGCCTTGCGCGCCGCGGGCGCCGCCGCGCTGGCCAATACCGTCGCGCCCAGCCTGCGCACGCTCGAAACATTCCTGCGCCAGGACTATCTGCCGGGCGCGCGCGCGACGATCGGCGCGAGCCAGCAGGCCGGCGGCGCCGACTGGTATGCCCACCTGGTACGCACCAGCACCAGTACGACGCTCACGCCGGCCCAGGTGCACGCGCTGGGTGTGCAGGAAGTCGCTCGCCTGCGCGCCGCGATCGAGGCCGTGATTCCGCGCACCGGTTTTCGCGGCGGCTTTGCGGAGTTCATCGTGTTCGCACGGAGCGACCGGCGGCTGTATTTCACCGACCCGAACGCCCTGCTCGACCGCTACCGGCGTACGCTGGCGCTGGCCCAGGCACGCCTGGGCCGCGTGGTCACGAGCGTGCCGGCGGCCGGCATCGTCGTCAAGCCGATGGGCGCAAGCACCACCGGCCAGCCGGCCGCCTACTACGAGGCCGGCAGCGCCCAGCGCAGCGCCGCGCTGGTGGTCGACACGGTGCGGCTGGACGCACGGCCGATGTGGCAGGTCGACACCATCGCGCTGCACGAAGCGGTGCCTGGCCACCATCTGCAGGTGGCACGCGCGCAGGAACTGGCACTACCGGCGTTTCGCCGTGACGGCTGGTACGACGCGTTCGGCGAAGGCTGGGCGACCTACGCCGAAGGCCTGGGCCCGGAGCTGGGCCTGTTCAAGGACCCGTTCTCACTGTTCGGTCACCTGAACGAAGAGATGTTTCGCGCCGCGCGGCTGGTGGTCGATACCGGCATCCACACGCTGGGCTGGTCGCGCCAGCAGGCAATCGATTTTCTGGCCGCGAACACGGCCAACCCGCCGGCGGACAATGAGGCCGAGGTCGATCGTTATATCGCCCGCCCGGCGCAGGCGCTGAGCTACAAGATCGGCCAGCTGCGCATCCTGGCGCTGCGCAACAAGGCACGCGCGGCGCTGGGCGCCAGGTTCGACGCGCGGCGTTTCCATGACGCGGTACTGGGCAACGGCGCGCTGCCTTTGAATGAGCTGGAACGCCAGGTCGAGCGCTGGATCGCGGCCCCGGATACGCCGGTCTCGGCGCCGATGCTGGAAACGGCGCCGGACGACACGTTCAATGCCGAATTCGAATCGGTTGTCCCGGTGCTTGAACCGGTGTTCGAATTTGACTTCACCTTTGATGGCGAAGTGCCGCCGGGGCTCGAACCGGGCCCGGCGCCCGATTTCGTACCGCCCGCCAAAACCGCCCCGCCGCCCGCGGTGCCGTCATACCGGGCACCGCCCTGGCGCGAATGATGAGCGCCCGAACGTGGAGTCCGATTTTCGGTTAATCTCTGCACCAACCGAAACAGGCAGTATAAGAAAGGAAACACCGTGTCGAACCAATTCAACCGCCGTCTGGCCCTGCTGGGCGACGACGAACACCGCGCTTTGCTGGGCCAGGGCCTGCGCGGCATCGAGCGCGAAACGCTGCGCGTGGATGCTGCCGGCCAGCTCGCGCGCACCCCGCATTCACCTGCCCTCGGTTCGGCACTGACGCACCCCAGCATCACCACCGACTACGCTGAAGCACTGATGGAATTCATCACGCCGGTCGAGCACGATATCTCGCTGGCGCTGCACCGCCTCGATGCAATCCACCGCCATGCGTACACCAAGCTGGGCGACGAGATGCTGTGGGGCGTGTCGATGCCGGGCGAATTGCCGCCCGAAGAAGAGATCGAGATCGCGTACTACGGCACCTCGAATATCGGCCAGCTCAAGCACGTGTACCGGCGCGGCCTGGCGCTGCGCTATGGCAAGGCGATGCAGTGCATCGCGGGCATTCACTACAACTACTCGCTGCCGGAAAAGCTGTGGCAGGTGTTTGCCCAGGACGAAGGCATCGTTGAAGAACGCCGTCACGCGCTGCGCGATTTCCAGTCCGAAAGCTATATCGCGATGGTGCGCAACTTCCGTCGTTACTCGTGGTTGCTGATGTACCTGTTCGGCGCGACGCCGGCGTTGACCACGAGCTTCCTGCGCGGCCGTGCGCACACGCTCGAGACGCTGTCGAACGACACGCTGTACCTGCCGTACGCGACCAGCCTGCGCATGAGCGACCTCGGTTATCAGAACGATGCACAGTCGGGCCTGCGCCCGCACGAGAACAGCCTGGAAAGCTACGTCACCAGCCTGATGGACGCGGTCAATCGCCCGTATCCGCCGTACCAGGAACTGGGCACCAAGAAAGATGGCGAATGGATCCAGCTGTCGACCAACGTGCTGCAGATCGAGAACGAGTACTACTCGACCATCCGGCCCAAGCGCGTGATCCGCACCGGCGAGCGTCCGGTGCAGGCCCTGTGCAACCGCGGCGTGCAGTACATCGAGGTGCGCTGCATGGACGTCGATCCGTACGAGCCGGTTGGCATCTCGCTCGAAACAGGCCGTTTCCTGGACGCGTTCCTGCTATTCTGCGCCCTCGAGGAAAGCCCTTTGATCAGCGACCATGACAGCGCCATGCATGCGCGTAATTTCGCGCGCACGGTCAAGGAAGGCCGCCGGCCCGGCCTGACGCTCACGCGCGACGGCCTCGACGTGCCGCTTACGACCTGGGCGCTCGAGCTGATCGAACGCATCCGGCCCGTGGCCGCGCTGCTCGACGACGGGCATAACGAGGGCGACGTGCACGCCGCCTCGCTGGGCCGCCAGAAAGCCAAGATCGAGGATCCGGCGCTGACGCCATCGGCGCGCGTGCTGGACGAAATTCGCGCCCTGGGCTCGGCTGCGGCATTCGGCCTGCAGCAGAGCACGCTGCACGCGGCGTCGTTCCGCGACAGCCCGCTGATGCCGGCCGAAGAAGGGCTGTTCGACGAGATGGCGGCGGTCTCGATCACCGACCAGATGATCATCGAGCAAACCGATACCGGCAGCTTCGACGCCTTCGTTGCGGCGTACAACAGCAGTACACTGTGCTGCGATAACTGAGGCTGCAGAGCCCGCCCCACCTGCCTCACCTGCACCGACGCACGAGGACCACTTGCTCACGTTTTATAACGAACACCATGCCCAGCATGACGGCCGCGCCGAGATCGGGCGCGGCGCGCTGGTGCCGTGTTCGGAAAAGCCCGAGCGCGTGAGCCTGGTGCTGGCGGAATACGAGCGGCGCGGTCTGGGCGCCATCGTCACGCCACATGGTGTGCCCCTGATGACACTCGAGCGCGTGCATAGTCCGCGCTACCTGCACTTCTTGCGCACGGCCTGGAACGAGTGGCTCGCGCTCGATCCGGGCAACGCCGGCAAGGATGCCTTTCCTGCCGTGTGGCCGGTGCGCACGCTGCGCAGCGACATCGAACCCGAGAATTTCTGCGCCCGCCTTGGCCTGTACTCGATGGATTGCGGCACGCCGCTGACCGGTGGCACCTGGGTCGCGGCCAAGACCGGCGCCGATTGCGCCGTCAATGCCGCCCACGCATTGCAGCGCGGCGAGCGCGGCACCTTTGCGCTGACGCGCCCGCCCGGCCACCACGCCGGCAGCGATTTCTTCGGCGGTGCGTGCTTTCTGAACAATGCCGCGCTGGCAGCGCAGCACCTGCTCGACGACGGGCGCGAGCGCGTCGCCATCCTCGACCTCGACTACCACCACGGCAACGGCACCCAGAGCATCTTCTATGGCTGCAGCGACGTGCTGTTCATCTCGATCCACGCCGATCCGCGCGTCGAGTACCCGTTCTACTTGGGCCACGCCGACGAAACCGGCAGCGGCGCAGGCCTGGGGCACACGATGAACCTGCCACTCGCACCGGGCAGCAGCAGCGCCACCTGGTTTGCGGCGCTGGAAACAGCGTGCCTGAAGATTGCCATGACGCGCCCGCAGGCGCTCGTGGTCTCGCTGGGCGTCGATACCTCCGCCCATGGCAACGACCCGCGCTTCAACCTGCAGGGCGGCGACTTCCTGCGCATCGGCGAGCGCATCGCGCATCTGGGTTTACCGACCGTGTTCATTTTCGAAGGCGGCGCCATGAGCCCGGAGCTGGGCATCCATACCGTCAACGTGCTCGAAGGGTTCGAGACCGCGGCCGAATAACGCGCTCCTGCCACATTTTTCTTCATTCATCCTCATCTGCCCATGACCTCCCCCAGCACCATCGACTGGCAATTCTCCCGCTTCGCCGACCTGACCCCGTTCGACCTGTATGACGTGCTGGCCGCGCGCCAGAACGTCTTCATCCTCGAGCAGACCTGCCTGTACCCGGACATCGACGGCTACGACCTCGAGGCGCACCACCTGCTCGGCTGGCGCGACGTGGACGGCAAGCGCCAGCTGGCCGCCTACCTGCGCGTGCTGGCGCCGGGCGCGAAGTACGACGAGATGTCCATCGGCCGCGTCATCACGACGCCGGCCGCACGCGGCAGCGGCGCCGGCCGCGCGCTGCTCGAGCAGGGCATCGCCCATGCCGACGCGCTGCACCCGGGCCACCGCATACGCATCGGCGCCCAGCAATACCTGGAGCGCTTCTACGCGAGCTTCGGCTTCGAGACGGTGTCGGCGCCGTATGACGAAGACGGGATCATGCACATCGACATGCTGCGCTAAATGCGGCACGCGGCACGCCGTTCAGGATGCCGCCAAACGGCCGGCGCCAAGCAGGATGACGGCACCGGCCAGCAGCAGCCAAGCCGGTGGTTCGTGGTGTCCCATGGGCCTGGTTGTGGCAACCACGCAGGCAGGCGCCACCAGGCCCGGTACGGGCATGGCGGCGCCAGATGAGGGCAGAACAAGGAATGGTAACGCGCCGAGAATCGGCAGGAAAGGCGGCATGGCGGGCTCGTGGCGGCAAAGTCCCGAGCATCGCCGATGGACAAACGCCGGCCCGTGCGCCGGATCAGCCGTGTGCGCCGCATCGGGCTTGGACGCCACACAGACGACGACTCGGGCACGGCTAGTCGACAAACCGCGAAACCACGTTCGTGCCGTGCTGTGCGAAAGGGCGTGGAACGCGTGGGCGGGAAACCCGCCCACCCTACGACCTGGAGTGGCTTACTCGACCTTGTTCAGCGTCACTTCGAACACCAGCCCCGCATTCGCCGGGATCGGTCCGCGGCCGGCAGCGCCGTAGGCCAGTGCCGATGGAATCAGGATCGTGCGCTTGCCGCCGACCTTCATGCCGGTTACACCCTGGTCGAAGCCGGTGATGGTATCGCGGCTGCCCACGGTGAACGCAAATTCGCTGGCTTCCTGGCGCGTGCCCTTGAAGTCGCTCGCCGTCGCGCTGTACAGCCACAGCGTATAGGCAACGGTAACGCGCTTGCCGGTGACGGCTTCGGCGCCGGTACCAACGACGTTGTCGGTCTTGGTCAGGGCAGCAGGGCTGCTCACGGCTGGCTTGGCGGGCGAATCATCGCTGCCACCGCCGCAGGCGCTCAGGGCGAGCATGGCGGCAAAGGCGGCGATCAGGGGAAACTTCATCATGGGACATCCTTGACTGAAAAAAGGGCTACGAGACAGGTACGAGAAATTGGGTATGACCAATGCTCGTACCTTATCGAATCAGTCACATGAAACTGTCCGGACTTTGTCTAAAAATTGTATTTAAGCAAATTCCTGAACATCAAATCTCGATTTGCGTGCCCAGCTCGATCACGCGGTTGGTCCGGATCTGGTAATAGTCGGCCGCGCTGCGGGCATTGCGCGACATCGCCACGTACAGGTGCTCGCGCCATGGCGCCATGCCGCCGCCCGGGGCCGAGATCACGGTCTGGCGCGCGATGAAGAACGACGTTTCCATCATTTCGAATTCCAGGCCCAGTGCGGCGCTGCGCTGCATGATGTCCGGAATATCGGCTTCGTCCTTGAAGCCGTAATGGATGTTGAGCTGGTAGCAGTTGTGGCCCAGGTCGACGATGTCGATCTGTTCTTCCCTCGGCACCCACGGCTCTTCGCGCATGTGCACCGTGAGGAACACGACGCGTTCATGCAGCACCTTGTTGTGCGACAGGTTGTGCAGCATCGCATGCGGTACGCCATCGCTCTCGCCGCGCAAGAAGACGGCCGTGCCGGGCACGCGTGTCGGCGGCGCCACGAACAACGACTCCATGAACGCTTCCAGCGGAATCGCATGCTTTTGCAGGTTGTGGAAGACCAGTTCGCGGCCGCGTTTCCAGGTCAGCATCAGGGTCAGCAGTACGCCGCCCATCAGCAGCGGGAACCAGCCACCGTGGAACAGTTTCGTCGTCGTGGCGGCAAACAGCATGATGTCGATCACCAGGAAGAAGCCGGTCGCTATCAGGCACATCCACAGCGGCAAGTGCCAGCGGTAACGTGTGACGAAGAAGGTCAGGATCGTCGTCGCCATCATGGTTGCGGTCACCGCAATGCCGTAGGCGCCGGCCAGCTCGTCGGATGAGCCGAAGCCGATCACGGCCATCAGCACCACCACCAGTTGCAGCCAGTTGACGGCCGGGATATAGATCTGGCCGATCTCGCTTTCCGACGTGTGCATGATGCGCATGCGCGGCAGCAGCCCCAGGGCAATGGCTTGCTTGGTCATCGAATAGGTACCCGAGATCGTCGCCTGCGAGGCGATCACGGCCGCCATCGTCGACAGGATCACGAGGGGAATCACGCTCCAGCTGCCAAGCTGGTAATAGAACGGATTTTCCACCGCCTCTGGCTGGATGATCAACAGGCCGCCCTGGCCCAGATAGTTCAGGGTCAGCGCCGGATACGCGATCAAAAACCAGGCCCAGCGGATCGGCTTGGCGCCAAAGTGCCCCATGTCGGCGTACAACGCCTCAGCGCCGGTAATGGCCAGCACCACCGCGCCCAGCGCGATGAACGCCAGCATTTTATTTTCCAGCATGAAGCGCAGCGCATGCCACGGATTGAGCGCGTTCAGGATCACCGGTGCGTCAATGATATTGACGATGCCCATCGCGGCCAGCACCAGGAACCAGAGCGCCATCACGGGCCCGAAGAAGCGGCCGATACCGGCCGTACCATGGCGCTGCACGCTGTACAGGGCCACCAGCACCACCACCGCCAGCGGCACGACATACTGCGACATGCCGGGCGCGGCGACCTCGATCCCCTCGATTGCGCCGAGCACCGAAATCGCGGGCGTGATCACGCTATCGCCATAGAACATCGTGGCGCCAATGACGCCGATGGCCAGCAGCGGGAAACTCCATTTCGAGCTACGCGGTATCGAACTGGTGGCCAGCGCCATCAAGGCCATGATGCCGCCCTCGCCGCGATTGTGCGCACGCAGCACCAGGATCACGTACTTGAGCGAGACGATGATGGTCAGGGCCCAGAAAATCAGTGAAATGATGCCGAGAATATTCGGCGTATTGAGCGGCAAGCCGTGGTCTTCATCGAACACCGCGCGCAACGTGTACAGCGGGCTGGTGCCGATGTCGCCGTACACGATGCCGACCGCTGCCAGGGTAAGGGCCGCCAGGCTGCTTTTCTTGTTATCTGAGGTCAAGAGTTCACCATCGCTGTTGTATTGGTGCGGCGCACCGTAAATTGAAGTGATTGGAATTGCAAGAAGATTTGGTTGTGCATCATACACCTGTGCAAAACCGCGGGCGCACCAGCAGCGTGCCAGGTATTCAGTGATAATGTCGGCCCTGCAACCTCGCCCCTCCTCCCCATGCGTTCCGGTATCATTTACGCGGCCCTGGCCTTCTTCTGCTGGGGCCTGTTCCCCATTTATTTCCACGCCCTGGGCGAGGTGCCGCCGTTGCAGATCCTGGCCCACCGCATGCTGTGGTCGCTGGCCTTTCTCTTGATCCTGCTGTTGCTGCGGCGCGACTGGAAATGGCTGCAGGTCGTGCGTCAGCCGCGCGTGTTCTTCAGTTTCGTGCTGTCGGCCCTGCTGCTCAGCGCCAACTGGCTCGTGTATATCTGGTCGGTGATGAACCACCATGTGATCGAGGCGAGCCTCGGCTACTTCATCAATCCCCTGGTCAATATCGTGCTGGGTTACCTGATCCTGAAAGAACGCATGCGCCCGCTGCAGTGGGCCGCCATCGGCGTGGCGGCGCTGGGCGTGGCCTGGCTGACCTGGCAGGCCGGTACGGTGCCGTGGATCGCGCTGTTCCTGGCGCTGTCGTTCGGCGGCTATGGCTTGCTGCGCAAGACGGCCGCGCTCGGCCCACTCGAGGGACTGTCGTTCGAGACCATCGTGCTGTTTCCGTTGGCAGCTGGCTACATGATCTGGCTGACGGTGCAGGGCCAGAACGTGTTCATCAATACGGCGTCGGATTCCACGCGCTGGCTGTTGATCATGGCTGGCCCGCTCACGGCGATCCCGCTGCTGCTGTTCGCCACTGGCGCGCGCAAGATCCCGCTGTCGATCCTGGGCCTGTTGCAGTATCTGTCGCCGACGCTGCAATTCCTGCTTGGCGTGTGGCTGTTCAAAGAGGCATTCAGTGCCGATCGCCTGGTTGGCTTCGTGCTGATCTGGAGTGCGCTGGCGCTGTTTGCCGGGGAAGGATTGCTGCGCCGGCAGCCCGTTGCCGCCAAGGCTTGAAGCGACAGATCCGGGGCGCGTACGGGCCGCATGCGAGGCAGATTTGCCAAGAAATACTGTGTCGGGTGCGGGTTCTGTCGTATCCTGTGCACCTCGAACAACACCAGAGTACAAGCATGGCCAATTACGTCTATACCATGAACCGCGTGGGCAAAATCGTCCCACCGAAACGCCAGATTCTGAAGGACATTTCCCTGTCCTTCTTCCCGGGTGCCAAGATCGGCGTGCTGGGCCTGAACGGCTCGGGCAAATCGACCCTGCTGAAAATCATGGCCGGCATCGACACCGACATCCAGGGCGAAGCCCGTCCGATGCCGGGCCTGAACATCGGCTACCTGCCGCAGGAACCGCAGCTCGACCCCGAAAAAACCGTACGCCAAGAGGTCGAATCGGGCCTGGGCGAAGCGTTCGAAGCGCAAGCCAAGCTCGAAGCCGTCTACGCAGCCTACGCCGAAGAAGACGCTGATTTCGACGCGCTGGCCAAGGAGCAAGAGCGCCTGGAAGCGATCATCTCGTCGTCCGATGGCGGCAACCTGAACCTGCAACTGGAAATGGCCGCCGACGCGCTGCGCCTGCCGCCGTGGGATGCCAAAATTGCCGTGCTGTCGGGCGGTGAAAAGCGCCGCGTGGCGCTGTGCAAGCTGCTGCTCTCCAAGCCCGACATGCTGCTGCTGGACGAGCCGACCAACCACCTCGATGCTGAATCGGTCGAGTGGCTCGAGCAATTCCTGCTGCGCTTCCCGGGCACCGTGGTCGGCATCACCCACGACCGCTACTTCCTCGACAATGCCGCCGAGTGGATCCTGGAACTGGACCGCGGCAGCGGCATTCCATGGAAGGGCAATTACTCGTCGTGGCTGGACCAGAAGCAGGCGCGCCTGAAGCAGGAAGAATCGACCGAATCGGCCCGTCAGAAAGCACTGGCCAAAGAACTCGAATGGTCGCGCCAGAATCCGAAGGCACGTCAGGCCAAGTCGAAAGCCCGCCTGGCGCGCTTTAACGAACTGTCCGAGTACGAATACCAGCAGCGCAACGAGACGCAAGAGATCTTCATTCCCGTGGCCGAGCGCCTGGGCAATGAAGTCATCGAATTCAAGAACGTCTCGAAAGCCTTCGGCGACCGCCTCTTGATCGACAACCTGTCGTTTACCGTGCCACCAGGCGCGATCGTCGGCATCATCGGCCCGAACGGTGCCGGTAAGTCGACGCTGTTCAAGATGATCACCGGCAAAGAACAGCCGGACAGCGGCGAAGTGGCGATCGGCCAGACCGCGCGCGTGTCGATTGTCGACCAGCACCGCGACGAACTGGCCAATGCCAAGAGCGTGTTCGAGGACGTCTCGGGCGGCGCCGACATGCTCAGCGTCGGCCGCTTCGAGATGCCGTCGCGCGCCTACCTGGGCCGCTTCAACTTCAAGGGCTCGGATCAGCAAAAGATCGTCGGCAATCTGTCCGGTGGTGAGCGCGGTCGCCTGCACCTGGCCAAAACGCTGCTGCAAGGCGGTAACGTGTTGCTGCTCGATGAACCGTCAAACGATCTGGACGTCGAAACCCTGCGCGCGCTGGAAGATGCGTTGCTCGAGTTCGCCGGTAGTGTCATGGTCATTTCCCACGATCGCTGGTTCCTGGATCGCATCGCGACCCACATCCTGGCCTTCGAGGGCGATTCCCAAGTGACCTTCTTTGACGGTAACTATCAGGAATACGAAGCCGACAAGAAGAAGCGTCTGGGTGAAGAAGGCGCCAAGCCGAAGCGCATCCGCTACAAGCCGCTGACGACCTGATCGTCGGTTGCATGTAGGGTGGACGGGTTTCCCGTCCATGCGTTCAACGATACTAAATCACGTTGATTTGAACGCGTGGAAGGCAGAGCCGTCCACCCTACGCAATGGCAGCGCCCATGAAAAAAGGCCCCGAAGGGCCTTTTTTTCACACTACATTCTGCTTAGAACGAATATTTCGCGCCGACGGTCAGTGCGTTTGGACGCACGCCGAAGTCACGGGTGCCACCGAAACGCTCGTATTCGGCGATCACGGCCACATCCTGGTTGATGTTGTACTGAACACCCAGGGCGCCGTAGGCGTTGTTGTCGCTGTCACGACGGCTCAGCGACGTGTTGATTGCCGACAGTTCATTGACGTCATGCGACACGCCCAGCTTGGCGTAACCGACCAGCTTTTCGGTCAGCGGCGAGCTGAACTTGGCTGCGACGTAGGTCGAACGACCATCGACCTGGCCGCTGGCGTTGACCGCGCCCAGGCTGTAGTAGATGTCGGCGCTACGGAAATCGGTGTGACCAACTTCAACAGCCCAGTTCGGGGTGAACTCGTAGCCGCCGAACAGCTTGGCCGATGCCTTGATGGTGTCGATGTCAGCGCGGCTTGCGCCTGGAACGCGGGATTCATAATCGGTAGCAACAACGCCGGCGCCAACGTAGGCGCGCGGCGTGAATTCTTGGGCCTGGACAGCCGACACAGCGGCGGTGGTGGCGAGCAGGGCGACGATCAGCTTTTTCATCTCTAAATTCCTCTTTTTGTTCATCTAGTTCGTGATTCACAATGAATCGCGATGGGGTCAAGATAACACTGTCGAAAGGTCAAGTCCGTCGCGATTCCGTAAGAACTGTAAGCAAGTGTAACTAAATGACCCGTCAGTAAGTAATATCTGCCGTTAGATAAACGATTTTTCTTACTATTTAGACGATTTTCCTGAAAGTTAGATTGATTCTAGCTTGTAACGATTTTGTCATCTTATTGATCCCATGCAACCAGTATCGTTGCGTCTCGCCGGCCATCAACAGCAGGCTGCCATCGGTCAAGGCCAGCCGAACCGTTTGTTTATTGTGTTTATGTTTCAGGATGAAGGTGCGTGCCTCGCCAAAACTGAGTGACGCGATCGCGGGGCGCGGGCCCAGTTCGGGCTCATCGTCGCTGTGCATGCCCATGCTGTCACGCTCATTGCGATAATAATTCAGCAGAACGCTGTTGAAGGTGTGCCCGGTCGCGGCCTCTACGGCATCGCGCAGGACTGTGAGAAGCGGTGTGAACGGCGTCGGCTGCAGAAGCAGGCCGGAATAGGCATAGGCTTTCTCGCCATACCAGGCACTGAGCCGGGGTTGCAGATGCCGCTTGCCGTAGGCGATGACGGTTTCTTCGCGCCAATCGGTCTCGGCCAGCAGGCGCGCGAAGACGTCGGCATTGGACCAGGGCAGCGGCAACTGGGCCATCCAGCCCAGTTCACCATCGTCGAGCGGCAGCGGGAGCAGGCCCGCTTGCGGTGCAAATAAATCCATCGAGAATCATCACGCCAGGCACGGTGAAAGCCACCATGGGGCCCATTCTCGCATGGCTTATGCGTAGGCTTCTGCCAGGCTCATGACGCGTGGTTCGATCTTGATACCGACGTTGCCGAACAAGGCATCGAGCGCCGCCAGACTGGCGCTGCACTCGTCCGATTTCCAGCCCTTGAACAGGTCGGTACCATCTTTCTGGAAATGCAGTTCCAGCACCTTGCCCTTGTCGCGGTGGACATAGTTCTGCTGATGGACGCTCTGAAAACCCAGCTCGTCCAGGCCGGCAAGCACGGTATGCGGCGGATTGTCCGGATCGGTGGCAAGGAACACACCGAAGGTCTTGCCCGGGGGCTTGGCCGCGATGTCCACTTCGTAAATTCCAGGCGCCTTGGTGGCGGTTGTACTTTTCAAAAACAGCATCACGGTGCTCCTGGCACGGTAGTGACCCGCAAGATAGTTCGCAGATCGCTTTCAGTTAATCAGTCTGCCAGCATATTTCCATATGGGAACTTTGTCGATCAAAGTTTTCGGTTTGTCCGGTTTACCGCATGACCAGACCGAAAACTGTGGCGCCAATCAATACAGCGCTGGCAAGCATGCTCACGATGAAGCCAATTTCGCGTTTGGCAGGATCGCGGTAATAACCCAGCGCATACAGTATCCGGCCCACGCACCACAACAAGCCACCGGCAGCAGCCCAGACGTCACCCAGGAACATGGCGCACAACCACAGGGGCACGAGCACCAGCGGCAGCATTTCCAGCGTATTCATCTGGACGCGATGGGCGCGCAGGAATTCTGCGGGCCCGTCCATCGATGGCGCGGGCACCTTGAACTGGATGCGGGCACGTGCAGCATTGCCCCAGGTCCAGAAATAGACACCAAGAACGGCCAGCGTGGCCCAGGCGGTGAAGAACATGGCGTTCCTTTGTGATTGGCGTCAGTGAAAAGATCGTCGTGGCTCAGTTGCCACCATGCTTGCGGCGCGCCAGATCGGTCGTCAGCGGGACCAGCGCACCGTACAGGCGCCCCGTCGCGTCATCCCAGTCCAGCAGCGCCTGCTCTTGCCGCGCCACGGTGGCCAGGTCGCCGCGCGCAACGGGACCGCTGAGCGCGGCGGCCGGACCGAGGCGAAATACGTTGGCGAGCGTCTCGGTGGCCAGCGGTTGCGCCAGTTCGCGCGCCACCGCTTCGGGGATGCCGGCCGCCTGATACGCGCGCAGCGCCGCATCGAGCACCGTGGTCAGGTAGTTCGACGCGAACACGGCGGCTGCGTGGTAGACCGTCTTGGCCGCGCCATCGATCGGCACGAGGCGCGCGCCGATGGCCTCGAACGCGGGGCCAAGCAGCGCCAGCGCCGCCGCATCACCCTCGATGCCGCAGAAAGTGCCGGCGAACTCACGTGCCACGCGCGCCGGATCGGCGAAGCTGCGGATCGGGTGCACGCTGGCCACCAGCGCGCCGCCGGCACGCACCGCCTGCAGCGCAGCCGAGGCTTTTGCACCGCTGCAGTGGAACACCACGGTGCCAGTCAGGTCGTGCGTCTGCGCCAGCTGCGCGGCGACCGGCTCGATCTGATCGTCGCTCACCGCCAGCAACCAGGCTTGCGCCGGGCGCAGCTGCGCAGCATCGGTGCAGGCATGGCCGGCACCGATGAACGCCACCGCCGCCTGCGCGCTTGCGGGCGAACGGGTCAGCACATCCTGCAGCGCGAACGCACCGCTGGCGGCGAACAGACGGCCCAGCACGCGCCCGACGTGGCCGGCGCCGACCAGGTTGAGCGTCGGGGTCAGGGTCGGGGTCAGCGTCGATGTCACGTCAGAAACCGGCGCCGGGCTGGCTCAGGTAGTCGAGTTCTTCGGGTGTCGAGGCACGGCCCAGGATCGGATTACGGTGCGGGAAGCGGCCAAAGCGCGCGATCACGCCGCGGTGGCGGTGCGCATAGTCGAGCACTTCGCCAAAGCCCTCGTGGTCGGCGGCCAGCGCAGTGAACTGGTCGACCGCGAGCTGCTGCATGCCGGCGTCTTCGGCATGCTCGAACGGCATATAGACGAACTGGCGCTCGATGGGCGCGAGCGCCATGTGCTCGCCGGCGTCGACCATCTGGCGCGCCGCGCTCAATGCCAGCACATCGCCGGCGAACGATTCCGGCGCGCCGCGATAAACGTTGCGCGTAAACTGGTCGAGCACCAGGATGCGTGCCAGCACGCCGCGCGCGCCCTGCTCGTCCCACTCGCGCAGGCCGCCCGCAATCGCGTGCGTGATCGCGGCGCCGAAGCGCTCGCGGATGACGGCGTCGAATGCAGGGTCCTTGCGGTACCACTCGGGGCGCGCCTTGCCGTGGTCAGGATCGGAAGCTGGCAGGAACCAGAAATCGAGAACTTCTTGAGCGTGCATGGATGAATTCCGTTGATATTGTGATGGTGAAGCAGGCCGGTACGCCGCGCTCAGGCCGGCGGTTTCTTGCGCACCAGCTGCTTTTCGAACGCGATGTCGTTCTTGCTCATGCGCGGCTGCTCCTGCGGCCCCAGGCCCTTGACGAACGTGACGAAGTCGTCGAGCTCCATCGGGGCGCACAGCGGCGGGCTGCCGGGCGCTTCGGAGAGGTAGAAGTGGCCATCGCCGGTGCGCGCCATCGAGTACAGGGCATTACCGGTGCGCTGCTTGAGACGGTCGACCGCGCTGCTGGCGCGCGTGGAACGGGAACTTGCCATGTCAGATTGCCTCCGTGCGCAGCATGAGCCACTCGAACGCGGCGCCGTCGACATGGGGCGTCAGGCGCGCACGCACGGTGGCGTGGTAGTCGTTGAGCCAAGCGATGTCGTCGGGGCGCAGCAGGGAACGATCGAGGCAACGGGTGTCGATCGGGCACAGGGTCAGCGTTTCGAAGGCCAGGTACTCGCCGAATTCGGTCTTGTTCGCGGCCACGTTGAGCACCAGGTTCTCGATGCGAATGCCCCAGCGGCCCGGGCGATAGATGCCCGGTTCGATCGACGTGATCATGCCCGGCTCCATCGCGGTATGCGGGTCCGGCGGCACGGCCGGCGAAATCGTCTGCGGGCCTTCGTGCACGTTCAGGAAGTAACCGACGCCGTGGCCGGTGCCATGGCCGTAGTCGATGCCGGCAGCCCAGATCGGGGCGCGGGCGATGGCGTCGAGCAGCGGTGCGCGGGTGCCGCGCGGGAAGTGGGCGCTCGACAGCGCGATCAGGCCTTTCAGCACCAGCGTGTAGTCGCGTCGTTGGTCGGCGCTTGGCGTGCCGACCGGGATCACGCGCGTGATGTCGGTGGTGCCGCCCAGGTACTGGCCGCCCGAGTCGATCAGCAGCAGGCCGTCGCCTTCGATGACGGCGCAGGTGGCTGCTTCAGCGCGGTAATGCATGATCGCGCCATTGCTATTAAAGCCGGCGATGGTCGAAAAACTCGCACTGACGAAGTGCGGGCGGCGCGCGCGCGCGGCGGTGATGCGCGTGTCGATGTCGACTTCGTTGAGCGCACTGCGCTGTGCATCCGCCAGCAGCGGCTCGAGCGCGGCGAAGAATTCGCATAGCGCGGCGCCATCCTGCTCCATCGTGGCGCGCACGTTGACAGCCTCGCTCTCGAGCTTGCGCGACTTGGCAAACGTGGTCGGGTTGATCGCCTCGACCACGTTCACGCCACTGGCCACGCTCGCGCGCATGCCGGCCGTGACGCGGCGCGGATCGAGCAGCAGCGTCGCGCCTTCGGGCAGCGCTTCGAGTGCATGCACGGCGTTCTCGTACGGCGCCAGGTGCACGTCGTCGGCTTCCAGGCGCGCACGCACCTCAGGCGGCACCTTGCCTTCGCTGACGAACAGCGTGGCGTCGCCGCGGCCGATCAGTGCGTGGGCCAGGAACACGGGATTGAAACTGACGTCGGCGCCGCGCAGGTTGAACAGGTAAGCGATGTCGTCGAGCGTCGAGACGAAATGGAAACCGGCGCCATGCGCTTGCATTGCCGCGCGCGTGGCGTGCAGCTTGTCGGCGCGGGTGGCGGTGGCAAACGGCGGCAGGTGCTCGAACACGGCGTCGGCCGGCAGCGCCGGGCGCTCGTGCCAGACATCGGCCAGCAGATCGAGATCGGTGCGCAGCACGACGCCCTTGGCCTGCAGTGCGTCGGCCAGCAGGCGCGCGCCGGCCAGGCCCAGCACGCGCGCATCGACGGCGGCGCTCTGGCCGGCGGCCAGGTTGGCGGCAAGCCAGTCGACATGCAGCTGGCTGGCCGCGCCCGGGATCTTCATCAGCGCGATCTCGCTGCCGGCCAGTTCGGTTTCGGCCTGCGTGAAGTAGCGGCCATCGGTCCAGACGCCGGCGAAGTTGGCAGTGGCGATGAAGGTGCCGACCGAGCCGGTGAAGCCGGACAGCCATTCGCGGCCCTTCCAGTGACCGGGCAGGTATTCCGACAGGTGCGGGTCGCTCGACGGCACGATGACGGCATCGATGCCGTGACGCGCCATGGCTGCGCGCAGCTGCGCGAGCCGGTCGGCGCGGACGGTCTGGAAGTCGGCGGAAGAGTCAGAAGAAGAGCGGGCTTGTTCGGTGGCGTCGGACATGGGCAGAGGCGTCGATTTGTTTTCCAAGCTGCGTATGATACGCCCCATTTGGCGCCGCCGACAGACGCGGGGCAGCGCCAACCGGAACGCCCTCCTGCCCGGGGATCACGCATAATGGCGCGGCATCCACCAGACATAGAGACCCATGCTCGATTTCCATCATGAGCGCGCGAGCGCGCTGTTGGCGAACGCCACGCAGATCGTCACGCCGACTGAAGTTCAGGCCGCTGTCACGGGCGTCGCCGACCAGCTCAATGCGCGCTTTGCCGCGCCGGGCGCCACCGAATTCCCGCTCGTGCTGGGCGTGATGGGCGGCGCGGTCGTGTTCACCGGCACCCTGCTGCCGCAACTGGCCTTCCCGCTCGACTTCGACTACATCCACGTCAGCCGCTACGGCGCCGATGATCGGGGCGGCGAACTGGTGTGGAAGGTGATCCCGCGCCAGAACGTGGCCGGCCGCACGATCCTGCTGGTCGACGACATCCTCGACGAAGGCGAGACGCTGGCCCACGTCAAAGCGCGCCTGCTGGACATGGGCGCGGCCGAAGTGATGGTCGTGGTGTTTGCCGACAAGGACCTGGGCCGCGCCAAGCCGATCACGGCCGACCTGATCGGCTTGAGCTTGCCGAACAAGTTCGTCGTCGGCTTCGGGATGGACGTGTACGGCTACTGGCGCAACCTGCCGGGCCTGTGGACGATCCGGCCCGAGGATTTGAAACAGCCCGAGCCGCCGGCAGCCTGAGCCGGACGACGCCGGTGTCGGCCGATGTTAGTGTCGATGCCGATGCGGATGCCGATGCCGTAGGGTGGAAGGCTACGCCTTCCACGCGTTCAACCAACGGCGTCCCTTCGCTACGACAAATCTCTGCGCCAGCCTGGTTTGAACGCGTGGACGGGGGACTCGTCCACCCTACGTTAACCCGGATGCGCGGCGCCAGGCATTGAAGCGTTAGGCAGGCAGGTCCCTCATGTATTCAGAGCGCCAGGCGCGCGCGCGCCGCCATGTATTCGGCGCTCAAGCGCGCGACCATGTCGGCCACCGTCGGCACGTCGTCCATCAGGCCCACGCCCTGCCCCGCGCCCCAGATGTCGCGCCAGGCCTTGGCGCTGCCCGAACCAAAGCTCATCTTGCTCTTGTCCGATTCGGGCAGGTTGTCCGGGTCCAGCCCGGCCGCGACGATCGATTTTTTCAGGTAGTTGCCGTGCACGCCCGTAAACAGGTTCGTGTAGACGACGTCGGCCGCCGTCGATTCGACGATCGCATCGCGGTAGTCGTCGCTGACGTTTGACTCTTTGGTCGCCAGCCAGCGCGAACCGATGTAGGCAAAGTCGGCGCCCATCGCCTGCGCGGCCAGGATCGCGTCGCCGGTGGCAATCGAACCGGACAGGGCGATTGGTCCCTTGAACATCTTGCGGATTTCGCCGACCAGCGCGAACGGCGACAGGGCGCCTGCATGCCCGCCAGCGCCAGCCGCCACCAGGATCAGGCCATCGACGCCCGCTTCCAGCGCCTTTTCGGCATGGCGGATCGAGACGATATCGTGCAGCACGATGCCGCCGTACGAATGCACCGCATCCATCATCTCGCTGGGCGGCGCGCGCAGCGACGAAATGATGATCGGCACCTGGTGCTTGACGCAGACTTCGACGTCATGCGCCAGCCGGTCGTTCGACTGGTGGACAATCTGGTTGACGGCGATCGGACCGACTTTCTTGCCCGGATTGGCCGCCGCGTAGTCGGCCAGTTCGCGCTGCAGGTCGGTCAGCCAGACGTCGAGCATCTCGGCCGGACGGGCATTCAATGCAGGGAACGAGCCGACGATGCCGGCCTTGCACTGGGCCGCCACCAGCGCGGGCCCGCTGGCAATGAACATCGGCGAAGCGATGACAGGAAGGGACAGGTCTTGCAGCGCGGCGGGCATCGTCATGGAAGCTCTCGGTGGTGGATGAAGGATGGGCCTGATTATAGCCCTGAAAAAAGTACGACCGTGCTAGATTCCTGCCTCTAAACGATCGTTACTGCCAGTCGATCTCGCTCTCGCGGCGCCGGATCTCGGCCCAGATCGCGCGCTTGGCGTCGTCCGTGGCCGTGCCCCAGGCGACGATTTCATCGATGGTGCGCAGGCAACCCTGGCACAGGCCGGTTTCCGGGACCATCTGGCAGATATCGATACAGGGCGACGGTACGGGGGTTTGCAGTTCGGGAGCCATCGTTCGCAGTGGTGAAAAATAAAGTCGCATTATCGCGCGGCTGGCAGCCCAGCGCCGCGTGTTGCCCGTCTTTTACTATGCTGGGGCAACGCCACATTGCGCGAGGTGCCCACGAAAAACGGGTGCGCAGGCATCACACCATCAGTCGAGTACGCGGAAACCTGCGGTTAAGCACGCGTTGGCGCGTGATGTGCTCACAAAGATCAATGTTCCGTATCTAAGACAACAGGATATACAAGGGCCGTTCGGCAACGTCGGCAAGGTTCGTGTAAGCTCATGGCCTGAAATTGGTGCGGTGCACAAAAAAGGAATGCCATGAAACTCAACCGACTCATGC
Source organism: Massilia sp. MP_M2 (assembly GCF_039123635.1). NCBI lineage: Bacteria > Pseudomonadati > Pseudomonadota > Betaproteobacteria > Burkholderiales > Oxalobacteraceae > Massilia > Massilia sp. MP_M2. The sequence goes on from NZ_JBCHJF010000003.1 coordinate 254,004, forward strand.
TGGCGCAAATGCGCAGCGCTACCCGAACGCTATGGCGCTCGGGTCCGGTGACCCCTGGCGCAGCAGCGCGGCAAGCAATGAGCAACGTCAACGCGTTTCACCGGGTTGCCCGTCAACAGATACGTGACTTCACGCTCACGGTGACGCCTCCGGAATCCGCGCCGGAACCCGCACCCGCCGCCACGCGCGAAGACGCGGTGGCTGCAGCCACCGCGTCCCTGACCGGCACCTTCATCGCCGGCAGCCACACGAACGACGCCGGCACGCGCGACTACAAGCTGTACGTCCCGGGCAGCTACACAGGTGGCCCCGCGCCGCTGGTGGTGATGCTGCACGGCTGTACGCAGGACCCGGACGACTTCGCCGCCGGCACCGGGATGAACGTGCTGGCCGAAGAGGTCGGCTGCCTGGTGCTGTACCCGGCGCAAAGCAAAAGCGCCAACCCGTCGCGCTGCTGGAACTGGTTCAATGCCGTCGACCAGCGTCGCGATGAAGGCGAACCGTCGCTCATCGCCGGCATGACGCAGGCGATCATCGACACCTACAGCGTCGATACCGAGCAAGTGTATGTGGCCGGCCTGTCCGCCGGCGGCGCGATGGCCACCATCATGGGCACGCTGTATCCCGACCTGTACGCTGCCGTCGGCGTGCACTCCGGCTTGCCGTTCGCGTCGGCCAACGACCTGTCATCGGCCCTGGCGGCGATGAAGGGCGACTTCCGGCGCAGCCAGCCCGAGAACCAGCCACTGCCGGTCATCGTCTTCCATGGCGACCGCGATACGACGGTGCACCCGGCCAACGGCGAAGAAGTGGTCGCGCAAGGCGCACGCCACGTGCCGCAGCCGGGCACGACCGAACCGGGCAATGTGCCGGACGGCTACGCCTACACGCGCACGCTGTATCCGGCCACCGATGGCACCGTGCAGGCCGAGCACTGGCTGGTGCATGGCGCCGGCCATGCCTGGTCCGGCGGCGATGCAAGCGGCAGCTATACCGACGGCAAGGGGCCCGATGCCAGCCGTGAAATGATGCGCTTTTTCCGTACCCAGCGCTGAGCCGTCAGGGCGGCGCTGCCGATGCGGGGTGGCTCTGCGCGGCAATGTGGGCGCGCAGACATGCCGGACACCAGCAGCCAACCGCTTCCTGCGGCACCGCCACCGCCGGCGGCAACGCCATGCACCAGCACGGCGCGCTGTCACCATCGGCCATCGCGCAGCTGAACGAAGCGCCGCAGCGCGTGCAACTATTCATGGTCTGAACAGCCTTGAAGATGGATGGCGAACGGCGGGAATGGCATGGCAGGAGTAGAGTGGTGGGTGCTGCTATAAAATACAACATAACATCGCCCACTCCCCACAAGGTTTACGCTGTTTTTACGGCATTTGGCTGTAAAATCTCGCGACAATTATTTCGGACTCTCCATGAACGCTCAAGTGACCAGCCTGACCACCGACGACCAACCAAACGACCTCGCGGGCGTCTCCCCGGCGATCAAGGCGCAGATCCTGGCCGAAGCGCTTCCGTACATCCGTAATTTCCACGGCAAAACCATCGTCATCAAATACGGTGGCAATGCCATGACCGACGAACGCCTGAAGCACGGCTTCGCACGTGACGTCATCCTGCTCAAGCTGGTCGGCATGAACCCGGTCGTGGTGCATGGCGGTGGCCCGCAGATCGACAACGCGCTGAAAAAAATCGGCAAGCAAGGCACGTTCGTGCAGGGCATGCGCATCACCGACGAAGAAACCATGGAAGTGGTGGAGTGGGTGCTGGGCGGCGAAGTCCAGCAAGACATCGTCATGCTGATCAACCACTACGGTGGCCAGGCCGTGGGCCTGACCGGCAAGGATGGGGGCCTGATCCGCGCACGCCGCATGGCCATGCCTGACAAGGAAAAGCCGGGCGAGTTCCTCGACATCGGTTTCGTCGGCGAGATCGACGCCATCAACCCGGCCGTCGTCAAGGCGCTGCAGGACGACGCGTTCATCCCGATCATTTCGCCGATCGGCTTTGGCCAGGACGGCCAGGCCTACAACATCAATGCCGACGTCGTCGCCGGCAAGATCGCCGAAATCCTGAAGGCCGAAAAGCTGATCATGATGACCAACATCGCCGGTGTGCAAGATAAATCGGGCAATCTCGTTACCGACCTGTCGGCGCGCGAGATCGACGAGATGTTCGCCGACGGTACGATTTCGGGCGGCATGCTGCCCAAGATTTCATCGGCTCTCGACGCTGCCAAATCGGGCGTGAACACCGTGCACATCATCGATGGCAGGATCGAACACTCATTGCTGCTCGAAGTCTTGACCGAACAGGCTTTTGGCACTATGATCCGGTCTCATTAAATTTTTTGTGGCGGAAACAATCGCCACAGAAAAACCGGTACCGCCCTTTTAGCTCAGTGGTAGAGCACTCCCTTGGTAAGGGAGAGGCCACGTGTTCAATCCACGTAAAGGGCACCATCGCTTCACCTCCCCTCTGCTGTACCAACGCCTCGCACCGTGGCCACTTCCCTACCCCGCGCACCTGTCTGGTTATTCGACCTCGACAACACCCTGCACGACGCATCGCACGCGATTTTTCCGGCGATCAGCGCCAACATGAACACCTATATTGCGCGCGTACTGAGCCAGAACGGCGAGACCGCCACGCAAGCGATGATCGATGCCGCGCGCGTCGGGTACTGGAAGCGCTACGGCGCCACCCTGCTCGGCATGATCCGCCATCACCAGGTGTGCCCGACCGACTTCCTGCGCCAGACGCATGACATCGGCCCGCTGGCCGACGTGATGCGCTTCGAGCGCGGCCTGGGCCGCCTGCTGCGCCGCCTGCCCGGTCGCAAGATCCTGCTGACCAATGCACCGAATTCGTACTCGACCGAGATCGTGCGTCGCCTGAAGCTGCACAACCATTTCTCGCACCACGTGGCGATCGAGCACATGCACGTGCACCGCCAGCTGCGGCCCAAGCCGTCCAAGCTGATGCTGCGCCGCCTCTTGCGCAAGCATGGCGTGGCGGCGCAGCGCTGCATCCTGGTCGAAGACACGCTGGCCAACCTGCGCACCGCGCGCCAGCTGGGCCTGCGTACCGTCTGGGTCACGCAATACCTGCGTGTCAGCGATCCGATCGGCACCGCTCCCCTGCCGAGGACATTGAAATGCCCCGGCTACGTCAATGTCAAAGTAAAATCCGTGCGGCAACTTCCTGCGCGGCTGTCGAGGCTGCGTTAATCGATCAACCACTCCTAGGGATCCCATGGCAAGCACGAAGCCCGGCCAGCGCAAGCTGCAAATCCTTCAGGCCCTGGCCGCGATGCTCGAGCAGCCCAAGGGCGAGAAAATCACCACTGCCGCCCTGGCCGCGCGCCTGGGTGTCTCCGAAGCGGCGCTGTACCGCCACTTTGCCAGCAAGGCGCAAATGTACGAGGGCTTGATCGAGTTCATCGAGACCTCGGTCTTCGGCGTGATCAACCAGATCAGCGAACACGAAGAAGGCGGCCTGGATCAGGCGCAGGCGATCGTGCAGATGCTGCTCGGTTTTGCGGCAAACAATCCGGGCATGACGCGCGTGCTGATCGGCGACGCGCTGGTGAACGAAGACGAACGCCTGCAGCACCGCATGAACGCGTTTTACGACAAGGTCGAGTTGGCGCTCAAGGGCGCCTTGCGCGTGGCCGTCACCCAGGGCCACGGTCAGGAAGCCGACGTCGCCGGGCGCGCGAGCCTGTTGATGAATTACGTCACCGGCCGCTGGCACCGCTTTGCCAAGAGCGGCTTCAAGGTCAACCCCATGGAAGGCACGGCGCTGCACCTGTCGTTGCTGCTGGCAGCGTAAAATCCGGGGATGGATACTGGTGAAGTCTTTGCACTGCTCGACGATGCGCGCGCCACGCACGAAGCCCGCTCGCGGCTCTACAGCGGCCATGCCGGCACGCTGACCTGTGATGACGCCAGCGGCTGGGCGCCGCTGCTGGCGGCCCTGCAGGCGGCGCTGCAGCGCGGCCTGTACGCGGTGCCGCTGCTGACGTACGAACTTGGCGCGCACCTGCAGCACCTGCCGGCGCGCCCGGTGAACGGACCGCTGGCGCAGGTGCTGCTGTTTTCGCAGTGCGACCATCTGACGGGCGAGCAGGTCGCATCGTGGCTCGCCACGCGCAGTGCGGGTACGGACCATCCCGCCGGTGTGGCCGGCATCACGGCCAATGTCGACGAGGCGCAGTTCGTCGATGCCATCGCCCGCATCCGCGCACTGATCGAAGCGGGCGACACCTACCAGGTCAACTACACCTATCGCTTGCGCTTCGACGCCTTCGGCCCGCTGGTTGCCCTGTATGCGCGCCTGCGCGCGCGCCAGCCGGTGCCGTATGGCGCGCTGGTGGGGCTGCCGGATGGTGGCGCGCTGCTGTCGTTCTCGCCCGAGCTGTTCGTGCGCCACGCCGATGGCGTGCTGCAGGCGCGGCCCATGAAGGGCACGGCGCGCGCCAGCGGCGATGCGGACATCGATGCCACGCGTGCGCGCGAGCTGGCGCAGGACACCAAGAACCGCGCCGAAAACCTGATGATCGTCGACCTGCTACGCAATGACCTGGGCCGCGTGGCCGTCACCGGTAGCGTGCAGACCCCCGTGCTGTTCGACGTGCAGCGTTATGGCGCCGTGCTGCAGATGACGTCCACGGTGCAGGCGCGCCTGAAGGCCGATGCGGCGCTGGTGGATGTGTTTGACGCGCTGTATCCGTGCGGCTCGATCACGGGCGCGCCCAAGCGCCGCGCGATGGAGATCATCCACGAGCTCGAACCCGATGCGCGCGGCGTCTACACCGGCGCGATCGGCTGGTTCGATCCGGCGCCAACAGGCCGCACGTTCGGCGACTTTTGCCTGTCGGTGCCGATCCGCACGCTGGCGCTGGCAGCGCCAGAAAACGGCGTACGACGCGGCGAACTGGGCGTGGGCGCCGGGATCGTCCACGACAGCGAAGCGCATGACGAATTCGCGGAGTGCCAGTTGAAAGCAGGCTTCCTGACCGGGCTGGCCAACGACGTCACGCTGTTTGAAACGCTGCGCGCCTCGCGCGACCATGGTTGCCGGCACGTCGAACAGCACCTCGAGCGCTTGTGCGCTTCGTGCCGCTATTTCGGTGTCCCGTTCGACCGGGGTGCCGCGCATTCTGCCCTGGACACCGCCTGCGCAGCGCTGCCGACCGACGATGTCTACCGCATGCGGCTGGCCGTCGATGCGGCCGGCGCGCTGACGATCACGTCCGGCGTGCTGGCGCCGCTGCAAGAGCCGGTCATGGTGGTGCTGGCCGACGACCCGACGGCCAGCAGCGACGTCTTCCTGCGTCACAAGACGAGCCGGCGCAGCCGCTACGACGCGGCCTGGCAGGCGGCCGAAGCGCGCGGCGCGTTCGATGCGCTGTTCTTCAACGAGCGCGGTGAATTGACGGAAGGTGGGCGCAGCAATGTGTTCGTGCGCGTGGGTGACGCATGGATCACGCCGCCCTTAAGCTGTGGCGTGCTGCCGGGTGTGATGCGGGGCGTGCTGCTGGCAGCGCCCGCATGGCATGCGCGCGAAGGCGTGGTCACGCGCGCGATGCTCGAAGCGGCCGACGACATCGTCGTCTGCAACGCGCTGCGCGGGCCGCTGCGCGCGGTGCTTGTTCAGAAGCGGTAACCGACGCCCAGGCCAAACAGCATCGGATCGACTTTCAGGTGGCTGATATTGGCGCCGCCGACGATCACTTCGCTGCGGATGTTGATGCGCTTGATGTCGGCGTTGATCGACCAATGCTGGTCCAGGCGAAAATCGACGCCAGCCTGCAGCGACAGGCCGACGCTGTCGTTTTCCAGGTCAGCCGCGCCATTGAGCAGCTTGACGCTCGAGATGCGCGTGTAGTTCACGCCCACGCCCAGGTACGGATTGAACGTGGCGCCAGGTGCAAAATGATATTGCGCGCTGAGCGTGGGCGGCAGGTGCTTGAAGCTGCCGATCCGGGTGCCGGCCAGCATCACATTGTGCCTCTGCGGATAGGTCAGGATCAGTTCCGCCGCGAAGTTTGGCGTGAAGAAGTAGCTGATGTCCAGCTCGGGGATGGTCTTGTTGCTGACCTTGATCGTGTCCGCTGCGCCCACACCGCCAACCGGGCTCGATTTGTTGTCTGGCTCCATCTGGACGGCGCGTGCACGCACCAGCCATGGCGATTCCTGGGCCAGCGCCTGCGCGGACGCCACGGCAATCACGGCTACTACGACCGATTTCAACATCGTTGTCATTTGTTCTTACCTTTCGTTTTTAAATTACTGCCACGAAAGTAAGCTTATTGATGTGGACCCCAAAAAACGTTGATCCACATCAAAATGACCATGTTACCAGTAAGGTTAAAGCGCTTTCTCGATCATACCGACCAGTTGCGGGTCTTCCGGCGTGACCTTGCTCGGGAAATACTCGAGCACTTTACCGTCGCGCCCGATCAGGTACTTGGTGAAGTTCCACTTCGGTTCCTTGCCGGTTGCCTTGATCAGCTGCGCGTGCAGCGGGTTGGCATCCGGTCCCTTGACCGAGGTCTTGGCGAACATCGGGAACTTCACGCCGTAGGTGTTGTAGCAGAGGTCCGCGATCTCTTTCGCGTTGCCCGGTTCCTGCTGGCCGAAGTCGTTCGACGGGAAGCCCAGGATCACCAGGCCACGGCTGCCATACTTGGCGTAGATCTTTTCCAGGCCTTCGTACTGCTTGGTAAAGCCGCAGTAGCTGGCCGTGTTCACCACCAGCACCACCTTGCCGCTGTACTGGCAGAGGTCTTGCGGCGCTTCATCCTGCAGGCGCTTGAAGCTGTGCTTGAGCACTGCCGGGCAGGCGGCCGGGTTCTTGCTCAATGCCGGCGCTGAGGCAGCAGGCGCGGCCTGCGCACTCGCGGGCGGGATGACGCTGACGGCGGCGGTGGCGGCGAGCAGCAGGGCAATGGTCTTGATCATGGCGTGGTATTGACGAGGTGGAGGTAGCAGCGATTGTAGCGCGGGCAGCAGCACTGCGCGCCGCTTTTCAGACGCTTGGCTGCAGGCTGCGATGCTCGATCTTGAGGCAGTGGTTCATCACCACATCCAGGCCGGCGGCGCGCGCCAGATCGGCGGCAACCTGGTTCTCGATCTCGAGCTGCATCCACAGGCACCCTGCCCCCACCGCGATCGCATCGCGCGCGATCGGGCCGATGTCTTCCGACTTGCGAAAGCAATCGACGATGTCGATGCGCTGGCCGCTATCTGCGAGCGACGCGGCAGCATCCTGCAGCGTGGCGAAGACAGGCTCGCCGAGGATCGTCGCGCCGGCATAGCTCGGGTTTACTGGCAGGATGCGGTAGCCGTGCCCCTGCAGGTAGGCGCCCACTTCGTGGCTGGCCCGGTCCGGCCTGTTCGACAGGCCGACGATGGCGATGGTGGTGCTTTTTTCGAGGATCTGGGCGATGGTGCGCATGGTGGCAGGCCGGTCGTTGGGATGGCGATCAGCTTAGCAGGTTTGCCTTATCTACCCTGGCACCGTGGCCATAACGGCTCGCGGCTGTCACGTACACCGACGTAGGGTGGACGGCTACGCCGTCCACGCGTTCAAACCAATGCCGCTCCTTGGCATACCAAGGTCGGTTGAACGCGTGGGCGGGAAACCCGCCCACGCTACGCCAGTCACAACATTGAATGGGTGGAGCGGTGACGCAGGACGCAGACGAAAAAAAAGGCAGCCCGCAGGCTGCCTTTTTTGTTGCCGAGCTTGTACCAAGCTCAACGGCCTTTCGAACGCAGACGCTGAATTGCCGCCAACTGCGCAATCGCTGCGGCCATTTCGGCCTGGGCTTTTGCGTAGTCGATCTTCGACTCCTGATTCAGCATCAGGTCTTCAGCCTGCTTCTTCGCGGACGTTGCCTTCGCTTCGTCCAGGTCGGCGCCGCGGATCGCGGTGTCGGCCAGCACGGTCACGCCGTTCGGCTGCACTTCGAGGATACCACCGGCGACGAAGACGAACTCTTCACCACCGCCGGAAACCTGGATGCGCACGGCGCCCGGGCGGATGCGCGTGATCAACGGGGTGTGCTTCGGGTAGATACCCAGCTCACCCGCTTCACCCGGCAACGCGACGAATTCGGCCTGGCCGGAGAAGATCTGCTCTTCGGCCGAGACGACGTCGACTTGAAATGTGTTTGCCATGTGTGTCTTTCAGTGGAAGAAAGCGACTTAACCAGCAGCCAGTTTCTTGGCTTTCTCGATAGCTTCTTCGATCGTGCCGACCATGTAGAACGCTTGCTCCGGCAGGTGATCCAGTTCGCCCGAATCGATCATCTTGAAGCCCTTGATCGTGTCTTTCAGCGAAACGTACTTGCCCGGCGCGCCGGTGAAGACTTCAGCGACGTGGAATGGCTGCGACAGGAAACGCTGCATCTTACGCGCGCGTGCCACGACCAGTTTGTCTTCCGGTGCCAGTTCGTCCATGCCCAGAATCGCGATGATGTCACGCAGTTCCTTGTAGCGCTGCAGCGTGTTCTGCACAGCGCGCGCGGTGGCGTAGTGCTCTTCACCGACGACGAGCGGGTCCAGCTGGCGCGAGGTCGAATCGAGTGGATCGACTGCAGGGTAGATACCCAGCGAAGCGATGTCACGCGACAGAACGACGGTCGAATCCAGGTGAGCAAAGGTGGTTGCTGGCGATGGGTCGGTCAAGTCATCCGCAGGGACGTAGACGGCCTGGATCGACGTGATCGAACCGGTTTTGGTCGAGGTGATGCGCTCTTGCAGACGGCCCATCTCTTCGGCCAGCGTAGGCTGGTAGCCCACTGCCGATGGCATACGACCCAGCAGTGCCGAGACTTCGGTACCGGCCAGCGTGTAGCGGTAGATATTGTCGACGAAGAACAGAACGTCCTTGCCTTCGTCACGGAACGCTTCGGCCATGGTCAGACCGGTCAGCGCGACGCGCAGACGGTTGCCTGGTGGTTCGTTCATCTGACCGTAGACCATTGCCACTTTCGAGTTGGCAGGGTTTTCCAGGTCGACGACTTTGGCATCGGCCATCTCGTGGTAGAAGTCGTTACCTTCACGGGTACGCTCACCCACCCCGGCGAACACGGACAGACCCGCGTGTGCCTTGGCGATGTTGTTGATCAGTTCCATCATGTTGACGGTCTTGCCGACGCCGGCGCCGCCGAACAGGCCGACTTTACCGCCTTTGGCGAACGGGCAGACCAGATCGATGACCTTGATGCCGGTTTCCAGCAGGTCGGTCGATGGCGACAGTTCGTCGTAGGCTGGCGCGTCACGGTGGATCGACGCCATGCGCTCGTGGCTGACCGGACCGCATTCGTCGATCGGGTTGCCCAGCACGTCCATGATGCGACCCAGGGTCGGGGTGCCGACCGGGACCATGATTGGCTTGCCGGTGTTCTGGATCATCATGCCGCGGCGCATGCCGTCGGAGCTGCCCAGAGCAATGGTACGGACCACGCCGTCGCCCAGCTGTTGCTGGACTTCCAGGGTCAGATCCGAGCCTTCCATTTTCAGTGCGTCGTACACTTTCGGCATGGCATTACGTGGAAATTCCACGTCAACCACTGCGCCGATACACTGAACGATTTTGCCATCAGCCATGTTCGTTCCTTCAGATATTTAGTTAAATTCTTTTTTGCGTAAATCGTGAGAAGCTAGTCAGTTATAGATAGTTGGGGACAGAGAAGATCGCTTCGCACACTTAAGCCTACGCGGCCCGCTCTTTCCCGCAAGTATTTAAACTGCCGAAGCCCCTGAAACGATCTCGGAGAGTTCTTTGGTAATCGCAGCCTGGCGGGTCTTGTTGTAGACCAGCTTCAGGTCGCTGATGACGCTGCCGGCGTTATCGCTCGCGGCCTTCATTGCGACCATGCGTGCCGATTGCTCGGACGCCAGGTTTTCTGCCACTGCCTGGTAGACCAGTGCTTCCACGTAACGCACCAGCAGCTCGTCGATGACGACCTGTGCTTCCGGTTCGTAGATGTAGTCCCAGCTGGTGGCGCCTGCATCGGCTTTCAGCGAATTGGCTGACAGCGGAAGCAGTTGCTCGACCACGGTTTCCTGTTTCATCGTGTTGATGAACTTGGTGTAGCACAGGTAGACAGCATCGAGCTTGCCTTCCTGGTACGCGTCCAGCATCACTTTGACCGGTCCGATCAGCTTGTCCAGTTGCGGTGCATCGCCCAGCTGGGTCGCCTGCGACACGAGTTTCATGCCGACGCGGTTCAGGAAGCTCAGGCCCTTGTTGCCAATGGCAACTGCCTCGACGCGGTTGCCCGCTTGTTCCTGTTCGCGCGCCTTGAGCGTGACCTGGCGCAGGATGTTGGTGTTCATGCCGCCGCACAGACCCTTGTCGGTCGTGACGACGATGAAGCCAACTGCCTTTGCCTGCACGTCCTTGGCTTGCGCCATGAATGCGTGCGTGTACTCCGGGTTTGCAGTGGCCAGATTGGCGGTGATGTTACGAACCTTGTCACTGTAGGGACGGGCGGCGCGCATACGTTCCTGCGCTTTGCGCATTTTCGATGCGGCGACCATTTCCATCGCCTTGGTGATCTTCTTCGTATTTTCTACGCTCTTGATCTTGCCACGAATCTCTTTGCCTGCTGCCATGAGTCCTTACTCCTTCCAGGCACCGGCATCGCCATCGGGCGATGCCGGCCCACAGATTAATATGCGCCGGATTTCTTGAAATCAGCAACGGCCGCGGCCAGTGCTGCTTCGGCTTCTTTGTCCAGTTGCTTGGTTTCGTCGATCTTTGCCAGCAGCGCTGCATGGCCCGACTTCAGGAAGGCGTGCAGGCCGTGCTCGAATGGCAGCACTTTCTTGACTTCGATATCGTCCAGGTAGCCCTTGTTGACGGCGAACAGCGATGCGGCCATCAGCGAGGTCGACAGTGGCGAGAACTGTGGCTGCTTGAGCAGTTCGGTCACGCGCGCACCGCGGTCCAGCTGCTTGCGGGTCGATTCGTCCAGGTCCGAAGCGAACTGCGCGAACGCAGCCAGTTCACGGTACTGGGCCAGGTCGGTACGGATACCGCCGGACAGGCTCTTGATGACCTTGGTCTGGGCAGCGCCACCGACGCGCGACACCGAGATACCGGCGTTGATCGCAGGACGGATACCGGCGTTGAACAGCGACGTTTCCAGGAAGATCTGGCCGTCAGTAATCGAGATCACGTTGGTCGGCACGAATGCCGAGACGTCGCCAGCTTGCGTTTCGATGATCGGCAGTGCGGTCAGCGAACCGGTCTTGCCGGTCACGGCGCCGTTGGTGAACTTCGACACGTAGTCGGCGTTGACGCGTGCTGCGCGCTCGAGCAGGCGGCTGTGGAGGTAGAACACGTCGCCAGGGTACGCTTCGCGGCCTGGTGGACGGCGCAGCAGCAGCGAGATCTGGCGGTAGGCAACTGCCTGCTTCGACAGATCGTCATACACGATCAGTGCGTCTTCGCCGCGGTCGCGGAAGTATTCGCCCATCGCGCAGCCCGAGTAGGCCGAGATGTATTGCATGGCGGCCGATTCCGACGCCGATGCGGCAACAACGATCGTGTACTCCATCGCGCCGTGGGTTTCCAGCGAGCGCACGATGTTCTTGATGGTCGATGCTTTCTGACCGATCGCGACGTACACGCAGGTCACGCCCTGACCTTTTTGGTTGATGATCGCGTCGACTGCAACAGCCGATTTACCGGTCTGGCGGTCACCAATGATCAGCTCACGCTGACCACGGCCGATCGGCACCATCGCGTCGATCGATTTGATACCGGTCTGCATTGGCTGCGACACCGATTCACGGGCGATAACGCCTGGCGCAATCTTTTCGATTGGCGAGGTCAGCTTGGCGTTGACAGGACCCTTGCCGTCGATCGGCTGGCCCAGTGCATTGACGACGCGGCCGCACAGTTCAGGACCGATCGGCACTTCGAGAATGCGGCCGGTGGTCTTGACGATGTCGCCTTCCGAGATGTGCTCGTAAGCACCCAGGATGACCGAGCCGACCGAGTCGCGCTCGAGGTTCATGGCCAGACCGAAGGTGTTGCCTGGGAATTCCAGCATCTCGCCCTGCATCACGTCCGACAGACCATGGATGCGGCAGATACCGTCGGCGACCGAGATCACCGTGCCTTGATTGCGAACGTCAGCCGAACTTTCGAGGCCCTGGATCCGGCTCTTGATCAGTTCGCTGATTTCAGATGGGTTAAGTTGCATGCTTGCTAACTCCAATTATAGTTTCTTGATGCGTAGGGCAAGGGCGGGAACGCCGGCGCGTGCCAGTCAATACGTGGTTAGTTGGCCAGCGCAACGTGCATCCGTTGCAGCTTGGCGCGTACCGAGGTATCGAGCACTTCGTCACCGACGACCACGCGCACACCACCGATCAGCGAAGGATCCACTGTTACCGTTGGGTTGAGCTTGCGGCCAAATTTCTTTTCCAGCGTGGCGACCAGCTGCGCCAGCTGGTCGGCCGAGATCTCGAACGCGCTATGGATCATCGCATCGGCAGCGCCCTCGTTCGCGTTTTTCAGGAGCGCAAACTGGGTGCTGATCTCGGGCAGCAGGTTGATGCGGCCATTCTCGGCCAGCATCGCGATAAAGTTCTTCGCTTCAGCATTCAGCGGCGACTTGACCAGGGACGCAATCGTGTCCGCCAGTTGTGCGTGCGTGACGATCGGGTTGCTGGCGAAGGTCTGCACGTCGGCACTGGCGCCAATCTGGCCCAGTTCCGACGCGATGGCCGAGTACGCGTTCATGTCGCCGGTTTGGGCGACACGGAACAGCGCTTCGGCGTAGGGGCGGGCGACGGTTGCGAGTTCTGCCATGATCAGAGCTCGGTCGACAGTTGCGACAGCAGGTCGGCGTGGGCCGCTGCGTTCACTTCACGCTTGAGAATCTGCTCAGCGCCGGCAACCGCAAGGGCGGCAACCTGACCACGCAGTGCTTCGCGTGCGCTGTTGACTTGCTGCTCGGCGTCAGCCTTGGCGGCGGCAACGATACGCGCGCCTTCATCGGCGGCAGTACGCTTGGCTTCTTCGATAATCACAGCAGCGCGCTTTTCAGCGTCGTTGATGCGTTTCTGGACTTCGTCACGGGCGCCAGCCAGCTCGGTCTGGACGCGCTTTTCAGCAGCAGCCAGATCGGCCTTGCCACGGTCTGCAGCAGCCAGGCCACTTGCAATTTTCGCGGCGCGCTCATCGAGCGCCTTCATCAGTGGCGGCCACACGAATTTCATCGTGAACATCGCCAGGATAAAGAAGACCACGAACTGGACAAACAACGTTGAGTTGATGTTCACGGTTTTTTCCTTCTTACAGAAACACGGATGCCGAACCAGAACTGGTTCGGCCCTTCAAGACAGCGAGAAGCGCGTCTTAGACTGGAACGAACGGGTTAGCGAACGCGAACAGCATGGCGATACCAACACCGATCAGGAATGCCGCGTCGATCAGACCAGCCAGCAGGAACATCTTGGTCTGCAGGGTGTTCATCAGTTCTGGCTGACGTGCGCTAGCTTCCAGGTATTTACCGCCCATGATCGCGATACCGATACAAGCACCGATAGCGCCCAGGCCGATGATCAAACCGCAAGCCAGTGCAACAAAAGAAAGGTCAGTCATGTGTAACTCCAAAAGTTAAATTGAAAACTAGATTAAAAACTACAACTTCTTTACAACCACTATCTGTTTCGATGCTTGCGGCGCCGATCAGTGGCCTTCGTGTGCCTGACCGAGGTACACCAGCGTCAGCATCATGAAGATGAATGCCTGCAGGAATACGATCAGGATGTGGAAGATCGCCCAGATGGAACCAGCAATGATGTGGCCAACGACACCGAATGCGGTAGCCGATGCACCCAACAGTGCGATCAAGAGGAACAGCAGCTCACCGGCAAACATGTTGCCGAACAGTCGCATACCGAGCGACACCATTTTTGCTGCGTATTCGATGATATTCAGAAGCAGGTTGAACGGCGCCATCCAGATGCCGAACGGTGCTGCCAGCAATTCGTGGATCCAGCCGCCGAAGCCCTTGATCTTGATGCCGTAGTAGATCATCAGGACCAGCACGCCCAGCGAGATGCCGATGGTGCCGTTGATGTCGGCGGTCGGCACGACGCGGTGATACGGGAACAGGTGCTCGACGCCCAGGGCGGCAAACGCCGACGAGAACATGTCGACTGGCAGGAAGTCCAGGCAGTTCATCAGGGCGACCCAGACGAACACGGTCAGTGCGGCCGGCGCGATGAAGCTGCGGTCACCGTGCACGATCGACTTGGCTTGATCGTCGACCATTTCGAACAGCATCTCGACGGCAGCCTGGAAACGACCCGGCACGCCAGCGGTGGCATTGCGCGCGGCGCTCCACAGGATCAGCGAACCGACGATGCCCATGGCGACCGACCAGAACACGGTGTCCAGGTTGATGACCGAAAAATCGACCGGGCCATTCTGTTGGCCTGTCGACAGGTGGCCCAGGTGGTGCCGGATATATTCTGATGCGGTGGGCGCGTGGGCTGCGCCGTCTACGGTTGGAGTCGCCATGTCATTGCCTAAATAATAAGAATATGTAACTTTTCAGCGCCACGATGATTCCGGCGACCAATGCCAGCCAGTTCAGATCGCGGTACAGCCACGCCGTCGCGCCCAGGAGCGCCAGCGTTAATGCAATCTTTATAAATTCCCATATGAAAAATGTCGCAGGGTTCGCCGTGCCACTCGCTGACGAGGCAAACAGGCGCACTGCCATGATTCCGTTGGGCACGACGCAACTCAAACCGCCAAGTACCGCAGAAAACGCCGCAGGCCATCCCCCCAGTAGTCCGGCGATGATGCCGACGAGAACTGTTGCAATCAACTGCAGGGAAACGATGCGCAGCATATTTTTAGGTCTTCTCGCTGGCGCAGTGGACGTACTACGTGGTGGTAATTACATGAATCGCCGGAATTATAAGTGGTTATACGGATGTGAGTCAAACGATTCCCTACTTATAACTGCTCTGTAAAGATGACGAAAATGTGACACGTTGCTGGTGGATAGCGCATTATTTTCAACAACTTAACGCCAGATGGTGTATGCGCCGTCTGTCACATTGGCGGATACCGCGCGCCACCGGGTACCCTGCCTGCAGGCCAGTTCTCGCTCAGCCGCGCAGCCGCGTCAGCACGCCTTCGAGGATATCGAGGTCGGCGAAATCGATGATCATCTGCCCCCTGCCCTTCGCGCCCATCTTGAACACGACCGGCGTGGCCAGCTTGTCCGACAGCTCTTCTTCCAGGCGCACGATGTCGCCCGACTTGTCTTTCGCACGCGCAGCTTGCGCCGGCGCGTTGTGCTCGTCGAGCGCGCGTGAGACGAGTTTTTCGGTTTCGCGCACCGACAGGCGTTTGGCGATCACCTGGTTGGCCAGCGTGATCTGGTGGGCGCTGTCGACTGCCAGCAGGGCTCTGGCGTGACCCATGTCGATGTCGCCGGCCATCAGCATCGTCTGCACCGGCTGCGCGAGGTTGATCAGGCGCAGCAGGTTCGATACCGCGCTGCGCGAGCGGCCCACGGCGCCGGCTGCCTGCTCGTGCGTGAAATTGAAGTCTGAAATCAGGCGGTTGATACCCTGCGCTTCTTCGAGCGGGTTCAGGTCTTCGCGCTGGATGTTCTCGATCAGTGCCATTGCGGCCGCAGCCTGGTCGTCAACGTCGCGCACCAGCACCGGGATTTCATCCAGGCCCGCCATTTGCGCAGCGCGGAAGCGCCGTTCGCCGGCGATGATCTCGTATGGCGTCGTGCTGCCCGGCGGCAACGGGCGCACCAGCACCGGTTGCATGATGCCCTGGGCCTTGATCGATGCAGCCAGCTCCGACAGGCTCACTTCGTCCATGCGCGTACGGGGCTGGTACTTGCCGGCCTGGATCTGGGTCACAGCGAGCACGGACGGCGTGTTCGGCAGCGCCGGTGCGGCGTCCAGGTCGCCGCCGAGCAGGGCGTCGAGGCCGCGGCCCAGTCCCTTGAGTTTTTTGGTTGCCATCTCTTTGTCAGCTTTTTGATTGATTACATGGTCTTGATGCGCTGGACCATCTCGGCGCCGAAGGCGATGTACGCCTGCGCGCCTTTTGAGGACGGATCGAACGTCACGCCGGGAATGCCGTACGACGGCGCCTCGGCCAGCCGCACATTGCGCGGAATGATCGTCTTGAAGACCTTGTCGCCGAAATGCTGCTCGAGCTGACCCGAGACCTGCTGCGACAGCGTCATGCGCGGATCGAACATCACGCGCAGCAGACCGATGATCTTCAAGTCGGTGTTCAGGTTGGCGTGTACCTTCTTGATCGTGTTGACCAGGTCGGACAAGCCCTCAAGCGCATAGTATTCGCACTGCATCGGAATGATCACGCCGTCGGCGGCGCACAGGCCGTTCAATGTCAGCAGCGACAGCGCAGGCGGGCAGTCGACCAGAATAAAATCATAGTCGTCGGCCACCGCTGCCAGTGCTTCCTTCAGACGCCGCTCGCGATTCTCGAGCGCGACCATCTCGACTTCGGCACCGGCCAGCTCGCGGTTGGCGGGCAGCACGTCGAAGCGCCCTGATTCCGAGCGCACGCGCGCCGTGGCCACATCGGACTCACCCAGCAGTACCTGGTAGATCGAGGCTGCCAGCGCGGCCTTGTTGATGCCAGCGCCCATCGTGGCATTGCCCTGCGGGTCGAGGTCGACCAGGAGCACGCGCTGGTTCAGTTTGGCCAGGCCTGCTGACAGGTTGACGCTGGTGGTGGTCTTGCCTACTCCACCCTTCTGGTTCGCAACGCAAAAAATCTTCGCCATCTTTTCCTTTCCTGGATGCGACAACAAGGTGTCATACCGTTAATATCGTAAGATCGTTTTAATGATTTATACTGTTTTAACGGTATAAACTGTTTATACGATTAGTACGGTTATTATGTTTAATATCGTTTATACGGTATTTTATGGTGCGGTTTGGTTTTGTTGTTTGCTGCGCTCGATAAACACCAGGTGCCGTTCAGCCTGCAGTCTCGGCACCCACAACGGCTGCAAATCCACGACGGTCCAGTCCTGCGGCAGCCGCTCGCGTTCTTCGCTTGGCGCTACGCCTTTCAAGGCGATGAATTTGCCGCCCTTGGCCAAAAGATGGCCTGACCAGTTCACGAAGTCGGACAGGTCGGCAAACGCACGCGATGTGATCACGTCAAATTGCTCGCTCACGGTCAGGTCTTGCACCTTCATCGTGTGCACGCTGACGTTGGTTAAACCCAGCTCTGCCTTCACCTGGGTCAGGAACGCCGTTTTCTTGTGCACCGTGTCGATCATCGACACCTTCATGTCCGGTCGCACGATGGCCAGCACGATGCCGGGTAAACCGCCCCCTGCCCCCACGTCCAGCACATTGCGTGCGCCGGCAAATGCCGGCACGGCTGCGAGCGAGTCGAGCAGATGGTGCGTGACCATTTGCTGCGGATCGCGCAGCGACGTCAGGTTGTAGACGCCGTTCCACTTGTTCATCAGCTGCAGATAGCCCATCAGCTTGATTTGTTGCTCGTGTGTGACGGCCAGTGTCATGTCCTTGATGCCCTGGTCCAGCACCGCCGCCAGTGCATCGTGATCGAATGCGTATTTCATTCCGCCACCTCCACTGCGGTCATGGCAAAGCCTTTGGCGCCGCGCTTTTTCAGCGTCACCAGCAGCAGCGAAATCGCCGCAGGTGTGACGCCCGAAATACGGGAGGCCTGGCCAAGGGTTTCGGGCCGCTGCTTGTCGAGTTTCTGGCGCACTTCGAACGACAGCGCGTCGATGTCCAGATAGCTCAGGTTCTCGGGCAGCTTCATGTTTTCGTAGTGATCGTGACGCTCGACTTCGCGCGCCTGCCGATCGATGTAGCCGGAATACTTCAATTGGATCTCGACCTGTTCTTTCACGGCCGGGTCCTCGACACCCGGGCCGGCCAGGCTCTGCCCTTCAAGACCGCTCATCGTCATCAGGGTGTCGTAGTTCACGCCCGGTCTGCGCAGCAGATCGGCCAGATTGTATTCGCGCTCGAGCGGCTGGCCGACGATGCGTTCGGATTCGGCGGCCGCCAGAATGCGCGGATTCACCCACACCGAGCGCAGACGCTCCAGTTCACGTGCGACCGATTCGCGCTTGGTCTCGAACGCCTGCCAACGGGTGTCGTCGACCAGACCCAGGCTGCGACCGATCTCGGTCAGGCGCATGTCGGCATTGTCTTCGCGCAGCGACAGACGATATTCGGCGCGACTGGTGAACATACGGTACGGCTCGGCCACGCCCTGCGTGGTCAAATCATCGACCAGCACGCCCAGGTACGCTTCGGAGCGACCCGGCGTCCAGGCATCCTTGCCCTGCGTTTGCAGCGCGGCGTTCAGGCCAGCGAGCAAACCTTGGGCCGCCGCTTCTTCGTAACCGGTGGTGCCGTTGATCTGGCCGGCGAAGAACAGGCCCTTGATCGACTTGGTTTCCAGCGACGCTTTCAAGCCACGCGGGTCGAAGTAATCGTATTCGATCGCATAACCGGGCCGCAGAATAAACGCGTTTTCCATGCCGCGCATCGAGCGCACGAGTGCCAGCTGGACGTCGAATGGGAGGCTGGTCGAGATCCCGTTCGGATAGAACTCATTGGTCGTCAAGCCTTCCGGTTCCAGGAAGATCTGGTGCGATTCTTTCGTCGCGAAGCGGTGAATCTTGTCTTCGATCGATGGGCAATAACGCGGGCCGACACCTTCGATCACGCCGGTGTACATCGGGCTGCGGTCGAGACCTGCCCGAATGATGTCGTGCGTGCGTTCATTGGTGTGCGTGACCCAGCATGGCACCTGCTTTGGATGCATGGCCACATTGCCCATGTACGAGAAGACGGGTACCGGATCGAGGTCGCCCGGTTGCTCGGTCAGCAGCGAGAAGTCGATGCTGCGACCATCGATGCGTGGCGGCGTGCCGGTTTTCAGGCGGCCTTGCGGCAGCTTGAGTTCCTTCAGGCGTGCCGACAAGGAATTCGCTGGTGGATCGCCCGCGCGACCGCCGGCATAATTCTGCAGGCCCACGTGGATTTTGCCATCAAGGAAAGTACCTGCCGTCAGCACGACGGCGCGCGCGCGGAAGCTCAGTCCCACTTGCGTGACAGCACCCACGACACGGTCACCTTCGACGATCAGATCTTCGACTGCCTGCTGGAACAGCCACAGGTTCGACTGATTTTCCAGGCGCGAGCGGATCGCCGCCTTGTACAGGACGCGGTCGGCTTGCGCGCGGGTCGCGCGCACGGCCGGCCCCTTTGAGGAATTGAGGATCCGGAACTGGATCCCCGCTTCATCCGTTGCGATGGCCATCGCCCCGCCAAGGGCGTCGACTTCCTTGACCAGGTGCCCTTTGCCGATGCCACCGATGGACGGATTGCAAGACATAGCGCCAAGGGTTTCAATATTGTGGGTCAGTAGCAGCGTCTTTTGACCGGTGCGTGCGGACGCGAGTGCAGCTTCGGTGCCGGCATGGCCGCCGCCGACAACGATGACATCGAATTCAGTAGGAAATAGCATGATGGGATGTGAGGCGAGGAGACTAATGCGCGATTATAGATTCTTTTCCGCTGCCAGATTCTTCGACCGCCAGAAAACGACGAATTTGTTTCACGTGGAACGTCCGCCCCACTCTGGCCAGGCGATTGTTTCACGTGGAACGTCAAAAGCAAAAGCCGGTCTAAGCCGGCTTGTGTTGTTTCACGTGGAACAATCCAAACTACCAACCCAGCTTTGTGAACGCATCGTAGGCGGTCTTCACAATCAACGCGCTGACGACAAACAGAAACACCTTGCGCACGAAGCCGCTGCCATACTTGAGCGCGAGTCGCGTACCAGACAACGACCCCGCAATCTGGCAACCGGCCATCAACAGTCCGAGCTGCCACAAAATATGGCCGCTGTAACCAAACCACATGAGCGCAGAAAAATTGCAGGCGACGTTGACGATCTTGGCTGCGGCCGAAGCACTGAGAAAATCAAAGCCGAAAAACCGCACGAACAGGAAGATCAGGAAACTGCCGGTGCCAGGGCCAAAAAAACCATCGTAAAACCCGATCGCGGCGCCGATCCCAATCGCCCAATATCGCTCGGCGAGACCGCTGTGCAACGGTGCGTGCACCGAACCCAGATCTTTTTTCTTGAAGGTGTAGACCGCCACGGCGACCAGAATGATCGGCAATAAAGCACGTACGAAATCGGCGGGTACGCGCGTCACTGTCCAGGCGCCGGCGAAGGAGAGTAAAAACGCGGCAGCAGCTGCCGGCGCGGCGGTACTCCAGGCTACCTTAACCCGACGCGCGTATTCCACTGCCGCCGAACCGGTGCCGAAGATTGCTGCGAACTTGTTGGTACCGAGAATGGTTGCCGGGACTTCTTTTGGCAACAAAGAGAACATGGCGGGAAGCTGGACCAGGCCGCCGCCACCGACAACGGCATCGACCAGGCCAGCGGCGAACGCAGCGCCGCCGAGCCAGACAACATCAATCATGGAAGAATTCAGCAGGAATGTACGAGATGCAATTTTACGGCATGCCGTACGTACTCACCTGACGATCAGGCCGTCGGCGCCTTCACGAAATCGAGCAGCAACGCATTCACGCGATCTGCGCCCGAGAGCTGCAACCAATGACCGACACCATCGATGCGTTCATAACGAAAACCCGCAGTACATTGATCACGCGAATCGAGCATCTGTTGCTCACCGAGCGCCGGATCATGTTCACTCCAAACGCCCATGACTGGCACGTTTACTGGCGACCAGGATCGCGCTGATGATAGTTTGAAATTGGCGCGGTAATAGTTCAGTGCTGCCGTCAGGCGACCTGCCGGCGCAAGTGCCGCGATCCAGATCTCTTGCTGCTCGCGACTGCGGATCATTTTTCGCAGTGCAGCCCAGTCCCCTGCTTTCAGCAAGGCTTCCGCGACCACGGGCGTCTTGAATACCAGCATGTACCAGAAGCGCAGTTTCTGACCCAGGCTTGATGCGGCGATTGCCTTGGGATGGCCAACCGACAAGGCGACGTATCGAACAATACGCTGCGGCGCATGCATGGCCAGGTGCCAACCGATCAATGCGCCCCAATCGTGGCCGACGACGACGGCCTTCTCGATTCCCAGCGCATCCATCAATTGCAGCACATCATCGGCCAGGAACGATAAGGCGTACGCGCCAACGTCTTGCGGCATGTCGGTTTTACCGTAGCCACGCAGGTCAGGTGCAATGACCCGAAAGCCCGCTTCAGCAAGCGCGGGAATCTGACGGCGCCAGATCTCGTGCGTATCGGGAAAACCGTGAAGCAGGATGACCGGTGGGCCTTCGCCAGCTGTCACGTAGTGCATGTTCAGGCCATTGACCCTGGCGTACAACGACGCAAATTCCATGCGCTTCCCCTTGACGCTGACTCGATGAAACACAGCTTACCAGAACGTAAACGCCTGTCCAGAGCCCCCCTGTGGATAAGCAAATGGATATCCACAGGTATGGTTTGTGCAGAACTACGCTTTTGTACACAAGCGAAAATCTTGTCCAGATTTGCCACCAGGAAGCCAGGCAACTAGTGCACTGGCTTATGCGCAGCGTAAGTGGATGATTCTGTTCTGGTTAACCGGGTTGTCCACAGAAAGTGGCTACCCTTACTTATTACTATCAATGTTGTATACAGTTATTGGTTGTAAACCTGAGATGCCTGTTTTCAAAAAAAAATTCGTCCGTCGCAAATCAGCAGCATCTGATATTGGCAAACGACGTCGCAGGTCTGTGGAGAACCCGCTGCATATCCACAGGGCGAAATGTGCACAAACCTGTTTTGAACGACGTTCGGGATTTCTATCCACCTTCGCTGCACCACGATCACCATGGTTCTCCAGCCAGTTCGCGACCAGGTAAACCGTTGATGTTGTGGAAAAATCTGCGCTTATCCACAGAATATGACGCGTTTACTATTACTACTATTTTGTATACAAGCTTTTAAGTAAACAAGCTGCATAACTTGCGCGCTCAAGATCGCTGACCAGCAACACGACGACAGATCGTCCTGAAAAACGTTTTTCAAAAAAGAGCGACCGTGGGATCCACGTCGTCCGGATATCCAAGATGGCCCAACCTTTTGGTTCAACGCAAACCAGCGCGAACCAGCGCAGACCGGCGTCAAACAGCGCCAACCCCAAACCGCTTGTGGACAAGCTGCTGCATATCCACAGGATCAGATGTGCAGAACCCAGGCTTTTTTATGCTTCCCATTTTTTGTCCCCGATCCATGCCTGACTCACGCAAGGATTGTCCCGCTCAAAAAACGCCACTTAACACGCTGATTCTGTTGAGTAAACAAACCTTATCCACAGAAAAACCCGCGTTTACTTACTACTACTAAATTTGTATACATATCTCTTAATTAAATAAGTAAACAACTTCGCCGGCAAAAAACCGGTTTTCCAGAACGAACATCAAGGCCACGATATTTGTCTCCAACGCCCGGCAATGCTGTGTACAATCCGCCGCTTATGCACAACGGCCCAGCAAAAAAATGCGTTTAGGCATCATCAGCGCGTTGCACGAAGAACAGGCAGGGCTCGTGGAAGCCTTGCAAGGGCCCGCCACGCTCATTCATGGCAGGCGTGAGTACTTTCTCGGACAGCTGTGGGGAATCGACGCCGTGTGCGTCCTGTCGCGAATTGGGAAGGTTGCCGCTGCCATGACAGCGACAACGCTTGTGGAAAAGTTCGGAGTTACGCACATCCTGTTCACGGGCGTGGCTGGCGCCGGGGACGTGACGATCCGGGTTGGCGACATCGTGGTGGCCGAATCGCTTGTCCAGCACGACATGGACGCCAGTCCCCTGTTTCCGCGCTTTGAGGTGCCATTGACAGGGCAAACACATTTTCAGCCGGACGCCCAGCTGTCGCTGCGGGTGTCCAGTGCCGCGCATGCATTTCTCGAAGACGATCTGGCGCACGCGATTACCCAGGCCGAGCGAGAGAGATTCGGCTTGACGCTACCGCGCGTACATCGTGGCCTGATTGCCAGCGGCGACCAGTTCGTGCAGGACGCCGCGCAGATCGATGCGATGAATGCCGCGCTGCCTGGCCTGGTGGCGGTGGAAATGGAAGGCGCTGCGGTGGCGCAGGTATGTCACGAATTGAACGTGCCGTTCGCCGTCATCCGCGCGATCTCGGATAACGCCAACGAACATGCGGCGCACGACTTCATGGGCTTCGTCAAAACCGTGGCCGCGCAATACGCGTTTCACATCACCCGGCGCCTGTGCCGGGATCTGGCTCAGGCGCCGCTCTAGTCCAGCAGCGATTCTGCCGGTATGTAGTCGTAGCCCAGTGCGCGCGCCACAGCCTCGAACGTGACCTTGCCCTGGCAGACATTCAGGCCATGGCGCAGGTGGAGATCGTCCGCCAGCGCGCGCCGCCAGCCCTTGTTGGCCAAGGCCAGCGCGTGACCGATCGTGGCGTTGTTGAGTGCAAACGTGGATGTGCGCGCCACCGCACCGGGCATGTTCGCCACGCAGTAATGCACCACGCCGTCGACGACGAAGGTTGGATCGGCGTGGGTGGTGGCGTGCGACGTTTCAATGCAGCCGCCCTGGTCGATCGCCACATCGACGACGACCGCGCCCTTCTTCATGCGTGACACCATGCTGCGCGTGACGAGCTTTGGCGCTGCGGCGCCCGGGACCAGCACGCCGCCGATGACCAGGTCGGCCGACAGCACCGCTTCCTCGAGTGTCTGCACGTTGGAATGCAGCGTGGCGATGCGGTTGCCATAGACCAGATCAAGCTGTCGCAGGCGATCGACGTTCTTGTCGAGCACCGTCACTCGCGCGCCCGTGCCCACGGCCATCTGCAATGCATTGGTGCCCACCACGCCGGCGCCGATGATGACGATGTGGCCCGCGGCCACGCCCGGGACTCCGCCCAGCAGCAGGCCCATGCCGCCCCTGGATTTCTCCAGGTGCGCCGCGCCCGCCTGAATCGACATGCGCCCGGCCACTTCGCTCATCGGCGCGAGCAGCGGCAAGCCGCCGCCAGGGCCCGTGACGGTCTCATAGGCGATGCAGATGGCCCCTGAGCGCAGCAGTGCTGCCGTTTGATCGGGATCGGGCGCCAGATGCAGATAAGTGAAGAGGATCTGGCCTTCGCGCAGCATCGTGCATTCGCCTGCCTGGGGCTCCTTGACCTTGACGATCATGGCGGCCCGCGCAAACACCTCTTGCGCGCTCGCCACGATGCTGGCGCCGGCGGCGACGTACTGCGCGTCGGACAAGCCGATCTCGCTGCCGGCGCCTTGCTGGACGAGCACCTGGTGGCCTTGCACCACCAGTTCATGGACCGACGCCGGCGTGAGGCCGACGCGGTATTCGTTGTTCTTGATTTCGGTTGGAACGCCTACAAGCATGGTGAGTCTCCTTGTTGTTGGTGTGGTTCCCTGCAACTTCTTTTGATGCTCCTGCTGGTTGGTGAAGCAGGTAGTGCGTGTGGGCCAAAAAGCACATCGGCGACCGAAGTCGCCGATGTGGTGTTGATTTACAAGCCCAGCGTCATCAGGCTGGCGTTACCACCGGCCGCCGTCGTATTGATGCAGACGGCGCGTTCGGCCACCAGGCGCCACAGATCGACTGCTGCCTGTGGTTCGGTATCGACCACCCCGACGATGGCGCCGCTGCGCGCCGCCAGCTGCGTGCGCAGCGAGCCGGCCAGACCCGATTCGACCAGGGCGATTGCGAATTCACCCGCATCCACTTCATCTTTGCCGATGAAGCGCACACGCTCCTTGACCGCCTGCGGCAGGTTGGCCGGGATCGCCTCCGGTGACATGGTCAGCACCAGTGCGCGGTTGCCGGTGGCCAGCGTGGCTGCCACTTGATTGAGCAGACCTGCCGGCGTGCCCGATGCACACAGCACGACGCCGCGTGGCGTGAACGACAGGTGATTGCGCTCGCCGGTCGGCCCCGGCAAGTCGATCGAGACGCCATTCAAGGATGTGCGCGCATAGCCTTCGGCCAGCGCCACCACGGATTGCTGGTTGCTCATGCGCAGCCAGCCGATCAGCGCTTCCAGCGCGGCGTCCGGCTGACGGACGTGGGCCATCAAGGGCGCTGCGCCGCGCTGCAGGCGCTTGATGTACAACGGGCCGCCGGCTTTCGGACCGGTGCCGGACTTGCCCTCGCCACCGAACGGTTGCACGCCGACGACTGCGCCGACGATATTGCGGTTCACGTAGAT
Source organism: Massilia sp. MP_M2 (assembly GCF_039123635.1). Classification (NCBI taxonomy): domain Bacteria; kingdom Pseudomonadati; phylum Pseudomonadota; class Betaproteobacteria; order Burkholderiales; family Oxalobacteraceae; genus Massilia; species Massilia sp. MP_M2. The sequence continues at coordinate 279,297 of NZ_JBCHJF010000003.1, forward strand.
ATTGCCGACGTGCGCATGGTGGACGATGTAGTCGATCGTTTCATCGATGCGCGAGTGCACGCCCAGCGTCAGGCCAAAGCCGGTTGCATTGATCGACGCGATCACCTTTGGCAGGTCGGCGCGGCGGTAGCGCACGATGTGCAGGACCGGGCCGAACACCTCTTGCTTGAGTTCCGACAGCGACGCGATTTCAAGCACCGTCGGCGGCACGAAGGTGCCGCAGCTGGTGATGGCGGTGGGCAGTTCGAGCGCAAAGTGGCTGCGCGCCGTGGCCTTCGTGCGTTCGATGTGCGCCAGCAGGTTGCGCTGCGCTTCTGCATCGATGACCGGACCGATATCGGTCGCCAGACGATCCGGGCTGCCTACGCGCAGTTCCTGCATCGCGCCCTTGAGCATCTTGATGGTCTTGTCGGCGATGTCTTCCTGCAGGAACAGCACGCGCAGTGCCGAGCAGCGCTGGCCGGCCGAATCGAAGGCCGAACTCAACACATCGCCCACTACCTGTTCGGGCAGTGCCGACGAGTCGACGATCAGCGCATTCTGACCACCCGTTTCGGCCACCAGTGGAATGTCGATGCCTTCCTGTTCCGCGCGTTTGGCCAGCGTGCGGTTGATCAGCTGAGCGACTTCGGTCGACCCGGTGAAGATCACACCCTTGATGCGGCTGTCGGCCGTGAGTGCGGCGCCGACCACTTCGCCGCGGCCCGGCAGCAGTTGCAGCGCGGCGCGCGGCGTACCGGCCTCGAGGAACAGTTCCACCGCGCGGTGGGCGATCAGCGGCGTTTGCTCGGCCGGCTTGGCCAGCACCACGTTGCCGGCGGCCAGTGCGGCTGCGACCTGACCCGTGAAGATCGCCAGCGGGAAGTTCCATGGGCTGATGCAGCTGACCGGCCCCAGTGCCTCGGCGCTTGGCTGGGCATTCGATTGGCCATCTGCTGCACCGCGGATCTGCACTGCGTAGTAGCGCAGGAAGTCGACCGCTTCGCGCAGTTCGGCAATCGCGTTCGGCAGCGATTTGCCCGCTTCGCGCACGGCCAGGGCCATCAGCTCGACGCCATGGTGCTCGAACAGATCGGCCGTGCGTTCCAGGATCGCGGCGCGCTCGGTCGTGCTGGTAGCGGCCCACTCGCCGGCAAAGGCGCTGGCCGCTGCCAGCGCGGCGTCGACGTCAGCGCGCAAGGCTTCCTGCACCATGCCGACAATATCGGCTGACTGGGCCGGGTTGACCACGTTGGCGAGCGGACCGGACTCGACCTTTGCGGCGGTCAGGGGCGCGGCGACGTAACGTCGCCGTTGCGACAAGCCGTCGGCCAGTACGCCCAGGATGTCTTCGTTGACCAGGTCCATGCCGGCGGAGTTCTTGCGCTCGTGGCCGAACATGTCCACCGGCAGCGCGATTGCCGGATGCGGCTTGCCACCGCTGGCGCGGGCGAGCTCGAACGGATCGGTGATCAGGGTGTTGATGGCAACGCTCTCATCAACGATCTGGTTCACGAACGACGAGTTGGCGCCGTTTTCCAGCAGGCGGCGCACGAGGTAGGCAAGCAGCGTTTCGTGCGAACCGACCGGCGCGTAAATACGGCAAGGCTTGTCGAGGTTCTTGCTGCCCACGACCTGGTCGTACAGCGTCTCGCCCATGCCGTGCAGACACTGGAATTCGTAGTTGCTGATGTTGCCCAGGCGCGCCCAGGTATAAATGACCGACAGCGTGTGCGCGTTGTGGGTGGCGAACTGCGGGTACAGGATATCGGCCGCGTCGAGCAGCTTGCGCGCGCAGATCAGGTAAGACACGTCGGTGTGGACCTTGCGCGTATAGACCGGGTAGCCGGGCATGCCGTCGACCTGGGCGCGCTTGATCTCGGCGTCCCAATAGGCGCCCTTGACCAGTCGCACCATGAATTTGCGCCCACTGCGTTTGGCCAGGTCGATCACATAATCGATGACGTACGGGCAGCGTTTCTGGTAGGCCTGTACCACCAGGCCGATGCCTTCGAAGCCGGCCAGCTCGGGATCGAACGCCAGCACCTCGAGCATATCGAGCGAGATCTCGAGGCGGTCGGCTTCTTCGGCGTCGATATTGATGCCGATGTCGTAGCGCTTGGCCAGCAGCACGAGGCTGCGCACGCGCGGCAGCAGTTCGCCCATCACGCGCGCCGATTGTGCGCGGCTGTAGCGCGGGTGCAGCGCCGAGAGCTTGATCGAGATGCCCGGTCCGTCCTTGATGCCGCGGCCATTCGAGGCCGTGCCGATCGCATGGATCGCCTGCTCGTACGACGCGTAGTAATGTTGCGCATCGAGCTCGGTCAGCGCTGCTTCACCCAGCATGTCGTACGAATAGCGGTAGCCGCGCGTTTCGTTCTCGCGGCTGTTCTTGAGTGCCTCGTCGATGGTCTGGCCGGTGACGAACTGGTTGCCCAGCATGCGCATCGCCATGTCGACGCCCTTGCGGATCAGCGGTTCGCCACCCTTGGCGATCATGCGCGTGAGCGCCGAGCCCAACCCCTGCTCGCTATTGGTCGAGACCAGCTTGCCGGTAATGAGCAGGCCCCAGGTGGCCGCGTTGACGAACAGCGACGGCGACTCGCCCAGGTGCTTGCGCCAGTCGCCCTTGCTGATCTTGTCGGCGATGAGGCGGTCGGCCGTTTCGCTGTCCGGAATGCGCAGCAGCGCTTCGGCCAGACACATCAACGCGACGCCTTCTTCCGATGACAGCGAAAATTCGTGCATCAGGGCGTCCACGCCCGATGAGCGGGTGCGTTTTTCACGCACGGCGGCGACCAGGCGGTGCGCCAGGGCCTGGGCATCGTGGCTGGCGCCGGAACCCTGGGCCAGCAGCCACTGCACTGCCTCGGTTTCAGCGCGGCGGTAGGCGGCCGTGATGGCGGCGCGCAGGGGAGTCTGGTCGCGCTTGATTTCAGCGTGAAGGGCGTCGAACGGCACGAAAGTGGAGGCCGGGGAAGCAGCAATCTGCATGGCTATCTAGTCAAAAGAAAAATACACAACGAAGGCCACCGTACAGCAAAAGCGCCGTGCTGTTCGCAACAGCCGGCGCAGATTGGAACTTGGTGGAAATGATTCGATTGTAGAAGGATTTCTTCTGGATTTATTCTGGATTTAACCGATACTGGCAATAGATAGTTTTTGATGCGACAATCTGACCAAATAAAATTTACAAGGAGATGTAGCATGCTGGACAAGATTAGCAAAAAGATTCTGGCTGAATTGCAAAACGACGGCCGCATCAGCAATGTTGAACTGGCAGCGCGCGTGAACCTGTCGCCGGCCGCCTGCCTGGAGCGTGTGCGCAAGCTGCACGAATCAGGGTACATCATGGGTTATACCGCCCAGCTCAATCCGCAGTTGCTGGATGTGTCACTGCTGGTGTTCATCGAAGTCGTGCTCGACCGCACCACACCGGAAGTGTTCGATGCCTTCAAGCAGAGCGTGCAAATGATTCCCGAAGTGCTCGAATGCCATATGGTGGCCGGCGGCTTCGACTATCTGGTCAAGGCGCGCGTGAAAGACATGGCGGCCTACCGCGAATTTCTGGGCAAGACGTTGCTGCAGAAAGGTGTGCGCGAGACGCACACCTATGCGGTGATGGAAGAAGTGAAAAATTCCACCAAGCTGCCGATTCGCTGAGTCAGGGCTGCGTGGTCTGGCCGGTCTTGTTGGTCTGACCAGTCAGGCGTAGCGCGCCACGGTACAGAATGCTGGCTGGCGGCGCTTGCGCGGCCTGGTTGGCGGCCTGATTGGCGGCCTGATTGCTATCCTGCGGCGTAGCGGCGTCGCGGCCTGCTTCGAACGTTGCCTTGTGCATCGCGCCCATTCCATTGTCTTCTTCGATGCGCACCGCCATCCTGCTGGCGCTGGCTGGCCCGGCGCCCTCACCCGCGACGGCATCGATCACGAAGCGATAACCCGGGCGATTGTCCAGTTGCCCCGTCCCTTCCAGCCTGACCCGGTTGCCGTCGAGCACGATCCGATCGAGCGTCTCACCTTTGAATGACGTGCGGCCCAGCAGACGAAACACGAACGGCGTACCAACCCCTGTCTTGAGCGTGAGTGGCGCTGCCAGCCGGAACGATGTTCTGGCGGCAGGCGGATTGAAGCCGCTGCCAGCGGACACACCCGACTGGAGCATGCCTTCGCCCACCAGTTGCGCGCCGTCGGTGACGCCAACCCGGACGAATGCAGACATCGTCGTACGCCTGCGCGCCGAATCGGTGACGATCACGCTCGCGCGGTAATCTCCTGCAACGCCAAACGTGTGTTCAGCGAGAACTGTGCCGGTGCCATTGCGCTCGCGCACGACCGCCGGCAGCGGCCCGCTGCCATCGCCCCAGTCGACGGTGGCGGTATGGGTGTCGCGGACATTGCGGTCGCGAAATGACAGCGTGAGCCTGGCAGGTTCGTTCTCGCGCGGCGTCGGGATTTGTATCGGACCCAGCACAGGCGCATCGGTACCGCCGCCACCGCGGCGCAGGAACACCAGCCCGGCGTTCGATTGGGCCAGGATGTCACCGTTGGCTGCAATACCAAGGCCTTCGGTCACCACCAAGCCCGTTGGCGGTTTGTGCAGGCGCAGATTGAGATCGGTTGCCACGCCCGTACGCGACCAGCGATACGCACGGCCTGCGTCGAGCATGCTGGAGCGAACCAGGCCCACGCTCACGCCATCATCGTTCAGTGCGTTGGCCTCTGATGTGAACATCCCGGCCGGATGCAGGGTGAGAAAGCCGCGCGCACGCGAGTAACGAAAGGCGCGAAACTCGCTCGTGGTCGGGCCCCGCACGGCGCCGATGACCTCACCCGCTTCATTGAGTGTCGTGGGATAGGCGGCATTGATGCTGACTGCGGGTTTTCCGGGGCTCGACAAGAAGAAGCCCCTGGTTGCAGCGTCGACGATTCGCCAACCGAGAATGTCGCCCTGATTATTGATGCGGATACCATACGCACTGCGTGCCCCGAAGGTTCCCAGATTCGTGGGACGGCCATCCGCGTTCCAGACCAGCGTGGTCGTGTCGCCATTGACAGCGCTGCCCGAGCCGACGACGGCATCGAGATCGTTGATGCCGTAGGCAGCGCCTGGAACGAAGCCGGTGACGCCAGGCAGTGATGACAGGCGATTTGCCGACGTCCAGCGCACTGCCCGCACACTGCTGTTGTCGCTGGATGTGGCGGACAAACCTGCGATCTGACCATGCTCGTTGATCGCGTCCAGGGACGAGTATTCGCGCACATTGAGCGACGGTAGCACGACCGCGCCCCGCGCGGCCGACCAGCGCGACGGCTGGTACCGCAAGCCGCCGGGGCTTTGCGCGTCAAGAAAGCGTGCGTTGAAAATCACCTCACCTTGTTCGTTCAGACCGCCGACAAACGTACGTTCATTGCCTGGAGGACTGATATCGACAATGCGATCGCCATTGAAGAACGCCACCTGCGTGCGATCGTCCGGCCCCAGGTACTCGAATGCCGCCTGACCATGTGCGTTGACAAAGCCGATGTAGCTCGTCGGTGCGGCGAGATTGACGATCCTATAGAAATCACCACCAACACGTTCGGTACCGGTGGCGCCATCGTCCACAGCCGCTCTGGCGCTGCCGGATAGTGCAAGCATGAGCATGAGCACAAGCAACAGCATCGTCGCAGACACCCCGTTTGGGCCCGTCGATAAATTGCGCATCGTCATCTCCATGTATGCGCGGATGCGGTATGCACCGCGCATGACTATTCTGGAACGTGACGAATCGTGCAGGACGATCTGGCGCAAAGTCGATCGGGGAACGGTGGCGCGCTCGCGCCACCTCGGGTCACGACGTCAGACGACCTTGCGCACGCCGCCCTTGGACGCGCTTTCGGCCATGCCTTCGAGGTTCTTGCGCAGCCAGCGGTGCGCCGGACTGCGGCCGTCGCGTTCGTGCCATAGCATGTCCAGGTGGACAGCAGGCAGCTGGAGCGGCAGTTCTTTCCAGATCAGGACATCGGCCATGCCGGTCGAAACCAGCAAGTGCTTTGGCAACACCGTGATCAGGTCGGAGTTGGCCACCACCCGGCCAGCTGTGAAGAACTGGTTCACCGTCAGCAAGATGCGCCGTTCACGGCCCATCTGGCCCAGTGCTTCGTCCACCAGGCCGTGGGCGCGGCCCGAGAAGCTCACCAGCAGGTGGTTCGCCTTGCAATAGGTGTCGAGATCGAGCTTTTCCTTGGCCAACGGGTGATCCTTGCGCATCACGCACACGTACACGCCCGAATACAGCCGTTCGTGGCGGATCGGCGAGCCGGTTTCGTACGACAACTGGGCCGCCACACCGGGGAAGAACCCCACAGCCAGGTCGATATCGCCGCGCAGCAGCATCGGGCGCGGTTCGCGCGTGGTCAGCGGCACCATGCGGATATTCACGCCCGGCGCCTCGCTTTCGATCGAGCGCATCAGTGACGGCAGCCACAGGGCGGCAGTAGCGTCGGCCATGGCCATCCGGAACGTCGCCTGCGCCTTGGAGACATCGAACGTCTCGGGCATCACGGCCGCTTCGAGCGCTGCCAGGGCCTGGCGCACGGCCGGCCACAATGCTTCGGCGCGCGGTGTCGGCTTGACACCGTAGGCGGTACGGATCAGGAGTTCGTCACCCAGGCTTTCACGCAATCGCTTGATGGCATTCGAGACAGCAGGCTGGGTCATGGCCAGGTGGCCAGCGGCGCGCGTCAGGTTCTGCTCGGTCATGACGGCGTCGAACACGCGCAGCAAATTCAGGTCTAGCGTCAGAAAGCTCATGGGATTCGGGATAAGACTGTTGTGAACACAAGTGTACATCAACTCATTCACAAACAGTATAAGGGCCATCAGCGATGGGAATTAGATTTATATGTTGCGATGCACTAAAGTTATCCACAATTATAGAACGAGTACCTTATGTCTTCTACCGCTACCCTAGTTCAAGCCGTCAACGCGGTGCCCTTCAGCCTGTTGTTCAGCATGACCGTCTATCTCGCCCTGTTCGGCGGGATTGCCCTGTTCTTCCGCCCGCTGCTCGTTGGCATTGGCCGCGCGTTGTACCTGACGGTACGTCCACGGCGCAGCAAGTCGGCACCGCCGTCGAAATCAGCTTGATGACTCTTCATCACTGATCTGCTTTTCCCCCTTACTGAAACGCGGCACCGGACACGGTAGCCGCGTTTTTTTTCGCCGGTCGCTTCGTAGTCTGGCAAAGCACGCCCAACTCTCATGTTTGTGATGGTGACTTGATGTTGCCTGGTTTTTCTCGACCTTAATATGTGACAAAGTTCACATAGAATTACAAGCGATGAAAATATAAATGGATTAAAAATAGCATTTTACGGCTATTATCCATCAATATAGACTAATAAAGCTGTATTTTAGATGATTTTATCCGAATCATGAGCGACCGAGTCGGTACCGAAAAAATAAATGTAAATAGATTAAATTAGACGATGATAAGCAAATTAATCTATTTTATAGCATCATTTTGACGAAGTTCACATTTTATATAATTTATAGCACAACCATAAGTAATAAAAAGGGTGTTGGGAAATTTGCTACTGAAAGTACCAGATAAATGTAACCGTGAAGAACGTTGGAGGGTCAGACGGGATGCCAGGCAATTTCAATACGCGAACGGAGACGCCAGCGGGTCAAGCCAGCTGGCGATGAAGCGATGAAGCGATGACGGCAGGGAGAAGCAAGCCGACAGAGACGCGTCGGCCAGAGAAGGGATCAGGCTGCGGCTTTGTCAGCCGTCAGACGCTCGTACTTGATGAGGAGTTCTTCGCGCGATTCGCGCCAGGCCGGGTCGAGCGGGATGCAAGCGACCGGGCACAGAAGTTGGCACTGCGGTTCTTCAAAGTGCCCGACACACTCGGTGCACTTGTTCGGATTGATCTGGTAATACTCTTCGCCCATCGAAATGGCATCGTTGGGGCATTCGGGTTCGCAGACGTCGCAGTTGATGCAGTCGTCGGTAATCAGGAGGGCCATGGTACTTCCAGGTGGATCAGACGACCGGTGCTGGGGGCAGGCTGGTGATCTTGTTTTGCAGCCAGCGGTCGACCGATGGGAAAACGAATTTGGACACGTCGCCGCCCAGCATGGCGATTTCGCGCACGATGGTGCCCGAAATGAACTGGTACTGGTCGGACGGGGTCAGGAACAGGGTTTCGACATCCGGCAGCAGGTAGCGGTTCATGCCCGCCATCTGGAACTCGTATTCGAAATCGGATACCGCGCGCAGGCCGCGCACGATCACGCGGGCGTCGTGCTTGCGCACGAAGTCCTTGAGCAGACCCGAGAAACTCTCGACCTGCACGTTCGGATAATGGCCCAGCACTTCATTGGCGATTTCGAGCCGCTCTTCAAGCGTGAAGAAGGGACGCTTGTTCCGGCTATCGGCAACGCCGACCACCAGACGGTCGAACAGGCCGGATGCGCGGCGTACCAAATCCTCGTGGCCGCGGGTGAGCGGATCGAAAGTACCTGGATAAACAGCTACAACCATTGCGGCTCCTGTGAAAAATACACCGTGATAGAACGCGCATTATGCCTTAAATACCCGGCATTCGCCCCAGCTTGGGGCGCGGTTTGTCCAATGGCTGTGCAGTTTCCACAGCCTTTCAACAACTCATGCGTGTTTTTCTTGCAGCTTGAGGAGATGATAGTAGACCATGCCTGCCTTGTCCGCACGTACGACCTCCCAGCCTGCGAGCCACTCGGGCACCGCATCGCCTTCGGCCAGCAGCGGCGTCTCGGCTTCGGCATACACCATGCCGCCCTCTTTCAGCAGCGCTATGCATAACGGCAAAGTCTTGGCCAGCAAGTCTTGCTGGTAGGGTGGATCGAGAAAGATCACGTCAAAGCGCTGGCCACGGCTAGCCAGGTCACGCACGAGCGTCAGGGCGTCGACGCGCAGGATGGTGACGCTGGTTGCCTTGAGCTTGTCGCGGTTCGCTTCCAGCTGGCGTACCGCCGGGCTGTGGTTGTCGACCATCAGCACCGCTGCTGCGCCGCGGCTGGCCGCTTCGAAGCCCAGTGCACCGGAACCGGCGTACAGGTCGAGCACGGTAGCGGCGTCCCAGTCATTGCCCAGCTGATGATTGATCCAGTTGAAGACAGTCTCGCGGACGCGGTCCGGCGTGGGCCGCAGGCCAAGGGCGTCGACGACCGGGAGCAGGGTTCGTTTGAACGCGCCGCCGATAATGCGGACCTGGTGCTGCGCCATGCGCGGCGCGCCGTGCGGCTTGGGGCCGGCAGGCTTGGAATTGATGGACTTTCTGTGCATGGGCGGCACTATAGCATGGGGTTTACATGCGATTGCGCGCCGCCCTTGGGGTGCCTGTCTGCGTGCTTGTTTGCCTGCTTATTTGCCGGCAGCCAGCGCCTCGAGATCACCAATCCAGCCCTGGATGCGCTCCTGCGCATGGTCTTTCTGCTTGGGCGTCGCGATCCGGATCGCTGTCAGGATGAACTTGGTGGTGTGATCGATGCTGGCATCATAGAAACCCTTGTGTTCGGGCGAGTCCATGCGGCTGGACAGTTCCCGCATCAAGCCGGATACGCGCGCCGCAGTTTGCTCGCGGTTGAGTTTCTTTTGGTGGATCTCAGTCAGTAATGCCAGCACGCGGCGCTGGCGGTACTGGCGCTCTTCCAGCCACAGGTTGTTGTCCAGCGGACGCAGGTCGGACGCGCGGCGCAGGGTCGCCTCTTGTTCACTGCTGAAGTTCCCGAACCACAGTTCCATCTGTTCCATCGATTTCTTGAAACGGGCGCGCTGGCGCTTGTCGGCGCTGCCATCGATGAACTTGCGGCGGTAGTCGTCGTTCTTGTCCTTGAACTTGCGCTCCATGTGGGTGATCTGCTCGGGTGTGATCGACATGGCCAGCGTCGTCAGTTCCGGCACGGCGCGCTGGCCGAGGCGATCGGCGCGTACCCGAATTTCGCGGTAGCCACCCAGCAGGTCGGCCTGGGTCGGGTTGCCAGCCAATTGACGTTTGAACGTGCCTAATAATGCAGCATAGTCACGCAACTCGGTCTTGCGGTGCCACTGGAACACGGCATTGATATCGCGCTTGGCCACATCTGCCTGTTGACCTTCGAAGTCGACATACGAATTCATCCACCAGTACAGTAAAGTGTCGCCCTGGTTGTACGAGAAGCGAATCGAGCTGCAACCGGCTGCCATGACCGTGATGGCAAGCAGCAGGAGTGCGAAAGCACGTCGGAAAGCGCCATCGCGCATGCTAAAATTTTTCATATATTCAACTTTTTGAGAACGGCTTATGAACGTTGTGATCCTCGCCGCCGGTATGGGCAAACGCATGCAATCTGCCTTGCCGAAAGTACTGCATCCACTGGCTGGTAAGCCCCTTTTGCGCCACGTCATCGATACCGCGCATGGCCTGAGTCCGCAGAAATTATGCGTGATTTATGGACATGGAGGCGCAGCGGTGCCAGAGATGGTCGCAACAGTGGCAGAATCCACCGGCAGCACGATCGTTACCGCGCTGCAGGAACCGCAGCTGGGCACCGGTCACGCCGTCATGCAAGCGCTGCCGCAACTGGACGACGACCAGCCGACGATCGTGCTGTACGGCGACGTGCCCCTGACCACGATCGACACGCTGCGCCGTCTGGTCGAGGTCGCAGGTAGCGACAAGCTGGGTATTCTCACCGTCGAGCAGGCCAATCCATTCGGGCTGGGCCGCATCGTGCGTGAAGACGGCAAGATCGTGCGCATCGTCGAAGAAAAAGACGCGACCGAGGCCGAACGCGCCATCAAGGAAATCAACAGCGGCATCATGGCGATTCCAACCCGCCACCTCAAGAAGTGGCTGGCGGCCCTGTCGAACACCAATGCCCAGGGCGAGTACTACCTCACCGACATCGTCGCCCAGGCCGTGGCCGACGGCGTACCGGTCGTCTCGAGCCAGCCGTCCGGCGAATGGGAAGTGGCGGGCGTCAACAGCAAGGTGCAGTTGGCCGAGCTCGAGCGCCGTCACCAATTGAATATTGCCCACGCACTGCTGGAACGCGGCGTGACCTTGATGGATCCGGCGCGCATCGATGTGCGCGGTGAACTCGTTTGCGGCCGCGATGTCACGATTGACGTCGGTTGCGTGTTCGAAGGCCGCGTCGAGCTGGCCGATGGCGTGCGCATCGGCGCGCACTGCGTGCTGGTCAATGCCACCGTGGGCGCGGGCGCCAATATCAAGCCGCTCTGCCATATCGAGGACGCCACGATCGGCGCCGCCTCGCAGATCGGCCCGTACGCGCGCCTGCGGCCGGGTACGGCACTTGGCGAAGATGTCCACATCGGGAACTTCGTCGAGGTCAAGAACAGCACGGTCGCCGCGCACAGCAAGGCCAATCACCTGGCGTACGTGGGCGACGCCACCATCGGTTCGCGCGTCAACATCGGCGCCGGCGTCATCACCTGCAATTACGACGGCGCCAACAAGTTCCGCACCGTGATCGAAGACGACGTGTTCGTGGGTAGCGACACCCAGCTGATCGCCCCGGTCACGGTCGGCAAGGGTGCCACGCTGGCCGCCGGCACGACACTGACGAAGGATGCGCCAGCCGGCAAGCTGACCCTGTCGCGTCCGAAGCAAGTCACCATCGACGGCTGGAAGCGTCCGGTGAAAATCAAGAAGTAATCCACCGGCCGTACACAGCCTAATCACAGGAAATGAACAAGATAAACACAAGGTAATACCGTGCTTATCCCAGGTTCTTCCCTGTGGTCATCCACATTGTTATCCACAGTCATTCGCGTAGATGTTCTGGCCTGACTACACGGCAATGCGCGTCTCGAACTTGCTGCGGTGAGTCGCAAAATAGGCCTTCACGTTGCGCACATTGGCGTGCGCCGTGAACAGCCGGTGCGCCAGCTCATGGTAGGCCGGCATGTCAGCCACTTGCACGATCAACACGAAATCCGGGCCGGGCGACACGCGGTAGCACTGCAGCACCGCTGCCTCTGTGTCTGCCAACCGCTCGAATTCGGCCATCCGTTCGGCGGCCTGCACGTCGAGCGTGATCTCGACGATGGCGCTCAGGCTCGCCCCCACCTTGTCGGGGGCAACAATTGCCACCTGGCGCTGGATGACGCCGCTGTCCGTCATGTTCTTCACCCGGCGCAGGCATGTCGGCGGCGACACGTGCACCTGCGCCGCCAGTTGTGCGTTCGTCTGCGATGCGTCAGCCTGCAGAATGGTCAGAATGCGACGATCGACGTCGTCGAGGACAGGCGGAGCATTGTTTGGCATGAAATCTAAGTGTATTTAGAGCTACTATATGAAACAGAATTTCACAGGCTACTACCAGTGAAATAATATGACAAATATAGCCGCACACTGTACGCTTATTTCATGGCAATTGCTCTACGATAATACTCATTAAATATTTTGAAGTGAGGTTAGCCATGTGCGGTATCGTCGGAGCAGTCGCAAAACGTAACATTACCCCTGTCCTGATCGAGGGTCTCAAGCGCCTCGAGTACCGTGGCTATGATTCTTGCGGCGTGGCCGTTCACGTCGATGGCCGCCTGACCCGCTCGCGCTCGACGTCGCGCGTGGCCGAACTGGAAGCGCAGGTCAAGGAAGCACATCTGGAAGGCTTCACCGGGATCGCCCACACCCGCTGGGCCACTCATGGCGCGCCGGCATCGCACAATGCCCACCCGCACTTCTCGCCAAGCGAAGACAATGCACGCATTGCGCTGGTTCACAACGGCATCATTGAAAACCACGACGAACTGCGCGCCGAACTGACCGGCCTGGGCTACGTTTTCGTGAGCCAGACCGACACCGAGGTCATCGCCCACCTGGTCGACCACATGTACAACGGCGACCTGTTCGAGACCGTGCAGCAAGCCGTCAAGCGCCTGCACGGCGCCTACGCCATCGCCGTGTTCTGCCGCGAAGAACCGCACCGCGTGATCGCCGCGCGCCAGGGCTCGCCACTGATCGTCGGCGTGGGCACGGACGAGAACTTCGTCGCGTCCGACGCGATGGCGCTGGCTGGCACGACCGACCAGATCATCTACCTCGAAGAGGGCGACGTGGTCGACCTGCAACTGGCACGTTACTGGATCGTCGACGTCGACGGCCGTCCGGTCGAGCGCGACGTCAAGACTGTGCACGCCCACACGGGCGCCGCCGAACTCGGCCCTTACCGCCACTACATGCAGAAAGAAATCTTCGAGCAGCCGCGCGTGATCGGTGACACGCTCGAAGGCGTCACCGGCATCATGCCGGAACTGTTCGGCGACGGCGCCTTCCCGGTGTTCAAGAAAATCGACCGCGTGCTGATCCTGGCCTGCGGCACCAGCTACTACGCGGGCCTGACCGCCAAGTACTGGATCGAGTCGGTGGCCAAGGTGCCTGTGAGCGTCGAGATCGCCAGCGAATACCGCTACCGCGACAGCGTGCCGCATCCCGACACGCTGGTCGTGACCATCACCCAGAGCGGCGAAACGGCTGACACCCTTGCCGCGCTCAAGCATGCGCGCAGCCTGGGCATGGAACACACGCTGACCATCTGCAACGTCTCGACGAGCGCCATGGTGCGCGAGTGCAAGCTGGCTTACATCACGCGCGCCGGTGTCGAAGTCGGCGTGGCCTCGACCAAGGCATTCACGACCCAGCTGGCCGCCTTGTTCCTGTTGACGCTGACGCTGGCCCAGGTCAACGGTCGCCTGACCGATGCCGAAGAAGCCGAGTACCTCAAGCAGATGCGACACCTGCCGGTCGCGCTGTCCGCAGTGCTGGCGTTAGAGCCGCAGATCATCGCCTGGGCCGACGACTTCGCCCGCAAGGAAAACGCCCTCTTCCTGGGTCGCGGTATTCACTACCCGATCGCGCTGGAAGGCGCGCTGAAGCTCAAGGAGATTTCGTACATCCACGCCGAAGCGTATCCAGCTGGCGAACTCAAGCACGGCCCGCTGGCGCTGGTGACCGAAGAGATGCCGGTGGTCACGATCGCGCCGAACGACGCGCTGCTGGAAAAGCTGAAGTCGAACATGCAGGAAGTGCGCGCGCGCGGTGGTCAGCTGTACGTGTTCGCCGACGTCGATTCGCGCATCACGTCGGGCGATGGCCTGCACGTGATTCGTTTGCCTGAGCACTACGGTTTGCTGTCACCGATCCTGCACGTGGCAGCGCTGCAGTTGCTGGCGTATCACACGGCGCTGGCGCGTGGGACCGATGTGGACAAGCCGCGCAATCTGGCGAAGTCGGTGACGGTCGAGTAAGTCATCGATGAAGGCCGTGCTGTTCATCCAATACGGCCCGCCGCGCCGGTCCCTTCTTGGCCCAGTTTGTGAAAGCGTTATTCGCCTTTCAAAGGCCACGCAGGATCCATTGCCCGCACGACTGTGGCGCTATCGACGTATTGTTCCATGCTGATAATTTTTCCTTCTTTCAGCCTGTACAAATGCGCAAAGGTGGCCTTCATCGCAATGCCTGTTTTACGATAAATGCCTGAGTACACACCAAAGGCAGCTACATGATCACCTTCCGATAAGTAGGTGTGGACCTTGGCCTGATAATCGATCCACTCGTTAGTCAGCCGCTGAAACACATTGTCAATGATCGCCTGTGGACCGTGATAAGTGCCTGCATAGGGGAAGCCCGCGGCCTCGGTCCACACCACATCGTCGGCAAGTGAGGCCATCAGGTTTTTTCCATTTTCTTCCGCCACCCCTTCATAGGTGGCGCGGATGATGTCCAGATTGGTCGTCATCGCATCAACCCCACGGCATCTCGCCTTTGGCGACTTTGGCGCCAATCTGCAGCGCAATGCCCATGCCCAACTCCGGATAGCGCTTGGTCATGGCGGCAATCAGCTCGGCACTATTGCCAGCCTTCGCCAGCTCTTTGTCGAACGCGACCAGGTAGTCGCGAGTAAACGCGATGGCCGAGATATCGATGGCAGCTGCGGGCGTCATGTGGCCGGGAATAACAGTGATCGGTTTGCGTGCTGCCATGGCATCCAGATTCTTGATCCAGCTCGCCCGCGCTGCCACGGTCGCGGTGTCGGCCGTCCAGACGTGGGTGCCGGAGAACACCAGCACACCGCCAAAGACCGCTTTTAATGACGGTGCCCACAGATAGCGACGATTCTCGAGGCCATCCGCATTGACGATGTCGATGCTGTGGCCTTCCACATCCAGTGCGGGACCATCAAATGCTTCCGGGATGACGATGTCAGCCATGGATTGCGGACCATTTTCTTTGAGCTGGGGACCCCAGGTCGCCAGTTTTTTGTCGACGCTGGCCTTGATCGCGGCGATGGTCGCCGAGGCAGCGACGATGCGCGCTTGCGGGAAGGCGGCCTTGATTGGACTTAGTCCAAAGTAGTAATCCGGATCGCTTTGGCTGATGTAGACCGTGGTGAGTTTTTTGCCGGTTTTCTGGATCGCCGCGATCAGCGTTTTCGCATCGGGGAAAGTAAATCCTGCGTCGATCAGGATAGCGTCGCTGGCGCCACTGATCAGCACTGGCGCGCGAAAGAAACCATGTTCACCGGCCGGGAAATGCGCTTGAGTCAAGCCCTTGTTCGCCGCCAGGGCCAACTCGCTGCCCATCATGGTCGTTGCAACGCCGGTCGCGGCGGCGGTTTTCAACATATCGCGTCTTGTCATCATGCTCTTCTCGCTTTCAATATGATTGGAAATTGAATTACCGGGTACATCGTCTCTGCCGCTCAAGCCGCCTGCAATTGCCCCAACAAGGCGTTCGGCGCCGCATAGATGCCATTACTGTGCAGTAGCCAGCGCCTGCTGCGCGATACGCCAACAAAAGTGGGCACACCTGTGGCGTGCAATTCGTCCATCATGGCGCGGGCCTGGGCGACGCGCAGGTGGTGCGCTTCAAGCATGGCCTGGCTGCGCTGCGCCAGCGCGTCAGCGGCGTCCTGAAGACCGGCCTGCCGCAATATGGCGCCCAGCGTAGGCCAGTCCGTTACGTCACGGCCATCGACAAAGCGCGCGTGTTGAATGGCTTTGAGCGTCGCCAGGCCATGCTCAGGGCTGGTCAGCGCCACTGCGGTCAGTGCCAGACTGGCCGGTTCGCTGTTGAATCGCTGCTGGCGATTCGCCAGCACCGACTGGTGATAATTCTCGGTAAAGCGCTGGCCGGAAAGGTGGTTGATGCGCTGGTCGTTGTTCCACGCGAAACTGGCGAAATCATCATCCATCGCGCGTGACCCCGAGCCTGAAAACAAGCCGGTCGGCAGCAATTCGACATTGATCCCAGCCGCCGCCACTGCGGTGAGTGCGGGCACTGCGCCGTAGCACCAGCCGCAAAGGGGATCAAATAAATAATACAGTGTCGTGTTCATCACTAACTCCATGCAAGGGTCCCAATGACATCGATCCTAACGTTATTCGATTGAACTTTAAATACATACGTGATATACGATCCGTATGGCAAATACATACAATAAGAATGAGGTTCGACTCGGTGAACTCAGCAATCTGCGGCGCCTGGCGTATTTTGCCGCCGTCGTGGAAACTGGATCATTCACCGCTGCCGCCGAGCGCCTTGGCATCACGAAGGCCGTGGTGAGCCAGCAGGTGGCGCGCCTGGAGCAAGAGTTCCGTACCTCATTACTGGTACGAACCACGCGCAAAGTGCAGCCCACCGAGTCCGGGCAGGCGTTCTATGTGCGCTGTGCGCGCATTCTTGGCGAAGCTGAAGAGGCGTTCGGTGAACTGGGAGAGGCCGTCGTTGACCCCGTCGGCACGCTCAAGCTGACTGCACCGTTTGATTACGGCATCAGTCGCGTCGTTCCAGCAATTGCTGCCTTTTCCAAGCGCTACCCGGACTGCAAAGTCGATGCTGTTTTTAGTGATCAAACGCTGGACCTGATGTCGGGCAGCATCGAACTGGCGATTCGCGTTGGATGGTTGAAGGACAGCGATTTGCAGGCGCGCCAAATTGGAACTTTTCGTCAATTGCTTGTGGCGCCGCGAGCTCTTCGTTCCAAGATTGAAAAATTGACAAGCCCGGAGCAATTGGCTGATCTGCCATTTGTCGCCAATACGGCTTTGCGAGAGCCGTTGCGATGGGATTTCACACGTCGCGAGACTGAGCGGATCAGCCTTAGCGGGCAGGCCTCGATTTTTCTCGACACCACGTTGGCGGTGCGCGAAGCGGTCCTGCAAGGCGTTGGTCTATCGGTGCTCCCCGATTTCGCGATCGCCGACGATCTGGCAACCGGCCGTTTGATTCATGTGCTACCGCAATGGCAGTTACCAGTAGGGGGTATTCACGTCGTTTTCCCGTCTGCGCGTTTTCGTCCAGTCAAGGTGCGCGCTTTCGTAGACGTGTTGGCGAGTCAAGAAAAAGCACGCTATGCGAGTGAGGCACCAGGTTAATACAGCACGTTCGAGCAATTGTAGATACGGCGCCGCGCCTGCTCGCAGTTCTTCCGGTGATGGCCTATCGAGAGAGAGGACGCGAAACCGGGATTCTGTTTTCACCGATGTCTGGATCACGCGATGATGCGTCCGGTGGCGCCACGACTTGAGGATCTGGCTGCCGTCACCGCTGTTTGCCCGCCGGCGCCTCGGGCGAGCGCACTTCCTGGTGGATCAAGCCATGTCGCCAGGCGAATGCCACTGCTTCAGTCCGATCGGTCAGTTCGAGCTTGCCAAGGATGCTGCCAATGTGCGTCTTGACCGTTTTAATGCTGATTGCCAGCATTTCGGCCAAGCGTGCATTGCTGGCGCCTTCCGCCAGCGAGCGCAGGACATCCCGCTCCCGTTCACTCAACACGGCAAATGGATCGACCCGTGGCTGCCGCATCGTGCGGACCAGGCCCAGTATGCGCTGGGTGACCAGAGGATGGATGACCGCTTCATCATCGATGACGCGTCTGATCGCATGCAGGATATCGTCGCCGGCCATTGATTTCAAAAGAAAAGCGTGTGCGCCCGCTTCGATGGCGGCAAATGCCAGGTGCTCATCCTCGGATGAGGTCAGCACGGCGATTTTGCTGCGCGGGCTGACTGCCCGTAGTGCCGAGATAACGGCGACGCCGTTCATCCCGGGCATCAGGAGGTCAAGCATGACGACGTCAGGGGTGAGTTTGCGCGCTATGTCGATGGCTTGCGGCCCATCGCCGGCCTCGCCGACAACGGTCAAGTCCTTCGTGGTAGACAGCAGCGCCGCCATTCCCTGTCGTACGATGCCATGATCGTCGACCAATAAAATCGTTGAATTCATGTCAGTCAGACCGGTTCAGACGGAAAGTAACGGTCACGATGGTGCCGCCACCATCGCTGTTGATTGGCTGGATGTCCAGCCCGCCTTCTTCAAGCCCAAGGGCGCGTAGTTTCATATTGGCCAAGCCCATGCCATTGGTCCTTCCTTCAGATAATGACAAGCCGACGCCATCGTCGGTGATACGCCAGATAAAGCAGTCGCCGGATTGTTCACCAGAGATCGCACATGTCTTGCAGCCGGCGTGCTTCAATACATTTCCCACCGCCTCGATCGTAATCAGAAACAATTGCTGGGCGACTTCCGGTCTGTTCGTCAGCGCCGCATCCGCATCATCGTTCAGCGATAGCGACAAGGCGATGTTGCTGCTTGCCAGCATGGCCTCGATGCTCTCGCAAAGCATTCGACGAAAGCCCGATTCCGCCAGGGTCGGCGCGCTCAGGCGCCGAATCACGCTCCCCAGATCCTGCTGCAACTGGCCTGTCAGCGACAATGCCGATGTGATCAGCGTTGCGCCTTTTGTGTCTGGCGGCATGAGTTGACGCAGTGCCGACAGCTGCAGGTTCAGGGCAAATGCCCGTTGCTTGGCGGAGTCATGCAAGTCACGCGCAAGTCGATTGCGCTCTTCAGCAACTGCCAGTTCCTGCTTCATCTGGATTACACCCGACATTGCATCGGCCATCAGGTCGAACTTGTGCGTGAGCCTGGCTAGTTCGTCCTTTCCCCGCTCCGCGATACGAATATCAAGGTCGCCGGACGTCCAACGCTCCGCGGCATGATCAGCGCGTCTGATCCGTCTGACCAGCATTACTAGAAGGACCAGCGCGGCGACGGTGTTGATGCTGAAGATCAGCTTCATGAGCCCGCTGTAGGTCCATGCGGGTCGCTGGAGTTTGGTCTTCGGCGACATGATATGGACCCCGACGGTCAGCACGGCATCGCTTGCGCCGGCCACGGCGAACTTCGTCACGCTGGTCCATCCGTCAGGCAGCTCTGCGATCTGCCCGGTTGGTGCGCTGCGCGTCGGCTGAGCGGCAGCGCGGATCTGCTCCTTCAGGCCGTCGTGCAGGCGGACTTCAGGCGATGGAAACGTACAGGTGGCGCCGTCGGCCCGCCTCAGCGACACGATGA
Source organism: Massilia sp. MP_M2 (assembly GCF_039123635.1). Classification (NCBI taxonomy): domain Bacteria; kingdom Pseudomonadati; phylum Pseudomonadota; class Betaproteobacteria; order Burkholderiales; family Oxalobacteraceae; genus Massilia; species Massilia sp. MP_M2. The sequence continues at coordinate 298,668 of NZ_JBCHJF010000003.1, forward strand.
GCCGTCCCGACCTGACGGCATGCAGAGAGCCGTTGAAGTTGCCATCCGCGGTCAGGTCACCCATGACTTTGCCAAGTACCGAGTCCGACAACACAGACAAGGAATCGACGCAGGCGGCAGGATAGGCGGCGTCGTGCATCCAGCCAAACTTGGGTGATGTCAGCCCGGACTCGAAGCCTGCACGCATCAACGATGGCGCGAGCGCTTTACGAAGCCTGCCGTCTTCGTCGACAGTGGCAAGCACGATCAAGAGGGCGGCGCAGCCGTATGACACGAGAACCATCGTTGGCACGAGCGTCCAGAACATGCTGTGCCGCCATCGGAAGACCGCAGCGACCACAGCACGCGGGCGTCGTGCCCAGCGCGAAATAACAAATGCCAAAAGTTGCCTTGCTAAAAGTCCAACGGTCGCTGTTCCTCAAGACCGACATCAACGCGATTTTTTACCTGCAGGACTGCACGGAGATCAGTCTAAAGGCTGAGACAGAACCATCCTATTGACTGATTTGCAATATCTGAATGGCATATAAAATTGCAATGTAGACAATTTCAGATGGCACTCTCGAGCGAATCCTGACCCGGTCAGCGATATCCTCGAAGACGCCGAGTACAAAATTTGCGCGTTCGTACAGTCCAGCGATGAGCAGTCATCGACTGAACGAGCCCACTCCATTAATCGGAAAACAGATGATACATCGTAAGTTACTGGCCAACCTGATTGCTGCCGCCTGTGCAGGAATCTTTTGTACTACTGCATTGGCTGCTGGTCAGACCGCAGCGCCTGCAGGCGCTGCATGCCCGTGGATGGACACCACAAAAACGCCGGAAGAACGTACCAACCTGCTATTGGAAGGGTCGTCGCTCGATCAGGTAATGCGCTGGCTGAACGAAGCGTCGGCGAATGAAAATTTCACGATGTCATTCGGTGGCGTCGCGTATCCAGCCCAGGTCCCCTGCGTTGGATTTCATGCGGATGTCGATGGTCCGTGGGGAATTGCCTACCTGTGGGGGACGACCGGATTTCCCGTTCCGGTAGCCCAGGCTGCGAGCTGGGATCTCGAGTTGACCCGTAAAAAAGGTGCGGCCATGGCCGACGAAGCCTGGAGCAAGCAATACAACACACTGCTGGCCCCCGGCATTGATATTGTCCGTCACCCATGGGGTGGCCGTAATGCCGAGTACCTCGGCGAGGATCCCTACCTTGCAGGCAAGCTTGCTGGCGTGTGGGTTAAAGCACTGCGGGAAAGCAATCCAAATCAGCCTGTTGCCGCGATCCTGAAGCATTTTGTCGGTAACCAACAGGAGCTGGAGCGTGCGACCAGCTCATCGAATATCGATGAGCGGACGCTGCAGCAAATTTACTTGTTGCCGTACGCAATCGCTTTCGACATTGGCCAACCAGCAGGGGTCATGTGCGGCTTTAATCAGCTCAACGGGATTTTCAGCTGCGAGCACCCGACCCTTCTGACCAAAATCCTGCGCGATCAGATTGGGTTCAAGGGCTTGGTGGTGACGGATAACGGATCACAACACTCAACTGCTGCATCCCTGCGCGCTGGCCTGAGTCAAGAATTGAGTTTGCCGAAGTTCTTTGCCCCGGCCAAACTCCGTGAGGCGATGGCAGCTGGACAAATCACGGAAGCACAGATTCGCAAGGCGGCTTACCACGTTGTCTATGCAAAGTTCGCCAATGGCTTGATGGACAACACGCTACCGGAGTCGGGGCGCGATCATGATGCGCGCAAGAGTGAGCATTTTGCAGTAGCTCAGGAAATGGCCGAGAAGGGTGCGGTACTGCTGAAAAACGAACGCAATGTGTTGCCATTGAAATTGTCAGGCAAGCGTATTGCACTGATCGGTCCTACGGTATCGAATTCGCCGACGAATGGCATCAGCGCAGAAACGGTATGCACGGCACCGCTCTTCGGCGATCCTAGCGCCGGACCTGTGCTGTACGACTGCCGTGGCACCTCGCCGCTCGACGCAATTACGGCACGCGCTGCGCAGGAGGGAAATACCGTTGTGTTCGATGGCGGCAGCGATGTGGCCGCTGCGGCAAAGGTTGCGGCTTCTGCTGACGTCGTTGTTGTTTTTGGTTATAACCGGGCCGGCGAGTTTTTCGATCTGCCAAATCTGAATCTGTTCTCCAAAGGGGATGAACTTGTCACGGCAGTAGCAGCGGCGAATCCGAACACCGTCGTGCTGCTGCAAACCGCCGGCCCGGTACTCATGCCGTGGGCCGACCGTGTGCCCTCGATTCTTGAAATGTGGTGGTCCGGTGTGAGAGGCGGCGAAGCGATGGCCGGTCTGTTATTTGGCGACGTTAATCCATCGGGAAAACTGCCTGTCACGTTCATGAAGAATCTGGCGGACCTGCCAACCGGCGGCACGCCGAACGATGCCTATCCCGGCACCTTTGCTGACGGCTCCACCACGCGCGCAGTTCGCTCGAACGAAATCCGCCAGGTGAATTACAAGGAGGGTCTGAAGGTTGGCTATCGCTGGTATGACGCAAAGAAGATCGCGCCGCTGTTCGCCTTCGGCCATGGCCTGTCGTACACGAGCTTTGTTTATTCGGACCTGGAAGTCACCACCGACGATCAGCCTGGAAGCGCAGCCCCAAGCTACAACGTCAGATTCACCGTGGGTAACACTGGCAAGGTCGCGGGCGCAGAAGTTCCTCAGGTGTACCTGACCTTGCCTGCTGCGGCGGCGGAACCGGGCAAGCGAATGGTGGGATTCGACCGCATCGAGCTCGCACCGGGTGAGCAACGTGTCGTCCAGATTACGGTCGATGGCAAGTCCAGCAACCGCCCATTCTCGATATGGGACGTCAAATCGTCCGATTGGCGCATCGTCAACGGCGAGCACATGTTCACGGTCGGCGCATCGTCGCGCGATCTGCGCCTGACCAAAGTGGCCCAGGTCAGTGCCGCCGCCCCTACTTTCGTCAATGTCACGTCGCGGGTCAAGATCGAGCAGTCCGGCTTGGCCGCGAACCGTGTCACCGGCAAATACGCCGGCACTGTGAAATTCACGAACACGACGGGTGAAGCGCTCGAAGGCCCATTGACTTTCCGCTTTGAAGGCCTGGCCGCAGGCGTGCAGCTGGATAACCGAAGCGGCGTCACGGACGGCGTGTCGTATGTCACGCTGCCGGGCAGCATCGCGCCTGGCGCCACCACCACGGTCACGGTCACGTTCACCAATCCATCCAAAGGCGCCTTTACCTACACGCCTAAACTGTTCAGCGGCACTCTTTAAGGACTCGCACGATGTTCACCTTTAAAAACCTGTTTTCACGCGCACTGCTCATGCTGGCTTTGATGAGTTCCGCCGGCGCGACGCTCGCTGCGCCAGTTTCCTATCGTGTTGCGATCGATACGTCATCGCTCAGTGGCGAAGGCCTGCTGGACTTCTCGTTCATCAGCGGCGGCACCTACCAGACCGCCAACGCCGTCCTGAGCAATTTCAGCGGCAGCTTCGGCGGTGTCTATGACTCGTTCGGTGCGGTCACCGGAGATACCACGTCCGCGATCATGTTGGGCAACCTTCCGGGCGACAATTACATGACGCACGTCGTCAACTTCGGTGGTCTGTTTGGCTTCGACGTGGTGTTCGACGCGGCGCCGGCCGATGTGGGCACCCTGTTCGGGGTAAACCTCTATCTGCCTGAATTCACTGACTTCGCGCTGGGCGAGGACGCGTTAGTCGGCATCGAGCTCAATGCCGATGGGAGCATAACGCCGAATGTGCGCAGGCCCTACGCGACGTTGACGTCGATCGACATCACGGAGGTGCCGGAACCAGGCCAGTGGCTGCTGATGGCAATTGGACTGTTTGCGATGTACAGCACAATGCGCCGCGTGCGCCGGTAAGCTTTAGCGGCGCGTACTACCGCAGCCATCTATACAGCATCAGATGAACATACTCGGCATGTCATGTCGGGTATGTTTTTTGTATGCTGTTTTTTGCTTCATCAATTCGAGAAGAACGTCTGATGCGCTATAAGCAGCTGGACCTTAACCTGCTGGTTGCGCTGGACGCGTTGCTTCAGGAGCAGAATACGACCAAAGCCGCGTTGCGTCTCAATATCAGTCAATCGACGATTAGCGGGATGTTGGGACGGCTTCGTACACATTACGGCGACCAATTATTAGTCCCGGTAGGCCGTCGGATGCAATGCACTCCACTGGCGAAAGAACTCGCTGCCCCGGTTCATGAACTTCTACGTCAAATCGACAATACGATCACATTTCAACACAAGTTCGTGCCGTCTGACGAGCAGCGAAATTTCCGAATAGCCGCATCAGACTACGCGATATCGCTGCTGCTTGCGCCCTTGATTCGACGCATGCGGACATTGGCGCCACGCATCACGTTTGAATTGATCCCATTGTTCGCATCGCCGGGTGATATCTTGAAGGACGGCCAGACGGATCTTGTAATAATTCAGGAAGAGTTTGCAAGCGAAGAGCAACCGCAAGAGCATCTTCTGTCGGATAGCTATTGCTGTGTGATCTGGACCGGCAACAGCAACGTGGGGAAGTCGATCGATATACAGTCGTTCGCTGCGGGCGACCACGTAACGCCACTATTCGGCCTATTTCGTACCGGCGCGCTGGATGAGAGCATTTTTCATCGATACGGCATCGAGCGCCGATTGCAAGTGACCACGCACGACTTTGCGTCAATGGCGCAGATGGTGGTTGAGACTGACCTCATAGCAACCATGCCAACCCGTCTTGCCACAACTTGTGCCGAGCGATATGCAGTGAGGCTAATGACGCCGCCGATGGCACTTCCGGCGATACGCCTTTGCATGCAATGGCACCGCCACCTTACCGAAGACCCGTGTCATGGCTGGCTACGCGACGAACTTTCCGCTCTTGCGCGAATGATGCCGAAGCCAGGCATGACGTGGCCAAGTCCATCGCCGGCTTCTACAACTGCGAACGCCCGCATTCTGGATTGAGCATCTGCTGGCGTTGCCGCGTTTGTTCGACCAGATGCCGACAGGCGGCGTGCGTATAAGCGTCGGTTGTCGCAACGTCCAGGTTCGCAGTTACCGATCCGGTCAGCGATGCTTCGATGCCCTGCGCACGCGCCGCGTCGCGCCGCGCTGTCCAAGAGTATCTATCCGGTCGTCGCCCGAAAGCGGCTGAAACCCGCATAGAGCACCTCAAGAAACCCACCGCACAAACGTCGCGCCACCGCCTCAGTAGTAGTACGCAGAGCGATACCGCTTGAATACTGAGAGAGCCTTTTAAGGGGGCCTGCCCCAAGCAAGGCTACTTTGTTTGGGCTATACTTGCCCAACTCCTATACAAGAGTTAACCCCAGTTTCGATGGACGCCAGGGATATTGACTGGCCCGCCTGACTCTCCTGTCAACGCGTTATATCCTTGTTTGCCAGCCCACGATGCCGCTACGATCGAGACCCGGTCGCAGCGATGCATCGGCCTTGCTATTGCGTCGGTTGCCGAGGCTTGTTGCGGTTGATTGCCGCGACAGATCCCGACAACCCGTTCTCTATTGGCGCTTCCTGTTGCTTGCGGAATGCGCCATTACCGAACCGTTGAATTTTTAAATCAGATGTTGCATGCCAGGCCATCGCACACATTTTTTCAGGTGATACTCGTATGCGCAACTCGCTATTCGTCGTCCTTTCTTGCTTCGTCGTTGCTTCGTGCTCGAAAGCGCCCGCTCCATCCAATGACAAGCCGGTCGATGTTGTCCTGATCGGTGCCGGCGTCATGAGCGCCACGCTCGGTACGATGCTCAAGGAACTCGATCCGGAACTGACGATCCAGATGTACGAACGCATGGATTCGGTCTCGGCCGAAAGTTCGGATGCCATGAACAACGCCGGCACCGGTCACTCCGGTTTCGCCGAGCTGAACTACACGCCCGAAATGCCGGACGGTACCATCGAGACCAAGAAGGCGGTCGACATCAACGAGCAGTTCGAAGTGTCGAAGCAGTTCTGGGCCTACCAGGTGCAGAAGCAGTATCTCGGCGCGCCGCAGACCTTCATCAACAATGTGCCGCACATGGCCTTTGTCTGGGGCGACGACAACATCAATTTCCTGCGCAAGCGCTACGCCGCACTGCAGAAGGAAAACCTGTTCAAGGGCATGCTGTATAGCGAAGACCAGGCAGAAATCAGCAAATGGGCGCCGCTGGTCATGAATGGCCGCGATGCAGCGCAAAAAGTGGCTGCTACCCGCATGGAAATCGGTACCGACGTGAACTTCGGCGCCCTGACCCGCAGCATGGTCAAGCACCTGACCGGCACCCACGGGATGACGCTGAACCTGCGTACCCAGGTCGAAGACATCAAGCGCGGCGAAAACGGTCTGTGGAACGTCACCGTCAAGAACCTGGCCGACAACAAGGTCTCGACCGTGAGCACGAAATTCGTGTTCATCGGTGCTGGCGGCGGCGCACTGCCACTGCTGGAAAAGACCGGTATTCCTGAAGCCAAGGGCTTCGGTGGCGTACCGGTCGGTGGCCAGTGGCTCGTCACGACCAACCCGGCGCTGATCGAGGCGCACAACGCCAAGGTGTATGGCAAGGCATCGGTCGGTTCGCCGCCAATGTCGGTGCCGCACCTGGACACCCGCGTCATCGACGGCAAGAAAGCCCTGCTGTTTGGCCCGTTCGCGACGTTCTCGACCAAGTTCCTGAAAAACGGTTCGTGGATCGACATGCCAGCCTCGGTCAACACCGGCAACGTGCGTCCGATGGTGCAAGCCGGTGTCGACAACATCCCGCTGACCAAGTACCTGATCGAGCAAGTGATGCAGTCGCAGGAAGACCGCGTGGGAACGCTGCGTGAGTACCTGCCGGAAGCCAAGCTGGAAGACTGGAAACTGGTCAACGCAGGTCAGCGCGTGCAGATCGTCAAGGACGATCCGGCCAAGGGCGGCCTGCTGCAGTTTGGTACCGAAGTGGTGGCATCGGGTGACGGTTCGGTCACCGCCCTGCTGGGCGCGTCGCCAGGCGCCTCGACCGCTGCGCCGATCATGCTGAAAGTGATCGCGGCATCGTCGTTCAAGGACAAGCTGAAGACGCCTGAGTGGCAAGCCAAGATGAAGGAAATGATTCCTTCGTACGGCCGCAAGCTCAATGGTGATGCAGCGTACGCCAACCAGATCCGTCAGCAGAGCAGCGCTGTCCTGGGCCTGAAAGCCATCACGCTCGACGTGACGGCGGCATCGCAAGAGTAAGCAAGACTGTCAGCCAGACCGTCGTAGCAATGACAAAGGCCCCGGTGCTTCACAGCGCCGGGGCCTTTGTCGTTGTACGGTGCAGGGCGTGTTATTTGCGTGAACGAAGGGCTTCGAGCTCGGCCCGCAATGCGCTGCGCTCGGTGCGCGACGTGTCGAGTTTCGTCTGCATTTCCTTCAGCTCGCTTGCCAGGTTGTCGCGCTCGGTCGTGGCGCCGATCAGGTCCATCTGGGCCCGCAGGCGCGCATCCGACTCGGCCGCCGTTGCCGTCACATTGCGCTCGAGCTGCTGGCGCAGATCGACCAGTTGCGCATCCTTGCCGTCGATCGCCAGCTGGTCCTTGGCCTTGCCGACCAGGGCGTCGGTGGCGATCTGGCGGGCGTTGCGCAGCTCGGCCGTCAGGCGCTGGATTTCTTCGTCGCGCTCCTCGGCCATCGACTGGGCATGGTCGCGCGCGGCCTGGGCTTGGTCCAGATCGGCCTGCAGCGCCAGCTTCTCGCTGTCGGCCGTTGCCAGTGCGTCGCGCAGACCGGCGCCGGCATCGTGCGCATACTGTTGGGCCCAGGCACTCAGCTCAGCGAGCAGGGCTGGGGGCATCTCGGCCTTTGGTGGGGCGGCCATGGCAGTGGTCATTGCGCGTCAGATCGTGTCGTGAAGAGACGTTTATCATACGCGATAGTTTCCAATGAGAATTAAGTCCCCCACTAAATAGCACCAGTGTGTTGCGCGGTTGCTGGGTGTAAAACGCTGTGCATACAGCGGCATGGCTGAGTATTCAGACTTATCCACAGGTTTATCCCCACTGGGTCGGCAGCGCCTCTTCATGCCATCACGGCCAGCAATTCCAGCTTGAGTTCCTTCAAGCCTTCCGGCGCGTAGATCGAGATCGACTGCGCCTTGAGCATGCGCTCGAACATCGGCCCTTTCGATTCGAGGCTGAAGTAGCAGGTCTCGGGCCGTACGGGGATCGCGGCCGGCGGCTGCGGTGAATATTGCAGGCGTACGCCGGGCAGCGCCGAGAGCACGAATTTTTCGACGTCGTCCGGCGCCCCGACCTTGAAGCGCAGCGGTACGATGTCGATCAGTTCGAGCGCCGCGATGTCGGCCGATACCGCGATATAGAACGTGGTGGTGTCGTCGATCTTGCCCGAGTCGAGCACCCCGAGGTGGTACGACGGGCGCACCTCGCTGAGCGCGATGCCGAAGTACTTGGCCGAGATGACCGTGTCGAGCAGTTCGCGGATGATCGCGTGCAGCGTCGCAAAAGCGGGGCCGGGATCGCCATGCTGGTAGCTCGGCAGGTCGGCCAGGGTCCAGGTTTTCGAGAACGTCATCAGGCCGCCGGCCACGTCCAGCAGCGACTGGAACAGGCGCTCCGGATGCAGCGCCGGATGATGGAAGTGGTGCGTCAGCGCCGCGTAGGCCGAACTGGCCGTGTGCAGCAGCCAGAACGACGACATGTCGCCCGAGCGGAATTCGATCACGTTGCGGGTGGGTTCGCGGTGGTGGCCATACAGCGCGCCCACCTTGGCCTGCAGCGCATCGAGCAGGCGCCGCAAGGCCTGGAACAGCACGGGCGAGGCGCCCACCGACAGGGCCGGCGGCACCAGGGCCGGATCGGGCTCGAAGCCGCCGGTCGGTGTGCGCCGCACGCGCAGCAGCGGGAAGTGGATGTAGGCGTCGCGCGGCTCGAACTCGGCCACCAGGCGCAGCGCGCGCCGCAGGTAGGCCAGCTGCACCGGCGCGGCTTGCGTGAACAGGTCGGGCGCTTCCAGGTTCGCCTGCATGAACCGCGCTGCATTGTCGGCGGACGTCGCGGCCTGCCCCGGCTGCACGAAATTGGCATTGAAGGGCTTTAAGCCCGGCAGCGCCGCGTAATACGTCACCCCCTGCACCGTTTGCGCCAGCGTGCTCAGGTCGATCGTGGCGGGTAGCTCGTCACTGCCGGGCGCCTCGTACAGTTCGCCATCCTGGAAGCGCAGCGCCAGCCCGGTCACGCGCAGCATGCTGCTGGCCAGCGCTTCGCGGTCGATCTCGCACAGCTCCACGCCCCAGGCATAGGGATGGACCGCCTTGACGCTCTTGAACAGGCAATGCTCGTGGTACGCATCCTGGCGCTGGAAGTGCTGGGGGCGCAGCAGCAGACCTTCGCCCCAGAGAACTTTGCTCGTCATGGTGCTGCCTTTCCAGTTGTTATGGCCGAAAAGAAACAATAACGACGACATAGAGTTGCCCACGTGAAGTTCATCAACGTTTGGCGACGAACCCCATGGCAACATGCGATTGGTTTTCATCACGCAACATTCCCCCTCTCCCTCCTCCAGCCTCACCGCAAAGGAACGCCTCATGAAGGGATACACGCCGGATCTGTTCGACCGTCTGCTCGGCCAGCCGGTACGCAAAGGCGTCGTCGTCGCGCGCCTGAATGCCGACGAGTTGAAGGACGCGGTGGCGCGCGACCTCGAGGCGCTCCTGAACACGCGCTCGATCATCCAGGAGGGTGAACTTGCCGGCTACACCGAATGCAAAACGTCGATGGTCGATTATGGCCTGTGCGATTTTGCCGACCGCTCGCTCTCGAGCCCTTCCGACCGGGCCCACATCTGCGCCTGCATCGAAGCGGCCATCACGCGCCATGAGCCGCGCCTGACCGATGTGAAGGCGCAGCTGGCGCTGCGCGACGATGCGGCCGGCCCGTCGATCAATCGCCTGAGCTTTTCGATCACGGCGGTGCTGGTGGGCAGCATATCGCAAGAGCCGGTCAACTTCGACGCCGTGCTGCAGCCCTCCACGCTCCAGTACAGCATCCGCAAGGCCGGCCGCGCAGCAGCGCCGGCTGCCGCAGCGCCGGCTGCCGCAGCGCCGGCTGCCGCAGCGAAAGAGGCCTGAAATGGACCAACTGCTGCCCTATTACGAAAGCGAACTGGCCTACCTGCGCCACAACCTGCGCGAATTTGCCGAGCGCTATCCGCGCGTCGCCGGACGCCTGTTGATCAGCGGTGAAGTCTGCGAAGACCCGCACACCGAACGCATGATCCAGTCGTTTGCGTTTCTCAATGCGCGCATTGCCCGGCGCCTCGACGACGATTATCCCGAGTTCACCGAAGCGCTGTTCGACGTGCTGTACCCGCACTACCTGCGGCCTTTTCCATCGTGCTCGATCGCGCAGATCGACGTCGCCAGCACCACCAACACCACCAGCACCACCAGCACCACCAGCACCGCTGCCAGCCAGCAGACGGGTGTGACGACGATCGAGCGCGGCGCCTCGTTCAACACGCGGCCCGTGCGCGGCGTGGAATGTACGTTTCGCACCGTGTATCCGGTGACGATCGCGCCGCTGGCGATCACGCGCGCGGCGTTCTCCCCGATCATCGGCGCGCCCGACACGGTGCGCTTGCCGGGCGGCGCCACGGCCAGCATCAGCCTGCGCCTGGCCATCACCTGCGACGGGCGTGGCCTCGATGCGCTGGCGCTGCCGGCGTTGCGGCTGTTCCTCGATGGCGAGCCGTCGCTGTGCGCGGCGCTGCGCGACGCGCTGCTGGTACGCACCGTGGCCGCCTACGTGCAGGCCGATGGCGGGCACTGGATCGCGCTGCCCTCACTGCCGGTGCGCAGCGCCGGCTTCGGCGACGACGAGGCATTGATCGATTTCCCGGCGCGCTCGCACGCCGCCTACCGCCTGCTGACCGAGTACTTCTGCTTTCCCGAAAAATTCAACTTCGTCGACCTCGATCTGGCCATGCTGACGGCCGCCCTGCCCCGCGGTACGCGCGCGCTCACGGTGCACCTGGCGTTGGCCGGCATCCGCAGCGACTCGAATCTGGCACGCATGCTGGGGACCCTCTCGACCAACAACCTGCTCACGGGCTGCACGCCGGTCATCAACCTGTTCCCCCAGCGCGGCGAACCGATCCAGCTGACCCACGCCAAAGCCAATTACCCGGTGCTGGCCGATGGGCGCCGCGCCTATGGCTACGAGGTCAATGCGATCAACGACGTCAATATGGTGCGCCAGACGGTCCAGGGCGAAACGATCATCAAGTTCCAGCCTTTCTATTCGCTCAAGCATGCGCAGACGCCGCAGCACAATGGGCACTACTGGGCCATGGCGCGCGATGAAGCGCTGGCCGAACGCAGCCCCGGCTTCGAGACCCAGATCACGATCGTCGACATCGACTTCGACCCGGCCAAGGTCGAAAAGACCACACTCAATCTCGAACTGACCTGCACCAACCGCGACCTGCCATCGCTGCTGCCGTACAACCAGCCGGGGGGCGACCTGTTCACGGAAGGCGGCTCGGGCACGCACGCCATTGCCTTCCTGCGCAAGCCCACCCGCACCTGGCGCTTCGCGCGCGGACGCAGCGCGCAGTGGCGCCTGATCTCGCTGCTGTCGCTGAACCACCTGTCGCTGGCCGATGGCGGCGTCGACGCCTTTCGCGAAATGCTGGCGCTGCACGACGTGCCCCGCTCGGCCGCCTCGACGCGCCAGATCGGCGGCATCCTCGCGATTGCCTATGCGCCCACCAGCGCCTGGTTGTCCGGCAATCCCTTCAATTGCCTGGTGCGCGGGATCGAGGTGCGCCTCGGCATCGACGAAGAAGCGTTCGTCGGCAGCGGCATCCACCTCTTCGCCCACATCATCGAGCGCTTTTTGGCGCTGTATGTGCACGCCAACAGCTTCACCCAACTGGTGATCGTGTCCCATCAATCGTCAGAGGAGCTGCTGCGATGCGCACCCCGAAGCGGCGATCTGAGTCTGCTGTAATCGAGCAGCTGTTTTGCGAGCCCTGGCGCTTCGATTTCTTCCAGGCGGTGCGGGTGCTCGAGTTGTGGCTGCGCCGCCGCGGCCAGCCACCGGGCAGGCTGGTGGCCGACATGCTGCGCTTCCAGAATTCGATCTCGCTGGGTTTTCCGGCCAGCCAGCTCGAAAGCATTCACGCCGACGTGCGCGACCTGTCGATCGGCATGCCGTTCGCGCTGCCGATCGACGCTGCCGCGCTGGCCAACGCGGTGCAGGAAGGCACCCTGCGCCATGTGCGCCTGACGCCGGCCTTCATGGGCCTGCTGGGCTGCAATGGCGTGCTGCCTGCGCATTACACCGAGCGCATTGCCGCGCACCAGGCGCAGCACAAGAACGAGGAAGACGACGACGGCCCGCGCGCCTTCCTGGACGCATTCTCGAACCGCTCGCTGGCCCTGTTCTACGAAGCCTGGCGCAAGTACCGTCTGCCGCTGAAGTACCAGCTCGATGGCCAGGATGCGTTCCTGCCCCTTTTGATGAGCCTTGCCGGGCTGGGTGACGAGGCGCTGCGGCGGCGCCTGGCCGACGTGGGCGATGGCGCCGTGCTGGATGAATCGATCGGCTATTTTGCCGCGTCGATCCGGCACCGGCCGGTCTCGGCCGTGCAGCTCGCGCGCGTGCTGTCAGAATATTTCGGCCAGCCGATCGTGGCCGAACAATTCATCGGCGCCTGGTACGACATTCCGGCCGCGCAGCAATCGATGCTGGGCCAGGACAGCGCCGTTCTTGGCACGCGCGCGCTGGCCGGCGCGCGCGTCTGGCAGCGCACGCTGCGCCTGCGCCTGATCGTCGGGCCGCTGGCGCATGCGGGCTTCCAGGCCTTCCTGCCGGGCGGGCTTGCCGCGCGCGCGCTCAAGAGCGTGCTGGCGCTGTTTACCGGCGTCGCCCTCGAATACGAAGTCGAGCTGGTGCTGCGCGCGGCCGATGTCCACAACACCACGCTGGACGCCGTCAGCCCGGGCCGGCTGGGCTGGGACGCTTTTTTGGTGCTCGATGCGCCGCCGGGCAACCGGCACGATGTGCGTTACGACCTGCATGCCACGCCGTCCCCGATTGCCCAGACACAGCCCGCCGCATCGCCGCCGTTCGTTGCGTGACAAACGCACCCCGTGCATCCTGATGGCGTATCCTGACGGTTGTGGGGCATCACGCCTCGATGGACTGGAGTGGTGATGAGCGAACAGATCATCTCGGCGATCAAGCTGGGCGGCCAGCAGCTGGCGGCCGTCGTGACGCTGGCGGGACCGGAACGCTACGAGTATTTCATCCGGCGCGCGGCCGAGGCGCGCGAAGTGTGGGGCCTGTACCAGGATGGCTGGGCACTGGCCAAGACCGACGACGGCACCCTCGTGTTTCCGATGTGGCCGGCCAACGAATACGCCACGCTGTGCGCCGAATTCGAATGGGACGGCTACGACGCGCAGGCGTTCTCTCTCGAAGAACTGATCGAAGAACTGCTGCCGCAGCTCGAAGAAGACAGCGTGCTGCCGGGCGTGTTCTATACGCCCGGCGACAAGGGCATCACACCCACCGTCGCGCAGCTGATCGGCGACCTCGAGGACGAACTGCGCCGCAACTGATCGCTCTGGCCAGGCGCCGGTGTCACAGGCCCGCCAGCAGCGCCTCGACCACGTCGAGCTGCACCGGTTTGGTCAGGTGGTGGTCGAACCCGGCCTCGTTCGAGCGCAGGCGGTCGCTCTCGGCGCCCCAGCCGGTCAGCGCCACCAGCACAATGTCTTCCAGGCCCGGCGTGGCGCGGATCGCGCGCGCCGTCTCGTAGCCGCTCATGCCCGGCATGCCGATGTCCAGAAACGCCACGCGCGGGCCGAACGCCTGCGCGACGGCCAGTGCCTCGTAGCCGTCGTGCGCCACCCGGGGCTTGTAGCCCGAGATCTCCAGGATCATCGACAGCGTCACGGCCGCATCGACATTGTCGTCCACCACCAGCACCTTCAGGCCACCGGCCGCGTTATCAGGCGCCGGCGCAGGCTCACCTGGCGCCGCCTTGGCCGGCGCCTCGACGGCCAATGGCAGGCGCACCGTGAAGATGCTGCCGGTATTGGCGCCGGCGCTGGTAGCGGCGACCGAGCCACCATGCATCTCCACCAGGCGCCGCACCAGCGACAGGCCGATGCCCAGCCCACCCTGCGAGCGGTCGACCGTGCGGCCGATCTGGCTGAACATCTCGAACACGCCGGCCAGCGCATCGGCGGCGATGCCCACGCCGCTGTCGCGCACTGTGATCACGGCGTCAAGACCCTCGCGTCGCGCCGACAGGGCGATCTGCCCGCCCGGCGGCGTGTACTTGGCCGCGTTATTGAGCAGGTTGGCCACGACTTGCGCGATGCGGGTGGCGTCGGCGTCGACCGGCAGGGCCGCATCGGGCACATCGAGCGTCAGTGCGTGCTGGCCCGCTTCGATCAGCGGCATGCTCGTTTCGACCGCGCTGGCCAGGATGGATGCCAGGTCGGTGCGCTGGCGCTTGAGTTCCAGCTTGCCGCCACTGATGCGGGCGATGTCGAGCAGGTCGTCGATCAGGTGCACCATGTGCCCGACCTGACGCTCCATCATGTCGCGTACCTTCGCCATGGCTGCCGGATTGTCGCCGCTCAGGCGCATCACCGACAGGCCGTTCCTGATCGGCGCCAGGGGGTTGCGCAGCTCGTGCGCCAGCGTGGCCAGAAATTCCGTCTTGCGGCGGTCGGCCTCGGCCAGATCGTCGGCCAGGCCGCGCAGCGTCGATTCCGACTGCTTGCGCACCGAGATGTCGTTGAACAGGAGCCCCACCTTGCGGCTGTCCGCACCGCCAATGCGGGTCGCATAGACGTCGAACCAGCGGCCCATGGCCGGCGCCTCGTTCTCGAAGCGCACCGGCTCGCCCGTGAGTGCCACGCGGCCATAGGTGTCGAACCAGAACTCGTCGAGCCCCGGCAGCATCTCGCGCGCAGTGCGGCCCACGGCGTCTTTCAGGCCCGTGTGCGCCTGGAAGGTCGGGTTCATTTCCAGGAAGCGGTAATCGATGGGCCGGTCGGCCTCGTCGAACAGCATCTCGAAAATGCAGAAGCCTTCGTCGACCGAGTTGAACAGGGTGCGGTAGCGTTCTTCGCTGGCGCGCAGCTGCGCGACCATTCGTTCGCTCTCGATGTTTGCGGCCTGCAGCTGGCACAGCAGCTGTTCGCGCTCTTCGCTGGCGTTGCGCTGCTGCGTGATGTCGCGCGAGATCACGAGCAGATGGGCGCGCAGGTCATCGTGGCTGGCGGTGCGCGTGATCACCACGTCCCACCACTTGGGCGTGCCTTTGGCGGTGGGACAGGCGGCAACGAAATGGCCGATACCGCCGGCGCGCGCCGTCTCCAGCGCCGCGCGCACGGCATCCTGGGATTCGGCTGGCCAGAATGCTATCCAGGGCTGGCCGCGCAGCCCGTCGATATCGTCAATCTCCATCACGCTGCGGCCATTGCAGTTCATCGCGAGGATGGCGCCATCGGTGTCGAGCAGCTTGACGCAGTCGGGAATGGCTTCGAACAACGCCCAGCCGAAGGTGACTGCGTCCTGTGCCGGCATGGTGTCGCGGGTTTCCTGCATGTGTGACCTTCCGGCTATGCCTCCAGCTAGGGAGGACGTTAAAACAATATCAACAGGAAATTTTACCCAGATCGGCGGGACCTTGCAGTGTTTATGTATGCGCCGTGCATCCGGCAGTGGCGTATTCCCCGTTCATGTCATCAAACTGTGATCAAACTGTCACGCAGGCGTCATCTTGTCTTACTACTATTCACGGGCTTTCCCTTATCCACACAACAAATACAGGATCCATCCCGTGAACAAGCCGACCGATCTCGCCCGCCATGGCGCCGACCATGACGATATCGACCTGAATACCTCGTCGAACGAGCAATTCAGCACTGTCATGAACGCCCGCCTGAGCCGCCGCAACATGCTGCGCGGCGGCGCCGCCACGGCTGCCACCGCGCTGTTGAGCACCTTCGGCCTGACCGCGTGCGGCGGTTCGGATGATGATCCTGTCACAGCGGCCCCACCACCAGTGGCCACGACGCCGCCAGCGCCGGTTGAAAAGCTGCTGGGCTTTACCGCTGTCGGCAAGAGCCTGGCCGATACCGTCGTTGTCCCGGCCGGTTACACCGCGAGCGTGATCTACGCGCTGGGCGACCCGCTCGCGGCCGGCACCGCCGCCTACAAGAACGACGGCACCGATACCGATTTCGAAAACCGCGCGGGCGACCACCACGACGGCATGGAATTCTTCTCGCTGTCCGCCGACGGCGCCGTCTCGACCACCGGCGTCACGCGTGGCCTGCTGGCCATGAACCACGAAGCGACCACCAACGAAGGCCTGGCCTCGTTCTTCGTGCACGCCAATGGCGGCACCAACACGCTGCCGCGTCCTGCGCTGGAAGTCGACAAGGAAATGGCGCTGCACGGCCTGTCCATCGTCGAAGTGCGCACCAACAACGGCAAGTGGGAATACCTGCAGAATTCGAACTTCAACCGCCGCGTGCACCAGCAGACCGAAGTCCAGATTTCGGGCCCGGTGCGCGGCAATGCGCTGGTCAAGACCAAGTACTCGCCGGACGGCACCAAATTCCGCGGCACGCTCAACAACTGCGGCACCGGCCGCACCCCGTGGAACACCTATCTGTCGGGCGAAGAAAACTGGGCCGGCTACTTTACCCGCTCGGCCACCGACAACGCGGCGCGCGGCGACAAGAGCGTCGCATCGCTCAATCGCTACGGCATGGCGCAGGGCGCGGCCTCGCGCCACGGCTGGGAAACGGGCGGCGCGGACGACAAGTACGCACGCTGGAACATCAGCAAGTCGGGCACGTCGCCGGATGGCACCGATGACTACCGCAATGAACTCAATGGCGAAGGCTACATCATCGAGATGGATGCCTACGACA
Source organism: Massilia sp. MP_M2 (assembly GCF_039123635.1). Lineage (NCBI taxonomy): Bacteria > Pseudomonadati > Pseudomonadota > Betaproteobacteria > Burkholderiales > Oxalobacteraceae > Massilia > Massilia sp. MP_M2. Next base: position 315,630 of record NZ_JBCHJF010000003.1, read on the forward strand.
AGACCCGTCCACTGAAAAAGCGCACCGCGCTGGGCCGCTTCGCGCACGAAAGCGCCGCCTTTGGCCGCCTGCTGGCCGGCGCGCCGCTGGCCATCTACATGGGTGACGATTCGCGCGGCGAGTACATCTACAAATTCGTCTCGAGCGCACCATGGAACCCGGCCGATGCAATCGCTGCCGACCGCATCGCCACCGGCGACAAATACCTCGACAGCGGCAAGCTGTATGTGGCCAAGTTCAATGCCGACGGCAAGGGCAGCTGGATCGAGCTGAATATCGCCAACGCCGCGATTGCTGCTTACGCCAACTACAAGTTCGCCGACCAGGCCGACGTGTTCGTCAACGCGCGCCTGGCGGCCGATGCCGTCGGCGCGACCAAGATGGACCGTCCTGAATGGTGCTCGGTCAACCCAGCCAACGGCGAGATCTACTACACGCTGACCAACAACAGCAACCGCCGCGCCGAACCAAGCGGTTCGAGCCAGGTCGGCGTGGACGCAGCCAATCCGCGCGCCTACACCGACATGAAGGGCACCACCGCCCAGTCGGGTAATCCGAACGGCCACATCATCCGCATGAAGGAAGACGCCGCCGGTTCGACCGCCACCACCTTCAGCTGGGACGTGTACCTGTTCGGCGCCGAAGCGGCGGCCGCTGCGAGCACGATCAACCTGTCCGGCCTCTCCGCGGACCAGGACTTCTCGAGCCCGGACGGCATGTCGTTCACCGTCTCGACCGGTATCTGCTGGTTCCAGACCGACGATGGCGCCTACACCGACGTCACCAACTGCATGATGCTTGCCGGTTTGCCAGGCACGGTCGGCGACGGCAAGAAGGTCACCGTGCCGAACGCGAAGGCCGACGGCTCGGTCCTGAACGTCGACACCTATGTGGGCAAGGCCGCCACGGCGGACACGCTCAAGCGCTTCCTGGTGGGGCCGAAAGGCTGCGAGCTGACCGGCATCGCCGAAACGCCGGATGGCAAGGCGCTGTTCGTCAACATCCAGCACCCGGGTGAGAACACCGCTGCCGCCAACATTGGCGACGTCACGAAGTACACGAGCCAGTGGCCAGCCAACGCCGGCTACGGCGCGGGCAAGCGTCCGCGTTCGGCGACGCTGGTCATCACCAAGAACGACGGTGGCCGTATCGGTTCATGATCGCCTGATCTGATATTTGCCTGACCTGAAAGGCCGGCTGCTAGCGCAGCCGGCCTTTTTTCATTGCGGCGCCTGCCCGCATCGGGGTGGCGCTCCGGCGGCGCTGTTCAAGGCTGCGCGAGCGGCAGCAGCGCAGCGCCCGCGGCCTTGAGCAGCGCCGCGCCCATGCGTTCGAGCCGCGGCGGCTGGATGCGCCACGCGTGCCAGTACAGCGGCACGTCGTGTGCGATGGCGGGCGACAGGTCGACCAGCTCGCCGGTCTGCAGCAGCGCCGCACACTGCTCGTGCGGCAGCATGCCGTAACCCAGTCCGAGGCGCACGCTTTCCGCGAACGGATCGCTGGCCGGCACGTAGTGAAACGGGTACGCGCCTTCCGGCAGCCCGAATTGCGTGAGCAGGAAGGATGACTGCATCGCATCCTTGCGATCGAAGACCATCAGCGGCGCGACTTGCGCGGTGGCGCGCGTGATCCCGTTGGGGAACCAGCGCTGCGCGAACGCGGGCGAGGCCACCAGCCGGTAGCGCATCACGCCGAGCAGGCTGGCGCTGCAGCCGCGCATCGGTTCCGGCTCGCCCGAGATGCAGGCCACCGCATGGCCGCCTTCGAGCAGCGAGAACGTGTGGCCCTGGTTGTCGAGGATGAACTCGACCAGCAGCCCTTCGTCGATCAGGATGGGCGCCAGCACGGGCAGCAGCCAGGTTGCCAGCGTGTCGTTGTTGACGGCCAGCGTCACGCGCGCCGGGCCCGGGTCGCCCGCCATCTCGGCCAGAAACTCCGATTCGAGCAGCGTGGAGCGGCGCAGGTATTGCAGCAGCCGCGCGCCGGGCGCGGTCGGGCGGCATGGCCGGCTGCGTACCAGCAGCGGCGTGCCCATGTCCTGCTCCAGCGCCGAGATGCGCTGCGAGACGGCCGATGGCGTGATCCTGAGCTGGGCGGCGGCGGCTTCCAGGCTGCCGGCGTCGATGGCGGCGAGGAAGGCAGCGCTGCGGCGAGGGTCGAGCTTCATCATTAGCGTTTCTTACGGTGCGTGAATAATCATGAATATAATTGAAGTGGACCCCATGAGCTGGAATAGTGGCTGCTTTCGCTCGGAGGCTGCCATGTTTTCGCAACAGATCTATCTTCAGGGGCTGGGCCTGGGCGCTGGTCTCATCATGGGCATCGGCGCCCAGAACGCGCACGTGCTGCGCACCGCAGTGCGGGGCCGGCACGTGCTGCCGACGGTGGCCACTTGCATCGTCGTCGATGCGATCCTGATCGCAGCCGGCACCAGTGGCCTGGGCGCGCTGATCGAAGCGTCGCCGATCCTGATGCCGCTGGCGCGCTACGGGGGCGCCGCGTTCCTGGTCTGGTACGGGCTGCGCTGCTGGTCGAGCAGTTGGCGTGGCGGCGCGACCTTGTCTGGCGACGCGGCAGCGCAGGCGCAGACGCTGGGCGCGGCGCTGGCAACCGTGCTGGCGCTGTCGCTGCTCAATCCGCACGTGTATCTGGACACCGTGGTGCTGCTGGGGGCGGTCGGCAGCAGCCTGGCCGCGAGCGAGCGCAGTTCGTTTGCGCTGGGGGCGATCACGGCTTCCGCGCTGTGGTTTTCAGCGATCGGCCTGGGGGCACGGCGCTTTGCATCGACACTGGCGCGACCGGGCGTGTGGCGCGTGATCGAGGCGCTCACGGGCGCCGTGATGCTGGTGCTGGCGGTGCTGCTCGTCCTCGACAGCTGAGGCAGCAAAAAAAGTGGATGGACCGGGTGCCTGGCGGTGTAAAGTTGCATTTTGTCCATCCAATTTCGAGGAGCTGGCTTGAACCGCAAGAACCGTTTGGCACTGAATCTGATGGCCCTGTGCATGGCCACCCTGGGCTGGTCCGGCGTACACGCCGCCGACGTCATCATCAGCGCCGAGCGGCTGCTGGACGTGAAAACCGGCCGCATGATCGACAAGCCCGAGATCCTGGTACGCGACGGCAAAGTCGTCAGCATCGGGCGCGCGGGTAGTGCAGGAGGCGCAGGTGGTGCGGTAGCCGCTGGCGAAGCCGCCACGCGCATCGACCTGCCGGGCATGACGCTGCTGCCCGGCCTGATCGACATGCACGTCCACCTCGATTCCGACCCCACTTACGGTGGCTACAGCAATCTCGAATACAACGACCGCTTCTGGTCGGCGCTGGCCGTGACGCATGCAGGCAAGACGCTCGACGCGGGCTTTACCACGGTGCGCAATCTGGGCGCGGCCGACTGGAACGACGTCGGCCTGGGCCAGGCGATCGCCGCCGGCAAGGTGCGCGGTCCGCGCATCATCCCCGCCGCCTGGTCGTTCGGCCCAACCGGCAGCCACTGCGACAGCACCTACTTCCCGCCATCGATGGACCAGAAAGGCCCGTACAACGCCGACGGTCCGGACGAAGTGCGCAAATCGGTGCGCTCGCTGCGCAAGTACGGCGCCCAGGTCATCAAGGTCTGCGCCACGGGCGGCGTGTTCTCGCGCAACACCGAGCCGGGCCAGCAGCAGATGAACCTCGCCGAACTGCGCGCAGCAGTCGAAGAAGCGCACCAGTGGGGCCTGCAGGTCGCCGCGCACGCGCACGGCGCCGCCGGCATCAAGGACGCCATCCGAGCCGGCGTGAACACGATCGAACATGCCAGCCTGATCGACGACGAAGGCATCGCCTTGGCCAAGAAGCATGGCGCGTGGCTGTCGATGGACATCTACAACGGCAGCTACACGGCGCTTGAGGGCAAGAAGAACGGCGTCCTGGAAGACAATCTGCGCAAGGACCGCGAAGTGACGGAACTGCAGCGCCAGAACTTCAAGCGCGCGCATGCAGCCGGCGTGAAAATGGTCTACGGCACCGACGCCGGCGTCCACCCGCACGGCGGCAACGGCAAGCAGTTCGCCGTCATGGTCCAGTACGGCATGACGCCACTGCAAGCAATCCAGAGCGCGACCATCAACGCCGCCGAAGCACTGGCACGCAAAGACGTCGGCATCATCGAACCCGGCCGCTACGCCGACCTGGTCGCCGTCCAAGGCGACCCAACCGTCAACGTGCGCCTGCTGGAAGCCCCCGCCGTCGTCATCCAAAACGGCACCATCGTCAAACGCACCACCCCCTAAACAATGAGGGTCAGTGTAGAATTAATAAGCAATATCCCTGTATCAAGCTAGTAAATGTTGCAGCGTCAGCAGCGTTGAATCACTTGAACATGCATCAGCTTTAATTGGGGTCAGAGTCGAATTAATTTTCAATTTATTTTCAAAAATTGACAAACAATTCGACTCTGACCCTATTTGTTTTCTTTGAAGTTGATGTGTTCAAGGATGACTTAATTTCGTGGTTGAATTTAGTTTTTCATAGCCATCGTTTTATGCCGGGTTACCCCTTTAAACAATTAGGGTCAGAGTAGAATTAATGAGCAATTGATTCAATTTCCGCACGATGTAACTTTAACCATGAGCTTGGTTTCAGATATTGCAAATCAACTAGGGTCAGAGTTGAATTGAAAAAGAATTGATTAACTGAAGTTGTCAAACAATTCGACTCTGACCCTAATTGTTTGTTTTTAGGAGAAGAAATGAAAGCAATTGTTTATACGCAGCACGGGCTGCCGATCGATGATCCGAAGGCGCTTGTTGAGGTGGAATTGGCGATGCCGGTGGCGGGGCCGCATGATGTGCTGGTCGAGGTGCGCGCGGTGTCGGTCAATCCGGTCGATACCAAGATTCGCCTTGGCGTGGCGGTGACTGAGCCGCGGGTGCTCGGGTGGGATGCCAGTGGTGTCGTGCAGTCGGTTGGCGACAGTGTCACGCTGTTCGCGCCGGGCGATGAGGTGTTTTATGCCGGTTCGCTCATCCGCCCCGGTTCCAACAGCCAGTTCCAGGCGGTCGATGAGCGTATCGTTGGCAAGAAGCCCCGTACGCTCGGCTTTGCCGAAGCGGCTGCCCTGCCCCTGACGTCGATCACCGCCTGGGAGCTGCTGTTCGATCGCCTGCGCGTGCCCGAAGGCGGCGGGGCCGGCAAATCGCTGCTGGTCATCGGCGCGGCTGGTGGTGTTGGCTCGATCCTGATCCAGCTTGCGCGCCAGCTCACCGGGTTGACCGTCATCGGCAGCGCTTCGCGCGATGCGACGCGCGAATGGGTCACCAAACTGGGTGCGCACCATACCGTCGACCACACGCGGCCGATGCAGCCGCAGCTGGCCGAACTGGGCTTCGACCAGGTCGACATCGTCATCAGCCTGACCCACACCGACCACCACTACGCCGACATCATCGATGCCCTCGCGCCGCAGGGTCAGCTGGCGCTGATCGACGATCCGGCCACGCTCGACGCGGTCCCGCTCAAGCGCAAGTCAATCTCGCTGCACTGGGAGCTGATGTTTACGCGCTCGCTGTTCGGCACACCCGACATGGTGCGCCAGCACGAGCTGCTGAACCGCGTGGCCGACATGGTCGACGACGGCCGCCTGACCACGACCCTGGGCGAGCACTTCGGCCCGATCACGGCCGATAACCTGCGCCGCGCGCATGCGCTGATCGAAAGCGGCAAGGCGATCGGAAAAATCGTCCTCGAAAACTTCTGACGCCGGAATCGCTTACCATCGTGGATTGAACAATCCACGAACACCCGTGAACGCGAAAGGACCACCATGAACATTCTGTCGGCCGCCAGGAAACGCCATACCGCCAAAGCCTACGATACCGAGCGCCGCATCCCCGAAGAGGTGATGCAGCAGGTGTATGGCCTGCTGCGTAGCAGCGCGTCGTCGGTCAATTCGCAGCCATGGCACTTCATCGTCGCCAACACACCCGAAGGCCGCGCGCGCATCGCCAAGGCGACCCAGGGCGGCTATGGTTACAACGCCGCCAAGGTCAACGATGCGTCGCACGTGATCGTGCTGTGCGCCCGCGTCGACATGGACGAAGCGCACCTGGAGGCGGTACTGGAGCAGGAAGAACGCGACGGGCGCTTTCGCGACGCGCAGGCGCGCGCCGGCCAGGACGCCACCCGCCGCGGCTATGTTAACCAGCACCGCTACGGCACCAAGGACGTGGCCCAGTGGCTCGAGAAGCAGGTCTACCTGGCGCTGGGCACCGCGCTGGTCGGCGCGGCCACGCTGGAGATCGATGCAACGCCGATGGAAGGCTTCGACCAGAAGATCCTCGACGCCGAATTCGGCCTGAACGAGAAGGGCTTGACCAGCCTGGTGCTGGTGAGCTTCGGTTACTCGTCGCCAGCCGACTTCAATGCGGGTTTGCCGAAGTCGCGCCTGACGCAAGAGGCGACGTTCACCTTCATCTGACCGCTGCGCGCAGTACCCCGCCATCGCATGCGGGTGACAGCATTTTTTCCATGAACACGGACGCGATGCCGATCCCGCTGCGATGCGCGTACACCTCGTCGCGCACCCGCACGAAGCCGGCGCGCTCATAGAACGCCACCGCATTGAGCGACGCCGACAGGAACAGGCGCTGCAAGCCGCATTCTTGCGCCAGCACGTCGAGCCGTTGCAGCAAGTCCAGCGCAATCCCGCGACCCTGATGCGCCGGATCGACAAATGCAGCATCGACTTCGCCGCTGGCCAGATCGAGCACCGCGAAACCGGCCAGCTCACCATCTTCTTCCGCCACCATGGCACCCCCGAGCCTGACCAGTACCGGGAACGACGCCGGCGGCGCACTGGCGCACCAGGTTTCGATCACGGCCGCCGGATAATGCGCCGCGCAACTGGCCCGCACGGCCCGTGTGCGCAGCACCCACAAGGCTGCAAGATCGGCCGCAGTGGCCGCACGACATATCGGCATGTCCCACTCCTGAAGCGTTGGTGAGAGCACATCGTACACGCATCCTGTGCCCAGGAACCGTGCGCCCGAATCCGCATCACGGGCATATGCTGGCGCTGCATTCGTCGAGTCACCTTTACCGGAGCCGCCCATGAAACGCACACCTCTTTTGGCCACCCTGCTGCTCGCCATGTCCGCCAGCGCCGCCGCCCACCACGGCTGGAGCGAGTACGACGCCACCCGCCCACAGCAGCTGACCGGGACCATCGAGGAATCGGGTTACCGCCAGCCTCACGGCTACGTCCGACTCAAGACGCCGGACAAAACCTGGCTCGTCGTGCTGGCCCCACCCGGCCGGATGGAAAACCGCGGCTTGGCCAGGGACATGCTGGCCGTCGGCGGCACCGTCACCGTCGCCGGCTACCCGAGCCGCACCAAGCCCGCCGAACTGCGCGCCGAACGCATCACGGTGGGCGACAAGGTGACGGAGCTGCGCTGAGCGCCGCCCACGCGGCGGCGGCGTGGCTCGCATCGACCCCGCCGGCGCAAGCCTTGCGCGACGGCGCCTGGTTGTACCCGCTCGTCGAGATCGTCCACATCGTGGGCTTTACGGTGCTGGTAGGTGCGGTGGCCATGTTCGACCTGCGTCTGCTCGGCTTTGGCCGCGCACTGCCCGTACTAGCGCTGGCGCGCCACCTGCTGCCCTGGTCGTGGGCCGCGCTGCTGCTGATCGTGCCCAGTGGCGTGCTGCTGTTCTCGACCCAGCCCGAGCTCCTGGACAACCGGGTATTTCTGCTCAAGCTGGTGCTGCTCGGTGCGGCGGGCGGCAATGCGCTGGCATTTCATTTCGGACCATGGCGCGCGGCCGCATCGTGGCCCGCCAAAGCGCCGCTACGCGCCCGGCTGCATGCGGCGCTGTCGCTGCTGCTCTGGATCGCCGTCATCGCCTGCGGGCGGCTGCTGGCGTATGTGTAGCAAGCCTGCCGAACAACCGCCGGGGCTTCGTGCTACAGTCTGTTGCCGCTTTCCTCCCGACCCGCCATGCTGAAACAGCTCACCACCTTTGCCATCGCCGCCATCGTCGTCGCCAGCAGCGCCCAGGCTGCGCCGCCGGTCTATGGCTTCGTCGTCAAGAACACCTATCCCCACGACCCGCAAGCCTTCACGCAGGGCCTGTCCTACCGCGACGGCTACCTGTATGAAAGCACCGGCCAGATCGGCCAGTCGACGATCCGCAAGGTCGAACTCAAAACGGGCAAGGTGGTGCAGAAGGCCGCTTTGCCGGCCGATGTGTTTGGTGAAGGTTCCACTGCCGTTGGCAACACGCTGGTTGGCCTGACCTGGCAGTCGCAGGTCGGCTACGTGTTCGACCTCAAGACCTTCAAGCTCAAACAGCAATTCAAGTACGAAGGCGAAGGCTGGGGCCTGGCGGGCGACGCGAAGCAGCTGTACATGAGCGACGGCAGCGCTTCCATTCGCATCCTCGATCCGAAGACGATGAAAGAGCTGCGCCGCATCCAGGTCACGGCCGAGGGCCAGCCGGTGCCGCGCCTGAACGAGCTCGAACTGGTAAACGGTGAGCTGTACTCGAATGTCTGGGGCACTGACCTCATCCTGCGCATCGATCCCGACAGCGGCAAGGTGCTTGGCCTGATCGACCTGACCGGCCTGTTGCCGCCCGAAGCGCGCGGCACGACATCCACGGACGCGGTCCTGAACGGCATCGCCTGGGACGAACAAGGCAAGCGCCTGTTCGTCACCGGCAAGCTGTGGCCCAAGCTGTTTGAAATCGAGCTGGTGCCACGCCTGCGCCGCTGATTACGCGGCTTTGGTCACGTCGATCACGACCTTGCCAAAGTGCGCACCGGACGCCAGATAGCGGTACGCATCCTGCGCCTGGCCGAACGGGAACACGCGATCGATCACCGGCTTGACACCGCTCGCATCGACGAAGCGCATCACGTCCTCCAGCATCGCGCGGCTGCCCACGTGCACGCCCACCAGGCGCTTGGCGCTGGCCAGCAGCGCCGCTGGATTGACTTCGCCGCCAAAGCCGCTCACGCCACCAATGACGGCCACCGTGCCGCCCATCGCCACCGCCGCCACCGACCGGTTCACGGTGCCCTGGCCGCCCACTTCCAGCACCACCTGCGCGCCCACGCCATGGGTCAGGTGCAGCACTTCGTCCTGCCATTCGGGGATCGTGGTGTAGTTGATCGTGTGGTGCGCGCCCAGTTCGCGTGCGCGCGCCAGCTTCTCGTCGCTCGACGACGTCACGATCGTGCGCAGGCCGGCCGCGCACGCCAGTTGCAGGCCCAGGATCGACACGCCGCCCGTCCCCAGCAGCAGCACGGTGTCGCCGGGCTTGACGTGATTGCTCGAGACGAAGATGGCATTCCACGCGGTGACTGCCGCGCAGGGCATCGTGGCCGCCTCGATGAAGTTCAGGCCCGCCGGGACAATTGCCAGCGCATCCTCGTGCAGCACGACTTCTTCGGCCAGCATGCCGTCGATGTCGCCGCCCAGGCCATTGCGGATCTTGGTGGGCGTCGGTGCGCCCTCGTGCCAGAACGGAAAGAACGAACCGGCCACGCGGTCGCCCACCTGCACGCGCGTGACGCCCGGCCCGACGGCCAGCACTTCACCGGCGCCGTCCGAGCACGGGATGATCGGATCGTCGACCGAGACCAGGTAGTTCCCGGACGCGACCATCAGGTCGCGATAGTTGAGCGCAACGGCGTGCACGCGAATGCGCACTTCGCCCAGGCCAAGGTCGCGCACCGGATACTCGATGGCTTGCAGGCCGTCGATGGTGGCGCCGTGAAGAATTTGGTATGCCCGCATGGGTGCTCCTGTGTCAGTTGAAAGCGTTATTTTTCATCGAGGTGGTACAGCAGCCAGAGCGCCGCCAGCAGCGGCAGGTTCTTGACCAGGGGCCCGAACGGCTGCACCAGAAGCTGGGGTAGCGTGAAGGCGATCACGGCGCTGCACAGTGCCACCACGCCCAGTTGCGTCACCCACAGCCAGCGCCGCCGCGCCAGGAACAACGTGCCCAGTCCCAGCAGCAGATCCAGCCCCGCCGCGCCGTACAGCGTGGGCAGCTGCAGCTCCGGCGGCACGCCGGCCTGCGCCAGCAGCGCGAGGCTGTCCTCGATCGGGAACAGGCCAAGCGAGACGATCGCCGCGATGATCCAGACCGCGGCAATGCTGTAGCGCAGGACCGGCAGCAGCCAGCCAAGCTTGGCGCGCGCACGCTCGCACTCGGCGTCCTGGATGAATGCACTGACGGGCCGTGGCGGATGGCCGATCAGGTTGGCCGTGAGCGTCGCGTCGGCGCTGTTGTCGTGATCGAGCATCTTCAGGGCGTCGCGATCCAGCAGCGAACCTGGCAGCAGGCCCGCGAAGCCCGCGGCCAGGCGGGCCACGCGTCCTGGCAAGTGCAGCACCGGCTGGCGGCCCATCGCCATCGCGCGGCGCAGGGTGGCCAGGTACTCGGTGAAGGGCATCGCCTGCGGCCCCACCAGCGGCACGCGCATCGTCGCGCCGCCGTCCGGCGCCATCGGCAGCCGGTGCTTGAACAGGCCGATGATGGCGGCCACCAGGTCGTCCACGTGGATCGGTTGCACCAGCTGCGCCTTGCTCCCGAAGCGCAGTGTGAACGGCATGCTGGCCAGCGTGCGCATGGCGCGCGCGCTGGCGCCGTCGCGGCCATACACGAGCGACGGCTGGACGATGTAGGAACGCAGCGGCAGCGACGCGAGGTAGTCGTCGGCCTCGCGCTTGGACACGTGATACGGCGTGGTGCCCTCGCGATCGGCGCCCAGCGCGGACAGCTGGATCACCATCTGCACGTCGTGCGATTCGGCGCAGGCGGCAAACAGGGCGCGCGGCGTTTCCTTGTGCAGGCGGACAAACGTCTGGCGGCCGCTCTCGCGAAAAATGCCCACCGTGTTGATCACGGCGTCGATTCCAGAGAGGCGCGACAGCCAGGTTGATTTATTGTTATCGTTGGTGAAATCAGCATGGATATAGCTGAGGCGTGGGTCGTCGCTCGTTTCGGGATGACGCACCGCACACACGACGTGGTGGCCTTCGGTCAGCAACGCTTGCAACAAGTGTTGCCCAACAAACCCGCTTGCACCCGTCAGCAAAATCCGCATCCGTTGTACCCTTTACGCGATCGAAAAGAGGATTGTATGAAATATACGGTAATACAGCGCGCACTTGTCTCCGGTGCGGCCTCGAGTATTGTCTCGACGGTCGCCATGGCGCTGGTCGCAAAGAAAGAAACCGGCAGCCCTTATGCCGCAACCAATGCCGTCAGCCACTATGTGCACGGCCGCAAAGCCAGCTTCCGCGACCGCTTCTCGCTTCGCTACACGGTGCCCGGTCTGTTGATTCACCATGCCAGCGCCACTGTCTGGGCGCTCGTGTTCGAGCGTGTGATGGGCGGCGTGCTCGATCAGAAAAACCCGTCCGCCGTCCTGGCCTCGGCAGCGGCAACGTCGGCATTTGCCGCCTTCACCGATCACAAGCTCGCGCCACGGCCACTGCAGCCGGGCTACCAGAAACGCCTGTCGAACAAGTCGCTGGGTGTGGTCTACACGTCGATTGCCGTCGGCATGGCGCTGGGCTCGATGTTCTTGCGGCGTAATCAGCCGCCGAAGTGATGGTGGTCTAGTGGTGCGGCCTGGCTGTCGCCAGCCGCCGGGCGGCCTGCGCCGGTGGCGTGTCGCCCAGTGGCAGCAAGCCGGCGCCGCGCGCCAGGGCCCGCACCAGCGTGGCCTCGCCCGGGCGCAGGCCATTGCCGCGTAGCTGCGGCAGCGAGCGCACCGGTTGCGGTGTGATCTCGATGGCGGCGCGTACCAGCAGATGCTGGAGCGGCCGCAGGGGCGCCGGCAGGATGGACGCCTCGCCCATGATATGAATGAAATCGGCCAGGATGGCCGAGCCCTCCAGGCTGGGCGCAATGCCGGCCAGCGTGGCTTCCCACCCGGCCCAAGAGCGCGGGGCACCCGTCGCACCATACAACCGCGCCGCCTCCTGCACCTCGGCGAACGCCGCATCTTTTTCAGATGCCGACAAACTGCGCGCATAGCGGTGAAACGCCTCGGTAAAGCCAAAAGTGGCCGTCGCCTGCACCCAGTCGAGCAGGCGCGGATCGTTCGCGTGGTACGGCACGCCGGCCGGCGTGGTGCCGTGCACGTGGCGGTGGATGCGCACCACGTTCGCGATCAGTTGTTCGGCCGCCGAGCGGGGCCCATACACCGTCATCATCGCGGCAAAGCCGGTGCGGCGCAGGCGCAGGGCCGGGTCGCGCCGGAAGCTGCTGTGGTCCCAGACGCCAGTGCGCACCGACGGTTCGGCCAGTTCGAGCAGTACTGCCGTCACCCCGCCGACGAACAGCGCGACCGGGTTGGCAAACACCTGCCAGGTGATGCCGCCGGCCGGCGCCAGTGCCGGTTCGCCGGCCGGCTGGCTGAAGTCGAACGCCATGCCGGCCGGTGGCTGCATCAACGCTCGCAGCTGTGCCAGCACGTCAGCCTTTCTTGCCCCGCATGCGCTGCACCAGCGTCACCACAGCGACGATGATTGCGCCCACGATCACGCCGACCAGCGCATCGATCAGGGTCGGGACCAGGAACGCCAGCACGCCGCCGACGGCCGGCACGTCGGCCACGCCGGCGGCCATGGTTTGCGCGAAGTGGTGCACGGCAGGAATGGCGTGGGCAATGATGCCGCCGCCAACCATGAACATGGCGGCGGTACCAACCACCGACAGCACCTTCATCAGGCGCGGCGCGAACGCCAGCAAGCCTTTGCCCAGGCCGCGCGCGGCGCCGTTCTGGCTCTTGCTCAGGTGCAGACCGGCGTCATCCATCTTGACGATGGCGGCCACCAGGCCGTACACGCCGATCGTCATTGCGATGGCGATGGTCACCAGCACGGCGACCTGCTGGCCGAACGCGACGCCCACCAGGGTGCCCAGCGAGATCACGATGATCTCGGCCGACAGGATGAAGTCGGTGCGCACGGCGCCCTTGATTTTTTCTTTTTCCAGTGCGACCAGGTCGACCTCGGGATTGGCCACCGCCGCCACGTGCGCGGCCTTGTGCTGCGCATCTTCTTCAGCACTGTGCAGGAATTTGTGCGCGAGCTTTTCGGCGCCCTCGAAGCACAGGAATGCGCCGCCGATCATCAGGAGCGGCGTGATGAGCCACGGCAGGAACACCGAGATCGCCAGCGCGGCGGGCACCAGGATCGCCTTGTTGACGAACGAGCCTTTGGCCACCGCCCAGACCACCGGCAGTTCGCGTTCGGCGCGCACGCCCGTGACTTGCTGCGCATTGAGCGCCAGATCGTCGCCAAGGACGCCAGCGGTTTTCTTGGCGGCGACCTTGCTCATCACGGCAACGTCGTCGAGGACGGCGGCGATATCGTCCAGTAAGGTCAGTAAACTTGCTCCAGCCATGGGTCGTGCTCCTTCAAAATTAAGTTGCAATGATAGTAACCGAGGCGACGTAAAGTACCTACACGGTTCAGCGCCGGTTTTTGCGTTTCACCCCCGCCAATCTGCATCTCGTCGCTTTTGCCGTCCGCGCCGCACGCGTTGTACGTATTGTCCATGCTGAAGGTTGCGGTGCTGCAGCCTCGTCCCCCATCACGAAGGAGATCCCATGAACACCGATTCGATCCAGGCCGCCACTCCCGTTCGCCGTGTCCGTCCTCCCAAGCGCAAGACCCGCATCACCATCTATCTCGACGACGAAGTACTGAATGAATTTCGCACCCTGTCCGAGCGTTGTGGCACCGGATACCAGACCCTGATCAACGCCGCGCTGCGTAACCGTTTGAACGGCCCGATTGGCGAAACTGGCGTCGCATAAGGCTTCCTTTCAGATTTCCCTCCTGGCGCGGCATTACACTTGGCAATATTTATGCTAATCTTCCCGCTCTTTTAACCCCGGAGGGATTTATGAAAAAAGGCGAACTGATCGCAGAATTCGCGAAGCGTACCGAGATGTCCGGTGCTGCCGCTGGCGTGGCCGTGAACACGATCCTCGAGATCATCACCGAGCGCCTCAAAAAAGGCGACACGGTCGGCATCACCGGTTTCGGCACCTTCTCGGTGACGAAGCGCGCCGCGCGCAAGGGTCGCAATCCTGCCACCGGCGAAGTGATCAAGATCGCGGCGTCGAAGAGCCCGCGTTTCTCGGCTGGCGCGACCCTGAAGGCGTCGGTCAACCCGACCAAAAAGAAGTAAGCACCATCCTCCGGCCTTGTGCCGCGGCCCTGTGCGGGTCGCGCGCGAGGCTGATGCAGTGACGTCCCGTCGTCCACCCTCCCCGCTGTTCCCCATTCCCTACCTGCCACCATGAGCTTCGCCACCTGGATCGCCTTCGTCATCGCTGGTTCCCTGATCGCCATTTCGCCCGGTTCCGGTGCGGTGCTGTCGATGTCGCACGGTCTGGCGTATGGCCTCAAGAAAGCCAGCGCCACCGTGCTGGGCCTGCAACTGGGCCTGGTGCTGGTCTTGATCATCGCCGGTGCCGGTGTTGGTTCGCTCCTGCTGGCATCCTCGGTCGCGTTCACGATCGTCAAGGTGGTCGGCGCGTTGTACCTGATCTACCTGGGCGTAAGCCAGTGGCGCGCCGCGCCTGCGCCCGGCCCCACCGCATCGACCGTTGGCCTGGAAGCGCATCCACCGTTCGGGCGCCGCGTGCTGACGGGCTTCCTGACCAACGCCACCAACCCGAAGGGCATCATCTTCATGGTCGCGGTGCTGCCCCAGTTCATTTCGAAAGACGCCCCGCTGCTCACGCAACTGGCGATCCTGGGCGTGACGATGGTCGTCATCGATTCGGTCGTCATGCATTGCTACGCCGCGCTGGCCGCGTCGATGCAGCGCTATATGCGCGATCCGCGCCACATGAAACTGCAGAACCGCGTGTTCGGCGCGGTGCTGGTGGTGATCGGCTCGATGCTGTTTTTCGTCAAGCGCCAGCCGGGCTGACGCGCCGGTCTGCCGTCAGATGCAACTGTTTGTAAGGCGCGTTGCCCCGCCAGCGGGCGCGCGTTGTAATGCCTTGGTACTTTTCCGTCTGCGTTCCCCTCCGGAGCACCACCATGACCCATCGTTTCGCCCCGACCGCCGCACTGCTCGTACTGGCGGCATTTTCCACGTCCGTGCCCGCGCAAACGGTGCTGCAGACCGACGCGCTCGAACAGGGACAGATGCAGGCGCAGTTTCAGGACGAGACGCAACTGGCCGAGGCCCCGGGTCGGGTCGGGCGCATCTCGCTGGTGCAGGGCAAGGTCGATATCGGCGGCGACGTCGGGGCCGAATCGTCACCGGCGCAACTGAACTGGCCGATCACGTCGCGCAACCTGATTTCCACCGCGCGTGGTGCGCGCACCGAGCTGCGGATCGGCTCCACCGCCATCCGGCTCGACGGCGACAGCTCGCTCGAGGTGACCGAACTGGATGACGACAGCCTGCGCCTGCGTTTGCATTACGGCAGCGTCAGCGTGCGCGTCATGAACGTCGACGTCGTGCCCGAGTTCGAGCTGCGCACCGCGCAAGCCACCGTGCGCCTGACGCAGCCGGGACGCCTGCGCGTGGACGCCGAGCGTGAGCGCGATACAAGCCTCGTGAGCGTGCTCGATGGGCAAGCGCAGGTGGATGGCGCCGGCGCCAGCCTGACCGTGCGTAGCGGCCGCGCGGCCCAGGTGCGTATTGAGGACGTGCGCACGCTGCAGGCGCAGCGCGACAACTTCGACGACTGGTCGCTCACGCGCGACCAGGCTCTGGTGGCAGCGCAGTCTTCGCGCCATATCGGCACCGAGATGACCGGCTACGAAGAACTCGACCGCTACGGCAGCTGGAGCACCAGTTCGGACTATGGCAGCCTGTGGACCCCGCAGGTGGCCGCCGACTGGACGCCCTACCGCGACGGCAGCTGGACCTTCATCGCCCCATGGGGCTGGACCTGGGTTGACAACGCGCCGTGGGGGTATGCGCCTTTCCACTACGGGCGCTGGGTGCAGGTCCGGGATCGCTGGGCCTGGGCGCCGGGGCGTCTCGAGCGGCGGCCGGTATGGTCGCCGGCGCTGGTTGGCTGGGTGGGCGGCAGCAACTGGAATGTCGGCTTCCAGTCGCGCAACCTGGCGGCGCATGGCTGGTATCCACTCAGCCCTTATGACCGCTATGAGCCGGGCTATCGGTTGTCGGGCGAGCGTCTGCGTCGCCTGAACGACTGGCGCCATGCCACCCGTCGCGAGCAACAGCAGCCAGGTCGCCACAATGGCCTGACCGTCGTGCCGCGCGACCAATTTGGCGGGCGTGGTCCGGTGATCGTCCCGCGTGCGCCGCGTCCGAACCGTCCGGAGCAGCTGGCGCCCGGCACGCCGGGCAGCGCGCCGCCGCCGCCACTGGTGGCGCGCGCCGGCTGGAACCGCGACCGGCGCGACCTGCTCGAGCGCGCGAATGTTGAGCGTAACGGCGTCGAGCGTAACGGCGTTGAGCGCCCCGGCCTCGAACGCATGCAGTTCGAGCAGCAGGCGCGCGAACGCGGCGAGCAGGAACGGCTCACGCGCGAACGCAATAATGGCGAGCGGCTGGCGCGCGAGCGCATGGACGGCCAGGAACGGGCGCTGCGCGAGCAGGGCGAGCGTGAACGCATGGGCCGCGAGTTCGAGAACCGCAACCAGATGGACCGCATGCGCTTCCAGGTCGAGCGCAACGACCGTGAGCGGATCGGGCGCGAGCGCATGCGCGAGCAGGCCGAACGCAGTCAGCGACAGCCGGTCATGTCGACCGATGCGCCGGTGTTTGCGCGGCCGGAATCGCGTCCCGAATCGCGGCAAGAATCGCGCCCACAGCAGCGGCCCGAGCCCGGTCCGATGCTGAACGCGCCGCAACGGCCCGCCACGCCGCCGCAGATGGTGGCCCCGCCAGCGCCGCGCCCGCAGCCGTCGGCGCCCGCGTTCACCCCGGCGCAGCGCAACAACGACCAGCGCGCCAACACCGACGCGCGCGGGGTGTCGCGCGACGAGCGCTGACCGATACCGGCGGTTTTCGGCCCACCCCCGGGGCGAAACCGCCGGTATTGGCTACAATGCGCTTTTGCACAGGATTTCAGCCATGGACCCCAAAGATTCCCTCATCGAATACCCGAGCGACTTTCCGATCAAGGTGATGGGCGCGAGCCACATCGACTTCGCCCCGACCATTGTGGCGCTGGTGACCCAGCTCGATCCGACCTTCGACGAGAGCAAGCTGGAAACCCGGCCGTCGGCCAAGGGCAACTACACGGGCCTGACCGTGACCATCCGCGCCACCAGCCGCGAAATGCTCGACGAGGTGTACCGCACGCTGTCGACGCACCCGATGGTCAAGATGGTCCTGTAACAGCGTTCGTATCCGATGTCATCGACCTCTCCCCTGATTCGCGATCTCGGCCAAGCCGACTACGAGCCCACCTTCGCCGCGATGCGCGCCTTCACCGACGCGCGCACGCCCGAGTCGCGCGACGAGCTGTGGATCGTCCAGCATCCGCCGGTGTTCACGCTGGGCCTGGGCGCCGACCGCGAGCACGTGCTGGCTCCGCACGACATCCCGGTGATCCAGACCGACCGTGGCGGCGAAGTGACCTTCCATGGTCCCGGCCAGGTCGTGATCTATCTGTTAATGGACCTGCGCCGCAACAAGCCGGGCGGCAAGCTGTACGCGCGCCAGTTTGTCGAAAAAATCGAACAGGCGGTGATCGATGTGTTGGGGGCGTATAATCTTGGCGGTGAGCGTGTTGCCGGTGCACCCGGCATCTATATCGCAGACGGTCCGCGCAAAGGCGCCAAGATCGCCGCGCTGGGTCTGAAAGTACGCGGCAATGGTTGCACCTACCATGGCGTATCGCTGAACGTGGCGATGGACCTGGCACCGTTTACCTGGATCAATCCGTGCGGTTACTCCGGACTGGTCACAGTCGATATGCGCACGATGGGCGTCGAGGTGCCGCTGCACGATGTACAGCGGGCGCTGGCCCAGGCCCTGGTCGATCAGCTGGCACCCGAGGGCGTCCAGCCAGACCCGAACAAACCAACTGACAGCCCGTGAGGGCAACGAGCCTATGACTTCCGAAATCGATACCGGCATCGCCTCCGCAGCCGCCTACAACGCCAGCGAAAAACAGAAGGGCGCCAGCAAGACCTCGCGCATCCCGATCAAGATCGTGCCGGTGGCCGACTTCGAGCGCCTGAAAAAGCCCGACTGGATCCGCGTCAAGGCGGCCACCGCCTCGTCGCGCTTCTACGAAATCAAGGACATCCTGCGCGCCAACAACCTGGTGACGGTGTGCGAAGAAGCGAGCTGCCCGAACATCGGCGAATGCTTCGGCAAGGGCACCGCGACGTTCATGATCATGGGCGACAAGTGCACCCGCCGCTGCCCGTTCTGCGACGTCGGCCACGGCCGTCCTGACCCGCTCGACCTCAACGAGCCGGCCAACCTGGCCAAGACCATCGCCGCGCTGCGCCTGTCGTACGTCGTGATCACGTCGGTCGACCGCGACGACCTGCGTGACGGCGGCGCCGGCCATTTTGTGGAGTGCATCCAGAAAACGCGCGCCTCGAGCCCGAACACCAAGATCGAAGTGCTGGTGCCCGACTTCCGTGGCCGCCTCGACAAAGCGCTGAACATCTTCGCCGACGGCCTGCCCGACGTCATGAACCACAATCTGGAAACCGTGCCGCGCCTGTACAAGGAAGCCCGTCCGGGCGCCGACTACACGCACTCGCTGGTGCTGCTGCGCGACTTTAAAAAGATGTACCCGAGCGCGGTCACCAAGTCGGGCATCATGGTCGGCCTGGGCGAGACCGATGAAGAAATCCTGCAGGTGATGCAGGACATGCGCGACCACGACATCGACATGCTCACGATCGGCCAGTACCTGGCACCGACCAATTCGCACCTGCCGGTGCGCCGCTACGTGCACCCGGACGTCTTCAAGATGTTCGAGCAAAAAGCCTACGAGATGGGCTTCGTGCACGCGGCCGTGGGCGCGATGGTGCGTTCGTCGTATCACGCCGATCAGCAGGCGCACAACGCGGGCGTGGCGGCGTAACAGCCAGCGCAGCACGTACACACGAAGGGACGGCGCTGCCGTCCCTTTTGCCGTCTGCCTCCCGGGCGTTGCATCCGCCGCCGCCGCGATATAGTGACGCCATCGACCTTCAGCACTGCGCCATGACCGACTTCCAAGACCCTTCTTCATCCGACCACACCGACGACGCCGCGCTCGAGCGTGCACTTGACCTGGCCGCGCGCGGCATCGAACTGGTCAAACTGGAAGGCCGCGTGTTCCTGCGCTTCTCGGGCGCGGTGCGCTACGAAGGCCTGCACGTGCCATATCGCCTGGTGCCGTCGCGCGGCGTGCTGGCCAAGCCGAGCAAGTGGCGCAAGCTGGACGCTGCCGCCCGGCGCGCACTGATCGAAGAGCGTATCGGTGATGACGACCTCGCGCGCCTGCATCAGGATGCCGAGGAATTCGTACGCGACCTGGCGGGCGACGCCGACGATGCCGGCTACGACCCGATGCTGTTTCTCGATGTGCTGGACGAATTGCAGACGTCCGAGCCGGCCGAGTACGTGTTCCAGCGGATTTCGCAGCGCCTGACCCACGCGATCGAGCGCGACGCCGAAGAGCGCCACGCCGCGCGCACCAAGGAGAGCATCAACCTGGCCGAGTACCCGCGCTCGTTCGACGTCGCCAGCCGCATGGGCCGCAAGTTCATCGCGCTCTTGGGTCCCACCAACTCGGGCAAGACGCACCGCGCGATGGAAGCGCTGGCCAAGGCCCCCAGCGGCGTCTATCTGGCGCCACTGCGCCTCCTGGCACTGGAAAACTACGAGCGCCTGCAGGCCGCGCGCCCGCACGGCGAAGCGATCAAGGTCAGCCTGATCACGGGCGAAGAACGGCGTCTGGTGGAGGGCGCGACGCACGTTGCCAGCACCGTCGAAATGCTCGACTCCAAAACGCCGATCGACGTGGCCGTGATCGACGAGATCCAGATGCTGGCCGACCGCGACCGCGGCGCCGCCTGGACTGCCGCCGTGTGCGGCGCGCCGGCGGCGGTCGTGTACCTGGTCGGCGCGCCGGAAGCGCGGCGCGCGATCGAGGCACTGGCCGAGCGGCTCGATGTGCCGCTCGAGGTGCACGTGCTCAAGCGGATGGGCCCTTTGGAGATGGAACCGATGGCCGTGCGCAAGCTGTCGAACCTGCGCCGGGGCGACGCCGTGATCGCGTTTTCGCGCCGCGAGGTGCTCAAGTGGCGCGACATGATCACCGACAAGGGGCTGTCGGTGGCCACCGTCTACGGCAATCTGTCGCCCGAGGTGCGCCGCGCGCAGGCCGAGCGCTTCCGCGACGGGCAGGCCGATATCGTGGTGGGCACCGATGCGCTGGCGATGGGGCTGAACATGCCGATCGCCCGCATCGTGATGACGACCACGGTCAAGTACAACGGCGTCGAGGAAGAAGAAATCTCCGCTGCGCTGGCCAAGCAGATCGCGGGCCGGGCAGGGCGCTACGGCGTGCACGACGAAGGCTTCGTTGTCGGCTACGACGACGAAACGCATCAGGTCATGCGCTCGCTGATGAAAGAGAAAATCCCGGCGGTGGCCACCAGCGGCTTTGCCGTGGCGCCGTCGCTCGAGCAGCTGCATCGCATTTCGTCGGTGACGGGCGAGACGTCGCTGGTCAAGCTGCTCAAGCGGTTCGTCCACAATATCGACGTGCCGGACGGCTTCTTTTACCCGCGCATCACCGAAGACCAGAACGAGCGCGCCGAGTGGCTCGACACGCTGCCGCTGTCGGTGGCCGAGAAGTTCATGCTGTCGCTGGTGCCGATCTCGAGCCGCGTGCCGGCGCTGCAGAAGGCGTGGGAGCACTGGTGCCTGTCGCTGGCCAAAAAGATCGTCGTCAAGCTGCATGGCCACAGCAATCCGCAGCAGCTGTTCTACATGAACCTGCAAGAGGTCGAGGATCAGTGCCGCGTGTACTCGGCCTACGCGTGGCTGGGATACCGGGCGCCGGAATTCTTCCCGAGCATCGCGCTGGCGCAGGAGCTGGCGCGCGAAGCGTCCGAGCGGGTCGACGCGCTGCTGCAGCAGCAAAACGCCGCGGCCCGTCAGCGGCATGGTGGCAAGGGTGGCGGCAAGGGTGGCAAGCACCATGAAGGCCGGCGCCGCTGACGCCGGCCATGGTCTCGGTGTACGATGCCGCTTTCATAAAAACATCGAGACAACACCATGAGCATGCCGCACACCCCCGACGCCTTCAACACCTTCGGCGCGACCTACCTGCCCGGCCACCTGGGCATCCGCATTACGGAAGTCAGTCCAGGCAAGCTGGCCGCCGAGATGCCGGTCGCGCCGCACCTGCTGGCGCCGAACGGCTACCTGCACGCCGGCAGCGTCGTCACGCTGGCCGATACCTGCGCCGGCTACGGCTGCGTCAGCAACCTGCCGGAAGGCGCGCAGAACTTCACGACGATCGAATTGAAATCGAATCACCTGGGCACCGCGCGCGAAGGCACCATCGCCTGCGTCGCCACCGCCGTGCACCTGGGCCGCACGACGCAAATCTGGGATGCCACCGTCACGGACAAAGCCAGCGGCAAGACCATCGCGCTGTTTCGCTGCACGCAGATGATCCTGTACCCGAAAGCGTAGGCGCTTAGCCGGCCAGCTCTTTCTCGATCAGCTTGTGCACCGCGCTGAAGTCCGGCGCGCCGACATACGTCTTGATGATGCGGCCCTCTTTGTCGATCAGGAAGGTGGTGGGCGTGAGCGTGACGTCGCCGAACTGGCGCGCGATATCGCCCGCCGAATCGAGCGTCACGGTAAATGGCAGCTTGCGCTGCTCGGCGAAGTTCAGCACGTAGTCGGGCCGGTCGTATTGCATTGCGACGGCGACGAATTCCAGGCCCTGGTCCTTGTACTTGTTGTAGGTCGCGACCATGTCGGGCATCTCCTTGACGCAGGTGACGCACGACGTGGCCCAGAAGTTGACCATCACAACTTTGCCGCGCAGTGACTGCGTGGATACCTTGTCGCCGGCGATGCTGATGAACGTGACGTCCGGGGCCGGCGTGCTGCTGGCCAGTGATGCATAGCCGATGCCGGCCAGCGCCAGCACGACGGCGCCGATGGCGGCAGGCTTGATCCAGGAGCGGGAGGGTGTGGATGCGGTCATGGTCGGCGATCGAGTAAAAAAAAGCGGCAGGGCCATTATAGCCCTGCCGCTTTTTTGCATGGTGAGTATGCACCCGGGGTTCAGGAACCCTGCGGTGCGTTCTGTGCGTTGACTTGCTTGGCGCGTGCGTCTTCTTCGCTGATGTATTCGAAGATTTTCACCACGCTCGTCACGCCCGAGACGCCCTTGGCGACATCGGCGGCGATATTGCCTTCGCGCGGGGTCACAAGACCCATCAGGTAGACCACGCCGCGTTCGGTCGTGACCTTGAACGAGATCGCCGACACGGTCTTCATGTCGACCAGGCTGGCCTTGACCTTGGTGGTGATGAGCGCATCGTTCGAGCGCGACGTGTAGCTCGACGAACCCGAAATCTTGAGCTCGTTGATGACCGACACGACGTTCTCGATCTTGCGCAATTCGCGCTCGGCCGCGGCCTTCATGGCCTCATCGCGTACTTCGCCGGTGAGCAGCACCTTGCGGTTGAAGCTCGTGACGTTGATGTTGCCGTCGCCATTCGTGATCTCGCGCATCTTGATCTCGGCTTTAACGGTGACCGACTTGTCTTCGGTCTGGGCGCCCAGCGTGCGGCGGTCAACCGCCGAGATGGCGCTGCCGATGCCGGCGCCGACGATCAGGCCGAAGCAGCCCGACAGCGATGCCAGCAGGGCCGAACCCAGAACAACCTTGGTCAACAACACAGCCGTGAAACGGCGGGTATTACGCATTCTCGTCTCCTCCGAACAGCGCGACGTCGATACCGTCGCAGATGCAGTGAATGGCGCACAGGTGAACTTCCTGGATCCGCGCGGTGCGCGAATGCGGGACGTTGACGTGGACGTCGGCGTCGGTCAGCAGCTTGGCCAACTGGCCGCCGTCCTTGCCTGTGAACGCCACGATGCGCATTTCGCGCTCGAGCGCCGCTTCGACCGCAGCGAGCACATTGCCCGAGTTGCCCGAAGTGGAAATGGCCAGCAGGATGTCACCGGCCTGGCCGAAGGCCTGCACCTGCTTGGAATAGATTTCGCGGAAGCTGTAGTCGTTGCCGACGGCGGTCAGGATCGACGTGTCGGTGGTCAAGGCAATGGCCGGGAGCGGGAAGCGCTCGCGTTCGAAACGCCCGACCAGCTCGGCAGCAAAGTGCTGGCAGTCGGCGGCCGAACCGCCATTACCGCAGGCCAGGATCTTGTTGCCATTGGACAGGGCGCCGAACATGAGTTCGACTGCTTGCGAAATGTGGGGAGCCAGGGTTGCAGCCGACCTCATCTTCAGGTCAGCGCTCTCCTGGAAGTGAGCGAGGATGCGTTGTGTATTCATAGCCGAGGATTATAGTGTAGTAGCAAGGGGCACTGGGCAAGGTCGGTAAAAATTGCTTACACTTCAATGACGTTCTGCAGCCACTCGATCTGTTCGCCATCGATGGCAATCACGTCGAAGCGGCACGGCGGTGTGACGGGAAAGCGCAGCAGGTACACCTGGGCTGCGCAGACCAGGCGCCGGATCTTGGCCGGCGTGATGCTGGCTGCGGCGCCGCCCTGCGCGCTGCTGGCGCGCTGGCGCACCTCGACGAACACGAGCGTGGCGCCGTCGCGCATGATCAGGTCGATTTCGCCGCCCTTGCAGCGAAAGTTCTCTTCCACCGGCGCCAGCCTGTGGCGGCGCAGGAAAGTGGCAGCGGCAAGTTCATATTGGTGGCCCTGGGCCTGCCGTTGGGACAGGCGCCCGGGCCACATGTCACTGGCCGGTGGAGACTGCTTCGAACACGCGGCCGGTCACGGCGGCGCCATCGGCGCCAGGGGTCGCGTCACGCACGACGACGCCGGTTTCGGCGCGGCGGAACGCGCGCGCGCCTTGGCCCATGTCGATCGACAGGCGACCGGTGGCGCCGTCGAGCTCGAACGAGCCGGACGGACGCAGCGACAGTTCGCGCGCGATGCGGTAGGCGTCGATGCCCAGCGCATACAGGCGCTGCAGGTCGAGGCTCTGGCCACCGCTGCTCCAGCTCGGGTAACTCGCCATCGACGGGTGATCGGCCTGCACGGTCCAGGGCAGGTCGAGGATGCGCACGCCGACCAGCTCGGCCGGGATGCTGGCCGGGTCGCGGCCCGGGTTGACCGAGGCCGTGCCGTAGGTGGGCGTCGAGGTGCCGAGCGCGCTGCGCACCTGACGCAGGCTGTTGGCATCGAGTGCCGCATAGACCAGTTGCGGCGGCTGCGATTGCAGGCGCGCGCGCAGGTCGGACAGCGCATTGCCATCGACATAGCCGCCCGCATTGGGCAGCTCGATCGTGGTCTGGCTGCGGCCCAGCTCGGACCAGCGCGCGCTGAAGGCGCCCGACAGACGTTGCTGCCAGGTGGCGCGGCCGGTCAGCACCAGCGCCTGGCCGGATGGCTGCTCGCCAGCAGCCCAGTCGGCCACCTGGCGCGCTTCGTCTTCGAGCGAAAAGCCGATGACGAGCATCTTGGACGGCAGCGCGGACGCCACCTGCGGATGGTTCAGCGCAATGGTCGGCTTGGTGACGGCGCCGCTCGTGGCCAGGGCCGCCACGGCAGGGCGCGCGAGCGGGCCGACCACGATGTCGTTCTCTGCGGCCGCCATGCGGTAGGCCTCGAGCGCGGCTTGCGACGAGTCGCCGGTGGGCACGAGGTTGACGGTAACGCTGCCGCGCTGCTGGTCGTACGCGGCCATGAAGCCGGCCCGCACCGCTTCGGCCGGCTGGGCCAGCGCCTGCGATTCGAGCGGCAGGAGCAGCGCGATGCGGACGGTCGGGCCGCTTGGTGCAACTGCTGCACTTGGCGTGCTGCCGTCGGCGCTCGGCGGCAGCTCGACTGGACTGGTCTGAACACCGCTATCGGAACGCGGCGCAGGTGGTGTATAAGCAGATTCGGCAGATTCGGCAGGTGCGGCACGCGCACCACTTGTCACTGACGCGCCTGGGCCGCACAATCCGCCTGGCATGCCACAACCGGTATCGGGTGGCAGGGGCGTACTGCCGCACGCGGCCAGCAGTGTCGTGAGTGAGGCGGCAATCAAGCCCGTGAGATTTTTTTTCTTCAGCATCGGAACCCTATATGACAGAACAGCAGACCATCGACATCGCCCGACTTCCCGTCATGGGCGAGGCGGCCCAGCAGTCCTATCCTACCGCAACGCTGTATGTCGTGGCTACTCCGATTGGCAACGTCACCGACATCACCTTGCGCGCTTTACACCTGCTTGCCCTGGCCGACGTCGTCGCCTGTGAAGACACGCGCAAGACTGGCGCGTTATTGCAACGCTTTGGTCTTAGCAAGAGCACGATCGCGGCGCACCAGCACAATGAGCGCGAAGTTGCCGACAAGATCGTCGAGCGCCTGCGCGCCGGCCAGCGCGTGGCGCTGGTGTCCGACGCCGGCACCCCGGGCGTGTCCGATCCGGGCGCGCGCATCGTTGACGCGGTCCGTACTGCCGGCCTGAACGTGGTGCCGTTGCCGGGCCCGTCGGCGGCGATCACGGCGCTGTCGGCCAGCGGCCTGGTCAATGACCGCTTCCACTTTGTCGGCTTTCTGCCGGCCAAGGCCAAGGGCCGCGAGACGGCGCTGGCGCCACTGGCGCGCGAAACGTCGACGCTCGTGTTCTACGAGGCGCCGCACCGGATCGTCGATTGCGTCGAAGCATTGGTGGCGGCATTCGAGCCGACCCGCCAGGTCGTGTTTGCCCGTGAACTGAGCAAGATGTTCGAGGAAATCCACCGCTGCACGCTGGGCGAGGCGCTGGCCTGGGTCAAGGCCGACGCGCACCGCGAGAAGGGCGAGTTCGTCGTGCTGGTCGAGGGCGCGGTGGAAGCCAGCGACGCCGAAGACATCGAAGCCGAGCGCGTGCTGCAGATCCTGCTGACTGAATGCAGCGTGAAGCAGGCGGCCAATCTGGCGGCGCAGATCACGGGGCGCAAGAAAAATGCCTTGTATGACCGGGCGCTGCAGATCCGGGGCGAGTAAGCATTTTGACGCGAAATCCTTGACCAAGTGACCTCGAACCGGTATTATCTTGCTTCTTCGGAGTGTAGCGCAGCCCGGTAGCGCACCTGGTTTGGGACCAGGGGGTCCAAGGTTCGAATCCTTGTACTCCGACCAGCATTAAGAGAAAAGCCGACAACGCGAGTTGTCGGCTTTTTTCGTTGTACGGCCGTTTTTGTTGAAACAGCCCCCGGCACACCGGGGGCCTGCTAGTCAGCCGGCCCGTTTGGCCGCCAGCGCATTGCCGGCGCGGCTGATGCTCTTGCGGCCCAGCTGTGCCGAGATGAACAGCCCGGCATCGACCACCTGGTCGAGATCCACGCCCGTCTCGATACCCAGCCCCTGCATCAGGTACAGCACGTCTTCGGTCGCGACATTGCCGGTCGCGCCCTTGGCATACGGGCAGCCGCCCAGGCCCGCTACCGACGAGTGGAAAATCGCCACGCCCACTTCCAGCGCCGCATAGATATTCGCCAGCGCCTGGCCATACGTGTCGTGGAAGTGGCCGGCCAGCTGGCCCATCGGGAATGCCTGCGCCGCGCGCAGCATCACGGCCTGTGTCTGGCGCGCGGTCGCCACGCCGATCGTGTCGGCGATATCGATTTCGTCACAGCCCAGGTCGCGCATGCGCGCCACCACGTCGCCCACGGCATCGAGCGAGACGGTGCCCTGGTACGGGCAGCCGAACGCAGTGCTGATCGAGCCGCGCAGGCGCAGGCCGTGCGCTTTGGCAGCGCGCGCGACCGGCTCGAAGCGCGCGATCGACTCGGCAATCGAGCAGTTGATGTTCTTTTGCGAGAACGCTTCGGATGCTGCGCCGAACACCACGACCTCGTCGGCCTTGCCGGCCAGCGCGGCCTCGAAGCCCTGCATGTTCGGCACCAGCGCCGAGTAGATCGTGCCGGGCCGGCGCTCGATGCGGGCCAGCACCTCGGCGGACGTCGCCATCTGCGGCACCCACTTCGGTGAGACAAACGCCGCCGCCTCGACATTGACGAAACCGGCCCGCGCCAGGCGCTCGACCAGTTCGATTTTCACGTCAGCGCCAAGCGCTTCTTTTTCATTCTGCAGGCCGTCGCGCGGACCGACTTCGACAATCTTGACCTTCGTTGGCAGGGGTGTCATCTCAATATCCACGTTGGCGGTCGACGAGGTCGTCGACCGGTTGGCCGTGTTCCAGGGCGTCGATCTTGGCGACGATCTGGCGCACTGCGTCCTGGCGCATGGTCAGCGCCGAAATATGCGGGGTGAGGGCGATGCGCGGCTCGTTCCAGAACGGGTGCTGGGCCGGCAGCGGCTCGTGGCGGAACACGTCGAGCGTGGCGCCGGCGATGTGCCCTGAGCGGATCAGCGTCATCAGGTCGGGCTCGGCCAGGATTGCGCCGCGCGAGACGTTGATCAGGTACGCGCCGGGCGCCAGCTTGCCCAGGTTGTGGCGGTCGAGCAGGTTGGTGGTCTCTGGCGTCAGCGGCAGCAGGCAGACCAGCACGCGCGTGCCCTGCAAAAAGTCGCCAAATTGCGCCATGCCGGCAAAGGTCGGCACGCCCGGAATGTCTTTCGGGCTGCGGCTCCAGCCGCGCACGGGAAAGCCGAAATGGCGCATCGCCTCGACCACCGGCATGCCCAGCCGGCCCAGGCCCATGACGCCGATCGCAAACGACTCTTTCGGATGCTGCGGCAGCGGATTCCAGGCGCCGTGCCTGGCCTGCTGTTCATATTCATCGAAGCGGCGGAAGTACCTTAGCACGGCATGCGCCACATACTCGGCCATCTGCACGCCCATGCCGGCGTCGCCCAGACGCACCAGCGGCACGTCGGGCAAGGCGTCGCCAAACTTGAGCAGCGCATCGACGCCGGCGCCCATCAGGAAGATCGCCTTGACGCTCCCCATCTGAGCCAGCTGCGCCAGCAGGGCCGGCGCCGGGTTCCACAGCACCGCATAATCGCAGTGCGCCAGTTGCTCGTCTTCTTTCCAGATGACGGTCTCGACGCCCGGCATCACGCTGGCAAACGCGTGTTCCCAAGGCTCGCTGACGCCATCGCCCCGGTACAGGACAATCCGCATGTCTCCCCCTCATCGTGTAGGGTGGTTTTTATGGGTGTTGCTTATGCCGCTTTGAAGGCCAGCAGCGGCGCGCCGTCGGCAACCTGGTCGCCGACCTCGTACAGCACTTCTTCGACCACGCCATCGCCTGGTGCGGCAATCGTGTGCTCCATCTTCATCGCTTCCATGATGACGAGCGGTTCGCCCTTCACCACGGTAGTGCCGGCCTGGACCAGCACCGCGACCACCTTGCCCGGCATCGGCGCCGTCAGGCGACCGCCGAGCGCTTCGACTTCGCCGGCATGGGCCATCGGATCATTGTACGTCAGCGTGAAATGCCCACCGCCGGTAAATACGTGGAACACGTCGCCGTCGCGGCGCACGACGCCCTGCACGGCCGTCTCGCCCAGGCGCAGCGCCAGTTCATCGCCAGCGCGACCGATGCGTGCCACGCGCTGCGCCTGGCCATCGAGGTCGATCTCGAGCCCGTCGCGGCGGTGGGTCAGCCCAACGCGGTAGGCGCCGAATTCGTCGGACCACGACAGCACGCGGCGGTAGTCGCCGTTCATGCGCCAGCCGCTGGCCCGGCTCCATGGATCAGCGTCGTTGGCCGCGCTCTCGCGCAGCGCGAACACGGCCAGGGCCAGCGCGCCCAGCGGCGCCGGCGCGGCAGGCGGGAACAGCGTCGCGCCATGGCGCTCGATCAGGCCCGTGTCCAGGTCGGCCGTGGCAAACGCCTCGCCCTCGACCAGGCGTTTCAAAAATGCGATATTGGTGGCCAGCCCGACGATGCGGAATTCGCCCAGCGCCTGAGACATGCGCGCCAGCGCCTGGGTGCGGTCCGCGCCCCAGACGATCAGCTTGGCGATCATCGGATCGTAGAACGGCGAAATCGCATCGCCTTCGCGCACGCCGGAATCGACACGCACGGCGGCCGGATTTGCGCCGTCAGTGCCCAGTTCAAAGGCCACCGCGCGCGGCACGTCCATATGGCGCAAGGTGCCGATCGACGGCAGGAAACCCTTCTCGGGATTTTCGGCATACACGCGCGCTTCGATCGCGTGGCCGTGGATGCCCAGCTCATGCTGCTGCCTGGGCAGCGCTTCGCCAAAGGCGACCCGCAACTGCCATTCCACCAGGTCGGTCCCGGTGATCATTTCGGTCACCGGATGCTCGACCTGCAGGCGCGTGTTCATCTCCATGAAGTAGAACGAGCCGTCCTGGTTGGCGATGAATTCGACGGTGCCGGCGCCGACATAGCCGACCGCGCGCGCAGCGTTCACGGCCGCCTCGCCCATCGCCGCGCGCCGCTCCGGCGGCATGCCGGGCGCGGGCGCTTCTTCCAGCACTTTCTGGTGCCGGCGCTGCACCGAGCAATCGCGCTCGTGCAGGTAGACGCAGTTGCCCAGGCTATCGGCAAACACCTGGATCTCGATGTGGCGCGGGCGGATCAGGTATTTTTCGACCAGCACCTTGTCGTCGCCGAAGCTGGAAATCGCTTCGCGCTTGCACGAGGCCAGCGCGCCCTCGAAGTCTTCGGAGCGCTCGACCACGCGCATGCCCTTGCCGCCGCCGCCGGCGCTGGCCTTGAGCAGCACCGGGTAGCCGATGCGGTCGGCCTGCTGGCGCAGGAACGCAGGATCCTGCTCGTCGCCGTGGTAGCCCGGCACGAGCGGCACGTTGGCGCTTTCCATCAACTGCTTGGCGGCCGACTTGGAACCCATCGCGCGCATCGATGCCGCGGGCGGGCCCACGAACACCAGGCCGGCGGCCTGCACGGCGTCGGCAAACGCCGCGTTTTCGGACAGGAAGCCATAGCCGGGGTGGATCGCCTGCGCGCCGGTGGCCTTGGCGACCTCGATGATTTTCTGGCCGCGCAGATAACTGTCGCGCGCGGCGGCGGGACCGATCAGGATGGCCTCATCGCAGACCGCGACGTGCTTGGCGCCGGCGTCGGCCTCGGAATACACGGCGACGGTGCGAATACCCATGCGGCGCGCAGTGGCGGCCACACGGCAGGCGATCTCGCCACGATTGGCGATGAGGAGTTTGGTGAACATGCGCGTTATCTTTCGCTTATGGTTGTTCGGGTAATGCTTGCGCGGCCGTGTCTCCCCGGCCGCGCGGGTACTGCGCTTAGGACTGGCGCCTAGTACTGGCGCTTAGTACTGCGCTTGCTACTGCATTGAGTACGATGCTCAGCAGGCGCAGGCTTCCTTCGGCGCGGAGTCCAGCGTCGCCGCGCGGGTCTTCAGGCCCAGTTTTTCCAGCAGCACGCGGTCATCGTCCGCCTCGGGATTCTCGGTGGTCAGCAGCTTGTCGCCGTAGAAGATCGAGTTGGCGCCGGCCATGAAGCACATCGCCTGCACCGCTTCGCCCATTTCGCGGCGCCCCGCCGACAGGCGCACGCGCGCTTGCGGCATCGTGATGCGCGCGACCGCGATGGTGCGCACGAATTCGATCGGGTCGAGCTTGTCCATGCCGTGCAGCGGCGTGCCAGCCACCTGCACCAGGTGGTTGACCGGCACCGATTCGGGGTACGGGTTCAGGTTCGCCAGTTGCGCGATCAGGCCGGCTCGCTGTTCGCGCGTCTCGCCCATGCCGACGATGCCGCCGCAGCAGACCTTCAGGCCCGCTTCGCGCACGCGGCCCAGCGTGTCCAGGCGGTCCTGGTATTCGCGGGTCGAAATGACGTTGTTGTAGAAGTCCGGCGCGGTGTCGATATTGTGGTTGTAGTAGTCCAGGCCAGCGCGCTTGAGCTGTTCTGCCTGGCCGGCTTCGAGCATGCCCAGCGTGGCGCAGGTTTCCATGCCCAGCGCTTTGACTTCACGCACCATCGTCTCGACCTTGTCCATGTCGCGCTCTTTCGGGCTGCGCCATGCCGCGCCCATGCAAAAGCGCGTGGCGCCGCTGGCCTTGGCCGCGCGCGCCGCGTCGAGCACCGTGTCGATGTCGAGCAGCTTCTTGGCTTCCACGCCGGTATCGTAGCGCGCCGCCTGCGGGCAGTAGCTGCAGTCTTCTTCGCAGCCGCCGGTCTTGATCGACAACAGGGTCGCCAGTTCGACGTCGCCGTCCGGGAAATTCAGGCGGTGCGCGGTCGACGCGCGGTGCATCAGTTCGGTGAACGGCAGGTCGAACAGCGCGAGCACGTCGGCCAGCGGCCAGGTCGCATTCTCTGGCGGCTTGATGGCGGCCGTTGGGCGGTGCAGGGCGACGGTGTTCATATTGGTCATTTCGGTTCCTTCAAAAACTAGACCCGCGTGGACGGCCAGTTCGGCAGTCCGGCGAGGTCGATAAATTCGGCTGCCGCAGCAGCCGTCGGTTCGTTCAGGCGCGGCACGTGGCCCAGCAGCGGCGCCGGGATACGCTGGGCCAGCGCCTCGATGTTCTCTTGCGCGAAGCGCATCTCAAGGTCGACCGTGTTGGCGACCCAGCCGGCCAGCACCAGGCCGCGCGCCACGATCGCTTCGACCGTCAGCAGCGCATGGCTGATGCAGCCCAGGCGCACGCCGACGACGAGGATCACGGGCAGGTTCAGTTGTGCGGCCAGGTCGGCGCTGTCAAAGTCGTCGTTGAAGGGCACGCGAAAGCCCCCTACGCCTTCGACCACGACCGCGTCGGACGCGGCCTGGACCTCGGCAAAGGCGGCCAGGATCGGCACCAGCTCGATCGTCACGCCCTCGAGCGCGGCGGCGATGTGGGGCGCGGCAGGTTCGCGCAGCAGGTAGGGCGTGGTCAGCGATGCCGGCAGATGCACGTTGCCTGCCGCGATCAGCTGGTCGGCGTCGTCGTTGTGCAGCACGCCGTCTTTCAGTTCGGCGCCGGCCGCGACCGGCTTCATGCCACAGGCGCGCTGGCCGGTGGCCACCAGCTTGTGCAGGATGGCTGCCGAGATCAGCGTCTTGCCGATCTCGGTGTCGGTGCCGGTGACAAAGCACGCAAAGCGCATTGGCAAATCATCGGCGCGCAGTTCGAGTTCGGGTTCCAGGACCGGCTCGTCGAACTCGGTCAGGTCGACCTCGGGGTCCAGCGCGGGTTGCGCGATGACCGGTGCATCAGTTTCATTCAGGTTGTTCATGGTGCGGCCTTTTCCAGTTCGTTGAGCGCCTGCGCCAGCCGTGCCACGTCATCCGTGGCATGGGCGGCGGACAAGGTCACGCGCAGGCGCGCGGTGCCGGGCGCCACGGTCGGCGGGCGGATCGCCGGCACCCACAAGCCCTGCTCGTGCAGACGGCTGGCGGCGCGCAGCGCATCGTCGTTGCTGCCGATGATGACGGGCTGGATCGGCGTGCTTGACGCTGCCAGTTGCCAGCGTTCCAGCCGCAGCGCAGCGCGCAGCTGCGCGACCAGTTGCGCCAGGTGTGCACGCCGTTCGGCGCCCTCGTCACCGCCCATGATAGCAAGGCTGGCGAGCAAGGCATGCGCGAGCGCGGGCGGGCAGGCCGTCGTGTAGATGTAGGGGCGGGCGCGCTGGATGAGCAACTCGATCACGCTGGCGTGCGCGGCGACGAAGGCGCCGCCGACGCCGGCGGCCTTGCCCAGCGTGCCCATGTAGATCAGGTTTCGCGAGCGCAGCCCGAAATGTTCCAGTGCGCCGCGCCCGTTCTGGCCCAGCACGCCGAAGCCGTGCGCATCGTCGACCACCAGCCAGGCGCCGTGGCGCTCGCACGCGGCCAGCAGCGCCGGCAGCGGCGCCAGGTCGCCATCCATGCTGAACACGCTGTCGGTGACGACGATCTTGGTGCTGGCGCTGCTGGCTGCCAGTAGTTGTGTCAGCGCCTCGACGTCGCCATGCGGGTAGACCGTGACGCCCGCTTTCGCGAGCCGGGCGCCGTCGATCAGCGAGGCGTGGTTCAGCGCCTCGGAAAAGATCATCGCATCGGCATCGACACCCAGGGCACTGAGGATCGCGAGGTTGGCCATGTAGCCGGTGCACAGCGTGACTACGCGCGCCTGCTCGAGGTGCGGCGCCATCCACTCGGCCAGTGTTTCTTCGAGCAGGTGATGGGCGCGGCTGTGGCCCGACACCAGGTGCGAGGCGCCGCTGCCGGCGCCGTACAGCTGCGCGCCTTCGCGCAGCGCCTCGATCACCTGCGGATGCGCGGCCAGGCCCAGGTAATCGTTGCTGCAAAAGGCCAGCAGGTCGCGTCCGTCCACCAGCTGGCGTGGCGCGCAGGCGCCATCGGTGATGCGGCGGCGGCGCGTGAGGCTGCGCGCGGCCAGCGTGTCCAGCTGGCGGTCGATGGTGGCGATCAAGTCCATCGCATCACCCCGCGATGACCGATTCGAACGTCTTGATCGTGCGCGCGGCCAGGCCCGCGACGTCCTCGTCGTCCAGCACGTACGGCGGCATCAGGTACACGGTGCGGCCGATGGGGCGCAGCAGCAGTTCGTTCTCGGCCGCCGTCGAAAAGAAGCGGCGCGCGAAGGTCGATGCAAGATCGGTATCCGGTTCGACCGCGTCGAACGCGAAGATCATCCCGCGTTGGCGGAAGTGGCGCGTGCGCGGATGGTCGGCCAGCGGCGCCAGCGCCACCGTCATTTTGGTGGCCAGTTCGCGGTTGTGGTTCAACACGTCGTCTTCTTCGAAGATGTCGAGCGTGGCCAGCGCCGCGCGGCAGGCCAGCGGATTGCCGGTGTACGAGTGCGAGTGCAAGAAGCCGCGCGTGATGTCGGTGCTGTAGAAGGCCTGGTAGATGTCGTCGCGCGTGAGCACGAGCGAGAGTGGCAGGTAGCCGCCGCTGATGCCTTTCGACAGGCACAGAAAGTCTGGCCAGATGCCGGCCTGCTCGCAGGCGAAGAAGGTGCCGGTGCGCCCGCAGCCGACCGCGATCTCGTCGGCGATCAGGTGCACGCGGTGCTGGTCGCACAGGTCGCGCAACAGCTTGAGATACAGCGGATCGTACATCGCCATGCCGGTGGCGCACTGCACCAGTGGCTCGACGATGATGGCGGCGATCTTGTCGCCACGCTCTTCAAACAGCGCTTTCACTTCAAGGATCGCGCGCCGTGCGACGTCCTGCGCCGTCTCGCCCTCGAAGGCGCCGCGTGCATCGGGGGCGCTCACCACGTGCGAGGCGCGCAGCAGCGGGCCGTAGGCGTCCTTGAACAGTGGCACGTCGGTGACCGACAGCGCGCCGATCGTCTCGCCGTGGTAGCTGCCCTGCAGGCAGACGAATTCCTGCTTGGACGACTGGTCGGCATTGCGCCATGCGTGAAAGCTCATCTTCATCGCGATTTCCACGGCCGATGCGCCGTCGGAGGCAAACGTGGCGTGGCCCAGCGCGTGGCCGGTGAGCGCCGCCAGGCGTTCGGCCAGCTCGACCACAGGCGCATGCGTGAAGCCGGCCAGCATCGCGTGTTCGAGCTTGTCCAGCTGGTCTTTTAGTGCGGCATTGATGCGCGGGTTCGCATGGCCGAACAGGTTGACCCACCACGAGCTGATGCCGTCGAGGTAACGCTTGCCGTCATAGTCGTACAGCCACGGCCCCTTGCCATGGCTGACCGCGATCAGCGGCACCTCTTCGTGATGCTGCATCTGGGTGCAGGGATGCCAGACGCTGCGCAGGCTGCGCGCGATCCAGTCGGAGGAGGTGGTTTGCTGCATCACTATAAAATTCCAATACTAGTTAATCCATGTCGGCTTGCGCTTTTCAAGGAACGAGGCCACGCCTTCGCGGCCTTCGGTCGATGCGCGGATCGCGGCGATGCGCCCGGCCGTGTCAAGCAGCAGCGCGTCGTCGACCGGCTGGCCGACAATCTCGCGCACCAGCGTCTTGGCCTGCCGGACGGCGTGCGGGCTGTTGTTGACGAGCGCCTTGACGATCCCGGCGACGGTCGCGTCGAGCGCTTCCGGCGCCACGACCTCGTGTGCGACACCGATGCGCTGCGCCTCGGCCGCGTCGAAGCGCTCGGCCGTCAAGAAGTAGCGGCGCGCCGCCTGTTCGCCCATCGCCTTGATCACGTAAGGCGAGATGGTAGCCGGAATCAGCCCGAGCTTCACTTCGGACAGGCAAAAACCGGCCGTCTCGCTCGCGACGACGATGTCGCAGGCTGCCACCAGGCCCATGCCACCGGCGTAGCAATCGCCCTGCACGCGCGCCACCACCGGCTTGGAGCACAGGTAGATCGTGCGCAGCATCTCTGCCAGGCGCATGGCGTCGGCCTCGTTCTCGTCATGCGAGTAGCCGGCCATCTTCTTCATCCAGTTCAGGTCCGCACCGGCGCAGAACGACGGGCCGTTGGCGGCCAGGACGATCGCGCGCACGGCGTCGTTGCGGCCGAGTTCATCGAACACGCGCGCCAGTTCGGCAATCGCCTGCTCGTTGAAGGCATTGCGCAGGTCGGGGCGGTTGAGCGTGACGGTGGCGACCTTGTCGGCGACGGTCACAAGCAGGGTGTCATAAGTCATCGTCATTCCCTTACATGCGGAACACGCCGAACGTCGTGTCGCCGATCGGCTGGTTCATGGCGGCGGACAGGCCCAGGCCCAGCACCGTGCGGGTGTCGGCCGGGTCGATCACGCCATCGTCCCACAGCCGCGCCGACGCGTAATACGGGTGGCCCTGGTGCTCGTACTGGTCGCGGATCGGCTGCTTGAACGCGGCTTCTTCTTCGGGCGACCACTGGCCGCCGCGGCCTTCGATGCCATCGCGCTTGACGGTGGCCAGCACCGACGCGGCCTGGTCGCCGCCCATCACCGAGATGCGTGCATTGGGCCACATCCACAGGAAGCGCGGCGAGAACGCGCGGCCGCACATGCCGTAGTTGCCGGCGCCGAACGAGCCGCCGATGATGACGGTGAACTTGGGTACGGCAGCCGTGGCCACGGCCGTGACCATCTTGGCGCCATTGCGCGCGATGCCCTCGTTTTCGTATTTGCGCCCGACCATGAAGCCGGTGATGTTCTGCAAAAACACGAGCGGAATCTTGCGCTGGCAGCACAGCTCGATGAAGTGCGCGCCCTTCAACGCCGACTCGGAAAACAGGATGCCGTTGTTGGCGATGATGCCGACCTTCATGCCGTGGATATGGGCAAAGCCGCACACCAGCGTCGTGCCGTAGCGTGCCTTGAATTCGTCGAACACGCTGCCATCGACCACGCGCGCGATCACTTCGCACACGTCGAACGGTTTACGCGTATCGACCGGGATGACGCCGTACAGTTCCGACGCCGGGTAGTGCGGCTCGACGCTCGCGCGCCGTTCGCCCTGCTGCGGCTTGACGCGGTTCAGGTTCGACACGATCGTGCGCGCGAGCGACAGCGCATGCGGATCGTTCTGCGCCAGATGATCGGCCACGCCCGACAGGCGCGTGTGCACGTCGCCCCCGCCCAGGTCTTCGGCGCTGACGACTTCACCGGTCGCCGCTTTCACCAACGGTGGGCCGCCGAGAAAAATCGTGCCCTGGTCCTTGACGATGATCGACTCGTCGCTCATCGCCGGCACGTAGGCGCCGCCGGCGGTGCACGAGCCCATCACGACCGCGATCTGCGGGACACCCTTGGCCGACAGATTCGCCTGGTTGTAGAAGATGCGGCCGAAGTGGTCGCGGTCGGGGAACACGTCGTCCTGGTTCGGCAGGTTGGCGCCGCCCGAGTCGACCAGATAGATGCAGGGCAGGTTGTTTTGCTCGGCGATCTCCTGCGCGCGCAGGTGCTTCTTGACCGTCATCGGGTAATAGGTGCCGCCCTTGACGGTGGCGTCATTGCAGACGATCACGCATTCGTGGCCCGAGACGCGGCCGATGCCGGTGATGATGCCGGCGCTGGGCGCGGCGCCGTCGTACATCTCATAGGCAGCCAGTTGCGAAAATTCGAGGAAGGGCGTACCCGGATCGAGCAGATGTTCGACACGCTCGCGCGGCAGCAGCTTGCCGCGCGCGAGGTGACGCGCGCTGGCTTCGGCGCCGCCGCCCTGCGCCAGTTGCGCCACGCGCGCGCGCAAGTCGTCCACCACGGCCTGCATGGCGGTGGCATTGGCCTTGAAATCCTCGCTGCGCGGGTTCAGTTTGCTTTCGATCTGGGGCATGTGCCGTCCTCTGGTCTGTCGCCGCCCTGGGTGCGTGGCAGCGCTTTACTGCTTGTCGGGGAAACTGCCGTCCAGGTAAAACCAGCGTGGCGCGCCATCCGGGCCGGCTTCGCGCACGAAGCGGCTGCGCTCGTGGAGACGGTGCGCGCGCCCGCCCACCTTGAAGCGGGCGACGAATTCGACGTGGTCTTCGTCGCGGGGCTGGTCGTGGTCACCTGGAACGTCCGGCAATTCTGCTTTACGTTGACGTAAACGTAAAGCAGTTTTTATCTCCAGGCCAAGCCAGCGGACCGGCTCGCTGTCGACGATCGGTTCCTGCGGCCGGGTACTCGGGTGCCAGGTGGCGCGCAGGTAGGCCTCGTCGCCCAGCGTGAAGGCGGTGTAGCGCGAGCGCATCAGGTGTTCGGCGGTGGGCGGCAGGGCCGCGCCGGCCAGGAACGGGCCGCAGCAGGTGTCGAACGAGGGGCCGCCGCAGGGGCAGGGGGAGGTGGGGCGGGGAGGCATGGCGGCAATTATCCGCGATTTCACCAACGATGGTCAGGTGGGTGCTTCGGGAAGGCCTCGCCAGACCAGCCGGCTAGCTCGACAGGATTCGTCGACGTAACAGTGCTGCCAGATCGCGGCTCGTATGGCAAACGATGTAAATATAAAAACATTCACGATCGCCACGCTCAAAAATAATGCGATGCTGACCGGCCAGAAGCTGACGGTATCGGGGCAGGTTGAGCTCTTCCAGCTCGCCTACGAGCGTCCCTTTATTGGGCCATTGCATCAGGGATGTCACTTCATCGCGGATTTGCTGCGTCACTTTTCTGGCGTAGTCCGGCGACTCGGACTGCTTCAGGTATTGGCGGATCGTGAGCAGGTCGTCCTGGGCAGATTCGGTCCAGATGATCTTCATGATCTATCAGGGCGCGTTGTCTTGTGCATCCAGTTGCGCAAAAAAATCATCATGACCGGTGACCTTGCCGTCTTCAATTTGCTTTCTGCCATGGGCAAGCAGCCGTAGCATCGTCAATTGATCCTGCGTCTTCTGATAGCTTACCGGATCCTGGACGATTGCCTGCACCCGGCCATTGACAGTAATGGCCACTGGATCGTGGGTTTCCTGAACCAACTTGACCACATCGCTGGTATTCGTTTTCAAATAACTGATGGGTTGGATGTTGGAAAAGTTCATGGTGCCTCCGCTGGTCGATCGCCGATCATAGCATCACATATCTAAATTAGGTGCTAAATATAGTACTAACCGCGCAGCGTCAAGCCATCGAGCGCAAACGGCGGCGCCTTACCCTGCACCAGGTCCGCCAGCACGGCCGCGCTGCCGCAGGCAAACGTGAATCCCAGCGGTCCGTGCCCGACGTTGAGCCACAGATTGTCGTAGCGCGTGGCGCCGATGATCGGAGCGCTGCCCGGGGTGGCCGGGCGTAATCCGGCCCAGGCCGACACCTGCGAATAATCCGCCGCGCGCGGCATCGTCTCGCGCACCAGGCGCGTCAGGCCTGCAACGCGCCGGGCGTCGAGCGAGACATCCTCGCCCACCATATCCACCATCGCCGCCACCCGCAGCCGGTCGCCGATGCGCGCGTACAGCACCTTGCGCTCGAAGTCGGTCACGCTGATCTCGGGCGCGATGTCGTCCTGGCGGATCGGCGCGCTCAGGCTGTAACCCTTGAGCGGGTACAGCGGCAGGTAGATGCCGACCGTGTCGGCCAGCGTGCGGCTCTGGATGCCGGCGGCCAGCACATAGGCGTCGGCCGTGACCAGGCCACCGTCAGTCTCGATGCCGGTGATGCGGCCCCGCGCCGCGCGCAGTCCGGTGGCCGTGCCGTTGACGATGCCGCGAAAGCGGGGATGCTCGCCCAGCCGTTCGGCCAGCGCCACGCAGAAGGCGTGGCAGTCGGCCACCGCTTCGCCCGGGTTGTAGATGCCGCCCGCGAGCAGGTGTTCGGCGGCGGCGAGTGCGGGTTCGTGCGCCGTGCATTGCCCGGGCGACCAGATCTGGCCCGCGTCCGGCCGGGATGCGGCGATATCGAACGCGTCGCGCGTGCGAAACACCACCAGCTTGCCGGCGTCGCGCCAGCTGAAGCGTTCGGGCGGCACGACCAGGGCGAGCGAGGCCATCGCCCGGCGCGACAGGTCGCCCAGTTCGAGCAGTTTGGCCGTGGTGCGGCGATTCACGTCGGCGCGGCAGTGGGCCAGGAAGCTGGCCAGCCAGCGGTACTGGCGCAGGTCGGCCTCGGGCCTGAAGCGCAGTGGGCCGTCGGCCTGGAACAGCCATTTGAAGGCCTTGAGCGGGATGCCGGCGTCGGCCAGCGGCGCCACATAGCGGTAGCTGAGCTGCCCGCCATTGCCGTAGCTGGCGCCGCTGCCCACGTCCGGCGCGCGCTCGAGCAGCGTGACCTCGTGGCCCGCCTCGAGTAGCCACCAGGCAGATGCCAGGCCGACGACGCCGCCGCCGATGACGATTATGTGCTGCATGCCAGACTCTTTTTTTCGGGTGGGGACAGGGAGCTTAGGGGCAGCAGGCACGCACTGCCAATGAATCTAGCGAGCGCGCTCATAACCGGGATATATGTACGCGCGTGCATGCCGGTCAATCGGCCAGGCCGAGGATGGCGCGGCGGTGCAAGGCCGCCACGATGCGCTCTTCATAACGCGCCAGTGCCGTCTCGCGGCCCGGCGTGGTGGCCGGGTCGCATCCGGTGCCACCGGCCAGCACGATCACGCCATTGCCCCGTGC
The DNA here is from genome assembly GCF_039123635.1 of Massilia sp. MP_M2. Taxonomy (NCBI): domain Bacteria; kingdom Pseudomonadati; phylum Pseudomonadota; class Betaproteobacteria; order Burkholderiales; family Oxalobacteraceae; genus Massilia; species Massilia sp. MP_M2. The sequence continues at coordinate 355,633 of NZ_JBCHJF010000003.1, forward strand.
GCGGTCCATGGCGAACACGGAACGCAGCCCGTAGGCGTCGCCCAGGTGGCCCACCGCATCGAAGCCCGGCGCCAGCCGCAGGCCGGGCCGGTTTGGATAATGCGCGTTACCGAGCCCGCGCGGACTGAGGATGCTGCCCAGCGGATTGCCGTTGCCGCCCACGCCGTCATACGACCAGTGGCGCGCGAACATGCGCTCGAGCGTTGCGCCCTGCAGCAGGCGAGCGCCGCCATGCACGCCGCCGGCCATCAGCATGCGCATGATGACGCCCAGGTCGCGCGCGGCAATGCGCAAGCCGCCGGTGGGGCTGAACGGCGTCGCATTGGTGCCCGGGACGTAGCCGTCCAGGCCCGGTGGCGGTGCCGGTGGCCGCGCGCCGACATCGTCGACCTGGGCGATCCACGGCCCGTTCGGCGCCCAGACCTCGCTGTCGACGGCGCGCTTGCGGTAGATGGTGGCGAGATTGTCCTGCGCGGCCTTCGGCAAGCCGGCCGGGTTGTAGCCGGCCTGCAGCCCGAGCGGCTGCAGCACCAGGCGCGTCATCAGCCGGTCGAACCGTTCGTTCGCGATGCGCTCCATGAGCGTGCCGATGATCCCGAACCCCAGGTTGCAGTAGGTGTAGTAGGCGCCCGGTCCGGCCAGGCTTGACCACATCGGTAGCGCAGCCGGCGTGACGACCTCCTTCAGCGCCGTGGTGGCGGGCCAGAAGTAGCCGCCGTCGTCGCGCAACGACGACGTGTGCACGAGCAGCTGGCGCAGCGTGATCGCCTGGGTCGGGAAATGGGGATTGCGCAGCGTGAAGCCGAGGTAGCCCGAGACGTCGGCGTCCAGATCGACGCGGCCGTCTTCCAGCAGCCGCATCAGCCCGAGCGTGGTGACGAGTTTCGAGATCGAGGCGATCCGGTACAGCGTCGCCGGTGTGGCCGGGCGGTCGGGGAACAGGCCATTGCCGATCGTGCGCCGTCCGAACGCACCTTCGTACACCGGCTGCCCGGCGCGCAGCGCCAGCACCGACAGGCCCGCCAGTGGGCAGGCCGGATCGTCGGCAATGGCCGCCAGTTCGGCGTCGAGCTGGCGCTGCAGGGCACCGCCTGCGTCGGCCCCGCCGCCGCCCGTGGGCATCGCTGCAAATAATGGTCCCATCGTCCCCAGCATGGCCATGCCGAACAGGGTGCGCCTGCCGTGATTCATGTTCGTCCCCTGGCGTTGCGTGATTGTGACTATCGGTCCAGCATACGGACTGTCCGAAACCCTTGACCAATGAATACCCGTGCGCAGGGCATAACCGTTTTGTATTGGTCGCAAGTGGTATGCTTGGATGGTATGCCAGCCCCCTTCGCCACGACGCCATGAACAGCCCCAGCCCCGGATTCCAGGTCGACCACGACGACAATTCGCCGCTCTACAAGCAGCTTGCGCGCAAGCTGGCGCAGGATGTGCGCGATGGCCGTTATCAGGCCGATCAGGCGCTGCCGTCCGAGCGCATGTTGTCCGAGCAGCTCGACGTCTCGCGCGTCACGGCGCGCAAGGCGATCGACCAGCTGGTCGACCAGGGCCTGGTGGTGCGCCGGCGCGGCTCGGGCAATTATATTGCGCCGCGCATCGAGCAGCCGCTGTCGACGCTGTCGAGCTTTTCCGAGCAACTGCAGCAGCGCGGCTACACCCCGCGCTCACAATGGCTGCGGCGCGACACGATGCTGGCCGACGCCGACGAGCAGCTCTCGCTCGGCCTGTCGCCCGGCGCGCGCATCGCGCGCCTCGAGCGCCTGCGCTTTGCCGACGACATCGTCATGGCCTACGAAGTGAGCGTGATCCCGGCCGCCGTGCTGCCGCGCCCCGAGCTGGTGGCAGCGTCGCTGTATGCGCACCTGTCCAGGTCGGGTCACCTGCCGGTGCGCGCGCTGCAGCATATCCGCGCGATGAACGCTGACCTGGAGCTTGCCACGAGGCTTGAGGTGCCCGAAGGCCGCGCGGTGCTGTTCATCACCCGCGTGGGGTATCTCGAATCGGGCCAGCCCGTTGAACTGACGCATTCCTATTGCCGCAGCGACCATTACGATTTCGTGGCCGAGCTGCGCCGGCAAGCCTGAATGGCATAACCTGGCGGCATGACGGCGCCTGATCCTTTCATGGAAGCGCTTGTCAAAGTGGTATTACACTGGTTTTAACCAAATTGTGCAGGTTCGAGACAGCGATGCTCAACACCGAAACCCCCTCCCTGGCGCACACCGCGCTCGACCAGTACCCGACAACGGAACTGGTCAATGCCCTGATCGATGACCAGTTCCATGCGGTGGACGCCGTGCGCCGCGCCGGGCCGCGTATCGCCGCCGCGGTGGCAGCCGCAGTGCCGCGCATGCAAGCGGGCGGGCGCCTGATCTATGTCGGCGCCGGCACCTCGGGGCGCCTGGGCGTGCTCGACAGCGTCGAGCTGTACCCGACCTTCTCGTGGCCCGCCGAACGCGCGGTGGCGCTGCTGGCTGGCGGCCACGGCGCGATGTTCGCTGCGGTCGAAGGCGCCGAAGACGATCTTGAGCAGGGCGCGGCGGATATCGCGGGTGTCAACGTGGGCCCGCACGACGTCGTGCTGGCGCTGGCGGCGTCGGGCGCCACGCCGTACGTGCTGGGCGCGCTTCGAGCGGCGCGCGCTGCGGGCGCGCTGACGGTCGGCTTTGCCAACAATCCGGATGCGCCGGTAGCCACGCAGGCCGAGATCGGCATCACGCTCGACACGGGCACCGAAGTCATTTCGGGCAGCACGCGCCTGAAAGCGGGCACTTCGCAAAAGATCGCGCTGAACACCTTTTCCAGCGCGCTGATGGTGCGTTTGAACAAGGTTTACGGCAACCTGATGGTAGACTTGAAGGCCACCAATGCCAAACTGGTACGACGTGCAATCCGCCTGACGAGCTTTGCCACCGGCGCCGACGAGGCGGCCGCGCAGGCGGTGCTGGAACAATGCGGCTTCCACGTCAAGACCGCGATCGTGGCCTTGTCCAAACAAACCAGTGTCGAGCAGGCGCAAGCGCTGCTGGAAGCGGCGCACGGCAGCGTGCGCCAGGCGCTCGCGTAAGCGCGCGCCTTTTCAGCAGTGCCGGCCTGCACGGCGCGCGAAAGAGTCATGCAAAAACCGCAAGCGAACAGCCCGTGGCTGTGGGTGCCGTCCCTGTACTTTGCCCAGGCGATTCCCTACGTTGTCGTGATGAGCCTGTCGGTCATCATGTACAAGGACATGGGCATTTCCAATTCCGACATCGCCTTCTATACGAGCCTGCTGTACCTGCCGTGGGTGATCAAGCCGCTGTGGTCCCCGATCGTCGACATGTTCGGCACCAAGCGGCGCTGGACCGTGCTGCTGCAACTGGCCGTCGGCGCCTCGCTCATTGCCGTTGGCACCGTGCTGCACCTGCCCACCTTCTTCGTGGTCAGCCTGGCCGTCCTGTGGGTCATGGCGTTCAGTTCCGCTACCCACGACATCTCGGCCGACGGCTTCTACATGCTCGGCCTGCGCCAGAAGCAGCAGGCGGCGTTCGTCGGCGTGCGCAGCACCTTCTACCGCCTGGCCACGCTGTTCGGGCAAGGCCCGCTCGTGGTGCTGGCCGGTTACCTGGCCGTGAGCCTGGGCGACGTGCGCCAGGCCTGGTCGATCGTGTTCTACGTGCTGGCCGGCCTGTTCTTCGCTGCCTTTGCGTGGCACCAGTGGGCGCTGCCCGTGCCGGCCGACGACCACGCCGTCCCCAAGAGCGACAATCCGCTGCGCGACTTCTTCGGCACCTTCATTGCCTTTTTCAAAAAGCGCGATATCTGGATGATCGTCGCGTTCATCCTCACGTTCCGGCTCGGTGAAGCGCAGCTGCTCAAACTCGTGGCACCATTTTTGAAAGACCCCATCAGCGCCGGCGGCCTGGGCTTGACCACCGCCGAATACGGCATCGCCTATGGCACGGTCGGCATCATCGCGCTGACGCTGGGCGGTCTGGCCGGCGGCTGGCTGATTTCGCGCGTGGGCCTCAAGCGCTGCCTGTGGATCATGGTATTCGCGATCCACTTGCCCGATCTGGTGTTCGTCTATCTGTCGCAAACCCAGCCGACCGATCTGATGATCGTGTCCGCCTTCCTCGCGCTCGAGCAGTTCGGCTACGGTTTCGGCTTTACCGCAATGATGATGTACATGATCATGGTGGCCGATGGTCCGAACAAGACCGCGCATTACGCGATCTGCACCGGCCTGATGGCGCTCGGGATGATGGTGCCCGGCATGTGGAGCGGCGACCTGCAGGAATACCTCGGCTACCAGCACTTCTTCATCTGGACCTGTCTTGCGACCATTCCCGCCTTCATCGTGGCGGCGCTCGTCAAGATCGATCCGGAATTCGGAAAAAAATAAGTGGAGGCCAACGCCCGCGCTGCCGCGCCCGACGTGGCGCCGGCGCGGACCGTCAACCTCCGGCACAGCATACTCAAGGAGCCCTTTTTTTGCTTCCCAATCTGAACAAACGTACTTTCACGCTCGGCATGGCCAGCGCCGTCGCCCTGGGCCTGGCCGCCTGCGGTACCAAGCCCACCAAGCCTGGCGCAACGGCCGGTTTGTACCCGGCCTTCGGTGGCAATGAGCCGCCCGCCGCGCCGCGCGAGTTTCGCGCCGCCTGGGTGTCCACGGTCGCCAATATCGACTGGCCCAGCAAACCGAACCTGAGCGCCGCCAAACAGCAGCAGGAAGTGCTCGCCATCCTCGACCGCGCCAAGGCCATGAACCTGAACGCGATCGTGCTGCAGGTGCGCCCGGCTGCCGACACCATCTATCCGTCGAACCTCGAGCCCTGGACCGAATACCTGAGCGGTATTCAGGGCAAGGCGCCGCAGCCGTTCTACGATCCGCTCGCCTACTGGATCACCGAGGCGCATGCGCGCGGGATCGAGCTGCACGCCTGGTTCAATCCCTACCGCGCGCGGCTGGACGCTTCGCGCGGCCAGTCGGCGCCGAACCACATCACCAACACCAACCCGGCCATCGTCAAACGCTATGGCAAATTCATGTGGATGGACCCGGGCGAGCCGGCCGCCGTCAAGCAGACGCTCGACGTGATCCTCGACGTCGTGCGTCGCTACGACATCGACGGCGTGCACATCGACGATTACTTTTATCCATACCCGATCGACGCTGCGCCGCAGATGGCCGGCAACGCCGCGGCCCTCGACGGCCGCGCCGGCACGCGCGAACTGGACTTCCCGGACGATCCGGCCTGGCACCGCTACCTGGCCAGCGGCGGCCAGCTCGATCGCGCCAACTGGCGCCGCGACAACGTCAACCGCCTGATCGAGGCGATGTACAAGGGAATCCACGCCGAAAAGAGCTGGGTGCGTTTCGGCATCAGCCCCTTCGGCCTGGGCCGCCCGGACCGCCGCCCGCCCGGCATCAACGGCTTTTCGCAGTACGACAAGCTGTATGCCGACGCCGAACTGTGGCTCGAAAAAGGCTGGGTCGATTACTTCGTGCCGCAGCTGTACTGGCCGATCAAGCCGCCGGGCCAGGCTTACGACGTGCTGCTCGATTACTGGATCAGGCAAAATCCGCAGCGCCGTCACATCTGGCCGGGTCTGTTTACCAGCCGCATTGGCGCCGCGACCAAGGCCTACGAGCCGCAGGAGGTGCTGGCCCAGGTCGATGTGACCCGTACCCGGCCGCTTGCCACCGGCCACGTCCACTTCAGCATGGTCGCACTGATGCAGAACCGCAAAGGCATCGCCGACCAGCTGCGCACGACGCGCTACGCCGGCCAGGCACTGGTGCCGGCCACGCCGTGGCTGGGTAGCGAGCGGCCCGGCACGCCGCTGGTGGGGGCCGCGCGCCGCGCGAATTCGGTCGATCTGACGCTCAAGGCGGGCAAGGCCAATGCGCTGTACGCGGTCTGGTCGCGCCACAGCGGACAATGGCGCTTCGCCGTGGTCCCGGCCGTGCGCGTGGCCTGGTCGGTGCCGGATGACGCCGCGCTGGGCGCGGCCGAGATCGTCGTGGTCAGCGCGGTCGACCGCCTTGGCAACGAAGGCGCACGGGTGCGCGTATGGGGCAAAGCGTAATGCAGGTAGCATCAGGTTTTATGGGCGGATTTTTCCATGCCATCTGATCGGGACACAATGAGCGGGCCTGGCCTGGGGATCGACGCCGGCGGCACCGAGACGCGCTGGGCGCTGGCGGCCCCCGGCGGCGCGATCCTGGCCGACGGCGTGGTCGCGGGCTTGTCGGCGCTGCAGATGGCCACGTCCGACGGGCGCGCAGCGGTGCGCGCCAGCCTGGAAGAACTGGCGGCGGCAGTGCTCGCGCATGCCAGTCCGCTGCGCATCCAGGCCGGCCTGACGGGGTTTGGTGGCGACGACGAATTGCTGCAGGCGTGGCTGGCCCAGTTGTTGGGCGTCGCGCCCAGCGCCGTTACGCTGTCCAACGATATCGAACTGGCGTATCGCGCCAATTTCACGCCCGGCGCCGGCTACCTCGTGTACGCGGGCACCGGCTCGATCGGTGCCTTCATCGACGCCGATCATGTGTTCCACCGCGCCGGCGGGCGCGGCGTGCTGCTCGACGATGGCGGCGGGGGCTTCTGGATCGCGCGCGAGGCGCTGCGCCACATCTGGCGCAACGAAGACGAGCAGCCGGGCTGCTGGCGCGATTCGCCGCTGGCGCAGGCCGTGTTCGCGCAGATCGGCGGCGCCGACTGGAATCTGTCGCGCCAGTTCATCTATCAGGGCGAGCGCGGCGCGATCGGCAAGCTGGCGCTGGCCGTTGCCGCCAGCGCAGAGTGCGATCCGGCCGCCGCCACGATCCTGAGCGAGGCCGGGCTGGAACTGGCGCGCCTGGCGCTGGCGCTCACGCGCCGCTTCGGTGCGCGCCCGGTGGTGCTGGCCGGCCGCGCGAGCGAACTGCACCCCTTGATCATCGAGACCATGCGCGCCGCGCTGCCGTCCGGGATGGTGCTGACGCAGACCGGCCTGCGCGCCCACCACGGCGCCGCGCGGCTGGCATTGCAACCGGCCGCCACGCCGCCCGCGCGCGCAACCAACAAGAACATCAACGAGGAATCCCCATGAAATCAATCTTCGCCGCTCTCGCCCTGGCCGTGCTGGCAGGTTGTACCACCACCCCGACCACGCCGAAGTACGACACCACCTATGACGCTGTCGGCCAGTCGAGCCGCGCGCGCTTTCTGGTGCTGCACTACACGGTGGCCAACACGCCCGCCTCGATCAAGATCCTGACGCAGCAGCAGGTCAGTTCGCACTACCTGCTGACCGACGAAGCGCAGCCGAAGATCTACCGCCTGGTCGACGAGAATCGCGCCGCCTGGCATGCGGGCAACTCGAGCTGGAAGAACTTCACGCAACTGAACAACAGCTCGATCGGCATCGAGATCGTCAACGCCGGCTGGAAGGACACGCCGCAGGGTCGCGTCTACGCACCGTTCCCGCAGGCGCAGATGGATGCGCTGCTGCCGCTGGTGAAAGACATCGTGGCGCGCCACGGCATCGCCCCCGAGAACGTGCTCGGTCACAGCGATATCGCGCCGCTGCGCAAGCAGGATCCGGGGCCGCAGTTCCCGTGGCAACGCCTGGCGCAGGAAGGCCTGGTGCTGTGGCCGGATGCGAACCGTGTCGCCGCCGTACGCCCGGCGTTCGACGCCCTGCTGCCGGACGTCGCCTGGTTCCAGCGCAAGCTGGCCACGCACGGCTTCGGCCTGGTGCAGAGCGGCACCTACGATGAAGCGACCCGCACCACGCTGGCGGCGTTCCAGATGAAGTACCGCCCGCGCGATATCTCGGGCGTTGCCGATGCCGAGACAGCGGCGCTGCTGGAAGTGCTGACCACGCCGGCGAACACGCCGCCACCGGTGGTCCAGGCAGCGCTGGCACCAATGGCACCAACGGCACCGACCGCGCCGATGCCTGCGCCGATGTCTACGCCAACGCCGATGCCAACGCCGACCTTGCCCGAGCCGACGCCGGTGCTGCCGGTCGAACCGACGCCGGAAACCGCCCCGGCCCCGGCCACGCCAGTCATTACCACGCCATGATGGCCGTGATTGGGGGATAAGCAATGCGTCTGCGCCATATCGAAGTATTCCACGCCATCATGCAGGTCGGCACCATCAGTGGCGCCGCGCAGGTGCTGCATATCTCGCAGCCGGCCGTGACCAAGGTGCTGCAGCACGCCGAGCTGCAACTGGGCATGCCGCTGTTCGAGCGCGTGCGCGGCAAGCTGTATCCCAAGCCGGAAGCGCACCGCCTGTTCGTCGAAACCGAAAAGCTCCATCGCGACCTGCAGGGCATCCGCCGCCTGGCCGCGAGCCTGAAGGGCCATGCGGTGGAAACCGTGCGCCTGGTGTCCACGCCGACCATTGCGGTGAGCGTGCTGCCGGCCGGGATGACCGCCTGGCGTCGCGCCTTTCCCGAAACGCGCTGCGAGCTGGCCACGCACCACACGAGCGAAATCGTCAATGCACTGCGCCTGGGCGAAGCCGATGTGGGCCTGTCGCTGCAGGACCCGCGCCATCCCGGCATCGTCGCCGAGCCGATTGCGCAAGGCTTGCTGACGGTGATGGCGCCGCGCGGCACCTGGAGCGAGGCCGAATGCCGCACGCCGATTGCGGCCGACGGCTTGACGGGTGAACTGATCGGCATGGCCGACAGCGATCCGCTGGGCGAGATGGTGATGGCCGCCTGCGAAGCGCAGGGCGTGCAACCGGTGTTTCGCACCGTCGTGCAAACGTACCAGATCGCCCGTTCGCTGGTCGAAGCCGGCGCCGGCACCGCGGTCGTCGATCCTTTCACGGCCGCATCGGCGGCGGCGAACCAGGTGCAGTGCCGCCAGTGGTCGCCCTCGATTGCGGTGCATCTGTATCTGCTCACGGCCAGCCACTCGCCGCTGTCGCATGGCGCGCGCGAGCTGGCCAACTGCATCGGCGCGACCGCGCGCGCCTGTCTCGAACCAGCCTAGGATTGTTTCAGCATCATGCACGCGTTCCTCGCCAGCGAAGACATTGCCGCCAGCCCGGCATTCCGGCACCTGGACAGCATTGCCGGCATCCGGGTCGACCTGCGCTATGCCACCGTCAACAACTTCGTCGGGCGCGATCTGTATTCGCCGTTCGACTGCGCCTGGCTGCATGTGCAGGCGGCCGAGGCGCTCGAACGCGTGGTGGCCTGGCTCGCCGGGCGCCGGCCCGACCTGACGGTGCTGGTGCTCGATGCGCTGCGGCCGCAGCGCGTCCAGCAGCAATTGTGGGATGCGCTCGAGGGCACCGACCTGCGTCTGTACCTGGCCGACCCGGCGCGCGGCTCGATCCACTCGTACGGCATGGCGCTGGACCTCACCCTGGTCGATGCGGCTGGCCACGAGCTGGACATGGGCACCGGCTTTGACGACATGACGGAATTGTCGCACCCGGCGCTTGAAGAAGGGTTCCTGCGGGCCGGCAGCCTGAATCAAGCGCAGGTGGCCAACCGGCGCCTGCTGCGCGAGGCGATGCTGGCAGCGGGCTTTCTGGGCATCAGGACCGAATGGTGGCACTTCGATTGCGGCGACCGCGACCTGGTGCGGCGCACGTTCCGCCGTGTGCTGTAGCCATCAATTCATCGCGATCGCTTCGACCCGGTTGCGGCCATTGTGCTTGGCCGCGTACAGCAGCTTGTCGGCCGCCAGGATCAGGTCGGGCAGCGTGATGCGCCCGTCGTCGCGGGCGAAATCGAACATGGCCAGGCCGAAGCTGGCGCTGGTCTGCAACCCGGGGCCATCGACATCCGGCGCGACCCTGTTGGCCGCGAACGCCGCGCGCAGGTCCTCGGCCAGGCGTGCCCCTTGCGCCAGGTCGGTGCCGGGCAAGACCAGCAGGAATTCCTCGCCGCCGTAGCGCACCACGGCATCGACGCCGTCGCGCACCATCCCGTGCAGCAGGTTGGCAAAGGTGCGGATCACCGCATCGCCCTCGTGGTGGCCGAAGGTGTCGTTGATGCGCTTGAAGTGATCGATGTCGCACACGATGACCGAGACCGGATGCTTGTGATGGCGGGCGCGTTCCAGTTCATGTTCCAGCAGATGATCGTGCAGGTAGTGGCGGTTGTAGCAGCCCGTGAGCTGGTCGCGTTGGGCCAGCTGCTTGAGTGTCATCTGCAGCCGGAACTGTTCGCGCGCCACGCAGTTGTAGCGGCGCGCCGCCAGGATGCCGAATGTGTTGATCAGCACCAGCAGCATGCCCATCGTGACCAGGTCGGACACTGGCCTTGACGGCAGCATGAACGTGACCAGCACCAGAAACACCACCGTGGCACCGGTGCCGAGCGCGGTCGCATATACCAGGCGGTTCGGGATATACAGGTAGATCACCACCAGCATGATCAGCATCGACATGGCATGCCAGTGCACTTCATGCGGCCGCGCCATCGCCACCACCATGAAGCAGCACAGTGCGATGCCTTCGGACAGCGACGCTGCCAGGCGCATGGCCCGGATCGACAGCGGACGGCGATAGGCCAGCCAGGCCCAGGTGCCCGCGATGGCCGTGACCAGCAGGCGTGCCGGCAGGGTGTCGCGCAGTGCTGCAGTCATGCCCAGCACCGCGACATCCGTCACAAAAAAGCACAGGAAAAAGAAGACGCAGAACACCAGTGTGAAGCCGAGCATGGCACGTGTACGGTCCATCTGGCTGGAAAGGAACGCAATTTCGCTGGTGCTGCGCGCGAATTCGCCGGTCAGGTAATGGATATGCATGCGATGAACAGTGCGCCAGGTGATGATGCCTGCGACACACGATTCAGTGGTCGGCGATAGTCGGACAGGACGAAAAGATCCGGCGTCGGCGCCGGCCGGACCGATCACCGGCGCGGTATCGGATAAATGACTATTGTGGCAAGGTTTTCTTACTCGAAACTAACAGAATGTATCAGTTCATTAATTATTTTATTATTTTTGCAAGATAACCCAATTCAATCGCGTGACAATTGGCCAGTGCTCGTCAAGGCAGTGCGGTGGCTGCCTGTGTCGTTCCCGAGCGCGCCACCCAGTCGACCAGCGCATCAAGCACTGCGCGGCCGCGTCCGTCCCCAGCGCGTTCGCTGTTGACCATCGCCACCACCACGCACAGGTTGCCATTTGCATCCGGCACGTAGCCGGCCACTGCCGTGACATTGCGCAGCGTGCCGGTTTTCAGGCGCGCGCGCCCGGCGGCCGGCGTGCCGGCCAGGCGCCGGCGCATCGTGCCATCGACCGCGCCGATCGGCAGGCTGGCCTGGAATTCGGGCGCCCATGGGCTGGTCAAGCCGGCGCGCAGCAGGCTGCCCATCTGCTGCGCGCTGATGCGTTCCACGCGCGACAGGCCCGAGCCGTTGTCGATCACGAACCCGGTGTCGTCGATGCGCTGAGCGCGCAGCCAGTCGCGCACCGCGCTGTCGGCGCGTGCGAAGGTGGTGACCTCGCCGCCTGGCAGCGCCAGGCTGCCATCGACCGGATCGCCCTGCAGGCTGCCCAGGCTCAGGAACAGCAGGCGCGCCAGCGTGTTGTCGGACGTCTTGTTGATGTCGCGGACCAGCTCCGGCAAGGCGCGCGCGGCGTGCGCGGCCAGCACGCGTGCGTCGAGCGGCGTGGGGCCGGTGATCGTGCGGCCACTGAGCGTGCCGCCAAGATCGGTCCAGGCGCGGCGCACGAAGCGGCCCACGTAATCGTCGCGGTCGAGCACATTGATGCTGTAGCTGCGGTTGCAGTTTTTCGGGAAGGTGCCGCGCAAGACCACCTCGATGCGGCCATCGGGCGCGCGCCGCGTCTCGGGCAGCTGCCAGCCGTCTTCCCACTTCGCGCAATCGCGCTCGACCAGCGTCATCGCCGACGTGACCGAGACGCGTTCGAGTTCCGGGTACATGCGCAGTTGGAGTGTCGATCCGGTCGCGCGCATGTCGAGCTGCAGCATGTTCTTGTTGAGGAGGAGGGCGTCGGGAATCACGTTGTAATACGCGTCGGGCGACTCGTCGAACGGCGGCAGGCCGACGTCCAGCCGCGCCGGCTGGAACAGGCTGCGATCGAGCACCAGGTCGCCCTCGATGCGCTCGATGCCCTGGTAGCGCAGAGCGCGCAGCATGGCCTCGAGATGCTCGCCGGCCAGGTCGGCGTCGGCGCCGCCCTTGACGTACAGGCTGCCGCGCAGCACGCCGTCCTTGATGTCACCGAGCGTGCGCAGCTCGGTGCGGCCGCGGAACGTGGGGCCAAGCCGTTCGAGGCCGATCAGCGTCGTCACCAGCTTGATCGTCGACGCCGGCTGCATCGGCAGCATCGCCTGGTGCGACAGCACGGCCGCGTCCCCACGCAGCACCAGCAGACCCACTTCGTTGGGTGCGATGCCGCCTTGCTGCATCAGCTGCGCCACCGGCGCCGGTAGCTGGGCCTGGGCGAGCGACGTGGCGCACAGCAGCGACAGGACGAAGGTGGCGCGTTTGAACATGCGTGGATCCTTAACCGAAGAAGAGATAGGCCACGAAGATCGCGGCGATGATGCCGACCAGGTCGGCCAGCAGGCCATAGCTGACCGCATAGCGCGTCTTGCGGATGCCGACCGAGCCGAAATACAGCGCGATGATGTAGAACGTGGTGTCCGATGCGCCCTGCATGATGCTGGCCAGGCGGCCAACGAACGAGTCCACGCCATACGTGTTGATCGCATCGATCATCATGGCGCGCGCGCCGCTGCCCGAGAGCGACTTCATGAGCGCGGTCGGCAGCGCGCCGACGAAATCGGTCTGCATGCCCAGCGCGGAAAAGACCCACGCGAAGCCGCTCGTGACCATGCCCAGGATGCCCGAGTTGCGCACCACGCTGATCGCCACGATCATGCCGACCAGGTAGGGGATGATCTTGATCGACGTTTCGACGCCACCCTTCGCGCCTTCGATGAAGGCTTCGAACACATTGACCTTCTTGCGTAGCGCCCCGGTCATGAAGGCGGCGATGACGCCGAACAGCACCAGGTTGGCGGCGACCGTCGACACCAGCTGGATCTGCGTCTTGTCGAGGAAGTACGTGAAGGAGAAGACCATCGACGCGATCAGCGCCGCCGTGCCGCCGATCCAGGCGAAGATCACCGGGTCGAGCAGGTTGATGCGCTGGCGCAGGCCCACCATGATGATGCTGAAGATGGTGGCGGTGTAGGTCGCGATCAGGGTCGGGATGAAGATGTCGGCCGGGTTGGCCGCGCCCAGTACCGCGCGCTGGGCCATGACGGCCAGCGGAATGATGGTCAGGCCCGAGGTCTGGATCACCAAAAACATCAGCTGGGCGTCGGTCGCTTCATCCTTGTTCGGATTGAGCGACTGCAGGCTTTCCATGGCCTTCAGGCCAAACGGCGTGGCGGCGTTATCGAGGCCCAGCATATTGGCCGAGAAGTTCATCACCATGTGGCCGTTGGCCGGGTGGTTGCGCGGCACGCCGGGGAAGATGCGCGAGAAGAACGGGCCGATCACGCGCGCGAACAGGTTGATGGCGCCAGCCTTTTCGCCGACATTCATGATCCCGAGCCAGAACGTCATCACGCCGGCCAGCGGCAGGGCGATGTCCATCACGGCCATCTTGGCCGAGTCGAAGGTGCCGTCGATGATGCGCTTGAAGATTTCGGTGTCGCCAAGGAACAGCCACTGCGCCATTGCTGCGAGAAAGCCGACGAGGAAGAAGCCTGTCCAGATGTAATTGAGTGCCATCGATAACCAGTAATTGCTGAGAGGTGCAGATCGGTGCGTTGCCGCCGGGTTCGGACGATTGTGCAGCGCCCACGGGCCAAGGGCAAGCCGCGTAGATGAAAGAATGCAGCCGCGCCATGCGCAAAAGTTATGAGCGTTGCTTCCGACAGCGCGGCGCGCCTATGATACGGCACGCTGTCTGGGATGCCCCAAAGGATCTGCCGTCATGAAATTTCGCTCCGCCGCTGCTGCGCTGCTGTCACTGTCGTTCCTGCTCGTGCCGTATTCCAGCGTGCAGGCGCAGACGCAGACGCAAGACAAGGTCTTGCACATGTTCCTGTCCACCAGCGAGACGGGACTCGACCCGGCGGTGGCGTCCGACAACGCCACGCTGTCGCTGCTGGAAAACCTGTTCGACCCGCTGCTGCGCTACGACTATCTGGCGCGCCCGGCCACGCTGCGCCCCAACACGGCCACGGCCATGCCGACCGTCAGCAGCGATGGCCTGACCTACACCTTCCGCATCCGTCCCGGCATCCATTTCACGCCCGACCCCGCCTTCAAGGGCCGCAAGCGCGAGGTCACGGCCGCCGACTATGTCTACAGCCTCAAGCGCCTGTACGACCCGGCGCTCAAGTCGCCCTGGGCCTATATGTTCGAAAGCAAGATCGCGGGCGACGCCGCGCTGCGCGCACGCTTTGGTCCGGACGTGCCGGTGGCCGGCCTGCAGGCGCTGGATCGCTACACGCTGCGCATCAGGCTGGCCGCGCCCGACAACAATTTTCTGTTCTATCTGGCGACGGCAGCCAGCAGCGTGGTGGCGCGTGAAGTCATCGAAGCGTATCCGGGCCAGGCGGGCAATCACCCGATCGGTACCGGCCCGTTCATGCTGGGGCAGTGGAAGCGCAGCGACCGTATCGTGCTGCTGGCCAATCCGGATTCCACCGCCGTGTTCGCGGCCACGCCCGGCGCCGACCCGCAAGACCGGGCGATCGCCGCCGCACTGAATGGCAAGCGCCTGCCGCGCGTGGACCGGGTCGAGGTGCGCATCGCCGAGGAATTCCAGGGCCGCATGCTGGGCTTTCTGAATGCCGATTACGACTATCTGGAACAGATCCCCGAATCGATGACCGAGATGGTCGTGCACGACGGCGCCCTGAAGCCCGAGCTGGCCGCGCGCGGCATCGTGCTGTCGCGTTTTCCCGTATTGCAGACCTACTATATGTGGATGAACATGACCGACCCGGTCGTGGGCGGCTACAGCCAGGACCGGATTGCGCTGCGGCGCGCGATCTCGCTGTCGTACAACAGCGCCGAAGACATTGCGCTACTGAAGAAAGGGTTTGCGATGAAGGCCGAGTCGCCGCTGCCGCCGAATGTGCGCGGTTACGATCCGCGCTACCGCAGTCCGGTGCCGTACAACCCGGCGCTGGCCAATGCCTTGCTCGACCGCCATGGCTACGACGGGCGCGACCCGGACGGCTTTCGGCGCGCGCCCGATGGCAAGCCCCTGACCTTGACGATGCACAGCGAAGCGACCGTGGGTGGGCGCCTGCGTGACGAACTGTGGCGAAAATGCCTGAATGCCATCGGTGTGCGCGTCGTGTTCAAGTCGGACAAGAAAACCGAGATCATCAAGGCCTCGCGCCTCGGAACGGTGCAGATGTTCGAGAGTAACTGGATCGCCGATTTCCCCGACGGCGACAACTTTTATCAGCTCTTGTACGGCCCAAATGCGGGCCGCGCCAACTACGCGCGCTTCAACCTGCCTCAATACAATGTGCGCTATGAAAAAGCACGCTTGCTACAGGATGGTGCAGAGCGAAACAGACTCTATGTTGAGATGAACCAGCTGCTCCATGCGTACAACCCGTGGGTGCCGTTGACCCATGTTTTATCGGGCGATCTGCGGCATCCGTGGTTGAAAAACTACAAACGCCATCCCGTTGAATTCACGAACTGGCGTTACCTCGATATCGATGTTGCGCAAAGGGCACGCTCGGTCAGGGGCAAGCGATAGATTCCGTTAGTTTTTCCGCAAGAAAATATTCCCGCTGGTTATACTCCCCTCCGGATAATTCATTGGCTTGTCACAAAATTGTGAGCGTACTCTGAATTGAAAACATAACGTAATGCCAAGAATCAATTTGGCATGCGACACACAGGCTGGTGCAACGCAGCGCCAGCCGAAGACCGCCCTGGAACGCAAGGAGAAACATCGTGAAATTGAAGAAACTGGCCCAGCTGATCGCCTTGATGGGGGCGGTTGCCCCTGCTGCCATGCCGCTCGTGGCGCAAGCGCAAACCGACACGTCGATGCAGCGGGTGGAAATCACCGGCTCGAGCATCAAGCGTATCGCCAAGGAGGGCGCGCTGCCGGTTGAAATCATTTCGCGCAAGCAGATCGAAGACCAGGGCATCGTCACGGCCGAGCAACTCATCGCCACGCTGAACATTAATGGCAATGGCTCGGACAACCTGGCCTCGAACGCCGATGTGACCTCGGGTGCCCAGCGCGGCAACAACGGCGCCTCCAGCGCCAACCTGCGCGGCCAGGGCTCCGATTCGACGCTGGTGCTGCTCAATGGCCGGCGCGTCGCAACGCACGGCATGAAGGGTTCGGCGGTCGACCTCAATTCGATTCCGATGGCGGCGGTGGAGCGCGTCGAAGTGCTCAAGGATGGCGCCTCGGCCGTGTATGGCACCGACGCCATCGGCGGCGTGATCAACTTCATCCTGCGCAAGAACTACAAGGGCCTGGAAGCGCAAGCCTTCACCGATGTGGCCGAGGCGAGCGGCGGCGAAATCGGCCGCGCCAGCCTCACCGGCGGCTGGGGCGACCTCGATACCCAGGGCTGGAACGTGCTGGCGACGCTGTCCCACAGCGAAAACAAGGCGCTGCGCGGCAACCAGCGTGATTTCGTCAACACCTTCCAGCCGAACCGCGGCGTGTCGGTGGACACGCGCGGTACGCCGAGCGGCAATATCTTCGCCACGACGCTGGCGCCAACGCTGCTTTCGCGCACCGGCACCGGCCCGACCCTGCCGGGCAGCAGCGTTGCCTACAACGGCATCAGCCTGCTCGACCTGCCAGGCGGCGCCGGGTGCAACAGCATCGACGGCATGGGCGCGTACGACGAAAAGCTGTGGGACACGCCGGGCGCCGCCTATGGCTGCGCCTGGGATACGGGCCGTGCCGCCGTGCTGCAGCAGCCGGTCAAGAACACCAATGCGCTGGGCCGCGCCACCTTCCGCATCGGCGAGCACGAGCTGTTTGCCGAAGGCGTGGCCTCGCGTGTCGAAGTCTCCAAGCGCTTCTCGCCGAACCAGATTTCGCCATCCGCATCGACCTTCGGCGCGAGCTCGTTCTACCCGAGCACGGGCGCTGCCTACAACGATGTCTACAACGCGCTGGTCAAGACCTTCCCCGGCATTTCGGGCAACTACGGCTTGCCGATCGCCTACCGCTGGCGCTGCATGGAGTGCGGCAACCGCGAAATCACCACCGAATCCAAGGCCGGCCGCCTGCTGGTGGGCGCCGATGGTCCGCTGACCCTGTTCGGCAACCGCTACGATTACCGCGTCGGCCTGTCGCGTGCCTACAGTGAATCCGAATCGCTGCTGGGCACCGGCTACAACTACACGGCGGCGCTGGGCCGCGTGCTCGGCTCGGGCATCGTCAACCCGTTCCTGCTGCCGGGCCAGACCCAGAGCCAGGCCGCGATCGACGCGATCCGCGCCACCTCGGCCGCAGGCGTCGTGATGTACGGCGGTAAAACGACGCTGACCCAGTTCGACGCTGCGCTGTCGGGCGAAATCTTCAAGCTGCCGGCCGGCGCCGTGATGATGGCGCTGGGTACCGACCTGCGCCGCGAAGAATACAAGTTCAATGGCGACCTGCGCGCCGCCAGTGCGCGCCCGGCGATCCTGAACGCGCCATTCGATGACGTCAATGCGCTGGCCAAGGTCAGCCGCGACATCAAGGCCGTGTATGCCGAGATGCTGGTGCCGGTCACGCAGGCGCTGGAACTGACCTTCGCCATCCGCCGCGACGATTACACGGGCTTTGGCGCGACGACCAATCCGAAGGTCTCGTTCCGCTACCAGCCGATCCCGCAACTGATGTTCCGCGGCTCGTACAACGAGGGCTTCCGCGCGCCGTCATTCAATCAGCTATTCAACGGCGTGACCGAGACCGCGTACGCCGGCAAGGACTTTGCTGACCCGGCCACTTGCCCGAGCGGCCGCGTTGACACGACAGTGGCAGGCTGCCAGGCGGTCAATCCGGTCACGCTCACCGGCGGCAAGCCGACGCTGGGGCCAGAGACCGCCAAGCAGGCCAGCCTGGGCGTGGTGTTCGAGCCGGCCGGCGGCTTCTCGGCCAATGCCGACCTGTGGGAAATCCGCAAGGAAAACACGATCGACTCGTTCAACCTCGCGACCATGGTCGCGAACTACAACCTGTTCCAGGACCAGTTCATTCGTGACGCCGCCGGCAACCTGGCGTTCGTCGACCAGCGCTGGCTGAATGCCGGCGAGCGCATCACGCGCGGCCTCGAAGTCGGCGCCCGCATGACCGGCAAGTTCAGCACCGGTTCGATCTGGGGCATCGGCATCGACGGTTCGCGCCTGCTCGAGAAGAAGTCGCGCGCCACGAAGAACGCCGCATTCGGCGAGAGCGAAATCGGCCGCTTCCTGTTCACCGGTGACCTGGGCCTGAAGTGGAAGCACAGCGCCTACGTGACATACAAGTACGGCAACTGGAGCGGCATGCTGCAGAATATCTTCCGCTCCGGTTACACCGACCAGGTGCTGCCGGGCGTGGCCAGCGGCCGCATCAAGCCGTCCGAGTACAACAGCAAAGTGGACGACTACTCGATCTTCCACCTGACCGCGAACTACACGGGCTTCAAGAACCTGACGCTCACCGCCGGCATCAAGAACATCCTGGATGAAGATCCACCGTTCGCGATTACCTACGACAGCAACACCGGCGCCGGCAGCAGCTGGGAGCCACGTGTGGCCGATCCGCGTGGCCGTTCGTTCACGATGATGGCGACCTACAAGTTCTTCTGATCGCCCTGCAATGACGGCCCGGGCCGCGTAGAAAAAGCGGGGGTCAGGTCTGACATTCGGACACGATCTCGACAGTCGTGTAGTCGGAACTAGCTGGCGCCGGGCCATGCTGATCCTGGGCAAGACACCATTGGAAGTGGCTAATGCTGAGGTCGTGTCTGAATGTCAGACCTGACCCCGGCTGTGCCCGGGCCTTTTTCATTCAGGATTGCCTACCGCGCATGAAGATCAACCGCCGCAGTTTTGGCGCCATCGCCGCCGCCATGTCCACCATCGCGTCCGGCGCTGCCGCTGCGCGCCTGCCTTCCCGTTCGATGCACAAGCTGATCAAACCCCCACGCCTGCGCCAGGGCGACGTCGTTGGCCTGATCGCGCCGGGCGGCTACACGAACGATGGCGCGATCGAGAAGGCCGTGCGCAATATCGAAGCGCTGGGTTTCAGGGTCAAGCCTGGCGCCTATCTGCGCGAGGTGTTTGGCAATTACGCGGGATCGAGCCAGCAGCGCCTGGCCGACCTGCACGCGATGTTTGCCGATCCCGAGGTCAAGGCGATCTGGCCGATCCGCGGTGGCTCGGGCTGCATCTCGTTATTGTCCGGGCTGGATTACGCGCTGATTCGCCGTAATCCGAAAGTGCTGATCGGGTATTCCGACATCACGGCGCTGCACCTGGCGATCGTCAAGCAGACGGGTCTCGTGACGTTCCATGGGCCGGTGGCCTCGTCGACGCTGACCGACTATGCGACGCAGCACATGATGGCAGTGCTCACCGAGCCGCAGGCGCGCTACACGATTCCGATGTCGCTTGAGAACGCCGAACGCGCCGCGCAGGAGCCCCACTTCGGCATCCATACCTTCACGCACGGCGTGGCGACGGGGCCGCTCATGGGCGGCAACCTGTCGATGGTCGCGGCGCTGGCCGGCACGCCATATGCGGCCGATATCGAGAACAGCATCCTGTTCCTGGAAGACGTCAACGAGGCGCCGTACCGGATCGATCGCTGGATGATGCAACTGGACCTGGCCGCTGGCTTTGCGAACGCGGCGGCGGTCGTCGTGGGGATTTGCCAGAACTGCGGGCCGGAACACGAGGACGTGTCGCTGACGCTCGAGCGCACGCTGGCGCTGCACCTGCATCCGCTGGTCATTCCAGCAGTGAGCGGCTATTCGATCGGGCATATCCGCAACCAGTGCACGCTGCCCATCGGCGTGCGCGCGAGGCTCGATACGCGGGCGGAGACGATCACGCTGCTGGAAGCGGCAGTGTCCTGAGAATTTTCTGGTGGTGCTGTTTAGCGCGGGCTTGTGACAGGTGGGTTGAACGCGTGGGCGGGAAACCCGCCCACCCTACCTCGGATATGGCGTAAGGCGCCGGCTCATCGTCACCGAGCCGTGCGACTCGCCATCGATCCGGTACAGGTCGTGCACCTCGCCGGTGACGACGAACCCGGTGCGCTCGTAGAGCCGGCGCGCCGCCAGGTTGCCCGACAGGACATCCAGGTCGACCCATTCGAGTGGCGGCGTAGCGCTGGCCCACGCCAGCGCGTGCTCGACCAGCTGGCGGCCCAGTCCCGCTTGGCGGTGGTCGCGGTGCACGCCCATGCCCAGCAGCGCGCGGTGCCCGGCGGTGATTTCGGGCCGCGCGCGCAGGTCGACATGGCCGGCGATCGCGCCCCGGGCATCGAGCGCAAGCCACATGCGGCGCCAGCGTGGCTGGCCGAACGGCACGGTAAAGCTGGCGGCAAACGACGCCGCCTTGTCGGGCGGAAGGCGTGACTGCGCGCGCGAGGCCGGCTGAAACAGCGGCACGGCGCCGCGGCCGTTTTCCTGCAGGTGCTCGTCCAGGTACATGAACAGCTGCGGCAGCTGTTCCGGCACCAACGCCTGCAGGATCAACTGGGCGGTCACAATGCGCGGGCGATCAGGATCTTCTGGATGTCGCTGGTGCCTTCGTAGATCTGGCACACGCGCACATCGCGGTAGATGCGCTCGACCGGGAAGTCGGCCACGTAACCGTAGCCGCCAAACACCTGCATCGCATCGGACACCACGCGCTCGGCCATTTCGGACGCGAACAGCTTGGCCATCGCGGCTTCTTTCAGGCAGGGCAGGCCGGCATCCTTCATCGACGCCGCATGCAGGATCAGCTGGCGCGCGGCCTCGATCTTCATCGCCATCTCGGCCAGGCGGAACTGCACCGCCTGGTGCTCGAAGATTGGTTTACCAAAGCTTTCGCGGTCTTTCGCGTACGCCAGCGCCGCCTCATACGCGGCGCGCGCCATGCCGACCGCCTGCGAGGCGATGCCGATGCGGCCACCCTCCAGGCCCGACAGCGCGATCTTGTAGCCCATGCCTTCTTCGCCGATCAGGTTCTCCAGCGGGATGCGGCAATTGTCGAACACGATCTGCGCCGTGTCCGACGAGTGCTGGCCCATCTTGTGTTCGACGCCGGCCACGATGTAGCCGGGCGTGTTGGTCGGCACCCAGAACGCGCTGATGCCCCTCTTGCCGGCCGCCTTGTCGGTGACGGCCATGACGATCGCCACATCGCCGTATTTGCCGCTGGTGATGAATTGCTTGGTGCCGTTGATGACGTAATGCTCGCCATCGCGCACGGCGGTCGTGCGCAGCGCCGCGGCATCGCTGCCGGTGTGCGGCTCGGTCAGCGCGAACGCGCCCAGCAGCTCGCCCTGCGCCAGGGGCCGCAGCCACTGCTGTTTCTGCGCTTCGCTCGCGTACATCATCGCGATGCTGCACACCGGGCAGTTGTTGACCGAGATGATGGTGGAGACGCCGCCATCACCGGCGGCGATTTCTTCAAGTACCAGCGCGAGCGCCACATAATCCAGGCCGGCGCCGCCGTATTGTTCCGGCACCGCCACGCCGAAGGCGCCCAGCGCCGCCAGTTCGTCCAGTTCTTCGCGCGGGAAGTGGTGGTCACGGTCCCAGCGCGCAGCGTTGGGGGCCAGGCGCTCCTGGGCAAAGCTGCGCAGGGCGTCGCGGATCATCTGGTGTTCGTCGGACAGGATCATGGGGTCTCGTTATCGTGTGTTACCAGGCGATCGGCTCGCCGTCGTGGTTCAGGAAACTGCCGTTGGCGCCCGCGTCCACCCTGGCCAGCGTGGCGCGCAGATCGCGCACGCTGTCGTGCACGGTGAGCGCCGCGCCGCTGCCGCCCATGTCGGTCTGGACCCAGCCCGGATGGAAGGCGATGCAGGTCACGCCTTGCGCGCCGTAGGTGATCGAGGCATCCTTGAGCACCGAGTTGAGCGCGGCCTTGCTGGCGCGGTACAGCGTGCCGTTGCTGCCCGAGCGCTCGCCGATGGAGCCCATGCGCGACGAGAGCACGGCCAGCTTGCCTTTCGCATCGACCAGCAGGGGCGCGACCACCGGGATCAGGCGCATCGCCGCGAGCACATTGGTGTGCATGACGGCGTCGAAATCGGGGCCGGTCGGAAAACTTCCTTTACCCGGGCCATACACGCCGGCCACCAGCCAGGCGCTGTCGATCTTTTCGTCGTCCAGGCGCCAGGCCAGCGCGGCGATCGATGCGGCATCGAGCACGTCGAGCTGGTGCGCTTCGGCGCCCAGTGCGACGAGGCCAGCGCAGTCTTCCTGCTTGCGTGCGGTGGCGATGACGCGCCAGCCATCCTGGCGATATTGGGCAGCCAGTTCATGGCCAATGCCGCGCGAGGCGCCGACGATCAATGCGGTGGGCATGCTGCATTCCTTGTGAAGGGTTGAATATTCAAGACCTTCAATAGTCGCATGCTTTGTTCATCGTTGCAGCGCATCGCGGGCGGGCTTATACCAGCTCGATTGCCATTGCCGTGGCCTCGCCGCCGCCGATGCACAGCGCCGCCACACCGCGCTTGCCACCCGTGCGCTTGAGCGCGCCGAGCAGCGTGACGACGATGCGCGCGCCGGAGGCGCCGATCGGGTGGCCCAGTGCGCAGGCGCCGCCGTGCACATTGACCTTCTCGTGCGGGATGTCCAGGTCGCGCATCGCCGCCATCGGCACCGCAGCGAAGGCTTCGTTGATTTCGTACAGGTCGACGTCGCCCGCAGTCCAGCCGGTTTTCTTGAACAGCTTCTGCATCGCGCCGATCGGGGCGGTGGTAAACAGGTTCGGCTCTTGCGCATGGGTGGCGTGACCGAGCACGCGCGCAATCGGCGTCAGGCCGAGTGTTTTTGCGGTCGATTCGCGCATCATCACGAGGGCGGCGGCGCCGTCGTTGATCGACGACGACGAGGCGGCAGTGACGGTGCCATCTTTCTTGAAGGCGGGCTTCAATGACGGGATCTTGTCGATCCTGGCCTTGAGCGGGCCTTCGTCCTTGTCGATGACGGTCTCGCCGGCGCGGCTGGTCACGCTGACAGGCGCGATTTCCCAATCGAAGCCGCCGCTGGTCGCGGCGGCCTGCGCGCGCTTGACCGAGGCAATCGCGAACGCATCCTGCTCTTCGCGCGTGAAGCCGTAGCTGGCCACGCACTCTTCGGCGAAGGTGCCCATCGAGCGGCCTTCGCCGGTTTTTTCGTTGCGCGAGTAGGCGTCTTCGAGGCCGTCGAGCATCATGTGGTCGAACATCGGTGCGTGGCCGATGCGGTAGCCGCCGCGCGCCTTCGGGATCAGGTAGGGCGCACCGGTCATCGATTCCATGCCGCCGGCAACGACGACGTCGGCGCTGCCGGCCACCAGCTGGTCGTGCGCGAAGATGGCCGCCTGCATCGCCGAGCCGCACATCTTGGAGAGCGTCACGGCGCCGGTGGACATCGGCAGGCCGGCCTTGATCAGCGCCTGGCGCGCCGGGGCCTGGCCCTGGCCGGCCATCAGGCAGTTGCCGAAGTAGACGTGTTCGACGGCCGCAGGATCCACGCCCGCGCGCTGCACGGCGGCCTGGATCGCGACCGCGCCCAGGTCACTTGCGCTCTTGCTGGAAAAATCGCCCTGGAAGGCGCCCATCGGGGTGCGCGCGGCGCCGACGATAACGACTGGATCGTTCATGGTATGGGTCTCCGAATCTGAAAGGATTACATGGTCTCGCCGAACAGCTCGCGGCCGATCAGCATGCGGCGGATTTCGCTGGTACCGGCGCCGATTTCGTACAGCTTGGCGTCACGCCACAGGCGCCCGACCGGGTATTCATTGATGTAGCCATTGCCACCCAGCGTCTGGATCGCTTCGCCAGCCATCCACGTGGCTTTTTCGGCGCTGTACAGGATGGCGCCGGCGGCGTCCTTGCGCAGGGCGCGGATCTGCTCCGGCCCCGTGGCGCGGTCGCACGCCTGGCCGACCGCATACACGTAAGCGCGGCACGCCATCATGGTCGAGTACATGTCGGCGATCTTGCCCTGCATGAGCTGGAACTCGCCAATGGCCTGGCCGAACTGCTTGCGGTCGTGGATGTACGGCACCACCACGTCCATGCAGGCCGACATGATGCCCAGCGGCCCGCCCGAGAGCACGCTGCGCTCGAAGTCCAGGCCCGACATCAGGACATTGACGCCCTTGCCGAGGCCGCCCAGCACGTTCTCGAGCGGCACTTCGCAATCCTGGAACACCAGTTCGCCCGTGTGCGAACCGCGCATGCCGAGCTTGTCGAGCTTTTGCGCGATCGAGAACCCTTTAAAACCTTTTTCGATCAGGAAGGCGGTCATGCCGCGCGCGCCCGCCTCGGGGTCGGTCTTGGCGTAGACGACCAGCGTGTCGGCATCGGGGCCGTTGGTGATCCACATCTTGGTGCCGTTCAGCACGTAGCGGTCGCCCTTGAGCTCGGCGCGCAGGCGCATGCTGACCACGTCCGAGCCAGCGTTTGGCTCGGACATGGCCAGCGCACCGATGTGCTCGCCCGAGATCAGCTTGGGCAGGTAGCGCTGCTTTTGCGCTTCGGTGCCGTTGCGCTTGATCTGGTTCACGCACAGGTTCGAGTGGGCGCCGTACGACAGGCCGACCGAGGCCGAAGCGCGCGAGATTTCTTCCATCGCCACGATGTGGGCCAGGTAGCCCATGTTCGCGCCGCCGTATTCCTCGCTTACCGTGATGCCCAGCAGGCCAAGCTCGCCCATCTTTTTCCACAAATCCATCGGGAACTGGTCGCTGCGGTCGATCTCGGCAGCGCGCGGTGCGATTTCGCTGGCGGCGAAGTGCTGGACGGCTTCGCGCAGCGCGGCGATGTCGTCGCCATGGTCAAAAGTCAGGCCTGGAAGGTGCAGCATGTCGTCCTCGCGGTGAACAGTGGGTGGAAAATTAAGAAAGGGTGCGCGTCAATCATACTCGCGTGTTACGTTAACGTAAACGTCAAACAGCGGGCAAAAATAAGGCGCGGAAAAATCGTGGCCGCGCCGGTTCGATGTGCGCGCCCGGCGACTCAGGCGGCGTCGCGGCCTGCGTTGGCCTCGCGGGTGCCGTGATTGCCGCCCAGCAGGCGACGGCATTCGTCTTCATGGGCGACGATTTCTTCCAGCGCCATCTCGATGTCGGCGCGCTGCTGCTCGAGTGTTACGCGCTGCTGGCCCAGCACGGCGAGGAAGCGGTCGATTTGTGCCTGCGTGTCTTTGGGCGACTCGTACATGTCGACGATGCTCTTGATCTCGGATAGCGTCAAACCCAGGCGCTTGCCGCGCAGCGTCAGTTTCAGGCGCGTGCGGTCGCGCGGCGTATAGACACGGTTGCGGCCGCCCACGCCTTCGCGTTTCGGACTGAGCAGTCCCTGGTCTTCATAGAAACGGATGGCCCGAGCAGTGATGTCGAATTCGCGCGCCAGTTCGGCGATGGTGTAGGTAGTTGGCATGAGGTTTTGTAGCAGTTGGGAAACAACCAAAAATCGCGTAAAATCGAAACAAGCAGTAACTTCCGTTAACGTAAATTGCCGTTGCGTCGTATTGTAGCGCGCCCGCCGTTGTGCCAGAAAAGGAAAGATTTGCATGAATGCGCTTGAATCCCAGCTGTCGTATGCGTTCGGCGACACGATCCCGTTACCGGGGGCCGTTACCGAGATCGTACCGGGCCTGTACTGGGCCCGCATGCCGCTGCCATTTGCGCTGGACCACGTCAATCTGTGGCTGCTGCGCGACGACGTGGAGCAGGATGGGGCGATGCGCGCCGGGTGGAGCGTGATCGATACCGGCGCCGGGACCGACGCAACCCGCGCCGGCTGGGAACAGCTGCTGGCCACTGGACTGGACGGACAAGCGCTGGTACGGGTCATCGCCACCCACTGCCACCCCGATCACGTCGGACTGGCTGGCTGGCTATGCGAGCGTTTCGGCGCGCCGTTCTGGACCACGACGGGTGAATTCGGCTTCATGCGCATGATGGCGGCCGCGCTGCCGGGCGTGGACGGCCCGTCGGCCATCCCGCATTTCGAGCGCCACGGCTTGCGCGACGCGGCGATGCTGGACCAGATGGGCAGCCGCCGCAATTACTATCCGTCACTGGTGCCGACCGTGCCGCTGGCCTATACCCGGTTGCAGGACAAGCAAGATGTCACAATTGGCGGTCAATTGTGGCGCGTGATCACCGGCTTTGGTCACTCGCCCGAACACGCCTCGCTGTACTGCGCGCACCGGAACATCCTGGTGTCGGGCGACATGGTCTTGCCGCGCATTTCGACGAACGTGTCCGTGTTTGCCGTGGAGCCTGATGGCAACCCGCTGCAACTGTATCTGGACTCGCTCGGCAAGTTCGCCGACCTGCCCGACGACGTATTGGTGCTGCCGTCCCACGGCAAGCCGTTTCGCGGGCTGCACACGCGCATCCGGCAGTTGCGCGAGCACCATGTCGACCGGCTGGCCGAGGTGCTCGCTGCCTGCGCTGTCCCCCAGTCGGCAACCGATATCGTGCCCATCATGTTCCGGCGGCCGCTCGATGCGCACCAGCTCAGTTTCGCACTCGGCGAGGCGCTCGCGCATCTGCACAAGCTTTGGTATGACGGTCAATTGACCCGTGTGACAAATGCCGATGGCGTGTTAGTTTTCACGCGAAATTAACACCGGATATGTCACCACCGGATACATATTGAACAGGACAGGCATTCTCTTGAACTGTTCTAATTAATGATACGTAGTTGCTGCATGCTCTATAAGCCAACTTTAACTACCAACTGTTCTTGTGAAAATTGCTGTTGGGAATAAGGTAAATTGCGTGTAAAACTATTAAAAAACCACATCTTTGTTACTTATTAGTTGTATAGTGTAAAGATGAGGTTTCTCGTCTGGAAGAACCTTCCTCTATCCAACAACAAGTACCGCAATGAATTCAACCAACGAACGGGAGAGCTTTAGCGAACGCCTCCAGCATGCCCTGAAGAACGCTCACTACTCCCCGGACAGCCCCACGCGTCTGGCGCGAGAATTTAATATCCGCTTTGAAGGTCGCCCGATCACGGTTCATGCCGCCCGCAAGTGGCTGGTGGGCGAAGCCATTCCAACCCAGGAAAAATTGCGCATGATCGCCCAGTGGCTGGGCGTGCCTGCCGACTGGTTGCGTTTTGGCGGCGCCGAGCAGGCTGCCGGCGACGCCGGTGCTGCCAGCGCACGCTTCGAATCGGCCGACGTCAAGTTGATCGCCGACCTGCAGCGCCTCGATGAACACCATCGCCAGCTGGCGCGCGAATTCATTCGCATGCTGGTGCGTGTGAATCACACGAAGCCGGAAGCGAAGTAAACCGCCATCGCAGTAGCGTTATTGCTGGTTTGCACTTTTGTTGTGCAGAACGGTACAAATGGGCTGGTCTGGTCCATAATCTGATCAGGTGGCAGCGGTTTCCGCCACCGATTCAGGTTGACCAGGAGCAGCTGACGCATGCGAAACAACTACGCCAATACCGCCCAGCTCAAGGATTTGATGACGGTGCCGCCAATGACGGCAGCGCGTCATGCTGAGCTGATGCGAGAACGCAACGCCCGGCGGCGAATGCTCGAAGAAGCGCGTGACTTGAAAAAGTCGGAAGATAACCGTTACGACGACAAACGCTGAAATAACCCATGCCGGCGCAAGCCGGCATGGCGGTTCATTCTGCCCGGTCGTTCTGTTCACCCTTCATGCCGCCCCAGCGCGCGGCCTGACTATTTTCTATCCCCAGCAGGTCCACGACACGGTCTACCGTGTGTTCGACCATGTCCGCGATCGTCGCAGGCCGGTGGTAAAAGCTCGGCAATGGCGGAAAGATGATGCCGCCCATTTCGGTCACCGCCGTCATATTGCGCAAGTGGGCCAGGTTGAACGGGGTTTCGCGCACCATCAGCACCAGGCGCCGGCGTTCCTTCAGGATCACGTCGGCAGCACGCGTGACGAGGTTGTCCGCGAAACCGTGGGCCACGGCGGCCAGTGTCTTCATCGAGCAGGGCGCGACGACCATGCCGTCAACCTGATACGACCCGCTGGCGATCGATGCACCAATATCGCGGTTGCGATGCACGACGTGGGCCAGCGCTTCGACGTCCCGTCGCTGCAGGCCGAGTTCCTGGTGCAGGGTCAGGGTGGCGGCGTCGGAAATGATCAGGTGACTTTCGATGCCAGGCGTTGCGTGCAGCCGCTTGAGCAGCTGCACGCCATAGGTTGCGCCGGTCGCGCCAGTGAGGGCGACGACAATCCTGCGTGGGCGCTCAGCCATGCAATCAGCCGTTTTTCAGCAGGGTCTGCAGTTCGCCGGATTCGTACATCTCGTTCATGATGTCGGTGCCGCCGATGAACTCGCCGTTCACGTACAGCTGCGGCACGGTTGGCCAGTTCGAGAAGTCCTTGATACCCTGACGCACTTCAGCATCGTCCAGCACATTGACGGTGGCGACGTTGTCGACGCCGCACGCTTTCAGCAGCTGGATGGCACGGCCGGAGAAGCCGCACTGTGGGAACTGCGCGGTGCCTTTCATGAACAGCACGACCGGGGTCGAGGTCACGGTGTCTTTGATCCAGGTTTGAACGTCGCTCATTTGATGTGTGCCTTTTGGAGAGGAATGGGTAGATGGCGCCATTCTATAAGAATTCGTCGTTGACGGCATCGGTGACCATGACGACGCTGCCGTATCATGCCCCGCTTCAAGATGACGGAAAACACGATGAAGAATACGTTCGCTACCTTGCCCATTGCGGCCCTGTGGGTTTTTGCAGCGCTGCTGGGCTTGCCGGCGCTGTATGACGGCGCCAATGCATTGCGGGGTGGCCGCGCGGTCGATATCTTCGTCCAGGTCGGCCCTTTGATGATGGCGCTGTTTCTGGCCTGGTGCGCGCTGCAGCGGCGCGCCGGCCGGCTCGCACTCCTGACGTCGCCGCGCGTCACGCTGATCGGCTTCATCTGCTTCGGCGCCTTCGCCGGATGCTTCCTGATCAAGCTGGTGCTGCGCAACACGACCCTGTTCGCCTGAGCCCCTAGCCGCTGTGTCAGTGCCTGCCTCAGTGCCTGCGCCCGGCATTGCGGTATGATCGCGCCGTTTGTCACCATCCACCGGAGCACCCGATGCAGCAACCCCGCCGCCGCGTACCATCGCCGAACGCGAACCTCGTGATCGCCGCCCTGCTGGGCATTCCCGGCATCCTGAATATCTATACGGGGTTCACGCGCCCGAGCCCCGGCGACATCCTGTCCGGCATCGCGGCGCTGGTCTACGCGCTGCTGCTGGTGCGCGATGCGCTCTACATCAAGAAGACGGGCGCGCCGGCGATCCCGCAGCACAAGATGCTGCTGATCGGGTTTGGCTGCCTGGGTGTGTACCTGATCGGTATCCTGATCAAGCACAGTTAAGGCCTGCGCCGCCTATTTGCGCAGCTTGGCAAACGCATCGGCCATCGCGCCGCCGGCCGGCGCCGCCGTGCGTTCCTGGCGCTGGTGCTGCTGCACGCGTTTGGCGTCGTTGCGGTCGGGGCGCTGCGCAGGTTGCGCGCCCGGTTGCGGCGCGCTGTCCGTCAGGCGCATCGTCAGCGCGATGCGCTTGCGCTTCGGGTCCACTTCCAGCACCTTGACCTTCACCACCTGGCCGGCCTTGACGACCGTGTGCGGGTCTTTGACGAACGTGTTCGACAGCGCCGAGATGTGCACCAAGCCGTCCTGGTGCACGCCGATGTCGACGAATGCGCCGAAGGCGGCGACGTTGGTGACCACGCCTTCCAGGATCATGTCCGGACGCAGGTCCGAGATCTGCTCCACGCCATCCTTGAAGGTCGCCGTGGTGAATTCGGGCCGTGGATCGCGGCCCGGCTTTTCGAGCTCCTTCAGGATGTCGGTGATGGTCGGCACGCCGAACTTGTCGTCCGCGTACCTCGCCGGATTCAGGCTCTTGATCAGGGCGCCGTCGCCGATCACGGCTTTCATGTCGCGCCGCACGTCGAGCAGGATCTTTTCGACGAGCGGGTACGACTCAGGGTGCACGGCCGACGCGTCCAGCGGGTTGGCGCCGTTCATCACGCGCAGGAAGCCCGCCGCCTGCTCGAACGTCTTGTCGCCCAGGCGCGGGACTTTTTTGAGCGCCGCGCGCGAGGCGAATGCACCATGCGTGTCGCGATACGCGACGATGCCCTGCGCGACCGTGGACGACAGGCCGGATACGCGCGCCAGCAGCGGCGCCGATGCGGTATTGACGTCCACGCCGACCGCGTTCACGCAATCCTCGACCACCGCGTCGAGCGAGCGCGCCAGCTGGCTTTGCGAGACGTCGTGCTGGTACTGGCCCACGCCGATCGATTTCGGATCGATCTTGACCAGTTCGGCCAGCGGGTCCTGCAGGCGGCGCGCAATCGAGACCGCGCCGCGCAGCGACACGTCCATGTCGGGCAATTCGCGCGAGGCGAATTCGGACGCCGAATAGACCGACGCGCCGGCTTCCGAGACGACGATTTTCGTCAGCTTCAGCTCGGGCTGCTGCTTGATCAGATCCTGCGCCAGCTTGTCGGTCTCGCGCGAGCCGGTGCCGTTGCCGATCGAGACCAGCGACACATTGTGTTTCGCCGCGAGCAGGCCAAGCGTGTGCAGCGCGCCGTCCCAGTCATTGCGCGGCTGGTGCGGATAGACCGTGGCGGTATCGACCACCTTGCCGGTGGCGTCGACCACCGCGACCTTCACGCCGGTGCGCAGGCCAGGGTCCAGGCCCATCGTCGCGCGCGGGCCCGCCGGCGCGGCCAGCAGCAGGGCCTTCAGGTTGCGTGCGAAGACGCCGATCGCATCGAGTTCGGCCTTGTCGCGCAAGGCGCCCATCAATTCGGTATCCAGATGCATGAAGCTCTTCACGCGCCAGGTCCAGCGCGCCGTATCGAGCAGCCATTTGTCGGCCGGGCGGCCCTGCGCCTTGATGCCGAAGCGCGCCGCGATGCGGCCTTCGCACGGATTGAGCGGTGCGTCCCACTTCGGTTTTTCGGGCTCGGAATCCAGGCGTAGCGACACGTCCAGCATGCCTTCGCGGCGACCGCGGAGCAGTGCCAGCGCGCGGTGCGACGGCACCGCGGCCAATGGCTCGTTGTAGTCGAAATAGTCGGCGAATTTTTCGCCTTCGTCTTCTTTCCCGGTGACGACCTTCGATTCGACGATGCCGTGTTCCTGCACGTACTCGCGCAGCGTCTGCAGCAGCGCGGCGTCTTCGGCAAAACGCTCCATCAGGATCTGGCGCGCGCCATCGAGCGCTGCTTTGGTGTCGGCCACGCCGGGGTTGGCGCCGCCGTCGGCGTTGGTAAACGCCTCGCGCAGATAACCCTTGGCGATGGCCTCGGGATCCTGCTGCGGGTCGGTCAGCAGGCTGTCGGCCAGCGGCGCCAGCCCCGCCTCGATGGCGATCTGGGCCTTCGTGCGGCGCTTCTGCTTGTACGGCAGGTACAGGTCTTCAAGACGCGTCTTGTCTTCGGCCAGCGCGATCGATTCCAGCAGCGCCGGCGTCATCTTGTTCTGCTCCGTGATCGACGCGATGATCGATGCGCGCCGGTCTTCCAGCTCACGCAGGTAGCGCAGGCGTTCTTCCAGAAGGCGCAGCTGGATGTCGTCCAGGCCGCCGGTGGCTTCCTTGCGATAGCGCGCGATGAAGGGCACGGTGGCCCCTTCATCCAGCAGGGCGATGGCGGCAGCCACCTGGGCTGGCCTGGCGGCGAGTTCTTTGGCAAGGCGTTGTTCGATGGATGGCAGCATAGGCAGTGGTGAAGCACGGATCGTGGACCAAGCGGCCAATGATACGCAAACAATGCCGATACGCCAGTCTTGACAGGGCCACACGAACATGAGAGAACAGTCGGTTGACTGCAGACACGCGCGTTGCGCGCGCGCACCATTTGCAGGCAAGGTGCGATTACGAACAAATCGGAAGTGTTCGTATGCGAGATAATAGTCGTTATTGCCGTTTTTAATACCCTGCCACGAGACCCAATGACAACAGTCGATTATCTTCGCGACAAAGCCAGCGACGCACCCGCAGCCCGCACGCCCGCACGTTCTCCGGCCTTGCCGGCGCCGGTCGTGAGCTGGTTGCAGCGGGTCGAAGCAGCGGCGCATCCGCAACCGAAGCTGACCGATGAAGTGGTCGACCCCAAGGCTGCGCAGTACAAGTTCGTCTACGTGATGGCGCCCACCAGCGGCGGGCGTCATGTGGCGCTGTGCCTGTGCAAGGCGCGCCTTCGGCCAAACGGCGACGTGGCCGCGGCCAGTCCCGTGAGCGAAGTTTTTTCGTTGTTGTCGGCGCCGCCGGCGTATCTCGAAGGCGACGATATCGACCTGGTGCGCTTTTTCATCGCGATGCGCAGCGGGTCGGCGCAAGGCACCAGCGCCACCGAACCGAAAGGCAAGGTCGGCGCGATCCTGCTGCAGATGCTGCTCGAACAGGGCAAGCTGCTATGGGCGAACTCGTGGGCCGACATGGCCGGCGGCCTGGTCTACCCGCTGCAGTGCGGCCCGACCCGCCTGGCCAGCCTGGCCTGGCGCGACGAAGGCCGCGTCGTAAAACTCGGCTGGTCGGTTGAACCCGTGGGCGGCGCGGCCGTGCACAGCGCCGCCGACCAGATCGACTACATGCTGCCGACCGATCCGCCGTGGTACATCGACAATCTGTCATGCGGGCCGCTTGAGCTCAATCGCGGCGGCATCGACATCTCGCTGGCCGAACTGCAGGCGCTCGTGGCGCAGGCACCGACGCTCACCGGCACCGATAAAAAACGCGTCTCGCAACTGCTGCTCGCGCACGGCCTGCAGCAACTGATGCCGTTGCCGCAGCCGCTCACGCAGCGCCTGCGCAATGACGTCAAACCGATTCCGCACCTGCTGCTCGATGCAGTGCAGCTGGCTGACGGCAGCGCCGCGCGCTGGCAGGACTTCGCCGTGCTGGCCTTCGATTACGACGGCCAGCGCGTGTCGTTCGACCCATCGCAGCGCGTCGTGCGCCAGGTGGGCGACCTCACCGAAATCATCGAGCGCGATCCGAAACTCGAAAGCGACGCGCTCGACAAGCTGGGTGAGATCGGTTTTCGCAAGCCGGCCACGGCGCCGCTCAACGTGATGGCCGGCGCGTTGCAGCTCGAGAGTCAGGCGCACTGGCTGCGCTTTGCCGAGCACTCGGTCGACGCACTGTCCGACGCCGGCTGGCACCTGCAAAAATCGGGCAAGTACCGCTACGACGTGGTGCCGGTCGAAGACTGGTATGCCGACATCGACGAACCGCTCGAGGCCGGCAATGCCTGGTTCGAACTGGAGCTGGGCATCGTGGTGGCCAAGAAGCGCGTGCCGCTGCTGCCGGTATTGGTGCAGCTGATTCGCAGCGCGCCGCTCGAATTCGATCCGAGCGTGCTGGCTGCGCACACCGAGTCCGACCAGATGCTGGCCGTGCTGCCCGATGGCGAGCGCGTGGCGCTGCCGTGGGGCCGCCTCAAGCCCATCCTCGCCACGCTGGGCGAGCTGTATTTCAATGACAAGATCAAGGCGCGCCTGCGCCTGTCGACGCTCGACGCGGCGCGGCTCGAAGAACTGGCGCGCGGCGTCGAGCTGCAATGGACGGGCGGCGAGCGCCTGCGCGAGACCGGCCGCAAACTGAGCCAGTTCGGCGCGGTAAAAAAAGTCGAGGCGCCTGCGGGCCTGCAGGCCACCTTGCGCGACTACCAGCTCGATGGCCTGGCGTGGATGCAGTTCCTGCGCGAATATGACCTTGGCGGCATCCTGGCCGACGACATGGGTCTTGGCAAGACGGTGCAGACGCTGGCGCACATCCTGATCGAAAAAGAAGCGGGCCGTTTGACCAGTCCGGCGCTGGTGATCGCGCCAACGAGCCTGATGGCCAACTGGTTCGACGAAGCAGCGCGCTTTGTCCCGAGCCTGAAAGTGCTGCTGTTGCAGGGCAAGGAGCGCATGGAGTCGTTCGACCAGATCGACGGTGCCGACATCGTGCTGACCACCTACGCGCTGCTGCCGCGCGACGAAGAAGAACTGCGCAAGCACCACTATCACCTGGTGATCCTGGACGAATCGCACTACATCAAGAACACCCGTTCCAAGGCAGCGCAGACGGCCGGCTCGCTCGACGCCAGCCACCGCCTGTGCCTGTCGGGCACGCCGCTCGAGAATCATCTGGGCGAGCTGTGGTCGCAGTTCCACTTCCTGATCCCGGGGTTGCTGGGCGACGAAAAGACATTCAACACCCAGTTCCGTCATCCGATCGAGCGTCAGGACGATCCGGTACGCCGCACGCTGCTCAATCGCCGCATCCGGCCGTTCCTGCTGCGCCGCACGAAGGACAATGTGGCCAAAGAGCTGCCGCAAAAGACCGAGATGGTGCGCCGCATCGAGCTGTCCGGCCCGCAGCGCGACCTGTACGAAACGGTGCGCCTGGCGATGGACAAGAAGGTGCGCGACGAGATCGACCGCAAGGGCGTGGCGCGCAGCCAGATCGTGATCCTGGAGGCGCTGCTCAAGCTGCGCCAGGTGTGCTGCGATCCGCGCCTGGTCAAGTCGATGCCCTCGAAGAAAAACACGGCGGCGGTATCGGCCAAGCTGGTCGACCTGATGCAGATGGTCGAAGACTTGCTGGGCGAAGGCCGCAAGATCCTCGTGTTCTCCCAGTTCACCAGCATGCTGGCGCTGATCGAAGAAGAACTCACGCTGCGCAAGATCCCGTATGCGCTGCTCACCGGCGAAACGCGCGATCGCCCGGCGCAGGTGGCGGCATTCCAGCAGGGCGCGGTGCCGATCTTCCTGATCAGCCTGAAAGCGGGCGGCGTCGGGTTGAATCTGACGGCGGCCGACACCGTGATCCACTACGACCCGTGGTGGAATCCGGCGGCCGAAAATCAGGCGACCGACCGCGCCTGGCGCATCGGACAGGACAAGCCGGTGTTCGTCTACAAGCTGATTGCCAAGGGTACGCTGGAAGAAAAGATCCAGCTGCTGCAGCAGAAGAAGTCGGAGCTGGCGCACTCGATCCTGTCCGAAGGCGAGTCGCAGAAGATGGCGTTGACGCAGGAAGATCTGCAGGCGATCTTTGCGCCGCTGACCGAGTAATTGGCCAGGGCGGCTCAGTCAGCATAGCGCAAGCTCGCGCTGGTATAGATAGAGAAATGGCGGGCTCGCGAGCCCGCCATTGTTATATCGACCAAAGGTTTATGCGTAATACGCTTCGACTTTGCCTTTCAGCTTGATCAGCATCGGGCGGCCTTTGCGGTCGAGGGTCTTGCCGGCGGCGACTTTGATCCAGCTTTCGCTGATGCAGTACTCTTCGACGTCGGTGCGATCCTTGTCGTTGAAGCGAATGCCGACGTCGTGCTGGAAGACGTCACGGTTGTGAAATGGGCTGCTCGGATCGATCGAGAGCCGGTCTGGGAGCGGGGGGCGGGTAGCGGTATCGTTCATGGTAGTGAAATTATCGCCCAAACCCTGCCGGTGTGGCGCAATTGTTTCGTTTGCCAAATGCATTCCACGCTGTGGTGGCTGCTTTCATTCCTTATTGAAATCATATTTTGCATTTTGCAAAGCAATATGTCACAAGCATGTGACGGTCGCGATATACTAGCTGGTCGATACATTGCCCGTAACTGTTGGTGAGGAAAGAGGTCCAATGAAGTCCAGTCCGATAGCCGCTACCGTGCCTGCCATCCCGGTCTTTGCTGGCGATGCCGAGATGCTGACCGGCCGGCAGCTGCGCACGATTGCCGAACTGGGAGACGACATGGCCTTTGCCATTGCGCTGCCGGCTGGAAGCGTGCGCTATCTGAGTCCGGCGTTTGCGGCCCTCAGCGGCTACGACGCCGCCACACTGCAGGGCGCGCTCGATGGTGACAGCGCCTCGCCGCTGGCGCCGCTGGCCGCGTGGCTGCGCACTACGGCAGCCGGCACGCCGGGGATGCGCAACCGGCGCGAATTCGATCTGTTCGATGTCGAGCGCCGCCCGCTGGCGCTGGAAGCCCTGGCCATCGTGCCGGTCGATGACGCAACGGTGCTGGTTGGCCTGCTGCGCGACCTGTCGGTGCGGCGCGGCCATGAGAGCGAACACAAACGGTTTGCCAGCATGCTCAATCACGAGTTCCGTACGCCGCTGGCAACGATCGATGGCGCGATCCAGCGGCTGGAAGCGACATCCAGCCATGCCGAAGAATCGGTGCGCGCCCGTTATCGCAAGATCGGCGCCGCAGTCGACCGCCTGATCGGGATGCTCGACGAATACCTGTCGCCGGATCGCATGGCCACGCTCGGTCGCACCCGCCAGCCCAACACCATCACGGTCGGCGAACTGGTCGAGACGGGCGCTGCGCAGATCCGCGCGGCCGGGCGCGCAGCCGTGCTGCAGCTCGACGATGTCGCCTCGATCCTGCGCGGCGAACCGGAAGGCTTGCGGCTGGCGCTGAAGGTCATGATCGACAATGCGCTGGCGTTTTCGCCGCCCACCGCCGACGTCACTGTGCGCGTGCGG
Organism: Massilia sp. MP_M2; assembly: GCF_039123635.1. Taxonomy (NCBI): domain Bacteria; kingdom Pseudomonadati; phylum Pseudomonadota; class Betaproteobacteria; order Burkholderiales; family Oxalobacteraceae; genus Massilia; species Massilia sp. MP_M2. The sequence continues at coordinate 392,271 of NZ_JBCHJF010000003.1, forward strand.
CGCAGCGGCGGTGGCGTCGAGATCGCCGTACTCGATGGCGGCGCGGGCGTGCCACCAGACGACGCATCCCGGGTCTTCGACAAGGGGTACCGCGGCCGTAACGCCGCCGGTCTGCCAGGCAGTGGCCTGGGGCTGTATATGGCGCGCTCGATCATCGAAGTCCACGGCGGCGTGCTGAGCCTCGCGCCGGGGCAGCAGGGCGCCGGCGCCGAGTTCCGTCTCTGGATGCCGGCGCTGGTCTTATAGAGGTTATAGAGGAATAACTCCTTGCTTCAGGTAGCCTCAGCAGTGATAATCGGGACCGCGCTTCGGCGAGGATAACGCTACCATCGGTATCAACGACGGGCAGGTGACTAATATGGCAAGGGCATGACGCAGATACTGATTGTTGAAGACAATGGCGAATACGCCGACGACATGGCCGAGTTCCTGAAGGAGCTGGACCATGATGTCACGATCGCCAGGACCGCCAGTGAAATGTGGGCGGCGCTGACGCGCACGCCGGCTGCGGTCGTGGTGCTCGACCTCGGGCTGCCAGACGAAGATGGCTTTAATGTCATCCCGCGCATGCGCCAGCTGTACCCGGAAATCGGGTTGCTGGTACTCACGGGCCGGGTGGCCTTTGACCACCGCATCCTGGGTTTGCGCCTGGGCGCCGACCATTATCTGACCAAGCCGATCAAGTTCCCGGAACTGGCCGCCCACATCGAGGCATTGGACCGCCGGGTGCGCCCGCAAGACCCGGCGCCGGCCCCCAGCAAGTGGATGCTGCGCGTGAGCGCGCGCCAGCTCGAGCTGATGGGCAAGGTCGTCGACCTGACCGAAAAAGAATGCAATTTCCTGCACCTCCTGACGATCAACACGCGCCCGGTACCGCGCCACGTGATCGTCGCCGGCATGGGTGGCGACGACCCCGACGCCAGCCGCCGCGTCGACATGCTGGTCTACCGCCTGCGCAAAAAAGCCCGCACCGGCCTCGGCCAGGACCTCCCCCTGCGCAGCGCCTACGGCGAAGGCTACAGCCTCTCCGCCGGCTTCACCCTCTCCTGACCACCTCTGCCCTCCAACAATGAGGGTCAGAGTAGAATTATTGGCCAATTTCCACTCAGACAATTAGGGTCAGAGTAGAATTATTGGCCAATTTTCTTTGGGAACTTGGTTGGATGATCCATATTCACGTAAAAAGTCGTGGCATAAATTGCGCATGGGTCCCATCCTGAATAATTGGGGACAGAGTCAGACGGTTTTTGCGATCTCTTGCGTTTAATTAGGGACAGAGTCATTTTCCATTGTAGAATTCTGGCTCCTCATGCACATCCGACGCCATGGCACGCCAACCTCGACTCATCGTTCCCGAGCAACCGCATCACGTCATCCAACGCGGCAATAACCGCCAGATCATTTACAGGGACGAGGCGGATTACCAGCGATTTCTCGTCTGGCTCAAGGAGGGCGCGCGGTTTTATGACGTGGCAATCCATGCCTATGTCTTGATGCCAAACCATGTTCACTTGCTGGCAACACCAAGTGACGCCACCGGCCTGGCGCTGATGATGCAAAAGGTTGGCCGACTCTATGTTCCCTGGTTTAACCACAAGTATGAGCGCAGCGGCGGCTTGTTTGAGGGCCGATTCCGCACGTCACTGATCGACTCGGACCGGTATTTCATGACCTGCAGCCGCTACATCGAACTCAATCCGGTGCGTGCGCAGTTGGCTGTCGGGCCGGGCGATTATGCGTGGTCGAGCTATGCCCATCATGCCGGGGCGCGCCTCGATACGTTGGTCAGCGACCACAGCCTGTTCTGGGCCCTGGGCAATACCCCATTCCAGCGCGAGGCGGCGTACATGGACATGGTTCAGCAAGGTTTGTCCTCCGAAGAGGTTGATTTCATCACCACCTCGATTCTGAGAAACAAGCCGCTGGGTTCGGACACCTTCAAGAGTCAGCTGGAGCAAAAAACACAACGCCAGATCTTGCCAGCCAAGCGTGGTCGCCCTTTTAATTTGCCCCTTCCGCCGCTCTCGCAAGCTTAAAAAAAAGCAATTCCCGACACAACGGCACGGTTATTCGTGCCGTTTTTTATTGCAAAAATCTATTTGGAATCAATAGCTTAACCGCTAGCGGAAAGCCTGTCCAAAGACCGTAACGACTCTGTCCCCAATTATCGAGTTTCCTGAAAAGTTGTCAAACAATTCGACTCTGACCCTAATTATTGAGGTTGACGGGGGATTTTGCATTGCACTATTCTCGGCATTCGATCCCGTAAAGTTGTGGAGAACGTCGCATGATTGCCCAAGGTTTGTATGATCCCGCCAATGAACACGATGCTTGCGGTGTTGGCTTCATCGCCCATATCAAGGGCAACAAGAGTCATTCGATTGTTGAACAGGGTCTGTTGATTCTGAAGAACCTCGACCACCGGGGCGCCGTGGGCGCCGATGCGCTGATGGGCGACGGGGCGGGGATTCTGATCCAGATTCCGGACCAGTATTACCGCGACGAGATGGCGCGCCAGGGCGTCGAGTTGCCGCCACCAGGCGAGTACGGCGTCGGCATGGTCTTCTTGCCGAAAGAGCATGCATCGCGCATTGCGTGCGAGCAGGAGATCGAGCGCGCCGTGCGCATCGAAGGCCAGGTCGTTCTGGGCTGGCGCAACGTGCCGGTCGATGCGACGATGCCGATGTCGCCGTTCGTGCGCGCCAAGGAGCCGGTGATTCGCCAGATCTTCATCGGCCGCGGCCCGGACATCATGGTCACCGATGCACTCGAGCGTAAGCTGTACGTGATCCGCAAATCGTCCGGCCACGCGATCCAGGCCCTCAAACTGTTGCACGGCAAGGAGTTCTTCGTGCCGTCGATGTCGGCGCGCACCGTCGTCTACAAGGGTTTGCTGCTGGCCGACCAGGTGGGCGTGTTCTACAAGGATCTGCAGGATCCACGCTGCATCTCGGCCCTGGCACTGGTCCACCAGCGCTTCTCGACCAATACCTTCCCCGAGTGGCCACTGGCCCACCCGTACCGCCTGATCGCCCACAACGGCGAGATCAATACCGTCAAGGGCAACTTCAACTGGACCCGCGCGCGCGAAGGCATCCTCAAGTCGGCCGTGCTGGGCGACGACCTGAACAAGCTGTTCCCGCTGATCTATGAAGGCCAGTCCGACACCGCCTGCTTCGACAACGCGCTCGAACTGTTGATCATGGCCGGCTACCCGATCGCCCAGGCGATGATGATGATGATCCCGGAAGCCTGGGAAAACCACGCTTCGATGGACGACAACCGCCGCGCCTTCTATGAATACCACGCCGCGATGATGGAGCCGTGGGACGGCCCGGCCGCGATGGCCTTCACCGATGGCCGCCATATCGGCGGTACGCTCGACCGCAATGGCCTGCGCCCGGCGCGCTACGTCATCACGGAGGACGACCTGGTCGTCATGGCGTCCGAATCGGGCGTGCTGCCGATTCCCGAGTCGCGCATCGTCAAGAAGTGGCGCCTCCAGCCGGGCAAGATGTTCCTGATCGACCTCGAAGCGGGCCGCATCATCGACGACAAGGAACTGAAGGACACCTACGCCAACGCCAAGCCGTACAAGGCCTGGATCAAGTCGGTGCGCATCAAGCTGGGTGAAATCAAGCTGACCGAATCGCAGCTGGCCGCCGGCCGCCCGACCGATGCGCAGGGCGAAAAACCGGCGCTCACGCTGCTCGACCGCCAGCAGGCATTCGGCTACACGCAGGAAGACCTGAAGTTCCTGATGGCGCCGATGGCGGTGCTGGGCGAAGAAGCCACCGGCTCGATGGGCAACGACTCGCCACTGGCCGTCACGTCCAACAAACTCAAGCCGCTGTATAACTACTTCAAGCAGCTGTTCGCGCAGGTGACCAATCCGCCGATCGATCCGATCCGCGAAAGCATGGTCATGTCGCTGGTCTCGTTCATCGGCCCCAAGCCGAACATCCTCGACACCAACAACGTCAACCCGCCGATGCGCCTCGAAGTCGCGCAGCCGATCCTGAACTTCGACGACATGGCGCGCCTGCGCAATATCGGCCAGCACACCGGCGGCAAGTTCAAGGCTTATGAGCTGAACATCTGCTACCCGGTCGCGTGGGGCAAGGAGGGCATCGAAGCGTCGCTGGCCTCGCTGTGCGCCGAGGCGGTCGATGCGGTCAAGTCGGGCCACAACATCCTGATCGTGTCCGACCGCCGCATGTCGCCCGACCTGGTTGCGATCCCCGCGCTGCTGGCCACCTCCAGCGTGCACCAGCACCTGGTGGCACGCGGGCTGCGCGCCTCCGCCGGTCTCGTGATCGAAACCGGTTCGGCGCGCGAGACGCACCACTTTGCGCTGCTGGCCGGCTACGGTGCCGAAGCCGTGCACCCGTACCTGGCTCTCGAAACGCTGGCCGAGCTGGCCCATGGCCTGCCGCAAGAACTGTCGGCCGAGACGGTCAGCTACAACTACATCAAGGCTGTCGGTAAAGGCCTGCTGAAGGTGATGTCGAAGATGGGCATCTCCACCTATATGTCGTACTGCGGCGCGCAGATCTTCGAAGCCATAGGCCTGAACAAGTCGCTGGTCGACAAGTATTTCAAGGGCACCTCGTCGAATATCGAAGGCATTGGCCTGTTTGAAGTGGCCGAAGAAGCGCTGCGCCTGCACGCGCTGGCCTTTGGCGCCGATCCGGTGCTGGCCAATGCGCTGGACGTCGGCGGCGAGTACGCCTTCCGCGTGCGCGGCGAAGACCACCTGTGGACGCCCGACACGATCGCCAAGCTGCAGCATGCGACGCGCGCCAACAACTTCTCGACCTATAAAGAATACGCGCAGCTGATCAACGACCAGACGCGCCGTCACCTGACGCTGCGCGGCCTGTTCGAATTCAAGATCGACCGCGACAAGGCGATTCCGATCGAAGAAGTCGAATCGGCCAAGGACATCGTCAAGCGCTTTGCCACCGGCGCCATGTCGCTCGGCTCGATCAGCACCGAAGCCCACGCTACGCTGGCCATCGCGATGAACCGCATCGGCGGCAAGAGCAATACGGGTGAGGGCGGCGAAGATCCGGCGCGCTACATGAACGAATTCAAGGGCATCGCGATCAAGAAGGGCGAGACGCTGGCCTCGCGCCTGGGCGATGGCCGCGTCGTGGTCGACATCCCGCTCGAAGACGGCGACTCGCTGCGTTCAAAAATCAAGCAGGTGGCGTCGGGGCGCTTTGGCGTCACGGCCGAATACCTGAACTCGGCCGATCAGATCCAGATCAAGATGGCGCAGGGCGCCAAGCCGGGCGAAGGCGGCCAGCTGCCGGGCCATAAGGTGTCCGAGTACATCGCGTCCTTGCGCTTCTCGGTGCCGGGTGTCGGCCTGATTTCGCCGCCGCCGCACCACGACATCTATTCGATCGAAGATCTGGCCCAGCTGATCCACGACCTGAAAAACGTGAACCCGCGCGCCTCGATCTCGGTCAAGCTGGTCTCGGAAGTGGGTATCGGCACGGTCGCTGCGGGCGTCTCGAAAGCCAAGGCCGATCACATCGTCGTGGCCGGCCACGATGGCGGCACGGGTGCTTCGCCGCTGTCGTCGGTCAAGCATGCCGGCACCCCGTGGGAGCTGGGCCTGGCCGAAACCCAGCAAACGCTGGTGCTCAATGGCCTGCGCAGCCGCATCCGCCTGCAAGCGGACGGGCAGATGCGCACCGGCCGCGACGTCGTCATCGCGGCGATGCTGGGTGCCGACGAAGTGGGCTTTGCCACCGCGCCGCTGGTGGTCGAAGGTTGCATCATGATGCGCAAGTGCCACCTCAATACCTGCCCGGTGGGCGTGGCCACGCAAGACCCGGTGCTGCGCGCGAAATTCCAGGGTAAGCCCGAACACGTCGTGAACTACTTCTTCTTCGTGGCCGAAGAGGCCCGCCAGATCATGGCGCAGCTGGGCATTCGCACCTACGACGAACTGATTGGCCGCGCCGACCTGCTCGACAAATCGAAGGCAATCGGCCACTGGAAGGCGCAGGGCCTGGACTTCTCGAACATCTTCTACCAGCCGAAAGTCGAGAGCCAGCGCGCGCTGTTCCACACCGAAGGCCAGGACCATGGCCTGGATAAAGCGCTCGATCACAAGCTGATCGCGCAAGCCAAGGCGGCCCTTGAAAAAGGCGAGCGCGTCTCGTTCATCTCGCCGGTCAAGAACCTGAACCGCACCGTCGGCGCCATGCTCTCAGGCGAAGTCGCCACGCGCTACGGCCACGCCGGTCTGCCGGACGACACGATCCACATCCAGCTGCAAGGCACGGCGGGCCAGTCGGCCGCAGCCTTCCTGGCCGGTGGCATCACGATGGACCTGGTCGGCGAAGGCAATGATTACGTCGGCAAGGGCCTGTCGGGCGGGCGCATCATCGTGCGGCCGAACACCGAGTTCCGTGGCTGGGCAGTAGACAACATCATCGTCGGTAACACCGTGCTGTATGGCGCGATTTCGGGCGAGGCTTTCTTCAACGGCGTGGCCGGCGAACGCTTCGCGGTGCGTAATTCGGGCGCCACGGCCGTCGTCGAAGGTTGCGGCGACCATGGTTGCGAATACATGACCGGCGGGACCGTGGCGGTGCTGGGTGATACCGGCCGCAACTTCGCCGCCGGCATGTCGGGCGGTGTGGCCTTCGTGTACGACCCGAAAGGCGAATTCGAAGCGCGCTGCAACACGACGATGGTCAATCTCGAGCGGGTGCTGGCGTCGAAGGACCAGAGCGATCCGGCGGCCTGGCATAGCCAGTCGCGCACCAGCGAGCGCGAGTCGGACGAAGCGATCCTGCGCCGCCTGATCGAGCGCCACTTCAAGTACACCGGCAGCACGCGCGCGCGCAACCTGCTCGACGACTGGGCCAACAGCCGCAGCAAGTTCGTCAAGGTGTTCCCGACCGATTACAAGCGCGCGCTCGAAGAGATGCACTTCTCGAGCATGGAAGAAGCGAACGACAAGATCGATCAGGCCGCGTAAGCAGCCGCGGACCAACGACCAAGGAAAATATTGTGGGCAAAATCACCGGCTTCATGGAATTCGAACGGCAGGAAGAGGATCATCTCGAACCGGTCGCGCGTCTGAAGAACTACAAGGAATTCGTCATCACGCTGACCGACGCGCAGGCGAAGGTCCAGGGCGCGCGCTGCATGGATTGCGGCATTCCGTTCTGTAATACGGGCTGCCCGGTCAACAACATCATCCCGGACTGGAACGACCTGGTCTTTCATGGCAATTACCGCCACGCGCTGGAGAACCTGCACTCGACGAACAACTTCCCCGAGTTCACCGGCCGCATCTGCCCGGCGCCGTGCGAGTCGGCCTGTACGCTCGGGATCAACGACGACCCGGTCGGCATCAAGTCGATCGAGCGCAAGATCATCGACACCGGCTGGGAGCATGGCTGGGTGGTGCCGCAGCCACCGAGCCAGCGCACCGGCCGCAAGGTCGCCATCGTCGGCTCGGGTCCGGCCGGCCTGGCTGCGGCCCAGCAACTGGCGCGCGTCGGCCACGACGTGACGGTCTTTGAAAAGAGCGACCGCCTGGGTGGCCTGCTGCGCTACGGGATCCCCGACTTCAAGATGGAAAAAGACCTGATCGACCGTCGCGTCGAACAGATGCAGGCCGAAGGCGTCACGTTCCGCACTGGCGTGCTGATTGGCAAGGACTTCCCGGCGAGCGTGAGCAATATGGCGCGCGACACCATCTTCCCGGAAGACCTGGAAAAAGAATTCGACGCCGTGATCATGGCCGGCGGCGCCGAGCAGCCACGCGACCTGCCGGTGCCAGGGCGTCAGCTCAAGGGCGTGCACTTTGCGATGGACTTCCTGCCGCAGCAAAACCGCGTCAACGCCGGCGACAAGCTGAAGGACCAGCTGAAAGCCACCGGCAAGCACGTGATCGTCATCGGCGGCGGTGATACCGGCTCGGACTGCGTCGGTACCTCGAACCGTCACGGCGCGGCGTCGGTGACGCAATTCGAACTGCTGCCACAGCCACCGGAACACGAAAACAAGCCGCTGGTCTGGCCCTACTGGCCGACGCGCATGCGCACCTCGTCGTCGCACGAAGAAGGCTGCGAGCGCGACTGGGCAGTGGCGACCAAGCGCCTGGAAGGCAAGGGCGGCAAAGTGGACAAGCTGATCGCCTGTCGCGTCGAATGGAAGGACGGCAAGATGACAGAAGTGCCGGATTCCGAATTCGAACTGAAAGCCGATCTGGTATTGCTGGCGATGGGCTTTGTCTCGCCGGTGCAGCAGGTGCTGGATGCCTTCGGCGTGCAAAAAGACCCGCGCGGCAATGCGCGCGCCACCACCGAGGGCGAGCTGGCCTACCAGACGTCGAACCCGAAAGTGTTTACGGCGGGCGACATGCGGCGTGGCCAGTCGCTGGTGGTGTGGGCGATCCGCGAAGGCCGTCAATGTGCACGCGCGGTCGACGAGTTCCTGATGGGCGCGTCAGTTTTGCCGCGCTAAAACATGAGGTCAATGGCGGTCGTGCAATGCGACCGCCATGTTCGCTGGCTCCCCTGCAGCCCGGCGACATATGCATGACAAACTATTTATAAACTGTCACTTGCTAATTCGCAAAGCCGTCCCCAATTTGGATGCTGCAATGCAAAATGGCCTGGCACGCTGTCGCGGGATGACGCAGCCGATATCGAGCGGTTTATGTAAAACTGTTTCAAATAGTTTGATTCCTCACAAGGAATCGCAATATTGGCATAGTTGCATAATCCAATGAAAACAATGACTTACAAAGTTAAATAGCTGACTACATAGTTATTAGTGTTGTAATGTCACGTCGTCTGCCGGGGGTAAAATCGGGTCCCTCAAGCGGGTAAATAGCTTTCTGCACTACAATACCGGATTCCCTAACCTCAAATGATGCTGTGTCGAACCTAGTCGAAATCCGCGATCTGCATTTTGCTTACGGTGAGCGTTCCATTCTGTCGAATCTGCGCATGGATTTCCCACGTGGCAAGCTCATTGCTGTCATGGGTGGTTCCGGTTGCGGCAAGACGACAGTGTTGCGCCTGATCGGTGGCCAGATTCGCCCCCAGCGCGGCGAAGTCCGCATTGGCGGCGAAGTCGTGCACAGCCTCGATACGCAGGGCTTGTACCGCTTGCGTCGGCGCATGGGCATGCTGTTCCAGTTTGGCGCGCTGTTTACCGACCTGTCGGTGTTCGATAACGTGGCGTTTCCGCTGCGCGAGCACACCGACCTGCCTGAAGAACTCATCCGCGACCTCGTGCTCATGAAGCTCAATGCCGTGGGCCTGCGCAATGCGCATCGCCTCAAGCCGGCCGAGATTTCGGGCGGCATGGCGCGCCGCGTGGCTGTCGCGCGCGCCGTTGCGCTCGACCCTGAACTGATCATGTACGACGAGCCGTTTGCCGGCCTCGACCCGATCTCGATGGGCGTGACCGCCAATCTGATCCGCAACCTGAACGACGCCCTCGGCTCGACCTCGATCCTCGTCTCGCACGACGTGAAAGAGTGCTTCGCGATTGCCGATTACGTCTACTTCATGTCCGCTGGCAAGATCGTCGCCGAAGGCACGCCGACCGAACTGCGCGTGTCGACTGATCCGTACGTGCGCCAGTTCGTCAATGCCGAGCCGGACGGCCCCGTGCCGTTCCATTATCCCGGCAAAACGCTGGCCGACGACCTGGGCCTGGGAGCGCGCACATGATCGCCCGTTTCTTTGGTTATATCGGTTGCTCGGTGCGCGAAGGCCTGGCCGGTCTCGGCTTTGCCATTCGCTCGTTCATCAGCATCCTGCGCGTCTCGCCAGGCGCGTTTCGCCGTCCGGGTTTGATTTCTGAGCAGATCCACTTTATTGGCAATTATTCGCTGGTGATCATTGCCGTGTCCGGCCTGTTCGTCGGCATGGTGCTGGCCCTGCAGGGTTATTACACGCTGAACCAGTACGGCGCCGAGCAGATGCTGGGCCAGGTCGTCGCTCTGTCGCTTGTGCGTGAACTCGGGCCGGTCGTGACTGCGCTGCTGTTTGCCGGCCGTGCCGGCACCTCGTTGACGGCCCAGATTGGCCTGATGAAAGCGGGCGAGCAATTGTCGGCCATGGAAATGATGGCGATTAATCCGGTACAACGGGTGCTGGCGCCACGTTTCTGGGCAGGCGTGATCGCCATGCCGGTGCTGGCCACCGTGTTTTCAGCCGTCGGCGTGCTGGGCGGCTATCTCGTCGGTGTGAAATTGATCGGCGTGGACGAAGGTTCTTTCTGGGCGCAGATGCAATCTGGCGTCGATGTGCGCGCTGACGTACTGAACGGCGTGATTAAAAGCTTTATCTTTGGCATCGCAGTGACCTTTACCGCCCTGTTCCAGGGGTACCAGGCCCAGCCGACGCCAGAAGACGTGTCGCGTGCTACCACACGCACTGTCGTGATTGCATCGCTGCTGGTCTGGGGGCTGAATTTCGTCATGACCGCCCTGATGTTCAATAAATAACTAACACGGTTTTAGGGTAATAAAATGCATCGCAAAACTATCGACGTTTGGGTTGGCCTGTTCGTGCTGCTGGGCTTGGCTGCACTGCTGTTCCTGGCGTTCCAGGCCGGCAATCTGAAGTCCATGTCGTTCGGGCAGACGTATTCCGTCAGCGGCCGGTTTGACAATATCGGTGGCCTCAAGCCCCAGGCGCCAGTCAAGAGCGCTGGTGTGGTGGTCGGTCGCGTGGGCCAGATTGCCTTTGACGACAAGAGCTTCCAGGCATCTGTGCGCCTCGATCTGGACACTGACTATAAATTTCCAAAAGATAGTTCGTTGAAGATTCTGACCGCGGGTCTGCTTGGCGAGCAATACATCGGCATCGAAGCCGGTGGCGACACGAACAATCTGGCTGAAGGCGATCGCATCATTCGCACCCAGTCGGCGACAGTCCTGGAAGACTTAATTAATCAATTTATCTACAGCAAGGCTGCTGATGGAAAGGAAGGTAGTCAATGAACTACACCAACATGCTTTCGCACCTGCGTCTCTGTGCCGCCGCCGCTGCTGTCCTGGTTCTGACCGGTTGCGCGACCACCGCGAACAATCCGCAGGATCCGCTCGAAGGTTATAACCGCGCGGTTTATTCCTTCAACGACGCTGTCGACCGCACGGTGCTCAAGCCAACTGCAACCGTCTACAAGAACGTCGTGCCAAGCTTTGCCAAAACGGGCGTGAACAATTTCTTTGGCAACCTGTCGGATGCCTGGAGCTCGATCAACAATCTGCTGCAAGGCAAGGGCGAAGCCGGCGCGACCGATTTTGGCCGCGTGGCGGTCAATTCGACCTTCGGCATCTTCGGCCTGCTGGACATCGCGTCCGAAGCCGGCATGCAGAAGCACAACGAAGATTTTGGCCAGACGCTGGGCAAGTGGGGCGTACCGAGCGGTCCGTACTTGATGTTGCCGCTGTTGGGCCCATCTACGGTGCGTGATACCGCAGCGCTGCCGGCCGACAGTGCCGGCAACATCTGGCGCTACAAGACGCCGGTCAACTGGCGCAATGTCGGCACCGGCGTCAATCTGATCGACAAGCGCGCTGCGCTGCTTGACGCGTCGGGCTTGATGGACGACGTTGCACTGGATCGTTACGAGTTCTTGCGCGACAGCTACCTGCAGCGCCGCCAGAGCCAGGTCTACGACGGCAATGTGCCGCGCCAGGCTGACGAAGCCGACGCGCCTGCGCCTTCCGAAACGAAGTAAGTTGAAAGGAACACGATGAAGCCATTCATGCACCTGATCGCCGCCGCCGCAGTCACCGCTGCCTTTTCCACGAGCGTGATCGCCCAGCCTGCCGCCAGCGCCGAAGCGCCGGACGTGCTGGTCAAGCGCATCAGCGCCGAAGTGATCGACAGCGTCAAGAGCGACAAAGCAATCCAGTCGGGCGACCGCAGCAAGATCATGGGTCTGGTCAATACCAAAATCTTGCCTTACGTCGATGCTGAAAAGATGACCCAGCAAGCCGCTGCCCGCCACTGGCGCGCCGCCACGCCGGACCAGCAAAAGCGCCTGACGAACGAGTTCCGCACGCTGCTGGTGTACACCTACTCCGGCGCGCTGTCGACGATCAAGAACGAAACCGTCGAGTTCAAGCCGATGCGATCCAGCCCTGCCGACACTGACGTCGAAGTGCGCTCGCAGGTCAACGTCGCGCGCGGCGAGCCGATCACGCTGAACTACCGCCTGTCCAAGGGCAGCAACGGCTGGAAGATCTATGACGTCAACATCATGGGCGCCTGGCTGGTCGAGACCTACAAGAGCACCTTCAACAGCGAGATCAGCAAGAGCGGCGTCGATGGCCTGATCAAGCGCCTGGCCGAGCGCAACGCGCAACTGGCGTCCAAGCCACTGGCAGCACCGGTCAAGTAATGGCTGAGGCAAATCCCATGCTGACGATCGATGCCATGACCTTCGACAGCGCCCGCCTGGCGCTGGCGCAGGGTGAGGCGGCGATCAGCGCTGGCGAAACCGTGTTCGACCTGGCCGGCGTGAAGTCGGCCGATTCGTCGGGCGTGGCCCTGCTGCTCGCCTGGCAACGCCGCGCACTGAGCGCCGGGCACCGTCTTACGTTCATCAATGTGCCGGACAACGTGCGCAAGCTGTCGTCCCTGTACGGGGTCGACCCGCTGGTCGCACCAGCATGACTACGGGCAGCTTCGGCTGCCCGTTTTTTTCTTCCGCGTTTCACTATCAGTGCCTGCACGGCGTCCCGCCGGGTTTCTGGGCCTGGCCCGCTTGACGTGGTGATTTCACCTATAATGGACTGTTTTCCTGCACGGTCCTGGTGCGTTCCCCAGCCGGCCTCCGTTTTGTTGTGACTATCGCGCGTCGCGCCTCCCATTTCGCATGACTGCAATCCAGATTGACCGTGTCGAGAAGAGCTACAAGGGCTTCAAGGCGCTCAAGGGCGTGTCCCTTTCCATCGAAGAGGGCGAGTTCTTTGGCCTGCTGGGCCCGAATGGCGCCGGCAAGACCACCCTCATTTCCACCATCGCGGGTCTGATCCGGCCCGACGCCGGCAGCGTGAAAATCCATGGCCACGACGTCGTGACCGATTTTCGCGAAGCGCGCAAGCGTCTGGGCGTCGTGCCGCAAGAGCTGGTGTTCGATCCGTTCTTCACGGTGCGCGAAACGCTGCGCCTGCAGTCCGGCTACTTCGATATCCGCAACAACGATGGCTGGATCGACGAAGTGATGCACAACCTCGACCTGACCGACAAGGCCGACGTCAATATGCGCGCGCTGTCGGGCGGCATGAAGCGGCGCGTGCTGGTGGCGCAGGCCCTCGTGCACCGCCCGCCGGTCATCGTGCTGGACGAGCCGACCGCCGGCGTCGACGTCGAACTGCGCCAGACGCTCTGGAAGTTCATCGCGCGCCTGAACCGCGAAGGCGGCCACACGGTGGTGCTCACCACCCACTATCTCGAAGAAGCGCAGGCCATGTGCCAGCGCGTGGCAATGCTCAAGAGTGGCAATGTGGTGGCGCTCGACACGATGAGCACCCTGCTGCGCCGTGTCTCGGGCTCGCAACTGGTCGTGCACTTGAAATCCGGCGCGCTGCCGGTCGAGCTGCGTTCGCTCGTGTCGCACGATGAACCCGCCAACAACAACAAATACACGCTGCGCGTGAACGACTACGCCGACGTCGAACCGATCCTGGCGCGCCTGCGCGAAGCCGGCGCCGTGATCGACGAGATGCAGCTGCAGCAGGCCGACCTGGAAGACATCTTCATCCAGATCATGGAAGAGGGTAAGCAATGAATCTGTTTTCCATCGGGTTCCGCACCCTGTTCTACAAAGAGTCGCTGCGCTTCTGGAAAGTGGCCACGCAAACCGTCGCCGCGCCGGTCGTCACCGCCATGCTGTACCTCGTCATCTTCGGCCATGTGCTCGACGGCCGGGTCGAGATGCTCGAGGGCGTGGCCTACACGTCGTTCCTGATTCCCGGCCTGGTGATGATGAGCGTGCTGCAAAATGCGTTCGCCAATTCGTCGTCGTCGCTGATCCAGTCCAAGATCAGTGGCAACCTGGTATTCATCCTGCTCGCGCCGCTGTCGCATGCCGAGATCCTGGCGGCGTATGTCGGCGCGGCGGTGCTGCGCGGGATCGTGGTCGGCGCCGGCGTGTTTGCCATCACCGCCTGGTTCGCGCACCTGACGTTTGTCGCGCCGGTGTGGATCGTTGTGTTTGCGATCCTGGGCGCCGCGATTCTCGGCACGATGGGCGTCATCGCCGGCATCTGGGCCGAGAAGTTCGACCAGCTGGCCGCGTTCCAGAACTTCCTGATCATGCCGGCGACGTTCCTGGCCGGGGTGTTCTATTCGGTACAAAAACTGCCGCCATTCTGGCTGGCCGTCTCGCATTTCAATCCGTTCTTTTATATGATTGACGGGTTCCGTTACGGATTCTTCGGCCAGTCCGACGTGTCGCCCTGGACCAGCCTGGCCATCGTGTCCGTGTTCTTCGCGGTGCTGACGGCCATGGCAATCAACCTGCTCAAGCGCGGCTACAAGCTGCGCCACTAAATATTTTTGGAGTTATCGTGGCCACCACACCCGAACTGATTCACGGCTATCTCAGCGCCGGTCTTGAATGCACCCACCTGACCGTCAATGGCGACGGCCAGCACTTCGAGGCGGTGATCGTCTCGCCAGCGTTCGTCGGCAAGCGCTCGATCCAGCGCCACCAGATCGTGTACGCCGCGCTGGGCGACCGCATGCGCGAGGAAATCCACGCGCTGTCGATGAAAACCCTGACCCCTGAAGAATTCAAAGGCTAATCATGGACAAGCTCCAGATCGTCGGCGGCAAACGCCTGCAAGGTGACATCGCGATTTCCGGCGCCAAGAATGCGGCGCTGCCCATCCTGTGCGCGGGCCTGCTCACTGCGGGCGACCTGCACTTGTCCAATGTGCCGCGCCTGCATGACGTGCGCACGATGCTCAAGCTGCTGGAAACGACCGGCCTCAAAATCGATCTGGACGACGAAAACGTCACCATGAACGGCAGCGCGATCAACAACCTGGTCGCGCCGTACGAACTGGTGAAGACCATGCGCGCCTCGATCCTGGTGCTGGGTCCCCTGCTGGCGCGCTTCGGCGAAGCCAAGGTCTCGCTGCCTGGTGGCTGCGCCATCGGTTCGCGCCCGGTCGACCAGCACATCCAGGGCCTGCGCGCGATGGGCGCCGAGATCACGATTGAAGGCGGCTACATCCACGCCAAGGCCACGAAGCTCAAGGGCGCGCGCATCCGCACCGACATGATCACCGTGACCGGCACCGAGAACCTGCTCATGGCCGCAACGCTGGCCGACGGCGAGACGGTGCTCGAAAACGCCGCGCGCGAGCCGGAAGTGACCGACCTGGCCAATCTGTTGGTGGCCATGGGCGCGAAGATCGACGGCATCGGCACCGACCGCCTGGTGATCCAGGGCGTGCCGGAGCTGCATGGCGCCAGCCACGCGGTGATCTCGGATCGCATCGAAGCGGCGACCTTCCTGTGCGCCGTCGCGGCCACCGGCGGCGACATCCAGCTGACCAACACCCGCACCGATATCTTCGACGTGGCGCTCGACAAACTGCGCGAAATTGGCCTGCAGCTGACCGTCGGCACCGATACCATCCGCGCCAAGATGGATGGCCGCCCGCAGCCGGTGTCGTTCCGCACGACCGAGTATCCTGGCTTCCCGACCGATATGCAGGCGCAGTTCATGGCCGTCAACACGATCGCCGGCGGCGCCTCGCGCGTGACCGAGACGATTTTTGAAAACCGCTTCATGCACGTGCAAGAGATGAACCGCCTTGGCGCGCAGATCACGACCGACGGCAATACCGCGTTCATCGACGGCGTCACGCGCCTGATCGGAGCGCCCGTCATGGCGACCGACCTGCGCGCGTCGGCTTCGCTCGTCATTGCCGGCATGGCCGCCGAAGGCACGACGCTGATCGACCGCATCTACCACCTCGATCGCGGCTACGACCGCATGGAAGTGAAGCTGTCGGCGGTGGGCGCCGACATCGTCCGTATCAAGTAATCACATCGAATCACCATGACTTTTACCAGCAATACGGACGAGACCCAGCTGATCCTGGCGCTGTCCAAAGGCCGCATCTTTGAAGACACCCTGCCGCTGTTGTCGGCCGCCGGGATCGAGGTGCTGGAAAACCCGGAAACCTCGCGCAAGCTGATCCTGCCGACCAATGACCCCGGCGTGCGCGTGCTGATCGTGCGCGCCTCCGACGTGCCGACCTACGTTCAGTACGGCGCTGCCGATTTCGGTGTGGCCGGCAAGGACGTGCTGCTCGAGCATGGCGGCGAAGGGCTGTACCAGCCGATCGACCTGCGCATCGCCGAATGCCGCATGTCGGTGGCGGTCAACGCGGGCTTCGACTACGAAAGCGCCGTGCGCCAGGGCGCGCGCCTGCGTGTGGCGACCAAGTTCGTCAACACCGCGCGCGAGCACTTTGCCCGCAAGGGCGTGCACGTCGACCTGATCAAGCTGTATGGCTCGATGGAGCTGGCGCCGCTGGTGGGCCTGTCGGACGCCATCGTCGACGTGGTCTCGACCGGCGGCACGCTGCGCGCCAACAACCTGGTCGAAGTCGAAAAAATCATGGATATCTCCTCGCGCCTGGTAGTCAACCAGGCTGCGCTCAAGCTCAAGCGCGAGCGCCTGCAACCGATCCTGGACGCGTTCGAACGCGCCTCCAAAGCAAAAGGCTAGACGCAAAATGGCAGTACAGATCCGTAAGCTCGATTCGACCGCACCCGACTTCGCCACCACGCTGAGCGCGCTGCTCGCGTTTGAAGCCGAAACCGACGACGCCATCGAACTGGCCGTCGCCGGCATCCTGCGCGATGTAAAAGCGCGTGGCGACGCCGCCGTGCTCGACTACACGAACAAATTCGACCGCATCCCGAACGGCGGCGCCACGAGCATGGCGCAGTTCGACGTTGGGCAGGCGGAGCTTGAAGCAGCGCTCGCTGCGCTGCCCGACGACCAGCGCGCTGCGCTGCAGGTCGCGGCCGACCGCGTGCGCGTGTACCACGAGCGCCAGAAAGAATCGTCCACCGGCTTTACCTTCACCGAGCCTGACGGCACCGTGCTGGGCCAGCGCGTGACGCCCCTGGACCGGGTCGGCATCTATGTCCCGGGCGGCAAGGCAGCGTATCCGTCGTCGGTCCTGATGAACGCGATTCCGGCCCACGTGGCAGGCGTCAAGGAAATCATCATGGTCGTGCCGACCCCGGACGGCGTGAAGAACCAGATGGTGCTGGCTGCGGCGGCGATTGCGGGCGTCACGCGCGTGATCACCATTGGCGGCGCGCAGGCAGTCGGCGCGCTGGCGTATGGCACCGAAACGATCCAGGCCGTCGACAAGATCGTCGGCCCCGGCAACGCGTATGTCGCCGCCGCCAAGCGCCGCGTGTTCGGCACGGTCGGCATCGACATGATCGCGGGGCCATCCGAAATCCTCGTGCTGTGCGATGGCACCACCGATCCCGACTGGGTCGCGATGGACCTGTTTTCGCAGGCCGAGCACGACGAACTGGCGCAGGCCATCTTGCTGTGCCCAGACGCTGACTACATCGCGCAAGTCGAAGCGAGCATCCACAAGCTGCTGCCGACGATGCCGCGCGCGGCCACCATCACGACGTCGCTGGGCGACCGTGGCGCGTTGATCAAGGTGAGCAGCATGGAGGAAGCATGCGAGATCGCCAGCAGCATCGCGGCCGAACACCTCGAGATCTCGGCTGAAGATCCACAGCAGTGGGCCGACAAGATCCGCCACGCCGGCGCGATGTTCCTGGGCCGCTACTCGTCCGAATCACTGGGCGACTATTGCTGCGGCCCGAACCACGTGCTGCCGACCTCGCGCACGGCGCGCTTCTCGTCGCCGCTGGGCGTGTACGATTTCCAGAAACGCTCGTCGATCCTCCAGGTCAGCGAAGCGGGCGCGCAAACGCTGGGCAAGGTCGCGGCCACGCTGGCCTATGGCGAAGGCCTGCAGGCGCACGCGCGCAGTGCCGAACTACGACTGAACCCAGTTCCTTTGCCAACTGCGCCCCAGGCATCATGAACGACTGGGTCAACCAGGTATTCTGCGAGGATGCGCTGTCAGGGCTGGCGCGCATCCCGGACGGGTCCATCGACCTGATCCTGACTGACCCGCCGTACAACCTGGGCAAGGACTATGGCAACGCCTCGGACCAGCAAAGCGTCGAGGCCTACCTGGCCTGGACCGAGCAGTGGATCGACGCGGTGGTGCCGAAGCTCAAGCCCAACGGCAGCCTGTACATCTTTCTCACGTGGCGCTTCACGCCCGAGATCTTCGTGATGCTGAAAAAACGCATGACGATGATGAACGAGATCATCTGGGACCGCCGCGTGCCGTCGATGGGCGGCAGCGTGCGCAGCTTCTCGTCGGTGCACGACACCATCGGCTTTTTCGCCAACCGCAAAGACTATTACTTCGACCTGGACGCGGTGCGCATCCCGTATGACGCGGCGACCAAGAAGGCCCGCTCGCGCTCGATCTTCATCGGCGCCAAGTGGCTCGAAGTGGGCTACAACCCGAAGGACGTCTGGAGCGTCTCGCGCCTGCACCGCGAGCATCCGGAGCGCGCCGACCACCCGACGCAAAAGCCGCTCGAGATCATCGAGCGTATGGTCAAGGCCTCGTGCCCGCCGGGCGGCATCGTGCTCGACCCGTTCATGGGCAGCGGCACGACGGCCATCGCCGCCAAGCGCCTGGGGCGCCAGTACACCGGCTTCGAACTCAATCCCGCGTATTGCGCCATCATCCACGAGCGCCTGGCTGCGCCCGAGGTGCCGCTGACCGGGGCAAAAAAACGCAAGGCGGCCAAGGCTGCCATGGCCACACTCTCCACGGAAGAAACTTCATGACCGACATCGCCAAACTGATCGAGAACACCATCCGCGCCGACGTGCGCGCGGTCGGGGGGTACCACGTGCCGGATTCAAGCGGCTACGTCAAGCTCGACGCGATGGAAAACCCGTACCAGCTGCCGGACGAGCTGCGCACGCAACTCGGCGCGCGCCTGGCCGATGCGGCGCTGAACCGTTATCCGGTGCCGTCGTACCGCACGCTGAAGGACGCCATCTGCGCCAAACTGGGCATCCCGGCTGGTTACGACGTCCTGCTCGGCAACGGCTCGGATGAGCTGATCACGATCCTGGCGACCACGATTGCGCGCCAGGAACGCGACGGCTCGAAACGTGCCGTGGTCATGGCGCCGGTGCCGGCGTTCGTGATGTTTTCGCGTTCGGCGCAGTTTGCCGGTGCCGATTTTGTCGGCGTGCCGATCAAGCCCGATTTTTCGCTGGACCTGCCGGCAATGCTGGCCGCCATCGACGAGCACAAGCCGTCGCTGGTCTTCCTGGCATACCCGAACAACCCGACCGGCAACCTGTACGACGCGGCCGACATGGAAGCGATCATCACGGCGCTCGGCGAATCGGGCGTGGTCGTCGTCGATGAGGCCTACCAGCCGTTCGCCAAGGTCAGCTTCATGGACCGCCTGCCGCAGCACCCGAACCTGGTCGTGATGCGCACGCTGTCAAAGCTCGGCCTGGCCGGCATCCGCCTCGGGTACATGACGGCGGCCGCGCCGCTGCTGGCCGAATTCGAGAAAGTGCGCCCGCCCTACAACGTCAATATCCTGACCCAGGTAGCGGCCGAATTCGCCCTCGAGCATCTGGATGTGCTGGACCGCCAGGCCGAGTTGTTGAACGTCGAGCGCACCCGCCTGGCCGCCGCGCTGGCCGCCTTGCCGGGTGTGGAAGTGTTCCCGTCGGCCGCCAATTTCATCGCGCTGCGCGTGCCCGATGCCGAGCGCGCCTGCAAGCTTCTCCACGGCGAGAAGGTCCTGATCAAAAATTTGAGTAAAATGCACACATTGCTGGCCAACTGCATCCGCGTCACGGTCAGCACGCCGCAAGAGAATGACCAGTTCCTGACCGCCCTGAAGGCTTCCCTGTCGTAGCGTCCCGTAGTTATTACGTACCTTGAAAAGCACCCGAGCAATGACCCGTACCGCCGACATTACCCGCAACACCAACGAAACGCAGATCCGCGTGTCGATCAATCTTGACGGCACCGGCCGCCAGAAGCTCAACACGGGCGTGCCGTTTCTCGACCACATGCTCGACCAGATCGCGCGTCACGGCATGTTCGACCTCGAAGTCGAAGCGGTGGGCGACCTGCACATCGACGCGCACCACACGGTCGAAGACACCGGCATCACGCTCGGCATGGCCGTGGCCAAGGCCATCGGCGACAAGAAGGGCATCCGCCGCTATGGCCACGCCTACGTGCCGCTCGATGAAGCGCTGTCGCGCGTCGTGATCGACTTCTCGGGTCGCCCGGGTCTGGAAATGCACATCCCGTTCACGCGCGCGATGATCGGCACCTTCGACGTCGACCTGACCGGTGAATTCTTCCGCGGTTTCGTCAACCACGCCGGCGTGACGCTGCACATCGACAACCTGCGCGGTGTGAATGCCCACCACCAGTGCGAAACCGTGTTCAAGGCGTTCGGCCGCGCGCTGCGCATGGCCAGCGAGCTCGATGAACGCGCCGCCGGCATCATCCCGTCGACCAAGGGCAGCCTGTAAGGCGCGACGCGACATGGCAAATAAAATTGTTGTGGTCGACGGACTGGGCAACCTGCGCTCGGTGGTCCAGGCGCTGCGCGCTGCCGCGCCCGAAGCCGATGTCGTCGTTTCCAGCTCCGCCGCCGACCTCGATGCGGCCGACCGCATCGTGCTGCCGGGGCAGGGCGCGATGCGCGACTGCATGAGCAGCCTGCGCGAATCGGGCCTGGAAGACGCACTGCTGCGCGCCGCGAAGACGCGCCCGATCATGGGCGTGTGCGTGGGCGAGCAGATGCTGTTCGACGCCAGCGAAGAAAACGGTGGCACCCCGGGCCTGGGTCTGTTGCCGGGCAAGGTCGTGCGCTTCCAGCTGGATGGAAAATTGCAGAACGACGGCTCGCGCTTCAAGGTCCCGCAAATGGGCTGGAACCGCGTGCGCCAGTCGCGCGCGCACCCGCTGTGGGACGGCGTCGAAGACAACAGCTACTTCTATTTCGTGCACAGTTATTACGCAGCGCCCGAAAACGCGCATGATGTCATCGGCGAAGCCGATTACGGCGGTCCGTTCTGCTGCGCTGTCGGCCGCGATAATATCGTCGCCACCCAGTTCCACCCGGAGAAAAGTGCGGCAGCGGGCTTGCGCCTGTACCGTAATTTCATCCACTGGAATCCTTGATTCATCCCTCGTATTTAACCCGTTAACTCTACCGACAACGACCATGCTGCTGATCCCCGCCATCGACCTCAAAGACGGTCACTGCGTTCGCCTCCAACAAGGCGATATGGAACTCGCCACCGTGTTTTCCGAAGATCCCGCCCAAATGGCGCTGCATTGGCTCAAGCAGGGCGCGCGGCGCCTGCACCTGGTCGACCTGAACGGCGCATTCGCGGGCAAACCCAAGAACGAATCGGCCATCAAGTCGATCCTGCAGATCGTGCAGGAATACGCCGAAGAGAATGGCATCGACGAGATCCCGGTGCAGCTGGGCGGCGGCATCCGCGACCTCGACACCATCGAGCGCTACCTGGATGACGGCATCAGCTACATCATCGTCGGCACCGCCGCCGTGAAGAATCCGGGCTTCCTGCACGACGCTTGCGGCGCCTTCCCGGGCCACATCATCGTTGGACTGGACGCGCGCGACGGCAAGGTTGCCACCGACGGCTGGAGCAAGATGTCGGGCCATGAAGTGATCGACCTGGCCAAGAAATTTGAAGGCTACGGCGTCGAATCGATCGTCTACACCGACATCGGCCGCGACGGCATGATGGGCGGCGTGAACATCGAAGCGACCGTCAAGCTGGCGCGCGCGGTGAAGATTCCCGTGATTGCCTCGGGCGGCGTGCACGTGCTGGCCGACGTCGAAGCACTGTGCGCAGTGCAGGACGAAGGCATCGAGGGCGTGATCTGTGGCCGCTCGATCTACGAAGGCACGCTCGACCTGGCCTCGGCCCAGGACCGCGCCGATGAACTGACCGAAGGCGCTGGCGCCTGATTCCATGCTCGCAAAACGCATCATCCCCTGCCTGGACGTCACCGGCGGCCGGGTCGTCAAGGGCGTCAACTTCAACGAGTTGCGCGACGCCGGCGATCCGGTCGAAATCGCGCGCCGCTATGACGGGCAAGGCGCCGACGAAATCACCTTCCTCGACATCACCGCCTCGAGCGATGGCCGCGACCTGATCCTGCCGATCATCGAAGCCGTTGCCTCGACCGTGTTCATTCCGCTCACCGTCGGTGGTGGCGTGCGCAAGGTGGAAGACGTGCGCCGGTTGCTCAATGCCGGCGCCGACAAGGTCAGCATGAACACGTCGGCCGTTACCAACCCGCAGCTGGTGTTCGACTGCGCCCACAAGCACGGTTCGCAGTGCATCGTGGTGGCGATCGACGCCAAGCAGATCGCGCCGGGCCGCTGGGAAGTGTTCACCCACGGCGGGCGCAATGCGACGGGGCTGGATGCCGTCGAATGGGCGCGCAAGATGGAAAGCCTCGGCGCCGGTGAGTTGCTGCTCACTTCCATGGACCGCGACGGCACCAGATCGGGCTTCGACCTGGGCCTGACCCGCGCCGTGTCCGACGCCGTGGGCATCCCCGTGATCGCCTCGGGCGGCGTCGGCAGCCTGGAAGACCTGGCCAACGGCATCCTGCAGGGCCACGCCGACGCGGTATTGGCGGCCAGCATCTTCCACTACGGGCAGCACACGGTCGGGGAAGCCAAGCGCTTCATGCACGAGCGCGGTATCCCGATGCGCCTGGAGTAACGCGATGACAACGAATGCCAAATGGCTCAATAAAGTGCGCTGGGATGAACACGGCCTGGTGCCGGTCATCGCACAGGAAGCAACCAGCGGCGACGTCCTGATGTTCGCCTGGATGAACCGCGAAGCGCTCACCCGCACCGTCGAATCGGGCGAAGCCGTGTACTGGAGCCGCTCGCGCAAGAAGCTGTGGCACAAGGGCGAAGAGTCCGGCCACATCCAGAAGGTGAGCGAGATCCGCCTGGACTGCGACGAAGACGTCGTGCTGCTCAAGATCGAGCAGGTCGGTTCGATTGCCTGCCATACCGGGCGTCACTCGTGCTTCTTCCAGAAATACGACAACGGCGACTGGCACAGCGTCGAGCCGGTTCTGCAAGACCCCGACACGATTTACTCAAAAGACAAGAAGACCCCATGAGCGTTACCCTGGCCCGCGTCGCGGCCGTGATCGAATCGCGCAAACCTGCCAATGGTGGCGACCCGGCCGCATCGTATGTCGCCAAGCTGTTTGCCAAGGGCGACGACGCCATCCTCAAGAAAATCGGCGAGGAAGCCACCGAACTGGTGATGGCCGCCAAGGACGCCCGCGTCGATGGCGATGCCACCAAGGTGCTGTATGAATGCGCCGACCTGTGGTTCCACTCGCTGGTGCTGCTGGCCAAGTTCGACCTCACGCCGCAGCAGGTGCTCGACGAACTGGCGCGGCGCGAAGGCGTGTCGGGGCTGGACGAGAAAGCTGCGCGCACCGACGCTTGACCCTGCACGCCGGCCTGGCGTGCATGGCTGGCGTGCCAACCCGCCGAACCGGTGTCATAATCAGTCCTTCGTCGTCATGGCGATGTCATGGAGCCTTGGTAGGATGCCCGTGCTCGCTTGCGTGTCACGCAATGTAATCATCTGGAGACAGAATGGATAACTGCATTTTTTGCAAGATCGTTGCCAAGCAGATCCCGGCTGCCATCGTCTATGAAGACGCTGACGTGCTGGCGTTCAAGGACATCAATCCGGCAGCGCCCGTGCACTTGCTGGTGATTCCGAAGGTGCACGTGGCCACGCTCTCCGATTGCACTGACGAGCATGCGGCGCTGCTGGGCAAGATGCTGGCGCTGGCGCCGAAACTTGCCGAGCAAAATGGTATTGCGGTCAAGATGGACGCCGCTGGCAAGCCGGTCGGCGGTTTCAAGACGCTGATCAACGCCGGTCCGGATGGCGGGCAAGAGGTGTATCACCTGCACTTGCACCTGTACGGCGGGCCGCGTCCATGGCGCCCTCTGGGGCTGTAGGCAGCGTCCAGGTTTGGCTTAAGTGCGGGTTAAGTTCGGGTTAAGTTCGATTGGGAGCAACCGGCTCCCGCATCGCATATACTCGGTATGTATGCAGTTTGCGCAGCACTAATTTTTCAGGCGCCAGGCGCCATCAGGAGAACAATATGGGTGGATTGAGTATTTGGCACTGGGTCATCGTGCTGGTGGTCGTGATGCTGATTTTCGGCACCAAAAAAATCAGCAATATGGGTTCCGACCTGGGCAAGGCCGTCAAGGGCTTCAAGGACGGCGTCAAGGGCGACGAAGAGCGGGCTGCCGAAGCAGAAGCCGCCCGTGTCCAGGCAACGCAGCAGGTGGCCGACAAGTCGACCATCGACGTGGAAGCCCGCGACAAGACCCGCCTGTAACCCGGCGTCCTCATGATCGATCTTGGACTGTCGAAAATCGCGATCATCGGCGTTGTTGCGCTGATCGTGATCGGGCCGCAAAAGCTGCCCAAGGTGGCGCGCATGGCTGGCACGCTCTATGGGCGTGCCCAGCGCTACCTGCATGACATCAAATCCGAGGTCAGCCGTGAGATCGAGCTCGACGAGCTGCGCAATCTGCACAAGGAAGTGCAGGAGCGCGCGCAGTCGTTCAAGAACGATGTTGAATCGGCAACCGGGGAGTTCGGCTCGTCCGTGACCAGCCATGTCGATGAGGTCGAAGCGTTGTGGGACGAGCGCGGCGCGGATGCAAGCGCGCACGTGATCACGCCCACCGTGGCCGATATCGATCGCAAGGCGAAGGACTTTCGCCGCAAGAAGCTGGTGCGCACTTCGAGTGTGCCGGCCTGGTACAAGAATCGCCATGGCACCAAGCGCCATGTGATGTCCGGCGCGGCCCGCGTGCGCAAGTACCGTCCCGGCGCGGGCGCCAACTCCACTACCTCTTTTTTCTGATCGCCTAGCTGATGACTGAACAAGCCGCCGGCGAAGATACCTTCATCTCGCACCTCGTCGAGCTGCGTGACCGCCTGGTCAAGGCCTCGATCGGCATTGCGATCGTGTGCGCCGCATTGATGGCCTGGCCTGGCCCGTCCCAGATCTACGACCTGATTGCCGCGCCGATGATCGCCTCGCTCCCGCCAGGCTCGACCATGATCGCCACCGGCGTGATTTCGCCGTTCCTCGTACCGATGAAGGTCACGCTGCTGTTGTCCTTCATCCTGGCGCTGCCCTGGGTGTTCTACCAGGCCTGGGCTTTCATCGCGCCGGGCCTGTACGCCCACGAAAAACGCCTCGTGATGCCGCTCGTGATTTCGTCGTCGCTGCTGTTCATTGGCGGCGTGGCGTTCTGTTACTTCTTCGTGTTCGGGCGCGTGTTCCACTTCATCAGCGCGTTTGCGCCGACGTCGATCGCGGTCACGCCCGATATCGAAAACTACCTCGATTTCGTGATGTCGATGTGCCTGGCCTTTGGCGCGTCGTTCGAAGTGCCGGTGGTCGTCGTGATCCTGGTGCGCATGGGCATCGTGCCGATCGAGAAGCTGCGCGAAGTGCGCTCGTACGTGATCGTCGGCGCCTTCGTCATCGCGGCGATCGTCACGCCGCCGGATGTGGTCAGCCAGCTGGCGCTGGCCATTCCGATGTGCCTGCTCTACGAGCTGGGCCTGCTGGTCGCGCCGATGTTCGCCCGCGCCACGCGCGCGCCCGAAGAAACGGCGTAACGCAACTCCCCTCCCGATTCGCCCCCGAATCCCGGCGATGTTGCTCCTGCTGTTGCAGGAACAACATCGCCGGTGGCGGCACGCTACCGCGCCGCGTCCTTCACACCGTTACTGCATCAGTTCCGAAATCATCTTGACCGGCGCATTGCCGTAGCTCAAGAACTGATCGTGGAACGCCTTCAGGTTGAAGCGCTCGCCCAGTTGCGCCTTGCGGCGCTCGCGCAATTCCATGATCTGCTCGTAGCCGCTGTAGTAGCTGGTCAACTGGACCGACGTGAGCGTCGCGCGGCGCCATTTTTCATCGGCTTCCTGGCGCGTCTGGAAGGCCTGGCGCGTCAACAGGTCGATGGCCTGCGCCTGATTCATGCCGTTGACGTGCACGCTGTAGTCGAGAATCGTGTTGGTCACGCTGCGCAGGTTCCACTTCGAGTACATCAGCCACATCTCGGGCGCATTGTCGCCATAACCCGATTCGAGCATCATGCGCTCGCCGTACACCGCCCAGCCCTCGACCATCGCGCCATTGCCGAACAATGCCTTGATCAGCGACGGCGAGCGGTTCGCGTGCACCAGCTGCGCATAGTGGCCCGGAATCGCTTCATGGATGTTCAGGATCTGCAGGATCCACTCGTTGTACTCGCGCAGGCTGCTCTCGGCCTGGGCATCCGTCAGGCTGTCCATCGGCGTGACGTTGTAATACGTCTTGTCCTTGGCGCGGTACGGGCCGGGCGCATCGATGCTCGCGCCGGCCACCCCGCGCTGGTACATCGGCGTCTCGCGCACTTCGAGGGGTTTGCTCGGGTCGAGCGTCAGCAGGTCATGCTTGATCACCCAGTCCTGCAGCAGCGGGATCTGGCGCCGGATTTCGGTAAAGAAGTCCTGGCGCTTGACGTGGCGGCTTGATAACTTGTCGATCATCATCCCGATCTTCTGGAAGCGCTCGGCCGGCTTGGCCACGCCGGCCATGTAGCGCGGCCATAGCTCGTCCGAGATCTTGTCCATGTGCGTGAGCAGCTCTTCGCGCGTGGCCAGGGCCTTGCGGTAGGTCTGCTCGGCGCTGCTGGAGGACTGGATGTCGAGCGCGAACTTCTGCTCGTACAGTGCCTTGCCGATGCGGAACGGACGGGCCTGGCCATTGGCGGCCTGGCGCTTTTCCATGTCGCTCAAGAAGTCGACGTAGCCCAGCACCGCCGTGCCGGCATTGGCGATGCGCTGCGCGAAGATGGTCTTTTCCTGCGTGGTCAGGATCGATTCCTGGGCCGCCTTGCCCAGGTCGGCCAGGACCGCCAGCGTGCCCGGCGCCTGGCTGATCGCCAGCTGGGTATGCTCGCGCGTCGGCGTCTTGATCGACGCCTGCGCGGCCGCGTAATAGGCCGGTACGTCGGTCAGGCGCTTGAGGATCGTGCGCAGGCGCTGCGGTTTGGCCGCGTAATCGGTATTGAGAATCAGGTCGAGCGGCGCGGCGATGTTGTAGGCCGACGGATTCCACTCGAACTCGCGCCAGGTGCTCAAGGCCCAGCGGTCCTTTTCCAGCTTGTTGAGCAGCAGGACCAGGTCGGTGCGGTAGCGCGGCGAGAGCTGCTTCTGATCGAGCTTGCCGAATTTTTCCAGCCACTCGTTGGCAAAGGCGAGTTGTTTGGCGCGCGTGGCAGGGTCGGGCAGCGTCAGGTTCGCGGCCTGGTCGAACTTGCCGACGTAGATGCCGCCTTCCGGATCGACGCGCCACAGCGCGGTCAGGTACTGCATGCTCAGGGTGGCCATGCGGCGATCCAGGCGGCCTTCGCTGGCCTTCGCTGGCGCGGCGCTGTCACTGGCGCTGGCACTCTTGCTGGCAACAGCGGCGGTCGCGCCAATGGCGGCGGCGCCGACGACGGCCTTCTTGGCCTTGGTCGACTTCTTGACGACCTTGGTCGATTTCGCCTTGCTCTTGGCTGGTTTGGTGGCGGCGCTGGCCGGCGCCAGTGCGAAGCAGGCCAGCAAGGCTGCCAGCGCGATTTTCGTTTTTATCATCGTATTCGGCCCTGTAACAAGTGTGAATTCGTGATCCGCAACGGCGCGAATCGCGTGCAGGTTAGCACCAAACCCGCCGGTTGCGGACGGTTGAAACATTCCGACACGAACGGGACAAGGTGCGATCTTGGTGTTCTATCAAGGCAGCGCTACTTGCCCAGTCCCGTGCGCAGCATGTCGAGCATGTCCGCTGGCGACATGCGCGCGGCCATCTCGGTGCCTTCGAGCAGGCTGTCGGCCAGGTCGCGCTTGTGGCGGTGCAGATCGACGATGCCTTCTTCGATCGTGCCGCGCGCGACCAGCCGGTAAATCGTCACGGGCCGCTGCTGCCCCATCCGGTGCGCGCGGTCCGAGGCCTGGTCTTCCACCGCCGGGTTCCACCACGGGTCCATGTGGATCACGTAGTCGGCCGCCGTCAGGTTGATGCCCACGCCGCCGGCCTTCAGGCTGATCAGGAACATGTCGCCGTCGCCGGCCTGGAACGCGTCGACCCGCTTTTTGCGCTCCTGCATTGGCGTGGACCCGTCGAGGTACTGGTAGCGCACGCCCTGTGCGTCGAGATGCTGGCGGATCAGGGTCAGGTGGTCGACGAACTGGCTGAACACCAGCACCTTGTGGCGGTTCTCGATCAGGTCGGCCGTGAGGCGCGCGAACGCGGCCAGCTTGCTGCTGATGATGCCGGCGCCGGGCGCGACCAGCTCGGGATTGCAGCAGGCGCGGCGCAGCCGCATCATCTCGGCCAGGATCTCGATCGACTTCTGGCCTTCGGGCGCCTCGAGCGCGGCCAGCTTGTCGAGCGCCTGGCGCCGCAGCGATTCGTACAGTGCGCTTTCCTCGGCGCTCAGTTCGACCGGGATGACGATCTCGGTGCGCGGCGGCAGTTCGGCCAGCACCTGCGCCTTGGTGCGACGCAGGATGAACGGCGCGGTCAGGCGCCGCAGGCGCGCGCGGGCGGCGACTTCGGCGCGCCGGTCCTTCACCTTCTCGGACTGGGCTTTTTCAATGGGGCCGGCAAAGCGCAGCTGGAACTGCTCGGCGCTGCCCAATAAACCCGGATTGATGAAGCGGAACAGGTTCCACAATTCGCCCAGGTGGTTTTCCAGCGGCGTGCCGGTGGCGGCCATTCTAAAGTCGCCCTGCAGCGCCATTACGGCCTGCGAACGCTTGGTGTGCATGTTCTTGATCGCCTGCGCTTCGTCCAGTACGATGCTGTGCCAGCGGCGACCCTTGAAACGCGCCGCCTCCTGCTGCAGCAGGCCGTAGCTGACGATGACGACGTCGAACGGCCCGGCGTCGTCCACGGTCGCGGCGCGTTCGCCCGGTCCGAACAGTTTCAGGTTCAGCGTCGGCGCAAAGCGCGCCGCCTCGTCGATCCAGTTCAGGCAGACGGTCGTCGGCGCGACCACCAGCGCGGGGCCGTCCTTGGCGCGTGTGAGCAGCAGCGCCAGCGCCTGCAGCGTTTTACCCAGGCCCATATCGTCGGCAAGGCAGGCGCCCACGCCCCAGTGGGCCAGGCGCGCCAGCCACTCGAAACCTTCGATTTGATAGTCGCGCAACTCGGCCTGCAGCGTCGAGGGCAGGGTGGGCGTGAAGGCGGCGCTGTCGGCCATGCGCGTCAGGTGCGCGCGCCAGGCGCTATCGGCGTCGACGCTGCCGGCATCATGCGCCAGTTCACCCAGCGCGAAGCTGGCCAGCGCGTGGGTGCGGATGCCGTCGCCATGCAGTTCGCCATACGCGCCCAGTTCCATCAGGCGCCGGTGCAGTTCGTCGGACAGGGCCAGGTAATCGTTCTCGCCCAGCGCGACAAACCGGCTGCCGCTCTCGCGCAGCTTTTCCAGCAGCGTGCGCAGGCTCATCACGCGGCCTTCGTCGATCACGATGTCGCCGCTGGCGGCAAACCAGTCGCGCTCGCGCCGGATCTGGACCCGTACCGATTTCGAGGTGGCTTTTTTGGTGACGCGGAACGATTCGCCCTCGGGCCAGGCCACGACGATCGAGGCCGGGTCCAATGCCCTGAGCTCCTCGACCAGTTCGAGTGCCAGCATCGGCTGGCCGAGCAGCCATTCGCCGTGTTCCTGCTCGGCCTGTTCGAGCATGAGGCAACGCCCGACCAGCTCGCGCTCGGCGTCGCGCTCGCCATTCATGTCGCGCTGCGCTTCGGTGCGGATGCCGTCGACATCGGCGATCACGCTGGCCGCGCCTTCGCCAGGGCCGTAGTAAGCGCCGGCAGGCAGCGGGCGCACCAGCAACTGCATGCGCAGGCCCTGCTGGTAGGGGCGCAGGTGAATGTGCATGCGCGCATCGGCCGGCACCGTGTCGATGTCGGCGCTGCTCGCGCCGATGTCCGACTGCACGGTGACGCTGGAAGCGACCGCGCCGATGGCGCGCAGCACACGCCGCTCGGCCGACAGCGGCACGTCCAGTCCGGCGCCGACGATGGCGGCGATGCGGCGGTGCTCGTCGTTGATGCGCACCAGGCGCAGGCGCGTGGGCGTCTCGAGCGTGATGACCACATCGCCGTCTTCGTTGTCGAGCGCCGGGTGCAGCGTGATCGACACCTTGTCGCCCTGTTTTTTGACGAGCAGTTCGGGCTCGCCCGGCAGCAGCTCGACGCGCGTGCCGGGCGAGGCCATCCAGAACAGCAGCGGATGGCCGACCAGGGCAGCGAGCGCCTTGTGCACCTCGAGTTCGAAGCGGATGCCGCTGCCGGCGTAGTAACGGCGCCCGGCAATCGCATTGATCGCCTGCAGGTCTTGCGCGGTGAGGAACTCGAGCTGCGCGCCTTCTTCGGCCAGGCGTTTCAGGCCCAGCGCGCGGCCGCGGCTCCAGGCGCCTTGCGCATCGCGCTTTTGCTCGCGCGGTTCGATTTCCTGCACGCCCAGATGCGGGTCGTGACGGATCAGCCAGACCAGGCGCGATTCCTTGACCTGCTCGATGGTGAGGGCTGGCTGCAGGTTGATCAGCGCATTGAGCTGGCGCTCCCACGCCTCTTCGCGCGTGAACCAGAGCGCCATGTCGGGCAAGCGGTGGCGCTGGCGCACTTCGCCCGCGCGCGCCTCGTGAATCAGATAAC
This sequence comes from Massilia sp. MP_M2, assembly GCF_039123635.1. NCBI lineage: Bacteria > Pseudomonadati > Pseudomonadota > Betaproteobacteria > Burkholderiales > Oxalobacteraceae > Massilia > Massilia sp. MP_M2. The sequence continues at coordinate 423,238 of NZ_JBCHJF010000003.1, forward strand.
CCGCTTGGCCCATCTGCGCCAGCACGCCGGCCAGTTGCGCCGACCACAGGTCGAACCCGGCCAGTTCGGATTGCGCCAGCATGTCTTCCAGGCGCGCCCGCTGACTGTTCAATGCGGGAAGCGCCAGCCAGTAGTGGATCAGCGCGCGGAATACGGTCGGTTCCAGCGACAGCTCCCAGCTGCGGGTGGCGAACAGGCTGGCGTCGACGGTGCCGCGCCGGATTTCGTGCAGCATGCCGAGCTGGAACCAGACCGCGTTGTCGGGCCGCTGCACGGCGCGTGTTTCGATCTCGAGCCAGGCGTCGGCCAGCTTGCGGTGCGCCGGTTCGCTGCTGCGCAGCAGGGCGGCCACGGCGATGTGCGCGCAATGGCCGCTGAAGGTGGCCTTGCGCTTGCCGGTCTCGCGCCGCAACTGCTTCAGCGCTGCTTCGACGCCCGCCAGGCCGCCGTCGACATCGTCGCGTAGAAGCTGGACGACGCTGCGCAGGAACAGGCCCGGTGAATCGGTCATCTCGGCGACCAGATCAAGCGCGTCGTCCAGGCGCCCGCACAGGATGTAGTGTTCGCCGAGTGCGCGGCGCAGCAGGCTTTCCGGGTTGCTGCGCGTGATGTAGCCCTCGGCGCAGGCGCGCACGGCCGGGGCCAGTGCCGGCTCGCTGCGCACATGCACCACCAGGACATGCAGCACGGTTTCGCGCAGGCGCGGGTGGATCCGATCGATCAGCGCCGGCGTGAACGGGCGCGCGCAGACATCGACCAGCGGATGCAGGTAACTCGCTTCATGGCAGGCCAGGCAGGCGTCGAGCAGCGGCGTGACGACGTCGAAGTCTTGCCGCGTCAGCAGCGCGATGCGCAGCAGGGCCAGGCCCTGGCGGTAACTGCGCAGCATCAGGTGACCCTGCCAGTCGCGGCGCACGGTCGATACTGCGCCATACGCCTCCGCCACCACGTCGAACAGGCCGCTGTCGAGGGCGAAGTCGAGCACGGGCCAGCTGGCCGCCGGGGCCAGCGCCAGCCCGCGTTCGTTGGCGTCGACCAGCAGGCCTTCGGCCTTCAGGCGCGCCAGTTCATCGGCCCACTGCGCGGCCGGCAACGGCGCATTGAGCGCCCGCATGTGCTCGAGGATGCGCTGGCGGCCCATCGGCTCGCCGGCGATCGCGAGCAGCGTCAGGATTGCGTGTTCTTCGGCGCTGCAGGCCGCCAGCTGCGCCCGCACGTCGCCTGGCAATGGGCCACTCTTCATGCGGCGAGATTCTCGATCTCGATGGCGGGCAGGTCGGCCGGCACGGCAATGCCGAACACGCGCAGGTAGAAATACAGCTCGGCTTCGAGCGTGCGCACCACGCTGTCGGCCTTGCGAAAGCCATGGCCTTCGCCTTCCAGCGTCAGGTAGGCCACCGGCAGCTTGCGCGCGCGCAGCGCGTCGACCATGCTTTCGGACTGCTGCGGCGGCACGACCTTGTCGTCCAGGCCCTGGAAGAAGATCATCGGGCTGCGCAACTTGTCGCTGTGGTGGATCGGCGAGCGCTCACGGTACACGGCCTGGGCGCGCTCGGGCGGCGCGGTCAGGTAGGCGTTGTAGCGCGACTCGAACTTGTGCGAGTCCAGATCCAGCCCGGCCAGGTCGGACACGCCGTAATAGCTGGCGCCGGCCTTGAATACGTCGTGGAAGGCCAGCGCCGACAGCACCGTCAGGCCGCCGGCGCTGCTGCCGCGAATCAGCAGGCGCTCCGGGTCGACCGCCCCGATGGCCGCCAGGTGGCGCGCACCGGCCACGCAATCCTCGACATCGACCACGCCCCACTGGTGCTGGAGCAGGTTGCGGTACTCGCGCCCGAAGCCCGTGCTGCCGCCGTAGTTCACGTCCAGCACCGCGAAACCGCGGCTGGTCCAGTATTGGGTGGAGAGCTTGAGCGTACTGGTGGCCATGCTGGTCGGGCCGCCGTGGCCGATCACGATCAGCGGTGGCAGCTCGTTCGGCAGCGGGGCATGGTCGTGATTGGCCGGCGCATAGTAAAAGGCGTGGGCGGTGCGGCCGTTGGCGCTTGGATAGCTGATCGGCAGCGGCACGGCCAGGTACGACGTGGCCGGCAATTGCGGAATCGAGTGCGCCAGCACGTCGAGCGGCGCGCCGGCCAGGTCGATGCGTGCCAGTTCGGGCGCAATGGTCGGCGCGCCGCCCAGCAGCGTCACGATGTCGCCGCTGATTTTGACGTCGCGGATGTCTTCATACGGCGTTTCCAGTGGCGTCAGGCTGCCGTCGTGGGTGGAGACGATGCCCAGGTGGCTCACGCCCATCTCGATATACGCGCACACGATCTGCTCTTCGGAACGGAAAGCGTACTGCGAACCGCCGAAGTTCCACTGCGGCACGCCGAATTCGGCCGCGCGCTCGCACAGGGCGTCGACAGCGTCAGCGGCGTAACGATACAGATTCCACCAGCCGCTGCGATCGGACACGAAGTGCAGCACGCCGCCAGGTGACCATTCGGGCTGGCAAATCGCTTCATCGGCCCCGCCGGCGATCAGGCGCCGGTTGACGATCGCGCCGTCGGCGGCCACATCGCCCAGCCACAGCGCGGTACCTTCCCACGGCATGTGCGGCAGCTCCCAGCACAGCCAGGCCAGCTGGCGGCCATCGGGCGACAGGCGCGGCGCGGCATAGAAGTCGCTGCCCTCGACCAGCACGGTCTCGGCGCCGTCAAAGCCCACCGCGCACAGCGTGTTGACCGGATAGGTCGCGCCGGGCGAATGGTCTTCGCGCACCGCCACCAAACGATCGCGCCCGGCGTCGAGCACGAAGTCGGCGAAGCGATGCCCGGTGTCGGCGGCCGTGACGGCGACCGGCTGGCCATCGTTCTCGACCCGGTACAGGCGGTTGTCCGCATGGTGCGAAAACCAGGCCACGCCGCCGCTCAGCAGATACGCGCCACCACCGTATTCATGCACGCGGCTGCGCACATTGAACGGCGCCGGCGTCAGTTCGCGCGTGCCGCCCGCGTCGTGCACCATCAGCGTCATGCGCCCGCCTTCGCTGGTGCGCCCCTCAAGCCAGCCGATGGCAGCGCCATCGGGCATCGGCTGCGCCAGCGGCACGGCGCCGGCAGCAACGACGGCAGCAGTGATCGGGGAAGTCCAGGCGCCGCATGGCGTGGCTTGTTTGCTGGTGGCAACGGTCATGGTGTGATCTCTCATTGGGGGAGTGCGCATTATAAGAGCTCAAGGTGAACGGTACGGGGAGCGCGCTAACCTTTTCCCGTGCTTTCAACCACCGCCAGCTGTCCCTGACATGCGCTTGCACAAGTTGGCGGCATTCGTGCCTCGGGATAATGGTTGCTTGCAGGCAGTAGCCTTGCCGTGCGCCCGAGGAGATCCACAATGGCAATTGACGATATGGCGAGCCTGCACCGCCTCGCACAGACTGTATTTGCAGCCCATAACCGCCCATTGCGCCTGATCCTGGACGGATGGCAGTCATCGCCTTTGTTGCCGCAGCGGGTGGTCGGCAGCGAGGCTGTCTGCGGTGACACGGAGGTCCGCCTGCTGTGTGTCGCCAACAGCGCTACCTTGACCCTCAAGCAATTTATCGGCGTGCCAGCCGAACTCCAGATCGTCACCGATCGCGGAGGATTGCGCCGTATATGTGGCATCGTGACCAGCGCGGTATCGGGGCAGAGCGATGGCGGCATGGCGACCTACCAGCTGGTGATGCGCGATGCATTGTCGGTGATGGAGCACAAGCGCAATACCAGGGTATGGCGCGACAAGAATGAACTCGACATCATCCGCCTGCTCGTCGGCGAGTGGCAAGCAAGCATGCCGTCAGTGGCGAGTACCTTCCACCTGCACATCGAAGCTAGCCTCACCAGCCGCCAGTTCCCGCCCCGCCGGTTCATCATGCAGCATGATGAATCCGACGCCAATTTCATACGCAGGCTGATGCAGCAGCGTGGCATTGCGTGGTTTTTCCGGCCGGGATTGGCGAAGGCTGCCGACAGCCTCGGGCATACGCTGGTCCTGTTCGGTGATTCCAGCGACTTGCGCCGCAATGCAGCCCACACGGTGCGCTTTCACCGCGATGACGCCACCGAGCAGCGTGACACCATCACCGCATGGAGCGGTATCCGCGAACTCGTACCGGGCATGGTGTCGTTGCACAGTTGGGACTACAAGCGATCGGGCAGCCCCGTGGGCATGATGGTCGGGTCGCCGTCGCTGGCCGATCAGGGCGGGTACGGCAGCGCCCTGGCTGCGCGGCTGGACGACTACCTGGTGGGCGCACCGCATCTGGGCGACAACACACGGGATCTGCAGGATCTCGGCGACGCCCGCGCGAAATGGCATGAGTATGCCGCCAAGCGGTTTACCGGCGAAGGCAGCGTGCGCGATCTGGCCGCCGGCGAGTGGTTTGCCCTCGAAGGTCACCCGGAAATCGGCTCCCACCCGCAGCAAGACCGCGAGTTCGTCGTCACCGAGCAGGCGTTCTGCGCCGATAACCACTTGCCAGTGGAAATTGGCGCGCGTGTGGAGCGTCTGTTTGAACGTAGCGGCTGGCCGCGCAGGATGGATCAGTCGATATCCTGCGCTGACGGGATGCCCTTGCGCTATGTGACGCGTTTTAGCTGTGTGCGCCGACGCATTCCCATTGTCCCTCCGGCGGCGCGCCCGGTGCGCCCTCAGTTGCAATCCGCCATCGTGGCAGGGCCCGAAAAAGGGGCAGTCTGGTGCGATGAGCTGGGCCGCGTGAAGGTGCAATTCATCGCGGCCCGCATGCCCGAGCATTCGCGTGCAGGCGGTGCCGGTGGTGCCAATATCGAGGGCAGCGGGCGTGATTCGGCCTGGGTGCGGGTTGCTTCGAGCTGGGCTGGGAATGGCCCCGGCAGCCATGGCCAGAGTGGTGCACGGCTCTTGCCGCCGGTTGGCACCGAAGTGCTGGTCGACTTTGTTGGCGGCCATCCGGACAAGCCGGTCATCATCGGCCAGGTGTACAACGGCGCCGCGCCGCCTCCGGCATTCAAACGCGAAGACGGACTCCCGGCGTCGCGTTACCAATCGGGTCTGCGCAGCCGCGAGGTACACGGTGGCGGGCGCGGCAACCAGTTGCGGCTGGACGATACGCCGGGCCAGATCAGCGCGCAGTTGGCGAGCGACCACGGCGCCAGCGAACTCAATCTCGGCTATCTCACCGAGGCGCGTCAAGACAATAGCGCCAAGGCACGCGGCGAGGGCGCCGAGCTGCGCACCGACCATGCCATTGCATTGCGAGCGGCGCGTGGAATCTTGCTCAGTGCCTGGGAATTGCTTGGTGGAAGCGGCAAAAAAGGTGCCCAGCTCGGGCGCGACGCTTACCTGGCGCTGCTCCGCGAATGCGGGGAGCTGTGCAGTTCTCTGGGCGATTACGCCGCCGACCATGGCGCGCTCGCACACGATGCGGCGCAACAGGACGCCCTGCTTGACCGCTTCAGGCAATGGGAGAACGGCAGCAATACGGCGTCGTCATCCGATCCAGCGGAAGAAACCAGCGAGCCAGTGATTGCGCTGACTTCGTCCGCCGGGATCGGCTTTGCCAGTTCGAAGGCAATCGTGAGCTATTCGGCCACCAGCATCGACAGCACGGCGCTGCAGAATCTGCAGTTGACCGCCGGGCAGCGGTTTGCGGTCAATGCCGGCGCTGGCGTGTCGCTGTTCGCCCGCAGTGGCGGTGTCAAGGTCATCGCCCATCAGGGCAAGCTGTTGCTGCAAAGCCAGCATGACGATATCGCCATTAACGCTGCCAAGAGCATGCAACTCAGCGCCAGCGACGGAACGATCACGATTGCCGCCAAGACCATCCTGCTGGTGGCCGGCGACGGCTCGTTTTTCCGGCTTGGCGATGGTCCACCTGTTTTGGGCAGCAAGGAACCGCTGAAATTTCACGGCGCGGAATTCTTGTGGGATGGCCCCGAAACGATGGATGCCCACCTGCCTGTATTTGAAAAAGCGGGCACCGACCTCGTGTTCGAGCCGCGCTTCTATCCACATCTCGATGGCGGTGTTCCTGCGCCCGGTCTGGGCTATCGCATCGATTCGGCAGCGGGCAGCAGCGAGGGCAATGTCGACGACGGCGGCACCACGCCGCCGCTCGAGCACGAGCAGATGCATCTTGCAAACATCGAGTTGCGCGAGGAGGGACAGGCATGAGCACAGCGTCGAATCCGGGACTGTACAAGAAGCTCCCATTCAGCCGGGGCGATGGCCAGGGCGTGACCCTGCCGGGTCAGGGCAACAAGAAGATCGTCGCCGCCAAGCACAATCTTCCAGGCTCGGTCATTCTCGTGCACGGCGTAAATGATGTGGGTGTGGCGTACGAGGCCGTAGAAGCAGGCCTGTGCACCGGGTTGACGCAGCGCCTGCGCGGTGACCTGCGGCCGGCAAGCTACCGCATGCCGCAGCAAACCGATCGCACACGGCTGGAAGAAGATCCCGACGCCGTGTTCTACAAGAGAACCATCAGCCCCGACACCCACAGCCCGGTTATTCCCTTCTATTGGGGATATCGCGAACAGGAAGGGCGTGTCCAGGACTGGCGGAAAACGTCACACGGCCAGGCGCTCGACCGCCATGGCAACCGGCTCGATCGCGACTACTCGAAAGGCGGCGGACCGTTCGCCAATGCGACCAATTCGCTGGCCGAGATGTGGAACCGTGGCAAGGGCGATGCGCGGGGAGCGCTCGACTGGGGCGCGCGCGACGCCACCCACCCGATCATGAACAATCCTGGGCGTCTGTACATGATTCTGGCCGCGCGGCGGCTGGCTGCACTGATTTCGATGATCCGCGACTACGATGAGAACGAGACTGTCTCGATCGTCGCGCACAGCCAGGGATGCCTGATCAGTTTGCTTGCACAGGCATTCCTGCTCGATCCGAAGATGAAGACCGACCAGCCCGGTGCTCGGCCTGCCGACACACTGGTATTGTGCAATCCCCCTTACAGCCTGATCGACGAGGCCCCGCTCGTGGCGGGCATGGTCGATGGTTACTCGGGCGCCGATGCGCAGATGACGACAGGAACGGATCGTTACCGGTCCATCAGCGGTGGCCAGAGCCTGCGTGCGCGCCTTGCCACGCTGGCCAATATCGTCAAGGGCGTCCATGCGGGCAAACATCCGGCCCCGCCATTGGCCGAGCTCGGCGACACCAGAAAGCATATGGGAGCAGTCGGACCCGGCTGGGTGGCTGCGGCCGATCGCGACAACCGGGGCAAGGTCTACCTCTACTTTTCGCCGGAGGACATGACGGTGGCGTTCGCTGGCGTCGAAGGCATCGGCTGGCAGGGCATTCCCGAGTTTCAGCGTGGCCATCGCCAGGTAGCGGCCCGCTCCCACTCCCGCTCGCGTGGCGGGCAGGACCGAACGGGCCGCTACATACCGGATACCGCCACGGTGCCAGTGCCAGTGCTGTTCCGTCCATTAGCGGAACTGGGCGCCGGTTTCTTCCAGCGCGTGTTCACGCTCAAGCGGCGACCGAATTTTAGTAAGGGCAATCCGGTCCTCGTCGGCCAGGCGCCGCACGACTTTGCACTGCGCCTTCCGGGCGAAGACGATCATGCCCACACCGCCGCCAGCGATTCGATGATCAGCAATCACGCGCTGCGCGAGCACTTACCGGAGCAGGACGATGCACCCGACGACGCGTCGGCAGAGGAAAGCATGCGTTTCGGCATGCGGCGCATCACGGGCGAAGCATTGGCCAGACCGGTACCGGCCAGCATGGGCGAAGGCGCGTTCCCGGATGCACAGCGCCGCTTCGGCGCCAGCGAGAATGTCGACCAGATCGACGCCGCGACGTCCGTGACCAGCGATTACGGGATCAGCGAATGCTGGGAATGTATCCCTGACCCGATTGGAATCGTGGCCTCGCTGGGCCGCTACAACCCGGTCGCCAGCCCCCGTCCCCTGTTGCACAGGGAACGGGTGGCGAAGCTGAACGAACAGCGATTCGCATTGACGCACCAGCGCAATCAGGGCAAGAAGGCCAAGGATCAGTGCGAAGTGATGCAGGTGTATGTCTGCCTGGGACTGGGATTTGATCGGCCAGTCGATCCCCCCAGGCTGCTGATCCAGCGCACCGAAACGGCGGAAGAGGCACGTCTGCGCTGGCAAAAGACCAGCGTGGCGCGATCGTTTCACAGCGCTGTGTTTGGCGGCCGGCGAAATCATGAGCAGGTGACGGCGTATGACGTGGCCATTGGTGGTGGCAAGGCGCCAACCGATCCATTGTTTTACAAGTATCTGTGCGCGGTAGCGGACTGGCGCTTGAAGAAGCCCAGGGGTAGAGATAAACCCCGGCCCGGGATTCTGACATGGGACGATTTTCAATTCGAGTTTGCGGCTTACTGGGCCGACGAACGTCCCTGGCGCAAAGCCTTAATCGAAGGTAATCAGGTGTATTACTCAAATGGCGCCTTGCCCGCGAATCTTCCCCTTCCTCCGGAAGGGTTACCTCGCTGTCTTGTTGTCGAATCGATGTTGCCGACCCCTTGAACCTACCAGGCAACGCGATGGCAACGAGCCGCCATGACTGAAACGTCATGCACACGGCCGCCTCAGGTCACTGCTTCTACACATTCGGAGGAAACAATGCATAAATTATGGTGGATTGCATTGCTGGGAATTGTCGTACTGATCGGAGGACGCTTGCTGTTCTCGGTACGAGAAGCCGACGCGCGCAAGGTTGCCGCTTCGGCCGCGGCAACGCAGGCAAGTGCGCACCTGGCTGCAGCACGTACCGAGCAGGGGCGGCGCGAGTATGTATTGGAGGTGATCAACCTGGGTGTCACCTTCGAGAAATACCGGCAGGGAAAACTGTGGGAAGCGTTGCAGACCGGAACGCCTTACACGTCCCTGCGCGAGCAAGACCCAAAAAAATATCCATGGACAAAGTTCGACAAACGCGGCGCAAGTGGCGGACGAGCAGGTGATGCCTTGCGAAACGGTGCAGGCTATTCGGTCGTCGATTGGGGCACACCCGTGTTTGCTGCGGGCCCGCCAGACCACAGCAAGTATCCCGACGGCCCCTTGTCGCCCAATATGGGATTGGCCAACGGGACCAGCGGGGAGGGCATGGCCACCAGCCTGTTCGTCGCAGCCGCACGGCGCTATTCCGAGCGGCCGGACCGGATTCTCGAGGACGTGTTCGGCTTCTTCGACGCCAATCCCGATGTGCCGTACGTTGTCCTGAACTCGGACGATGGCATGACGGTGAGGGAAATGATGCGGGCTCCGGGTTCGCCTCCTCTCGCAGAAGACGGTTATTACATTCCCGAGATGCCGGACGCGGCGGCGCTGTTCATCCTGGCCCGGCGCGAACGCGTCGAGGCAATCCGGCCCTATGCGTTCGATGATATCGACAAACCCCCGACTCCCATCGACGTAATCAACCGCGATGGGGTATCGCGTCGCTTGTTCCTGGCCCATTTTGAGATGGAACAGTCCCTGCCGCGGGCAGACCCCGACAGCAACGGCCGCGCAATCACTGCCGCCGAATGGCTTGACTTCGCCGCGAAGTTCGCCGTGCGGCCAGACATCCGCGGCAGCGGCGAAGTCAGTCTTCTGCACCATGACCGCCTGGACAAGCACCGCCCACCGCGAGACTGGAAGCCGACGCCCTGGTTTCCCGTTCCGTGGAGCAAATTGCAGCTCGAGATGTTCGACGAGATGACTTCGCGCGGCTTCATCCACCGCCCCGTGTTCGTCAAGACCACCGACGAACATGGCAAACCGCTCAAACGCCGGGACGCGCGCGAGAAAGTTCTGCTCGAGGGACTCAGGCAAGCGCTGCGCACGCTGCCCGAATCCGAACGGGCGCAGGGTCCGGCACGCGTCATTGCCGCCACCGGCAACCAGACCAGCCAGCTGATCGCCCTGGAGGGCATGCTGCGCGCTTACGCTGCCGAGGGCGGCCCCGAGATCGACAGCAGCCGGATCGACCAGTTCATCAACCTCGACCGACGCCTGGGCAACACGGGCGCGGCCACCCTGTTCATGCAGATGGCGATCGGCGTGCTGGGCAGCTACCGCGCCGGTGGCACCAGCCTGGCAGTGAACCTGCGCGACCCGGCTGAAGCGACGTTCATCTTCATCAAGCCGCCGCTTGCGCAGGGGCCTGCGCCTCAGAGGGCAAAGGAGGACGTGTTTGGCCCGGTCGGACCGCCCCCGGTCGATCCTGCGAATTACGCGCCTACCGCCGTTCCGTAGGCGCAAGTGGCTGCGCGAGAGTGCGATAATAGGCGTCTATCGTCCACGTCCATTGTCAGCCATGCCACAATTTGCCCCGCTCCAGAACGACACCTTCCTGCGTGCGCTGCTGCGCCAGCCGACCGACTACACCCCGGTGTGGCTGATGCGTCAGGCGGGCCGCTACCTGCCGGAATACCGCGCCACGCGCGCGCGCGCCGGTTCGTTCCTGGGCCTGGCAAAAAATCCCGACTACGCCACCGAAGTCACGCTGCAGCCGCTCGATCGCTTCGCGCTGGACGCGTCGATCCTGTTTTCGGACATCCTGACCGTCCCTGACGCGATGGGCCTGGGCCTGTATTTCGCCGATGGCGAGGGTCCGAAGTTCGAGCGCCCGCTGCGCACCGAAGAGCAGGTCCATGCGCTGGAAGTGCCCGACATGGGCTCGCTCGACTACGTGTTCAAGGCCGTCACGCAGATCCGCGGCGCCCTCAATGGCCGCGTGCCGCTGATCGGCTTTTCGGGCAGCCCGTGGACGCTGGCCTGCTATATGGTCGAAGGCGCCGGCTCGCGCGAGTTCCACACCGTCAAAAAGATGCTCTACAGCCGCCCGGATTTGATGCACCGCATCCTCGAGATCAATGCCAAGGCCGTCACCGCGTACCTGAACGCGCAGATCGACGCCGGCGCGCAAGCCGTGATGATCTTCGATTCGTGGGGCGGGGCACTGGCCGATGGCGCCTACCAGACCTTCTCGCTGCAATACATGCAGCAGATTCTGGCAGGCCTGCAGCGCGAGAAAGATGGCGTGCGCATCCCGGCCGTCGTGTTCACCAAGGGCGGCGGCATCTGGCTCGACCAGATGGCCGACATCGGCGCCGATGCGCTGGGCCTGGACTGGACCGTGAACCTGGGCGCTGCACGCGCGCTGGTCGGCGACCGCGTGGCGCTGCAGGGCAACCTCGACCCGGCGATCCTGTTTGCCGCACCAGAGCAGATTGCGGCCGAAGTCGAGCGCTCGCTGACGGCCTATGGCACGCCATCGAATGGCCACGGCCACGTGTTCAACCTGGGCCATGGCATCTCGCAATTCACCCCGCCGGAATCGGTCACCGCGATGGTCGAGGCGGTGCACAGCTTCAGCCGCAAGCAGCGCGCCGCGTAATCTTGTCCCCGGCTTGCTGCGCACTCTCAAGAGTGCGATTGCAAGCCGACTTCCTCACTTGTTCACAACTTCCGCAAATCCGATAAACGTTCCTGTGGACATCTCGATTTTTCGTGTTTACGCGTAAGTCAATGATCTGTAAGGGGTTTCTTCTCAGGTTATGCGATCTGGCTGTCTTTCCGATCAACGTTGTCCAGCAGAATTCAACCGGATTGGGCGCCTTGTTCACAAAGTTATCAACAGGCGTGGCAAGGGTGCGGAAAAGTGTTTGGTTTACCGGGACTTAGCGTGAAACTTCATGTATTGCCTTAACTGTCTGACGCATCGCAGCGAGTTTTCCACGAAAAATTGCAGAGTTATGCACAAGCGACCGAATGTGGTCAAGGTTGTTAACAGGTTTTTGGACGGTTTTTCAAGTCATTGATTACAAAGACTAAAATTGTCTTGAATTGAGGAATTATCGTCCCAGACTTGATCTAACGTAAACCTTTGATAGGGTCAAGTCCCCCACTATTCACAAAGTTCTCCACAGATTTGCACAGGGCCTAGATTGTCAACCAGCAACCAAGCACCGGTCACACCGTACTGCTTCCTCGAAGTCGTGATCGATACGCCGCTCAACAGCAGTTTCGACTACCGCTGGCCCTGCCAGCCCGGTGACGAACCGCTGCCCGGCCAGCTGGCGCTGGTGTCGTTTGCGCGGCGCGAGGTCATGGCCCTGATCGTCGCGGTCAAGGCCACGAGCGACGTCCCGCCCGAAAAACTCAAGGATGCGTTGGCGGTGCGGGGCGAGCTGGCGCCGCTGTCCGGGCGCTGGCTTGCACTGGCCCGGTTCGCCGCCGAGTACTACCAGCGCCCGCTCGGCGAGGTGGCGTTGCCCGGCCTGCCCAAGAACCTGCGGGTGCCCAAAACAGTGGCCCTGGGGCGCGCGCTGAAAAAACTGGCCAAGCTCGAGGCCGGGCAGGACGCTACCGCAGTGGGCATGCCGGTGCTGAACACGGCCCAGCAAGAAGCGGCCGACGCCATCGGCGGCGCCATCGGTTTCAAGCCGTTCCTGTTATGGGGCGTGACCGGCAGCGGCAAGACCGAGGTCTATCTGCAAGCCTGTGCCCAGGTGCTGGCGCGCGACCCGCAGGCGCAGATCCTGATCATGGTCCCCGAGATCAACCTCACGCCGCAGCTCGAAGGCAATATCCGGGCGCGCTTCCCGGGCATGATGCTCGCCACGCTGCACAGCAGCCTGTCCGAAGGCGAGCGCATGCTGCACTGGCTGGCGGCGCACCTGGGCCAGGCGCGCATCGTGCTCGGCACGCGGCTTTCGCTGCTGGCGTCGCTGCCGCACTTGCAACTGATCGTGATCGACGAAGAGCACGACCCGTCGTACAAGCAGCAGGAAGGCTTGCGCTACTCGGCGCGCGACCTGGCCGTCTGGCGCGCGCACCAGCTGGGCATTCCGATCGTGCTGGGTTCGGCCACGCCATCGCTCGAATCGTGGCACCACGCGCGCTCGGGGCGCTACCAGCGCCTCGACCTGCGCGCGCGCGCCGTCCAGGACGCCGTGCTGCCGCGCGTGCGCCTGATCGACATGGAGCGCGACCGCGGGCGTGATGGCCTGACCACCGAGATGGTCGCGGCGCTGCGCCTGCGTCTGGAGCGCGGTGAGCAGTCACTATTGTTTTTGAACCGGCGCGGCTATGCCCCGGTGATTTCCTGCGACGCCTGCGGCTGGATCAGCGACTGCACGCGCTGCACCGCCTTCATGGTGCTGCACAAGCCCGAGAACCGGCTGCGCTGCCACCACTGCAGTCTGGAGCTGCGCATCCCGCGCTCGTGTCCCACCTGCGGCAATGTCGACATCCAGCCATTGGGCCGGGGTACGCAGCGCGTCGAAGAGGGCTTGCGGGCGATGTTCCCCGAGGCGCGCATCCTGCGCATCGATGCCGATTCCACGCGCCTGAAGGGCAGCGCGCAGGCGGCGTTCGACAGCGTGCACCGGGGCGAGGTCGATATCCTGATCGGCACCCAGATGGTCGCCAAGGGCCACGACTTCAAGAAGCTCACGCTGGTGGGCATTCTGAACCCGGATACCGCGCTGTTCTCGCAGGACTACCGCGCCAGCGAGCGTCTGTTCGCGCAGCTGATGCAGGTGGCGGGGCGCGCGGGACGGGCCGGGGCGCCATCCGAGGTGCTGGTGCAGACGCGCTACGTGCAGCATCCGCTGTACGGCGCGGTGATGCGCCACGATTACGAGCGCTTTGCCGGCCAGTTGCTCGACGAACGGCGCGAAGCGGGCCTGCCGCCCTACATGTACCAGGCCTTGCTGCGGGCCGAAGCGCGCGAGCTGCCGATCGCGATTGCGTTTCTGGAAAGCGCGCGCGACTGCCTGGCGCACGACGGCATCCTGATCAATGACCCGATCCCGATGACGATGACGCGCGTGCACAATATGGACCGCGCCCAGCTGCTGGTGGAGTCCAGCTCGCGCCCGGCCTTGCAGGCCTTCCTGCGCGAGTGGATGGAAGCGCTGCGGGCCATGAAGGCCCGCGTGAAGTGGTCGCTCGAAGTCGACCCGCTCGATATTTAAGCCGCGCTGGCAGCCTTGCGCGCCGCCTGGCGGCGACGGTTTGCATAGCCCATCATGCCCAGGCCGGCGCCCAGCAGCAGACCGGTGGCTGGCTCAGGCACTTCGCCGGGCACTTCCACGTCGACGGGTTCCACGCCAAACGTCAGGGTGCCGAAGTTCCAGATGCCATCGACGCCAGCGAAGTCATCGAAGTCTTCATAGAATTCCAGGCGCAGGATGCCGTCGGCACCAACTGCGAACTCCAGGCCGAAGTCGGCCAGAGTGGCGGAACCGGCGTAGGTCGCGGTACCCGGACCGTCATCGCCGAAACCCGGGTTGAACACCACGCCGTCGATGCCGTCCGAGGCGGTGAACGCCAGGCCAATTTCGGACAGCCAGCTCGGCGAGAACGCCGTCAGGTTCAACGAGTAGGCGACGCTGGTAATGACCGAATTGGCGCCGACGTTAAAGTTCAGCACGGTATTGCCTGGATCGCCGATCTCACCCTGGCTCGTGACCCCAGCAACATTGACAACCAGCGGCGCGGCGAACACGGAAGAGCAAGCGAACAGCGACAGGCTAACAAGCAGTTTGTTGAAGGAAGCAAGTGACATGGGATCTCCTTGGTGGGTGAACCCGAAGTAGAGCAAATATCATGCCGTATTTCTATTTTTGATCTATGCAATTGATTCTTTTAAATAAAGTTTCTGAAAATTAAAGTTGTAACTTGCGATTTGTAAGATTTATCGACAGTTATTCAACATCATTTTTAAAACGCTGGCGCCCGATGGCATGCTGAATCGGTCAGTCCTGCCACCAGCGTGCTTGAAATAGCGTATCGTTTTGCCTGTCAACAGCGAAAGAGCACCATGAAACAATTGAACGTGGATGTCGCCGTCATCGGCACTGGCACCGCCGGCATGACGGCCTATCGCGCAGCCAAAGCGCAGGGCGCGCGCACCGTGGTGATCGAGGGCGCGCACTACGGCACCACCTGCGCCCGGGTCGGTTGCATGCCGAGCAAGCTCCTGATCGCTGCGGCCGAGGCGGCGCACACGCTGCACACGTCCGGCCCGTTTGGCGTGCATGCCGGCGAGGTGCGGATCGATGGCCCGGCCGTGATGGCGCGCGTCCAGCGCGAACGCGACCGTTTCGTCGGCTTCGTGCTCGAGGCCGTGGAAGCCATTCCCGTTCAGGACCGCCTGCAGGGCCACGCACGCTTTACCGGCCCGTGCACGCTGCAGGTCGACGACCATACCGAGATCCACGCCGGGCGCGTCGTCATCGCCACCGGCTCGACGCCACTGCGCCTGCCGCAGCTCGAGAACGTCGGTCCCGGCATCGTCACCAGCGACGACGTGTTTTACTGGAATGACCTGCCCGCCTCGGTGGCCGTGATCGGCACCGGCGTGATCGGCCTCGAACTGGGCCAGGCCCTGAGCCGCCTGGGCGTGCGCGTGCGTTTCTACGCGCGCGGCGGCTCCATCGCCAACATCAGCGACCCCGAAGTGCTGCGCTGCGCTGCGCGCGTGCTGGGCGAGGAAGTCGACATTGCGTTCCAGAGCGAGATCGTGACAGCAGTGCAGGAGGGCGACGAGGTCGTTTTGCATGTGCGCGACGCGCTGGGCAAGGAAAGCAGCGAACGCTTTCAGTACGTGCTGATGGCCGCCGGGCGCAGGCCGAACGTGCATGACCTGGGGCTGGAATTGACCGGCCTGGAGCGGGGCGCCGACGGCATCCCGACCTTTGACGTGCGCACGATGCAGTGTGGCACCAGCTCTATCTTCATCGCGGGCGACGCCAACAACGAGCGCCCGTTGCTGCACGACGCGGCTGATCACGGCAAGATCGCCGGCGACAATGCGGGCCGTTACCCCGACGTACGTCCGGGCCTGCGCCGCACGCCGATCGCGGTCGCCTTTACCGAGCCAAATATCGCCACGTTGGGCAAGAGCTACCGGGAACTGTGCGCGGGCGGGCAACGCAAATTCGCCGTGGGCAGCGTGTCGTTCGAGAACCAGGGCCGCAGCCGCGTCATGTTGCAGAACAAGGGGATGCTGCGGGTGTATGCCGAATACGGCTCGCGCCTGTTCCTGGGCGCCGAGATGATCGCGCCGCGCGCCGAACACCTGGCGCACCTGCTGTCATGGGCGTGCCAGATGCGCCTGACGGTCGACCAGATGCTGGAGATGCCGTTCTATCACCCGGTGATCGAAGAAGGCGTACGCACCGCGCTACGCGACCTGGCAACCAACCTGTCGCAGGGCGAGAGCACCACCCTCGCCGCCGAGACCCAGCCGGGTCTCTAGAGCGCGTCGCCGGATCGCCGGACCGCCGGATCGCCGGACCGCCGGATCAGTTGAGCAGGGTGCTGGCCAGCTTGCCCTGGCCGGCCAGCTGGCGCAGGATGCGCACCGTGTCGATGTCGGCTTCTTCGTAGGCCGACTTCTTGAATTCGTCGTACATCGCATTGGCCTGGTCGACATGTTCGCCCATGCCGTCGTCGTAGCAGAAGCGCACCAGCAGCATGGCGCTGGTGGGCGCCTCGATGACCATGCGCAGCGTCGAGGCCGTGATGTCGCCCTGGGCCGGCACGTCGTAGTGCACCTCTTGCAGCGGGGTCAAGGTCACCTTGTCTTCGATCACCAGCGGGCCGAAGGTCAGGCGGCGGCGCATGACGCCGGCGTCGCGCTCGAGGATCTCGCAGGTGTCCAGGTGCGGGATGAACAGCTTCGGCTGCTCGGCGCGCAGCACCAGGCCGTGCCACAGCTGCTCGCGGGTGAGCGTGTCGAGCAGCGGGTTCATCGGATCGTTGATTTCGACGAGATGTTCGAATTTCATGTGCAGATTTCCAGAAAAATAGGGCTGCAGCGTCGCGCCTGGCGTGTCGCTGGCAAAGGTCGCATGGTACCCGATCCCCGGCTGACTCGCAGGAGCATGCGGGCAAACACGAGCACAGCGGCCGCATGTTGCAATCCGGCTTGGCCTGCGACGCGCCATCGCCCGCTGCGCCCGCCAGATTGTTACAATCGACCTCTGTCCCACCGAAAACTTCCCCATGTCTAACGCACCAAAGTTCGGCCTTAACGGGCCGCAGAGCGAAGCCGCGCTGTATCTGGACGGCCCTTGCCTGGTGCTCGCAGGCGCCGGGTCCGGCAAGACGCGCGTGATCACGCAAAAGATCGCCTACATGATCGAGCACTGCGGCTACGATCCCCGCACGATTGCCGCGCTGACCTTTACCAACAAGGCGGCGCTCGAGATGCAGGAGCGCATCGCCAAGCTGCTCAAGCAGCCGAAGCAGGCCAAGCAATTGACCGTGTCGACCTTTCACTCGCTGGGCGTGCGCATCCTGCGCCAGGAAGCGGCCGGGGTAGGGCTGAAGGACAAGTTTTCGATCATGGACAGCGACGACTGCTACACGATCGTGTCCGACCTGGCGCTGAGCACCGACAAGCAGGAAATTCGCCGCATCCAGAACACGATTTCGCTGTGGAAGAACGGCCTGGTCGATCCGGAAGACGCGATCAAGGCGGCGCGCGACGAAGACGAAGCGCAGGCCGGGCGCGTCTACCGCAGCTATGTGGCCACGCTGCAGGCCTACCAGGCGGTCGATTTCGACGACCTGATCCGCCTGCCGGTGGAACTGTTTCGCAACAACGATCCGATCCGCGACCGCTGGCAACGCCGCCTGCGCTACCTGTTGATGGACGAGTACCAGGACACCAATACCTGCCAGTACGAGCTGGTCAAGCTCCTGGTGACGGGCCTGGGCAAGAAGCCGATGTTTACCGCCGTGGGCGACGATGACCAGGCGATCTACGCCTGGCGCGGTGCCTCGGTCGAGAACCTGAAAACGCTGCAGGTCGATTTCCCCGACCTGCGCGTGATCAAGCTCGAGCAGAACTACCGCTCCACCACCCGCATCCTGCAGGCGGCCAATGCCGTGATCGGCAACAACCCGAAGATCTTCGAGAAGTCACTGTGGTCCGAGCACGGCCTGGGCGAGCCGATCAAGGTGATGGGCATGCAGAACGACGACCAGGAAGCTGACCAGATCGCGATGCTGATTTCGTCCGAGCACTTTCAGCGCAAGAACAACTGGTCCGACTTCGCCATCCTGTACCGCGGCAACCACCAGGCGCGCGTGATGGAGCAGGCGCTGCGCAAGGAGCGCATCCCGTACACGATGTCGGGCGGCCAGAGCTTCTTCGACAAGGCCGAGATCAAGGACATCATTGCCTACCTGCGCCTGATCGCCAACCAGGACGACGACCCGGCCTTCATCCGCGCCATCACGACGCCCAAGCGCGGGGTCGGCATGGCCACGCTCGAAGTGCTGGGCGAATTTTCGAAGCAGTGGAATTGTTCGTTATTCGAGGCGGCGCGCAAGGGCGGCATCGAAGCCAAGCTGGCCGAGCGGCAACTGGGCTCGGTGCGCAACTTCTGCCACTTCATCAGCGAGCTGGAAGACCGCGCGACCCGGCCCGGCCCGCTGGGCGCCGGCGACCATGCGGCCGAGGTGCTCGACGACATGATGAAGGAAATGAATTACGAGCATTACCTGTACGAAGGCTTCGACGACCGCGCGGCCCAGGCCAAGTGGCAGAACGTGCTCGAATTTACCAACTGGCTGAAAGAGCGCGGGCGTGGCGGGCGCGACCGCGATGGCGAAGAAAAGAACCTGCTGGAACTGACGCAGATGGTGGCCTTGATGTCGATGCTCGAAGGCCAGGACGAGGAGCAGGATGCCGTGCGCATGTCGACGCTGCACGCCTCGAAAGGGCTGGAGTACCCGCACGTGTACCTGGTTGGCGTGGAAGAGGGCATCCTGCCGCACAAGGGTGACCCGGACGCCTCCATCGAAACGATCTCGGCGCGCATCCAGGAAGAACGGCGCCTGATGTACGTGGGCATCACGCGCGCCCAGCGCACGCTGCACGTGAGCTGGTGCAAGCGGCGCAAACGCGCTGGCGAGCTGGTCAATTGCGATCCATCGCGCTTCATCAAGGAAATGGCGCTGGACGTTGGTGAGGCCGCGCCGATGGAATCGGAAATACTGAGTCCCAAGGCAAGATTGGCAAGTTTGAAAGCCTTGTTGGCAACACCGCGGCCGGTTCCGGAGTAAACCGTTGTGCGCAAGCCTTGATGGATCGGCAAGTCGTGCGCACGATTGAAATGCTATTTGACTTCAAGTGTCGAGCAAGAAATACTTGCCGGGATAACGAGATTTTGATATCTAAATTCCCACGGCATTTACCTTGCTGCAACTATTATTGACTGATTCATGGCAACTCCTTCCGACATCACCGTCACCCCGCTTACGGGACTGAACCATATCGACGCCTTGCTGGACAAGGGGCCCGACTGGAACTTCCTCAGCAATAACAACGCCAACGTCCTGTTCTACACGTTCTCGACCACTGCGGGCAACGAAAGCGGCCGGACTGGCCAGGAAGCATTCAGCGTCTCCCAGCAGGCCAATGCCCGGACGGCGTTCAATTATCTGCAGCAAGTGACCGGGATTCAATTCCAGGAAACGGCGTCCGGCACGAGCGCCCAGTTCCATCTGGCCAATCTGAACCTGGATGGCGCCAGCACGACGGGCCTGAACAGCTGGCTGTCGCAGCGGACCGGCACCGAAACCACGCTGACCGCGTATAACGCCAACGCCTACATCTACCTGGACAATGTCGAGTGGCGCGCGATGACCCAGGATCTGACGGCCGGCGGCCAGGGTTACGAAACCCTGCTGCACGAACTGGGCCACGCCCTGGGCCTGAAGCACCCGTTCCCCGAACCCGGTGATGACAACCTGGCCGTGCTCCCCGACAGCGAAGACAACACGAGCAATACGATCATGTCGTATACCAGCGTCGGCGGCTGGCACAGCACCTACCGTCCCTACGACGTCGCGGCACTGAACTGGCTGTATGGTGGCGACGGCCTGCGCGGCGAGCTCGGCATCAACAGCACGACGGGCGCACGCTATCTGACGGGCAGCTACAAGGACGACGCCCTGACCGGCACCCAATTCAACGACATATTGCAGGGCAACGGAGGGAACGACATGATGGACGGCGGCGCAGGAACGGACACGGCCATTTTCAATGGCAACCGCGATGGGTATGCATTTTCCACGCTGGCCGATGGCGCGCTGGCGGTGGCGGGGGCCGACGGCACCGATACGCTGCGCGATATCGAATGGCTGCAGTTTGCCGACATGCGCGTCGAGCGCGCGAATGTGGCGACCGACAACGTGGCGCCGCCACCGCCGGTGATGGCCGTGACGCAGAACGGCTACCTGTATGCGCGCGGCAGCCAGCCTGGCATGAACGGCACCGCGGAAGCCTATTCGACGGTCAAGGTCTATCTCAACGAGCAGGTCATCGCCACCGCCACGGCGGATGCCAATGGCCTGTGGAGCGCCCGTTCGACCGTGGCGCTGGCCGACGGCCTGAACTACCGCGCCTACGCCACTGCCACCGATGCGGCCGGCAACGCGTCGACGGGCAGCAGCGGCGTCACGTTCCACATCGACGCCACGCCACCAACGATCCCGACCGTGAATATCGCCATGCCCGCGGGCGGCAACAAGCCCGTCTTCAGCGGCAGCGGCGAAGCCGGCACCACGATCGAACTGTATCGCGACGGCGACTTCACCAAGATCGGCAGCGCCGTGGTGGGCGCGAATGGTGCATGGTCGCTGACGTCGCAACCGCTGCCAAACGGTAGCTACAACGTGATCGTGACGTCGCTGGACCTGGCCGGCAATGCCCGCGCCGGACAAGTCACGGCTGCCGTATCGATTTCGCATGCAGGCTACCAGGCCGGCACCGCCGTCGCCGACACCATCGTCATGAACGCCGGCAGCACCGCCGTGGACGCCGGCGCCGGCATCGATACCGTGGTGTTTGGCGGCGCGCGCGCCGACTTCGCCGTCAAGAAGGAAACCTGGGGCTACTCGGTAACGGGTGCCAATGGTGAAGTCGACGGCTTGTTCAACGTCGAGCGCATCCAGTTCAACGATGGCTGGAAAGCGATCGACGACAATTCGGCCAAGATCTTCCGCCTGTACCAGGCCATCATGGGCCGCGAGTCGGACGAAGGTGGCCTGGGCTTCTGGACCAAGCACCTCGATAACGGCACGCTGCTGACCACGATCGCTGCCGGCTTCATGGAAGCGCCGGAATTCGACACGCTGTATGGCGCCGCGCCAAGCAATGACGAGTTCATCTACAAGCTGTACGACAACGTGCTCAATCGCGAGCCGGATGCCGGCGGCCTGCTGTACTGGACGGCGGAAATCGGTCGCCTCGGCCGGGAACAGCTGGTGATCGAGTTCAGCGAAAGCCCGGAAAACCAGGCGCTCGTTATCGAGACGGTCGGCAAGGGCCTGGACTTCATTCCCTACGCCTGACCTGCCAGGTGCACGGCGCCCCCGGCCATGCTGGCATAATGCCGGCTTTACCGGAGTGCGCCGTGGACCAGGAAGAACGTTTCGTCAATCTTGAAATCAAGCTCTCCCAGCAGGAAGACCTGCTCGATGAGCTGAACAAGACCATCTATCGCCAGGAGCGCCGTATCGACGAGCTCGAGGCAATGGTCGGCAAGCTGGCCGACCACCTGCGCTCGCTGCGCGATGCCGGCCAGGCACCACTCAACGAACGCCCTCCACACTATTAAGTCATTCGACACGCGCCAGGTGCTGCCCCAGGCGCTTGCCCAGGCACAGCAGCGTGAGTGTCGGCGGCAAGCCCCATGGCTGCGGGATCACCGACGCATCGCACACATAGACACCCGGCGCACGCGTGCGCAGATCGGCATCAACGCCGGCGCCGATGCGCACGCTGCCGCCCGGGTGCGCCGCAAAATGCCAGCTCTTGAACACGTGCCGCGCGCCGGCCGCCTGCAGGATCGTGCGCGCCATCAGTTCGCCCTTTTGCAGGCGAACGCGATCGCCAGCGCTCAGGCGCTTGTCGGCCCAGCGCGGTCCGATGCGCCCGCTGATGGTGTCCCGAATCTTGACCATGATGCTCAGGGTACGCCGGTGCGCGAACAAGCGGTCCACGCGTCCGACCTGCGCCGCGAAGGCCTGGTACATCGGGCGCGGCAAGGTCAGGTCGGCCAGCGCGATGCCGGCCTGCGGGTCATGCCAGCCGGCCGCCATCGGCACTTCGGCGCCGCCATCGATGTCGGTCACGCTGCCCATCACGGCCACCACCGGATCGCTGAAGAACGGCGCATCGCGCGGCCCCAGTCCTGAGGCGTGCAGGATGCGCGGGCTGCCGATTCCGCCGCCACTGAGGATCACCAGCGGTGCATGGATCGTCTGCAATTGCCCGTGTTGCCTGACCTCGACACCGCTTGCACGGCCCTGTTCCAGCAGCACGCGCGTGACGCGGCTGCCTGTCTGCAGCGTGGCGCCGAGGCCGATCGCCTGCTCGACAAAATCGCGGGCACTCCACTTGGCGCCGTACGGGCAGCCATAGGTACAGCGCCAGCAGCCGCTGCGGCACAGCGCCGGCCGGATCATCTTGTCGAGCTTGTGCCAGTCGATGCCGGCCGCGCGCGCCGCCGTCATGATGCGCGTGGCCATGGGGCCGATCAGCGTATCGGGCAGGGGTGCGAGCGGCAGCTCCGCGCGCAGTTCGGCCAGGCTCGGGGCCAGGTCGATGCCATACGCGGCGAAGTACGCCGCCGGCGGCGCGGCCGCAGTGGCGAAGTTGACCGCCGAGCTGCCGCCCAGCGTCGTGCCGCTCACCAGCAGCGACGCATCGCGATGGATGAACGCGCCGCGCCCGGGCACGGCCGCCATCGATGCCATCTGCGTGACGGTGCCGGCTAGCGGCGCGGCGCCGCCCTGTTCGAGCATCAAAACCCGGCTGCCGGCGCGGGCCAGTTCGCGCGCGACGCTGGCCCCGCCAGGGCCGGTGCCGACCACGATGGCGTCGAAGGAAGAGGAAGAAAGGGTCATGAAAAAGCGCCGCAAAGAGACCGCAAAAGGGCCCCGATGCTAGCACGGCGCTCACCGTATGCACGTCAATACAGGGGCTGCGGATTGATACATTGCGCTACTTTTTAATTGTTACAAGTGCCATGCAAGCCTGCTATGATCTTCAGCGCACTGCTGTCGAGCCACTGGCGACAGCGCCCTTCCTCAGTGTTAGCGAAAGACCTCATGATCCGTCCTCAACTGCTCATCGTGGCAGCCGGCGTCGCGCTGGCGTGTTCCGCCATCGCAGCACCTGTCGCACCCGCCCTCGACGCTTCCAACCCGTTCGCCAAGCCCAGCAGCCTGCCGCTGCAGTACCCGGCGTTCGACAAGATCAAGGATGCGCACTATCTGCCTGCGTTCGCTGCCGGCATGCGCGAAGAACTGCGCGAAGTCGCCGCCATCGCCGGTGACAAGGCGGCGCCGACGTTCGACAACACGATCGTGGCGCTGGAAAAATCCGGCCAGTTGCTGGCGCGCGTGAACGCGACCTTCAGCAACCTGCACGGCGCTAACACCAACGACACGCTCGACGCGGTCGATCGCGAGATGTCGCCCAAGCTGGCGGCGCACACCGATGCAATCCACCTGAACGCGAAGCTGTTCGCGCGCGTCAAGGCGCTGCACGACAAGCGCGCTTCGCTGGGTCTGGATGCCGAATCGACGCACCTGCTCGAGCGCTACTACAAGGAATTCGTGCGCGCCGGCGCCAACCTGTCGGCGGCCAACCAGGCCAAGCTGAAGGCTTACAACGGCGAGATCGCCTCGCTGCAGTCGGACTTCTCGCAGCGCGTGCTCAAGGGCGCGAATGCCGCCGCCCTGATCGTAAACACCCGCGCCGAACTGGCGGGCCTGTCGGATGCCGAGATCAATGCCGCTGCTGCTGAAGCCGCGCAACGCGGCCAGAAGGGCAAGTTCGCGATCCCGATTGTCAACACCTCGATCCAGCCTGGCCTGTCGACCCTGACGCACCGCGCCACGCGCGAGCGCCTGATGAAAGCCTCGCTTGAGCGCGGCACCAAGGGCGGCGAATTCGACACGACCAAACAGGTGCTGCGCCTGGCCAAGCTGCGCGCCGAACGCGCCGTGCTGCTGGGCTATCCGAACTTCGCGGCCTATTCGCAAGAACTGGAAACCGCGCGCAATCCGGCCGCCGTCAACAAGCTGCTGGGCGACCTGGCCAAGCCGGCCGTGAACAATGCCAAGAAGGAAGCCGTCGAGATCCAGGCCGCGATCAACAAAGACGGCGGCAAATTCGAGCTGGCAAGCTGGGACTGGCCGCTGTACGCCGACAAGGTACGCGCCGAGAAATTCAATTTCGACGACAGCCAGCTGCGCCCGTACTTTGAACTGAACCGCGTGCTGGTCGATGGCGTGTTCTTCGCCGCGACCAAGGAATACGGCATCACGTTCAAGGAACGCAAGGACCTGCCGACCTACGACGCCGACGTGCGTACCTTCGACGTGTACGACGTCGACGGCAAGCTGCTGACGATCTTCATCTTCGACCCGTACGCACGCAGCAACAAGCAGGGCGGCGCCTGGATGAACGAGTACGTCTCGCAATCGCACCTGCTGGGTCAGAAGCCGGTCATCGGCAACCACCTGAACATTCCGAAGCCGCCAGCCGGCGAGCCAACGCTGCTGACGTATGACGAAGTGGTCACGACGTTCCACGAATTCGGCCACGCGCTGCACGGCATGTTCTCGGACGTGAAATACCCGAAATTCTCGGGCACCAACGTGCCGCGCGACTTCGTCGAGTATCCGTCGCAGGTCAACGAGATGTGGGTGACCTGGCCTGAAGTACTGGCCAACTACGCCAAGCATTACAAGACCGGCGCACCGATGCCGAAGGACTTGCTGGACAAGGTCGTCGCGTCGAAGAAGTTCGGCCAGGGCTACACCACCACGGCGTACCTGGCCGCAGCGCTGCTCGACCAGCGCTGGCACCAGATCACGCCAAACCAGGTGCCCACCGACGTGCTCAGCTTCGAAGCGAAGGCGCTGGCCGATGCCGGCGTTGCATACGCTCCGGTGCCGCCGCGCTACCGCAGCGCGTACTTCTCGCACTCGATGGGCGGCGGCTATTCGGCCGGCTACTACGCCTATCTGTGGAGTGAGCGCCTGGACGCCGAGACGGTCAAGTGGTTCACCGAAAGCGGTGGCCTGACGCGCAAGAACGGCGACCATTTCCGCAAGACGCTGCTCTCGCGCGGCGGCACGCAAGAAGCGATGGACCTGTTCCGCAATTTCCGTGGCCGCGATCCGGTCATCGGCCCACTGCTGGAACGCCGCGGCCTGACCGCGACGCCGTCGAACGACTGATGCCTGCGCGCCGCCTGTACCGTCACGAGCGGTGCCGGCGGCGCGCAGCGCCATTGAGCTACCCTTTTTCTTCCATTGCACAAGAGACTCCATGAACCGTCCAAAACTGCTGCTGATCGCAGCCGGCGTTGCCCTTGCCACCCTCGCATTTTCCAAGTCGGCCAGCGCAGCGCTGCCGGCCTCGAATCCCTTCGCCAAGCCGAGCACCCTGCAGTATGGCTACCCGGCTTTCGACAAGATCAAGAACGAGCACTTCGCGCCGGCATTCGACGAAGGCATGCGCGAGCAGGCTGCTGAAATCGGCAAGATCGCCAGCAACAAGGCGGCGCCGACGTTCGACAACACGATCGTGGCGATGGAGCGCTCGGGCGAGTTACTGGGCCGCGTGCGCGCCGTGTTCTACACGCTGACCGGTTCGTACACCAACGACACGCTGCAGGCACTGGACAAGGACCTGGCGCCAAAATTTGCGGCCCACAGCGATGCGATCCGCCTGAACCCGGCCCTGTTCGCGCGCATCAAGACCCTGCACGACAAGCGCGCCACGCTCGGCCTGGACGCCGAATCGGCGTTCCTGCTCGAGCGCTATTACAAGGACTTCGTGCGCGCCGGCGCCAACCTGTCCGCTGCCGACAAGGTCAAGCTCAAGGAGTACAACGGCAAGCTGGCCGCGCTGCAGACCCAGTTCAGCCAGAACGTGCT
Source organism: Massilia sp. MP_M2 (assembly GCF_039123635.1). Classification (NCBI taxonomy): domain Bacteria; kingdom Pseudomonadati; phylum Pseudomonadota; class Betaproteobacteria; order Burkholderiales; family Oxalobacteraceae; genus Massilia; species Massilia sp. MP_M2. The sequence goes on from NZ_JBCHJF010000003.1 coordinate 449,208, forward strand.
CAAGGAAGTCAACGCGTCGGCGTTTGTCGTCGACACCCGCGCCGAACTGGCCGGCCTGCCCGAGAAAGCCATCGACGCGGCTGCCGCTGAGGCAACCAAGCGCGGCCTGGAAGGCAAGTTCGTCATCCCGGTTGTGAACACCACGCAGCAAGCGCCGCTGGCCGTGCTGACCAACCGCGCCACGCGCGAAAAGCTGCTCACCACGTCGATGATCCGCGGCAACCGTGGCGGCGAATTCGACAACCGCGACGTCGTGCTGCAACTGGCCAAGCTGCGCGCCGAACGTGCCGAGCTGCTGGGCTACGAGAACTACGCCGCCTACTCGCTCGAAGACCAGACGGCAAAGAACACCACGTCGGTCAACAAGCTGCTGGGCGATCTGACCGCGCCGGCCGTGCGCAACGCGAAGAAAGAAGGGGCCGAGATCCAGGCCGTGATCGATGCGGAAAAGGGCGGCTTCAAGCTGGCCGCGCAGGACTGGGCGATCTACAGCGACAAGGTGCGCACCGCCAAGTACGCGTTCGACGCCGACCAGCTCAAGCCGTACTTCGAATTCGACAACGTGCTCGAAAAAGGCACGTTCTTCGCCGCGACCAAATTGTGGGGCATCACCTTCAAGCGCCGCACCGACCTGCCGACCTACGACGCCGACGTGCGCGTGTATGACGTGTTCGAAGAAAATGGCGCCCACCTGGCCATCTTCGTGGTCGACCCGTACGCGCGTCCGAACAAGCGCGGCGGCGCATGGATGAGTTCGCTGGTCAACCAGAGCTTCCTGCTCGACAAGAAGCCGGTCATCACCAACAACCTGAACCTGACCAAGCCGGCCCCAGGCGAGCCGACCCTGCTCACCTGGGACGAGGTGCGCACGACGTTCCACGAATTCGGCCACGCGACCCACGGCTGGTTCTCGAAGGTCAAGTACCCGCGCTTCTCGGGCACCAGCGTGCCGCGCGACTATGTCGAGCTGCCATCGCAGGTCTACGAGATGTGGATGGCCTGGCCCGAAGTGATGGCCAGCTACGCCAAGCATTACCAGACCGGCGCCGTGATGCCGAAGGAACTGCTGGACAAGCTGCGCGCGTCGCAGAAGTTCAATGAAGGCTACCGCACCACCGAGTACCTGGCCGCTGCGGTGCTCGACCAGCGCTGGCACCAGCTGGGCTCCAAGGCCATCCCGACCGACGTGAAGACGTTCGAGCAGCAGGCGCTGAAGGACGCGGGCCTGGACTTCGCACCGGTCCCGCCGCGCTACAGCAGCACGTACTTCTCGCATGCGATGGGCGGCGGTTATTCGGCCGGCTACTACAGCTATCTGTGGGCCGAGCGCCTCGACGCCGATGCCGGCGAGTGGTTCAAGGAAAACGGCGGCCTGCAGCGCAAGAACGGCGACCGCTTCCGCAACATGGTGCTGTCAAAAGGCGGCACCGTCGATGCGGTCGAGATGTACCGCGCCTTCCGTGGCCGCGATCCGGTCATCGAGCCGCTGCTCGAGCGCCGCGGCCTGAATTGACGCCAGGGCAGCCGGTTTGCGCCGGCTGCCAGCAGGTCCTTATCCTTATCGTGAAAAGCACAAGAACATGAAACGTACCCACATCATCCTGGCCGCCGCCGTCAGCGCCGCCGTCGCCAATTTCGCGTTTGCCGCGCAGGCGCCGGCGCCTGCCGCAGCGATGACCGCCGCGGCACCGTTCGACGCGAGCAACCCGTTCGCCAAAGAGAGCAGCCTGCAATACAACTACCCGGCCTGGGACAAGATCAAGAACGAGCACTTCGCTCCGGCCTACGCCGAGGCGATGCGCCAGCACACGGCGGAGATCGAGAAGATCGCCAACAACAAGGCGGCGCCGACGTTTGAGAACACCATCGTGGCGATGGAGCGCTCGGGCCGCATGCTGAACCGCGTGAGCACCGCCTTCGGCACGCTGTCGGGTTCCTACACCAACGACACGCTGATCGCGCTGGGCCGCGACATCGCGCCGAAGCTGTCGCAGCACAGCGACGCGATCCGCCTGAACGGCAAGCTGTACGCCCGCATCAAGGCGCTGTACGACAAGCGCGCCAGCCTGAAGCTCGACAGCGAATCGGCCTACCTGCTGGACCGCTACAACAATGACTTCGAGCGCGCCGGCGCCAAGCTGTCGGACGCCGACAAGGAAAAGCTGAAGGCCTTCAACAGCCAGCTGGCCGCCCTGCAGACCAAGTTCGCCCAAGACACGCTGAAAGAAGCCAACGCCTCGGCGCTGGTGGTCGGTTCGCGCGCCGAACTGGCGGGCATGAGCGACAAGGCCATCGACGGCGCCGCTGCCGAAGCAAAAAAACGCAGCCTGGATGGCAAGTTTGCCCTGCCGGTCGTGAACACCACCCAGCAGGCATCGCTGTCGGTGCTGACCAACCGCGCCACGCGCGAAAAACTGCTGGCCGCATCGATGGCGCGCGGCAGCCGTGGCGGTGAATTCGACACCCGCAACACCGTGCTGCAGATCGCCAAGCTGCGCGCCGAACGTGCCGTGCTGCTGGGCTTCCCGAACCACGCTGCCTACAACCTGGAAGAGCAGACCGCCAAGACCACCGGCGCCGTCAATAGCCTGCTGGCCGAACTGGCCACGCCTGCCGTGAACAACGCGAAGAAGGAAGCGGCTGACATCCAGAAGGTGATCGACGCCGAAAAAGGCGGCTTCAAGGCCGCCGCGCACGACTGGAGCTTCTACAGCGACAAGGTGCGCGCCGAGCGTTACGCGTTCGACGCCAGCCAGCTGCGTCCGTACTTCGAACTGAACCGCGTGCTGGTCGATGGCGTGTTCTTTGCCGCCACCAAGGAATTCGGCATCACCTTCAAGGAGCGCAAGGACCTGCCTGGCTACAACGACGACGTGCGCGTGTTCGACGTGTTCGACGTCGATGGCAAGCAACTGGCGATCTTCACGTTCGACCCGTATGCCCGCTCGAACAAGCGTGGCGGTGCCTGGGCCAATGCCTGGGCCAGCCAGAGCAAGCTGCTGGGCACGAAGCCTGTCATCGCCAACAACCTGAACATCCCGAAGCCGGCCGCCGGCGAGCCGACGCTGCTGACGTACGACGAAGTGCGCACCACGTTCCACGAATTTGGCCACGCGCTGCACGGCATGTTCTCGGACGTGCAGTACCCGCGCTTCTCGGGTTCGCGCGTGCCGCGTGACTACGTCGAGTTCCCGTCACAGGTCAACGAGATGTGGATGACCTGGCCGGAAGTGCTGGCCAACTATGCCAAGCATTACCAGACCGGCGAGCCGATGCCGAAAGCGCTGCTGGACAAGGTGCAGGCGTCGTCGCAGTTCAACGAAGGCTTCCGCACCACCGAGTATCTGGCTGCTGCGCTGCTGGACCAGGCCTGGCACCAGCTGGCGCCGAACCAGATTCCGACCGATGTACTGGCGTTCGAGGCGCAGGCGCTCAAGAAAGCCGGCGTTGACTTCGCCCTGGTGCCGCCGCGCTATCGCAGCACGTACTTCTCGCACACGTTCTCGGGGGGCTACTCGGCCGGCTATTACGGTTACCTGTGGGCCGAGAAGCTCGACGCCGACACGGTCGAGTGGTTCAAGGCCAATGGCGGCCTGACGCGCAAGAACGGCGAGCATTTCCGCAAGACGCTGCTCTCGCGTGGCGGCACGCTGGACGCGATGCAGATGTACCGTAATTTCCGCGGCAAGGATGCGGATATCAAGCCGCTGCTGGAGCGTCGTGGCTTGACGGGTAACTGATGGGTGTCCTGGCCTGTCGTTGGTGAATTGACCGGTCGCTATCACCGCGTGGACGGAGAATCCGTCCACCCTACGGGTGTTTTGGCCGGTCGTTGGTGAATTGACCGTAGGGTGGACGGCTCTGCCGTCCACGCGTTCAATGATCCTTTGCGCCTTCCGCACGGCCGTGTTCTCCTCCACACGCCCCATGCCTTACAATGAAATCGACCAATCCACGGAGATCACGATGCAACCCGAACACGATGCCGATCTGAAGGCACGCCTGAAAGCCCTGCACCGCACACTGCAGGAAACCGGTGAGACCGATGTCGAACTGGAAACGCTGCTGCGCCAGCTCGATGGCGACATCGAGAAAGTGCTCGACCGCCGCGCCGAGCAAGAGCTCGATGCCAATACCTATGGCCTGGGCTCGCGCACGCAGGAGCTGGCAGCCCGTTTTGCCGCCCGCCACCCGCGCGTCGAGCATGGCTTGCGTGAGCTGGGCCAGATCCTGTCGAACATGGGTATCTGATTCACCCTGCCGAAAAAGTAGGCGGAATAGCCACAAGTCATTGATTTTAAGCCATTTTTCGGGGCCTTCCATGCTCCGTAAATGGTTTTCCGGTACAATGCCGTTCAATGAACTCCCCTGCCAATCTCTTTGCGACGGTCGCCAAGCGCTCCAGCCGCGCCCCGACCGCACCCTTCCTCCCGATGTCCCGCGCCGAAATGGACACCTTGGGCTGGGATTCGTGCGACATCATCCTGATCACGGGTGACGCCTACATCGACCATCCGAGCTTCGGCATGGCGCTGGTTGGCCGGCTGCTCGAAGCGCAGGGGTACCGGGTCGGCATCATCAGCCAGCCCGACTGGACCTCGGTCGAGCCGTTCCGCGCATTGGGCAAGCCCAATCTGTACTGGGGCGTCACTGCCGGCAATATGGATTCGATGGTCAACCGCTACACGGCCGACCGCAAGATCCGCTCCGACGACGCCTACACGCCGGAAGGCGCGCCGAACAAGCGCCCCGACCGCGCCGTGACCGTCTATTGCCAGCGCGCCCGTGAAGCGTTTCCGGGCGTGCCGGTGATCGCCGGCAGCATCGAAGCCTCGCTGCGCCGCATCGCCCACTACGATTACTGGTCCGATAAGGTGCGCCGCTCGGTGCTGTTCGAGTCAAAAGCCGACCTGCTCATCTTTGGCAATGCCGAGCGCGCGCTGGTCGACCTGACGCGCCGCATCGCTGCGGGTGAAAACATCAAGACGATTCGCGACCTGCGCGGTACCGCCTTCCTGGTACCGCTGGGCTGGCTGCCGGACGAAGAGTGGTCGGTCCACAATTCCACCCGCGTGGATGTGCCGGGCCGCATCGACAAGCAGCCGAACCCGTACGCGATGGCGCTGGAAGACCCGACAGCCTGCGCGCTCGACAACGCCGCGCCCGAGCCCGAGGTCAAGCCGATCATGATCATGACGCGCGAGCAGCGCCAGGCCGCGGCCCGCGAAAAAGCGGCCAAGACCGTCGTGCGCCTGCCGAGCTTTGAAACCGTCAGCGTCGACCCGGTGATGTACGCGCACACGTCGCGCGTGTTCCACCTCGAGTCGAACCCGGGCAATGCGCGCGCGCTGGTGCAGGCGCACGGCGACCGCGATGTCTGGCTGAACCCGCCACCGCTGCCGCTGGCGATGGACGAGATGGACAATGTCTACGACATGGCCTACGCCCGCGCGCCGCACCCGAGCTACGGCAAGGCGCACATCCCGGCCTGGGAAATGATCCGCTACTCGGTCAACATCATGCGCGGCTGCTTCGGCGGCTGCACCTTCTGCTCGATCACCGAGCACGAAGGGCGCATCATCCAGAGCCGTTCCGAGCCGTCGATCCTGCGCGAAATCGAACTGATCCGCGACACGACCAAGAACTTCGCCGGCACCATCACCGACCTGGGTGGCCCTACCGCGAACATGTATCGCCTCGCGTGCAAGGACAAGACGATCGAGGAAAGCTGCCGCCGCCTGTCGTGCGTGTACCCGACCATCTGCAGCAACCTGGGCACCGACCACAGCAAGCTGATCTCGCTGTACCGCAAGGCGCGCGCGATCCCCGGCATCAAGAAGATCCTGATCGGTTCCGGCCTGCGCTACGACCTGGCCGTGCGCTCGCCCGAGTACGTGAAAGAGCTGGTCACCCACCACGTGGGCGGCCTGTTGAAGATCGCGCCGGAGCATACCGAAGCCGGCACGCTGTCGAAGATGATGAAGCCGGGCATCGGCGCGTATGACGAGTTCAAGCGCATGTTCGACAAGTACTCGCTCGAAGCCGGCAAGAAGCAGTACCTGATCCCGTACTTCATCGCCGCCCACCCGGGCTCGACCGACGAAGACATGCTGAACCTGGCGCTGTGGCTGAAGAAAAACAACTTCAAGCTCGACCAGGTGCAGACGTTCACGCCGACGCCGATGGCGATGGCCACGACCATGTACCACTCGCGCCGCAACCCGCTGGCGAAGGTGACCGAGGATTCGGAAATCGTCGAGACGGCAAAGAGCGGCAAGACGCGCAAGCTGCACAAGGCGTTCCTGCGCTATTACGATCCCGAGAACTGGCCGATCCTGCGCGAAGGCCTGTATCGCATGGGCCGTGGCGACCTGATCGGTAACAGCGACCGGCACCTGATACCGGCGCCGGGTGGCGAGATGGCCACTGGTTCGCTGCGCGAAGAGCGCCGCGGGCCGGGCATGGCACCGAAAGGGCGGCCAGCCGATGGCGCACCGAAGCGCACGATGGGCGCCGGCGCACCACGCGGCCGCACCGACCGTACGCCGGCCACCACGCCGTTCATGGCGCCGCCGTCGAAGGTCAAGCCGTCGATCCTGTCGACCATCAAGGCCAAGCCGAAGACCGTGCGCAAGTAGGGTGGACGGCGACGCCGTCCACGCGTTCAACATAACCTGGCATGCCACAGTGCGAAGCTGGTTTGAACGCGTGGGCGGGAAACCCGCCCACCCTACGGCATTCGTGCCGGAGCGCCCTATAGCGGCTTCTTGAGATTCGCGTTCGGCGTGGGCGCCCCGCGCCGCTCGCGCGCGATGTCCAGGTCCATGCTGGCCTGCCGCGTGCGCAATGAATTTGCATAGCGGTGCCGTGCCCGCAAGCGCGGATGCGTGACCAGAACGCCCAGCGTCTCGCCGATCACCATCACCACGCCCAGCAGCGGCAGCACCAGCATCAACCCCACCACGCCCGCCAGCATGCCGCCGACAAAGATCATCAGCACGGTTACCAGCGGATGGATGTGCAGGCTGCGCCCCAGCGTGGCCGGCATGAAGATGAAGTCGTCCAGCAGGCGTACCAGCACGAACACGCCAATGGCGCCGTAGGCCATCAGCGGGTCGCCCGGCGCATCGGTCGAGGCGACGATGACCACCAGCGCGCAGCCGGCAATCGAGCCGACGAACGGCACCCAGGCCAGCACCGCCGAGATCAGCCCCAGCAGCAGGGGCGAGGACACGCCGATGATCCACAGGCCCAGCGCCAGCACGATCGTGTCGAGCACCGTGAGCTTGAGCAGCCCTTCGAAGTAACGGCGCGCGGTCTGGTCGACTTCGTGCAGCAGGTACAGCGCCGGCTCGAAGTAGGCGTTCGGTACCGCGCGCGCCAGGAACTTCTTGAAGCGCACACCGTCGCGCAGCAGGAAGAAGCTGAGGAACGGCGCCAGGAACAGCGACGGCACCCAGGTCACGATGCCCACGACGATGTCGCCCAGGTGGTTCTGCGCGAAGTCGTTGGTGTAGTTGGTGAACGCCCGGTTGACGGTCGAGGTCAGGCGCATCTCGGCCAGCAGCGGGAATTTCGCTTCCAGCAACCCCATCGAATTGCGCACGAAGGCGACGCCGCCGTCGAGATACAGCCCGATCGTCGCTTCCCACGAATCTTCTTCGGGGCCGTCGCCCCAGGCCATGGCCGCCGTCAGCGCCAGCGCGGTCAGCGTGAAGAACAGCGTGCAGACCCACAGCGCGGCGGCGTTGCGGCCAAAGCCCGCGCGCACCATGCGCTGCATCGGGCCCAGCAGGATGTAGTACAGGACAGCGCCCAAGATGAAGGGCAGGGCGAGCCAGAGCAGCTTCTGGACCACGAGCAGGAGCAGGCAGGTGCCGCCGATGATGCCGGTCCAGACGACCGGGCCGGCGCGCTCGGGGCCGTGGGCAGGGTCGAGGTGGGTGCTCACAGCGCTTCCAGCTGCGGCCTGCCGGTGCCCATCCATTCACGCAGGCGCAGACCAATGTGGCGCGCCAGTGCCAGCGAAATCTTGTAGCCGATGACGGCGTCGGTTTCCATCAGGCCCAGAAAGTCGGCGCGGAAGAACACGGCCACTTCGCACGGTTCGAGCGCGCGTGCCTGGGCATTGCGGGGCGAGTTGTCGAGCAGCGCCAGGTCGCCGAAGAAGCCGCCCGGCTCAAGTTCGGCCACGACCTGCGTCATGCCCTCGTGCAGGCGGCTGATGCGCACCCGGCCGCTCATCAACAGATACAGCGCCTGGCCTTCTTCGCCCTCGTCGAACATGATTTCGTCTTTCAGATAGCGGCGCTCGTGCAGCAAGCCATCGACGATCTTCAATTCCAGCGGCGTGAGCGCAGCAAACAGCGATGAGCTCTTGAGCCGATGCAGGCGCGGCGACATGCGCGGCGGTTTGAGAAAACGAAAAATCAAGGCGTGCTCCAGGGTGGTGCGGTCTGTTGTCTGTTTGATTATCCGCGATCGTATGCTGCCACGCATCAAAAAGCGTCGCGTGCGCACGGTGGTGTGGCGGCCTGTCCATAGAAGGCGTCAAGCGTGCGCTCGACCAAATTGGAAAACGTGTAACATAGTTCCTTAGAGCAACATAAATGGTTGTTTTGTAATTTCGGCGGGCGCTGGGAGGCGAGGCGGACCGCAAGTGCCTTTTCAAGGACAGGCAGTGATTGATATACAGACTTTTCTTCTTGCGCTCGCCATCGGCAACGTCGGCTTTGCGATTCTGATGGCGGGCTACACCCACGGCGCGGCGCCTAGTGCCGGGCTGCGCCTGTGGATGTGGGCGCGGCTTGGCATGGGCGTGAGCCAGCTGATCGGTTGGGCGAGCCCGGTGCTGGGCTTGCCGGTGGTCGTCGGCCTTGAGGGCATCGTCTGGATTCTGGCAATGTCGCTTGAAATGGCGGCCTATTGTGTGTTCTTCGGCTTCGCACGCTGGGGGCGGGTGCTGTTGCCGATCACGCTACTGTCTTCTGCCATCGTTCTGGCGGCTGCAGCGCGTGGGGCCAATCATGTCCAGCTCAGTGCGCTCGTGGGCGCCGTGGTGGCATTCTTCGCTGCCGCCATGGCATGGGCGCTGCTGCGCCGGCGCAGCGCTTCGCTGCTGCAGCGGATCATCGGCGTCAATGACGCGCTGTTCGCCACGGCCGTCGTCGTCTGGGTGGTTTCGGGATGGCTGGGCAAGGGCCCGCTCGATCCTGGCGCCGCCCAGCAGGTGGTGTACCTGACGGGCTACCTGCTCATGATCGTCAACGGCTTCGGCTTTTTGTTGCTGTGCAAGCAGAAGGACGATCACCGCATGGCGAAGCTGGCCACCACCGATTCCCTGACCGGACTACCCAACCGCCATGCATTCCTGGAGCATGCCGATGGTGCGCGCCTGCTGGCCCAGCGCCAGCGTACCGGCCTGGGCCTCTTGATGATCGACATCGACCACTTCAAGCAGATCAATGACCGCTGGGGCCATGCCTCGGGTGACGAGGCGCTGGTCGTGTTCGCACGCACCGTACGGCAGATCCTGCGTGCGCACGAAACGATCGGCCGCCTGGGCGGTGAAGAATTCGCGCTGCTGCTGCCCGGCGCCGACCTCGATGGGGCGGTGCAGGCTGCCGAGCGGCTGCGCCGCGCGATCCGCGAAGCGACGATCATCACCAGCGGCCCGACCTACCGGATGACGGTCAGTATTGGCGCGGTGGTGCTCGATCCGCACGAGGATCTGGGCGGGGCGATGGCGCGTGCCGACCATGCGCTGTATGCGGCCAAGCGCGCGGGGCGGGATCGGGTGGAGATCGGGGAGCTGGTGCGCAAGCGGGCCTAGCGTAAAAGCCAGGCGCTGGCCGTGATGCACACCGGCGCACAAACAAGAAGCAGAAACAGAAGCAGAAAAAGAAAAAGGGCCCGACGAATCGGACCCTTCTTCAGTGATGCTGGCGGAGCGGACGGGGCTCGAACCCGCGACCCCCGGCGTGACAGGCCGGTATTCTAACCAACTGAACTACCACTCCGTTTTACGATGATCATCCTTCGATCCATCGTCGAGATGCTTGGTGGGCGCTGAGAGGCTCGAACTCCCGACCTAATCCGTGTAAGGGATCCGCTCTACCAACTGAGCTAAGCGCCCATCTCGTTGATGTCTACTGACGCTTGTCATTGCGTCGAAGAGGACCGAATTATAGAGGGTGCCTTTCAGGGTCTGCAAGGGGTTTTTCGAAAAAATATCGAAAGCGCTATTTTTTCTTGTGGCGTGTCCCGCCCGCAGCCGATACATATGCATGTGTTGTAATCATGGCGTCATCGAGTTATTCACTTGCCGAGCTGATAACCATCACGGACAATACCGCCTTTAGCAAGTCGGCAACTTCAAGACATCGAAAAGATGGGCGCCATAGATGCGCGTTGCCGAGGGCGGGATAGCACCGCCCGCGCACCCGGCGGGGGGCGTTGGAAAAGAAGAACGGAGACACCGGTTCTTTTATCATCACCAGGAAAATACTCCATGACCAAGATGTCCAAGATGCACAAGCGCGTCACCTGCTCCCATGGCGCAGCACTGGCGCTCCTCGCCCTGCTGCCGATCGCGCAGGCGGCGGCCCAGACGGCGGCTCCGGCCGAACCGGCACCCGAGTCCCTGCAGCTGCAATCGGTCACCGTGACCGCGCAGCGCCGTACCGAGAACATCCGCGACGTGCCGGTGTCGGTGACGGCCCTGAAGGGTGACAAACTGGACGTCCTGGTCTCCGGCGGCGACGACATCCGCCTGCTGGCCGGCAAAGTGCCGAGCCTGAATGTGGAATCGTCGAACGGCCGTACCTTCCCGCGCTTTTACATCCGCGGCTACGGCAATACCGACTTCAACACCTTCGCCTCGCAGCCGGTCTCGCTCGTGTACGACGACATCGTGCAAGAGAACCCGATCCTCAAGGGCTTCCCGATCTTCGACCTGGCCAGCGTCGAAGTGCTGCGCGGCCCGCAGGGCACGCTGTTCGGCCGTAATACCCCGGCCGGCGTCGTCAAGTTCGAGTCCGAAAAGCCACGCCTGAACAGCACCGAAGGTTACTACAACGTCTCGGCTGCATCGCACTACACGTTCAATGCCGAAGGCGCCGTCAACGTGCCGCTGTCGAGCAATGTGGCGATGCGCGTGTCGGCTGTCGGCCAGCACCGCGACGACTACGTCGACAACTACAGCACCCCGGCCAAGACCACCAAGCGCGGTGAACTCGACGGTTACAACGAACACGCCGAGCGCGTGCAGTTCTTGTACAGCAAAGATGGCGTCACCGGCCTGCTGGGCTTCCACCAGCGTCAGACCAATGGCAGCGCGCGTCTGTTCCGTGCCAACCTGATCAAGAAGGGCAGCAACACCTTTGCCGACGGCACCAATCTGGACCAGGTCGTCACCAATGCCCAGAACGATCAGGACCTGAAAAGCAACGGCATCAACCTGCGCCTGGAATGGGATCTGGGCGGCTACAAGCTGTCGTCGATCACCGGTTACGAGCACATCATCGGCTACTCGAGCCGCGGCGATATCGACGGCGGCACGCCGACCGGCCCGGGCTTCATCCCGTTCCAGGTCGAGACCAACGGCTATATCAGCAACCTCGACCAGTACACCCAGGAATTCCGCGTCGAATCGCAGAACACCGGCCCGTTCAACTGGCAGACCGGCGTCTACTTCTTCGATGAAGACGTCACCGGCGGCAGCGACAACTTCGACAGCACCACCTTCGCGCGCACGTCGCGCCTGGTGTCGACCCAGAAGAACGAAGCCTGGGCTGCGTTCGCTTCGGCAACGTACAACCTGACCCCTGACTGGACCATCCGCGGCGGCCTGCGCTACACCAAGGACAAGAAAGAGTTCCGCACCATCGAAGCGACCAACGTCGTCCAGATCGGCCCGTCATCGGTCGAAGCGGACAAGAAAAAGGTCAGCTGGGACCTGTCGGCCACCTACAAGCTGACGCCTGACGTGAACGTCTACGGCCGCGCCGCAACGGGCTTCCGCGCCCCGAGTATCGCTGCTGCGTCGGCCTCGGTGCCGATCACGGTCGCCGATGCCGAAACCATCAAGTCGGTCGAGCTGGGCATCAAGGCCGACCTGTTCGAGCGCCGCGCACGCACCTCGTTCTCGATCTATGACTACACGATCGACGACCAGCAGCTGACCGTGGTGGGTGGCAATTCGAACGTCAACCGCCTGATCAACGCCGACAAGACCAAGGGCCGCGGCGCCGAGTTCGACTTCGAAGCGGCCATCAGCACCGCCCTGCGCATGAGCGCTGGCGCGAGCTACAACTACACGCAGATCCGCGACGGCAGCCTGTCGGTCAACAAGTGCGGCGCGTGCACGATCACGGACCCGCTCAACAGCGTCGGCCGTGTCGTGATCGACGGCAATGCGCTGCCGCAGGCACCGCGCTGGACCTTCAACGCCACCGCCCGCTACGGCGTGCCGTTCCGTGACGGCGAGCTGTACTTCTACACCGACTGGTCGTACCGCAGCAAGGTCAACTTCTTCCTGTACGAGTCGACCGAGTTCACCGGTGCACCATTGACCGAAGGCGGCGTGCGCGTCGGCTACATCTTCGGCAATGGCAAGTATGAAGTGGCAGCCTTCGGCCGCAACGTGCTCGACCAGCGCCGTATCACCGGCGCGATCGACTTCAACAACCTGACCGGCTTTACCAATGAGCCGCGCCAGTGGGGCATGCAATTCAAGGGTAACTTCTAAGAATTGACCGGCCTCGCAAGAGGCTGGCGTGTCACAAACGAAAAGGGCCGCGCACTGCGCGGCCCTTTTTTGCATCTGAGCACTATGCGATAAATCTTCGTCAACAAATTTTAGGTGTAAAGTATTTGGTAAAATTATCTCTTTGCCGAACAAAACATGGTTTTGCAAAATTTAGACATGTAACCGTTGTATGCACGCTTCACTCTCTCATGTTTGCGTTCCGTTAAATCTTTCTTTCGCGCTACGCTGGCTGAGCCGCCTCGATGCGGCGCCGGCAAAGTCCGGACTTACAACGATACGGGCGAGCCCTTTCGCCCGACGGAAAACCTTGAGCAAGGAAGAAAAATGAAGCAAACGCATTCGATTCGTCCTGTAGTGTTGAAGATGTGCGCCGCGGTATCCCTGGCGCTCGCCTCGAGCGCGGCCCTGGCGGCTGCGGGCGATGCGGCATCCCCGGGCCCGCAGTTCATCGTGGAAACCGACCGTATCATCGTGAAGTACCGCGACGCGCAACCGGCCGTCAATGGCATCGCTGCGCGCGTGGCCAGTACCAGCAGCGAGCGCAAGGCCAAGCTCGATCGCGCCGGCCAGCAGTTCGGCGTCGTGGTCAAGGAAAGCCACCCGATTTCCACCGGCGCAAAAGTGTTCAAGCTCGACCGCAAGCGCAACCTTGCCGAAGTGAAGTCCCTGGCCGCCGAGATGATGGCGCGCGACCCGTCGATCGAATATGCCGAGCCGGACCGCATCATGACGCACATGGCCACGCCGACCGACCCGCGGTATACCGACCAGTGGCATTACTACGAAACCGCCGGTGGCCTGCGCCTGCCGGCCGCCTGGGATGTCTCGACCGGCGCCGGTGTGGTGGTGGCCGTGATCGACACCGGCTCGCGGCCGCATGCCGACCTGAGCGGCCAGCAACTGGCCGGCTATGACTTCATCAGCACCGCCGCCATCGGCAACGACGGCGACGGCCGCGACAGCGACGCGAGCGACCCGGGCGACGCCGTCACCGCCGGTTCTTGCGGCGGCGGCCAGCCAACCCGTGACCAGTCATCGAGCTGGCACGGTACGCACGTGGCCGGCACGGTGGCGGCGCGCACCAACAACGGCGCCGGCGTGGCAGGCGTGGCCTACAACGCCAAGGTGCTGCCAGTGCGTGTGCTGGGCAAGTGCGGCGGCTACACGTCCGACATTGCGGACGCGATCACCTGGTCGTCCGGCGGCACGGTCTCGGGCGTGCCAGCCAATGCCAACAAGGCGCGCGTGCTGAACCTGTCGCTGGGCGGCGGCGGCGCCTGCGACGCGACCACGCAAAACGCCATCAACGGTGCCCGCTCGCGCGGCGCGGTGGTGGTGGTCGCTGCTGGCAACGACGCCGTCAACGTCAGCAACGCCAGCCCCGCCAACTGCTCGGGCGTGATCGCGGTGGCGGCCACCGGCCGTACCGGTGGGCGCGCGTCGTACTCCAACTTTGGCACGCTGGTGGACGTGGCAGCGCCTGGTGGCGATGGCGCCTCGGGCGTGCTCTCGACGCTCAACAGCGGCACCGGCGCGCCGGCCGCAGACAGCTACGCGCCCTACCAGGGCACGTCGATGGCCACGCCGCACGTGGCCGGCGTGGCGGCGTTGATGCTGGCGGTAAACACCAACCTGACTCCGGACGAGATCGAGTCGAAGCTCAAGTCGACGGCGCGCGCGTTCCCGGCCAGCTGTTCGGGCTGCGGCACCGGCATCGTCGATGCCGCCGCTGCCGTGGCGTCGGCCACGGGCGGCGGTGGCGGCACGCCCGTCACCACGCTGGCCGAAAGCGAGTCGAACAACACGACAGCCACGGCTGATCCGGTCACGGCCAGCAACACAACCGTCACCGGCAACCTTGGCAGCACGACCGACACGGACTATTTCCGTGTCGATCTGCCAGCCGGCAAGACACTGGCAGCCAGCCTGACCCCGACGTCGACGACTGCCGATTACGACCTGTACGTGTACAACAGCACCGGCACGCAGTTGGGTACCAGCCAGAACGGCGCTGGCGCGACCGACAGCCTCAACTCGGCCAATACCACCAGCAGCACGGCGATCCGCTATGTCCGTGTGACCTATTACGGGGGCGGTACTGGCGCGACCAATGGCCGTTACACGCTGAAACTGAACTGGTAAGCCAGTGACTCTGCGCCATGGTTTTTCATGGGGCAGGGTGGTTTTGTGAATTCGGAACACGCGCGATTCGTTCGCGCGTGTTTTTTTTGGCGCAGTCAACGTTATCTGTTGATGACGCCGACTGCGATGCGCAGCAAGTGTTCCGGGGAACTTAACCGTCCCCCATCGAGGGCCCAGCGCCAGCCCAGGTAATTGGGCAGGTAGCGTGACGCCACGCCACGAAAGCACATCAGCCAGGCCTTGAAGCGCTGGTGATACCCGTTCACGTTCTGTACGTGGATCGCAAGGTTACCCAGGCGCCTGACGCGCACGCCCGCGCGCAGATTCACCACCTCGTGCGCGATCCTGTGCTTGCGTGCAAAGGCACGGTAGGCGGCATGGCTGTCGCTGACCAGCAGCGCCTGTGGATCGAGCCTGGGCAGCAAGCCGCGTTCGAGTTGCGCGGCCGTCAGCGCACCGCGGCCAGTGACGGCGTCAATGGTGCCCCCGTTGCGGTCGCGCGCCACGAGGATGCAATCGAGCTCACGGGAAATGCCGCGCCGGGCAGCGCGCCCGCCCCGGCGACGGGGTGGGCGGTCGAGTGCGCGCGAGCCCTTCTGCGATTCGAGCAGGAACGTCTCATCAGCCTCGACAATGCCGTTCAGCGCTGCGGGCCGGTCGAGCTTGACCCAAGCCAGAAAGCGGTGGCGCCACCGGAAGGCGGTATTGCGGTGCACGCCGACCCGGTCTGCGGCTTTGCGCACGGGGAGCGAGTCCAGCAGCACCTGGGAGTAGGCGAGCCATTTGGTCTTGAGCCTGAGCCGCGCCAGCGGCGTGCCGCTCAGGTCGTTGAAAGTGCGCCCACAATTGCAGCAGCGAAAACGCTGCAGATCGTTGGCAAACCCGTGCCGGTTGCAGCGTGCGTTGCCACAGCTGGGACAACAGCGCCCTGGCGCCCTGGCCTGGGCGATGAGCGCAACGACCTGGTCGAGGCCGGCCGCAGGGTGCAGGGCATCGAGCACTTGACGACGCTGCGCCCCGTTCAGCGATGGCAATGTTGCGAACCAACGTTTGAAACGTGGCGCTTTCATGATCGACTCCTGACACTGGCGACAGGGGTTGGACCGTGGGGCCGCTCATCAGTTCAAAGCTCAGCTCTATTTAACGTGGACTGCGCCGTCAGCACTGTCTGTTCATGATCGTTAATTAACTAAAATCAGGTACCACATATTTTGTATTTACCTAGTTGCCCCAAAGAAAAAATGTTGTTGAGGAAACGACCAGTGTAAGTGTTGTAACTATGCTGAAAGGGTGTGAATTTCCACGCGACAAAATATTGCCTTCAGGATACTCTGGCTCTGTCGCTATAGTGCGGCGCCCGATGCAGCTGGCCTCGTCATGACTCAGGCGCATCGATATGCCTGATGCAGAACTTGAACGGGAAGAATCATGAAACAAACGCATTCGATGCACGCTGCGGCGTTGACCCAGCGCACCGCATTCTGGCTGGCGCTGGCGTCACTCCCCGTGTTGGCGGCCAGCGCCGCCATGGCCGGTGCCCAGGAGCCGCAGTCCATTCTGGAAACCGACCGCATCATCGTCAAGTACCGCGACGTCCAGCCCGCCGCCAACGGATCGACCGTCGTCGTGGAGGGCGGCAGCAGCGCGCGCAAGGCTCGGATCGATCGCGCCGGGCAGCAATTCGGCGTACTGGTCCGGGAAAGCCATGCGCTTTCGAACGGCGCGAAAGTGTTCAGGCTTGATCGGCGGCACAATCTGGCCGAGGTGCGCTCGCTGGCGAACGAGATGATGATGCGCGATGCATCGATCGAATATGCCGAACCGGACCGCATCATGACCCATTCGGCCACCGCGACTGACCCGCGCTTTACCGACCAGTGGCATTACTACGATGCCGTGGGCGGCCTGCGCCTGCCGACAGCCTGGGATATCTCAACCGGCACCGGCGTGGTGGTGGCCGTGATCGACACCGGCTACCGTCCCCACGCCGACCTGAACGGGCAGATCCTGCCTGGCTACGACTTCATCAGCACCGCCGCCATCGGCAATGACGGCAATGGGCGCGACAACGATGCGACCGACCCGGGCGACGGCGTCACGGCCGGCGCCTGCGGCGGCGGCCAGCCATTTTCTGACCAGCCATCCAGCTGGCACGGCACGCATGTGGCCGGCACGGTGGCGGCGCGCACCAACAATGGCGCTGGCGTGGCAGGCGTGGCCTACAACGCCAAAATCCTGCCGGTGCGCGTACTGGGCAAGTGCGGCGGCTACACGTCCGACATCGCCGATGCGATCATCTGGGCATCCGGCGGTACCGTCGCGGGCGTGCCGGCCAATCCCAACAAAGCGCGCGTCTTGAACCTGTCGCTGGGCGGGGGCGGCGCATGCAGCGCGACGATGCAGAACGCCGTCAACGGGGCCCGCGGGCGCGGCGCGGTGGTGGTGGCCGCAGCGGGCAATTCGGCCATGAACGTCAGCAACGCCAGCCCGGCCAACTGCGCCGGCGTCATCGCCGTGGCCGCTACAGGCCGTACTGGCGGACGCGCCAGATATTCAAATTTCGGCACCCTGGTTTCGGTGGCTGCACCGGGTGGCGATGGCGCCTCGGGCGTGCTCTCCACGCTTAACAGCGGCAGGGGCGCGCCGCTTGCGGACACCTACGCTGTCTACCAGGGCACGTCGATGGCCGCGCCGCACGTGGCCGGCGTGGCGGCCCTGATGCTGGCGCTAAACACCAACCTGACGCCGGACGTGATCGCAGCTCAGCTGAAGTCGACGGCGCGCGCGTTTCCGGCCAGTTGCACGGGCTGCGGCGCAGGCATCGTCAATGCACGCGCCGCGGCCGACTGGGCCAAGAGCAGCGCCGCGCCTGTGGCGGTTGCTGAAAGCGAATCGAACAACACCATCGCCACGGCCGATCCGGTCACGCCTGTCAATGCCAGCGTCACCGGCAACCTGGGCACGGCGACCGATACCGATTACTTCCGGGTCGATCTGCCAGCCGGCAAGACGCTCAAGACCAGCTTGAGCGCGGTGCTGGCAACCGCCAACTATGGCTTGTACCTGTACAACAGCGCAGGCAAGCAACTGGGCGTGAGCCTGAACGGCGCCGGCGTGGCCGACACCATCACGTTCGCCAATACCAGCACCAGCACGTCAGTTCTTTATCTGCGGGTGGTCTACACCAGTGGCGGCACCGGCACGAGCAACGGCCGGTATGCGCTGTCGCTGACCAGGTAAGTCTTGATGCACGCACCTTGCTGGTGCGTGCGTGGATGGGCTGAAGCGTTATATGCCTGATTTCACATGGCACGTTGATTGCATGCATACAGGGTTCCCTGCCAAGCAGCCATCGACCGGAGTCCTTCATGAAATTGCGCACCATTACGCTCGCGACCGCCCTTGCCCTGGCCGTGTTTGCCCCCGCAACCGCGGTGTTCGCCCAGACCGCCGACAAGCTTCCGCTGCAACCGCTAGCCGACAAGCCGGGGCGGGTCATTGTCCCAGGGACCAAGCACGAGGTGTATTACGTGCCCTCGACGGTGGAGACGATCACCTGGGGCTACTTGCCGAATGCAGCCACGAAACCGGTGCTGTCGGTCCCGTCCGGCGCCACGGTGGTCTTCGATACGCTGTCGCACGAAGGCCTGGTCGAAGACCAGGGCCGCAATCCGCTGGCGTATTTTGGCAGCAAGGGCATTCCCGCCAATATGGTCCTCAAGGATGGCATCGCCATCACCGGCTCGTCGCTGGCCCATGATTTTGCCGAGGACGGGCCACACATCGTGACCGGGCCGGTGGCGATCGACGGCGCCGAGCCGGGCGATGTGCTCAAGGTCGAGCTGCTCTCGGCCGTGCCGCGCGTGCCGTATGGCGTGATTTCCAATCGCCACGGCAAGGGTGCATTGCCCGGCGAATTCCCGGAAACGCCGAAGCCGGCAGCGGATGCCTCGGCAGCCAATCCAAGCGCCTACAACAATGTGTCGGTATTCACCCCGATCCGGCGCACCAAGGCCGGCAAGTGGGAAGCCGTGATGAAGACCGCCAACGGCACTGAAATAACGTTCCCGACCGCCCCGTTCATGGGCGTGATGGGCGTGGCGGCGGACACGACCAAGCCGGTGCACTCGGTGCCGCCCGGCCTGTACGGCGGCAATATGGACATCAACGACCTGGGTGTGGGCTCGACCGTCTACCTGCCGGTGCTGGTCAAGGGCGGCAATTTCTACACGGGCGACCCGCACATGGCGCAGGGTGACGGCGAGGTGGCGCTGACCGCGCTCGAGCATTCGATGCGCCCGACCTTTCGCATCACGGTCCTGAAAAAAGGCGATCCCGGCATTCCATCGCGCTCGGGCAGCCTGACCAAGCCGCTGGGCGAGACGGCCGATCACTGGGTGACGATCGGCCTGAATCCCGATCTGGACGAAGCGATGAAGGACGCCACGCGCGAATCGATCCGCTTCCTGACCGAGATGCTGGGCATGGACCGCGCCACCGCATTTGCCTACCTGAGCGCGGCCAGCGACTTCCAGGTCAGCCAGGTGGTCGACGGCACCAAGGGCGTGCACGGGATGATCCGCAAGGCCGACTTCAGCAAGGTGAAGAACGGGTTCACCGAGAAGTCTGGCAAGAAATAAGCAACATTTGCACGGGGAAGATTTTTAGAAGATACTGTATGCAATTACAGTTATCGACCCCGGCAGTGTCTGACCGCATGGGGCGGCCCCGCCAGCGTGAACGCCCCTGCCCGAAAAATCATCCACTGCGATTGCGACTGCTTTTATGCATCGGTCGAGATGCGCGACGATCCGTCGCTGCGCGGCCGGCCGCTGGCAGTGGGTGGGCGTGCCGAGCAGCGCGGCGTGGTCGCCACTTGCAATTACGAAGCGCGCCGCTTCGGCATCCATTCGGCAATGGCCACGGCCCAGGCGATGAAGCTGTGCCCGGAGCTGGTAGTGATTCCGCCGGCGATGGAAAAATACCGCATCGCGTCCAGCCAGATCATGGCCATCTACCAGGATTACACGGAGATCGTCGAGCCGCTGTCGCTCGACGAAGCCTACCTTGACGTGACCGATTCACAGCACTGCAAGGGCAGTGCGACGCTGATCGCGCAAGAGATCCGGCGCCGCATTGTCGAGAAGGTGGGCATCACGGCCTCGGCCGGTGTGGGCCCGAACAAGTTCGTCGCCAAGATCGCCAGCGACTGGAACAAGCCCGACGGGTTGTTCCTGGTGCGGCCCGACGAAGTGGATGCCTTTGTTGCGGCGCTGCCGGTCAAGAAGCTGCACGGCGTGGGCAAGGTGACGGCCGAGAAACTGAACCGGCTCGGCGCCCAGACCTGCGCCGACCTGCGCGGCTGGAGTCTGGACAAGCTGCAAGAGCATATGGGCAGCTTCGGCGTGCGGCTGTATGACCTGAGCCGCGGGATCGACCATCGCGAGGTGAATACCTCGCGCGAGCGCAAGTCGATCAGCACCGAAGAAACCTATACGCCGGACGTGCCCGACCTGGCGGCCTGCCTGAAGCTGCTGCCCGATTTGCACGAGCATTTGCTGGGCCGCATCAAGCGGGCAAATGCTGAAAAATTCATCAACAAGCTGTTCGTGAAGATCAAGTTTTCGGACTTCCAGCAGACAACCGTCGAATGCGTCGGGTACGCGCCACACATCCCGACCTATGCGCGTTTACTGGAGACCGGTTGGGCGCGCGCCAGCCGTCCGGTGCGATTATTGGGCGTCGGCGTGCGCCTGGGCGACACCGAGATCGTGGAGCAGTTGCGGCTGTTCGACGATTCTCTGGACGACGTGACAACACCCTGACATTTTTGACGCTGCGGCTGCTGTGCAGCGTAGAATGTCGTTCCCTTGAAATACTGAAACAATCGGATTAAGCCTATGTGGTTCAAGAATCTCCAGATCTACCGCCTGCCGGCCCCTTGGGCCTATACCCCTGAACAGCTGGAAAAGGCCCTCGAGCCGGGCAGCTTCGTGCCTGCCAACAGCAACGAATTGCTGCGCCAGGGCTGGGACGCACCGCGCCCGAACGGCGGCCTGGTCCATGTCGTCAACAAGCAGATGCTGATCATGCTGGGCACCGAAAAGAAACTGCTGCCGGCATCGGTCATCAACCAGGTGGCCAAGGCCAAGGCGGCCGAAATGGAAGAAGCGCAGGGCTTCCCTCCAGGCAAAAAAGCCATGAAGGAACTGAAAGAGCGCGTGGCCGACGAACTGCTGCCGCGCGCCTTCACGCTGCGCAGCAATGTCTGGACCTGGATCGACCCGGTCAACGGTTGGCTGGTGGTCGATGCGGCCAGCCCGGCCAAGGCCGATGACGTCGTCAAGCTGCTGCTCAAGGCCGTCGACAAGATGCCGCTGGAGTCGCTTCGCGTGCAGCGCTCGCCAGTGGCCGTGATGACCGGCTGGCTCGAAGCCGACGAAGCGCCGTACGGCTTCACGATCGACCAGGACACCGAACTGCGCGCCACCGGCGAGAGTCGCGCCGCGGTACGCTACGTGAAGCACGCACTGGAACCGGACGACATCCGCCGCCACATCGCCGCCGGCAAGCAGTGCACGCGCCTGGCCATGACCTGGAACGACCGCGTCAGCTTCGTGCTGACCGAGTCGCTGGCGATCAAGGGCATCAAGCCGCTGGACGTGATCAAGGAAGGCGAAAGCGCGACCCACAACGACGACGAACGTTTCGACAACGATATCGTCCTGATGACGGGCGAGCTGTCGAAGATGCTGGCCGATGTGGTCGAAGCGCTGGGCGGCGAAGCCAAGGCGTAATCAGGCGTCAGACACACGGCGCCTGAATAAGGCGCCGGTGCATCGAACGGCCGGACCTGGTGTCCGGCCGTTGTCGTTTTTCGTTTCCGCTTTTCGACGATATTTATAATCCCTGGAACACGCCTGCGCTGCGGTTCTTGGTCACGTTATCCCACGGGAACACCTGACCGTTCATCGCCACGTAGACGCCAGCCGGCAGCACCTGGGCTACGCCGCAGGCAAAGCCCAGGTTGAACAGCGCATCGGAATTGGCAATGGAATACGGGATCATCGCGCCGGTCAGCACGATGGTCTGGTCCAGGTTCGCGGCGCCCAGCACGGCAGCCGTCTCGCGCATGGTGTCGGTGCCGTGCACGATCACGATGGCCTTCTCGGACGCAGCCCGGCAGGTCGCCAGCACACGCTCGCGGTCGGCGTCGCCCATCTCGAGCGAATCGAGCAGCGGCAGCACGTCCAGCGCCACCGGCACCGTCATGCGGCTGCGCTTGATGACCTCTGGTAAATGGCTTTCGGCAAAGCCCAGCACGCCATTGAGTTCGTTGTAATGCTTGTCGAAAGTGCCGCCGGTGGCGATGAGTCGCAAAGTCATGTTGGTTTATCCACTCGCTGAAAAAAGGTCCTCATGATATCGCCAAACCACCGGCGATCTCCAGGCGACTGCGCTAGAATCATCCGGATCGGATGAGCCTTCCCGCCATCGTTTTCCATTTTCTCCTTTCTATATTCTTTTTGCCATGAAAGCAGTTGCCCCCGGAACCGTGATCTTCCAGCGCCATCGCGGCTATGGCGTGATCACGCATGTCAACCTGCTGACCGGCTGGGTGTCGGCGCGCTTCGGCAACGAGTCGCGCGCGCAAGACCTGAACCTGTCGAACGACGAGGTGCAGCACGCCGACGGCGAGCCGATCCTGTTCCGGCGCGCCCCGCCCGACCGCATGCCGCACGCGCGCCTGATGGCCGTCGTGCGCGCGCTGCACGAGGCCGGTTACCAGAAGCTGTATCTGTACGCGTGGCCCAAGCCGTCCGGCCTGCACTGGCGCTGGCACCTGTTCACGGGGCCGCGCAACTGGATGCAGCGTACCTGGCGCGAAGGCTGGTATGGTTCGGGCGCCGAGTACAACAACAATCCGGTGATGGGCTGGAATGATGTGCCGGGCGCGAGCACCGAGGAGCTGATCCATGCGCTGGCCAAATTCGATCCGCAAGGATTGGCCGAAGCGCTGGGCCGCGACGAAGACCACACCGCGTGGTTCGCGCAGGCATGCGACCTGCTGCTGCCCGGGTATATGTATAGCCTGAACATGGAGCGGCCCCCGGGCGGCGGCCTGATCGAAGCGCCACCGGTGCCGATCGTGCCGGTGCGCGCGGGCCTCAAACCCTATGCCGGGCCGGACATCGGCTGGCCGCCTGGCTGGGCCGGGCTCTGGACCGGCACGCATGTGCTGCCGGCGCCGAAGATCAACATCAAAGGCGAGCCGGAGCTGCGCTGAGCTTGCGGCGTCTTGTGCTCAGCGTCTGTTCAACGCTTCCGGATTGAGAATATTGGTCGGCATACCCTGCGCGAACTGCACGATATTCTCGAATGCCGCGCTGAAATACAACTCGTAGCTGTCCTGCTCGACATAGCCCAGGTGCGGTGTCGCCAGCACGGTCGGGATACGCAGCAAGGGCGCATCCGGTCCCAGCGGCTCGCTGATAAACACGTCCAATGCCGCCATGCCGGGATGGCCTTTTTTCAAGGCACTTTCCAGCGCGCCATCGGCCACCAGTTCGGCGCGGCTGGTGTTGACGAACAGCGCGTCCGGTTTCATGCGCGCCAGATCGCTCGCCGTGACGATGCCACGAGTCGATTCAGCCAGGCGCAAGTGCAGGCTCAGCACGTCGGCCATCTCGAACAGCGCCTCGCGCGACGGCGCCGCCTCAACGCCGTCGGCGATCGCCGCCTGCCGGCTGGCTTCGCTACCCCACACCACGACACGCATCCCGAACGCGCGCGCATAGCCGGCCACCAGCTTGCCGATCTTGCCGTAACTCCAGAGCCCGAGCGTGCGGCCGTGCAGCACGCGGCCCACGCCGTTGAGTACCGGATTGGTCGATGCGGTCTGCCACAGGCCCTCTTTCAGATTGGTGGCATAGGGCACGATCTTGCGGCTGGCCGCCATGATCAGTGCCCAGGTCAATTCTGCCGGGGCAACCGGCGAGCCGACGCCTTCGGCAATCGCGATGCCGCGCGCGGTCGCAGCGGCCACGTCGATATGGCCGCTGACCTTGCCGGTTTGCGAAATCAGTTTCAGGTTGGGCAGCTTGGCGAGCAGGGCTGCAGGCAATGCGGTGCGTTCGCGGATCAGGACCAGCGCATCGAACGGCGCCAGCCGGATGGCAAGCTGACCCAGGCCGCGGGTCGAACTCTGGAAGACCTTGACCTCATGGCCGTCGAGTAGGGAATAGCATGCCAGGCGTCGGGCTGCGTCTTGATAATCATCAAGAATCGCGATTTTCATTGGTGTTGTCACAATTATATGATCTGCCTGTAAACAAATAACACGATAGGGCAAATGCCCAAATAGCCTACTACATTAGTCGGGCATTTTTCCTACTTTTTTGTAGTGAAACCCGTCGAAACGTTGTTTTGCGGGTGTACAATCGGCGCAGAACTTAAGCGATTGACACGTATCTAACGGTGCTCACGAGACGCACCGCACAGCTTCATTCGAAGCTGCCGACCTGCCCGCTGTATCGTCAAGCTTTTACTCCGGCTTCTGCCGCAGAGCGCTGTCCAACGTCGTGATCGACCGCAGGGCGCCCCGGTTAAAGACGATGCAAGGTAACGGTCCACCCGAATTCTTAATTGGCATTTGGAGGTATCCCCATGAACCAACCCGTGATGGGCGGCGTCGCCGCACTGAACGTCCCAGCTTACATCAAACATCAAAAACTCATCAATTGGGTGGCTGAGATTGCTGCGCTGACCAAGCCTGACAGCATTTACTGGTGCGACGGTTCGGAAGATGAATACGACCGCCTGTGCGCCGAGATGGTTGCCGCTGGCACGATGAAAAAGCTGAACCCGGCCAAGCGTCCAAATTCCTACCTGGCCTGGTCCGATCCGTCGGACGTGGCGCGCGTCGAAGACCGCACCTACATCTGCTCGGCCACGAAAGAAGAAGCCGGCCCGACCAACAACTGGATGGAACCGGCGGAAATGCGCAACACGCTGCACGACCTGTTCGACGGTTGCATGACCGGCCGCACGCTGTACGTCGTGCCGTTCTCGATGGGTCCGCTCGGTTCGCCAATCGCCCACATCGGCGTCGAACTGTCCGACTCGCCCTACGTCGCCGTCAATATGCGCATCATGACGCGCATGGGCCGCGCCGTGTACGACGTGCTGGGCCAGGACGGCGACTTCGTGCCGTGTGTGCACTCGGTCGGCATGCCGCTGGTGGATGGCCAGGCCGATGTCGCATGGCCATGCAATGCCACCAAGTACATCGTCCACTATCCGGACACCCGCGAAATCTGGTCGTTCGGTTCCGGCTACGGCGGCAATGCGCTGCTGGGCAAGAAGTGCTTCGCGCTGCGCATCGCCTCGAACATGGGTTATCAAGAGGCGCAGCAGGGCGGCACCGGCTGGCTGGCCGAACACATGCTGATCCTGGGTGTCGAATCACCACAAGGCGACAAGAAATACATCGCCGCCGCGTTCCCGTCGGCCTGCGGCAAGACCAACTTTGCGATGCTGATCCCGCCACAGGCATTCAACGGCTGGAAAGTCACGACCATCGGCGACGACATCGCCTGGATCAAGCCGGGCGCCGATGGCAAGCTGGTCGCGATCAACCCGGAAGCCGGCTACTTCGGCGTGGCCCCGGGCACCAACGACAAGACCAATCCGAACTGCATGGCCTCGCTGCGTGAAAACGTCATCTTCACCAACGTCGCGCTGACCGACGACGGCGACGTCTGGTGGGAAGGCATGACCAAACAAGCACCAGCCCACCTGATCGACTGGCAGGGCAAGGACTGGACGCCGGCATCGGGCACCAAGGCGGCGCATCCGAACGCGCGCTTCACGGTCGCCGCAACGCAAAATCCGGTCATCGATGCAGCCTGGGATGATCCTGCCGGCGTGCCGATCTCGTCGTTCATCTTCGGTGGCCGTCGTTCGACGACCGTGCCGCTGGTGACCGAAGCGCGCGACTGGGTGGAAGGCGTCTACATGGCCGCCGCGATGGGTTCCGAAACCACCGCTGCCGCTGCCGGCCAGATGGGCGTCGTGCGCCGCGATCCATTCGCGATGCTGCCGTTCATCGGCTACAACATGAGCGACTACTTCCAGCACTGGCTCGATCTGGGCAAAAAGGTCGAAGCAATTGATCCAGCGGCCTTGCCGAAGATCTTCTGCGTCAACTGGTTCCGTACCGATGCGCAGGGCAATTTCGTGTGGCCAGGTTACGGCGACAATATGCGCGTGCTGAAGTGGATCCTGGACCGCACCGCCGGCGCCACCGGCGGCACCGAGCATCTGTTCGGCACCACGCCGAACTACGCCGACCTGAACTGGGAAGGCGTGGACTTCAGCGAGCAGCAATTTGCGCAGATCACATCGATCGACAAGGACGCCTGGCGCGAAGAACTGAAACTGCATACCGAGCTGTTCGAGAAGCTGGCCTACCACCTGCCGCAAGAGCTGGTGGCGACGCGTGACCGGCTGGAGAAACAACTGGCTGCTTGAGCTTAAGCTGCCTGGTGGGGGAGGCGCCGTCGTCGTGACGGTGAAAACATAAAAAAAGAACAGGGGCAGCGCCGGTGGCGCTGCCCCTGATTCATTTGTGGATTGTTGGTGCTGTGATCGTGCCCGATGATCTCTCCGTCAACCATCACCGCGTGGACGGGGAACCCCGTCCACCCTACGACTGATTCATTTGTGGTGTTGTGATCGTGCCGAATGATCTTTCGGCCAACCATCACCGGGTGGACGGGGAACCCGTCCATCCTACGACTGCCCTCTGTTGGCGTAGGGTGGACGGCTTGGCCGTCCACGCGGTGATCGTCGGCCTCGGCTATTTGCTGATGGCGTTGCTGTAATTCATTGTAGGCTTGACCCTGACGTGGCGTCAGGCTCCATCCTGTCTTGGCGCATGAAGAAAGGATGACGACGATGCTGCTGAAAATTGGCGAACTGGCAAAGCGCACGGGCTTGACGGTCCGTGCCTTGCACCACTACGACGCGATCGGGCTGCTATCGCCTTCCGCGCGTTCCGACGCCGGCTACCGGCTGTACAACGAAGCCGACATCGCCCGCCTGCACCGCATTCTGGCATTGCGCAGGTTCGGGCTGGCGCTGGCCGACATCGGAACCACCCTCACCAGAGCCGACCTGTCGCTTTCCACCGTCGTCGCACGCCAGATTGGCCTGCTAACCGAGCAGATCCAGCAGGCCAAAGCCTTGCGCAGCCGCCTGTCGCAACTGCAGGAGCAGCTGGCCGACGGACAGGAACCGGATCTGGCCGATTGGCTGACAACGCTGGAGCACATGACCATGTACGACAAGTATTTTTCGCAGGAAGAACTCACGCAATTACCGATTTATACCCAGGCTGATGATGTCGAGCCCGAGTGGCAGGCACTGGTAGCGCAGGTGCAGGCGCTGATGGATGCCGGCACCGATCCTGGCGATCCACGGGCGCAGGCCTTGTCGATGGCGTGGATGGCCAAAGTCCGGCGTGACACGGGTAACAATCCGATCCTGTTCGCCAAGCTGAACGCGATGCACGAACACGAGCCCAGCGTGCAGGAGCGTACCGGCATTTCATCGCAGATGATGACGTTCATCCTGGCTGCCTCGAAAGCGCACCAGTTGTCGATCTACCGGAACTACCTCGACGACGACGAATTCGCTTTCATGCGCGCCAACTTCGGCAAGCGCGATGCCGAGTGGCCGCCGCTGGTGGCAAAGGTACGCACGGCCATGGACGAAGGGCATGCGCCCGACTCTCCGCAGGCACGCGCGCTGGCGCTGGCGTGGTTCGATCTGTTCCGCTCGTTTGCCGGCGACCGGCCGGCAACCCAGCAAAAGATCCGGCAAGCCCTGCAGGACGAGCCGGCACTGCGGCAAGCGGGAATGGTCGATGAAAGCATGAGCGTGTTCATCAGCGCGGCAATGCAGGCCTTGCGCGCATAAAAAAACAGGGGCAGCGCCACTGGCGTTGCCCCTGCTTTATCGCGCTGCCTGAGGCGGCGTGTTATGCCTTCGCCGGTGCCTTCAACAACGGCTTCAGATACTTGCCGGTGGCGCTGCCCTTGTTCTTGGCCACGTCTTCCGGCGTGCCCGTTGCCACGATGACGCCGCCGCCGGCGCCGCCTTCCGGCCCCAGATCGACCACCCAATCCGCCGTCTTGATGACGTCGAGGTTGTGCTCGATGATCGCCAGCGTATTGCCCTGGTCGCGCAGGCGGTGGATCACCTTGAGCAGCAGGTCGATGTCGGCAAAGTGCAGGCCGGTCGTCGGTTCATCCAGGATATACAGCGTGCGGCCCGTGTCGCGCTTGGACAGTTCGAGCGACAGTTTTACACGCTGCGCCTCGCCGCCCGACAAGGTCGTCGCACTCTGCCCCAGCTTGATGTAGCCAAGGCCCACGTCCAGCAGCGTTTGCAGCTTGCGCGCAATCACCGGCACCGGCTTGAAGAACTCGTGCGCATCCTCGACGGTCAGTTCCAGCACCTCGGTGATGTTCTTGCCCTTGTAATTGACTTCCAGCGTTTCGCGGTTGTAGCGCTTGCCGTGGCAGACATCGCACGGCACATATACGTCCGGCAGGAAGTGCATCTCGACCTTGATCACGCCATCGCCCTGGCACGCTTCGCAGCGTCCGCCCTTGACGTTGAACGAGAAGCGGCCCGCGCTGTAACCGCGTTCCTTGGCCGTCGGCACCGTCGAGAACAGGTCGCGAATCGGCGTGAACAGGCCCGTGTAGGTCGCCGGGTTCGAGCGCGGCGTGCGCCCGATCGGCGCCTGGTCGACGGAGATCACCTTGTCGAAGTGTTCCAGGCCGTGGATCGACGTGTGCTCGGCCGGCTCGGTTTGCGAGCCGTACAGGTGACGCGACAGCGCCGGGTACAGCGTGTCGTTGATCAAGGTCGACTTGCCCGAACCCGAGACGCCCGAAATGCAGGTCATCAAGCCCACCGGCAGCGTCAAGGTCACATCCTTCAGGTTATTGCCCTTGGCGCCCGTGATCACCAGCTGGCGCGCCGGATCGGCCTTGGTGCGCGTTTTCGGCACCTCGATCCGGCGCCGGCCATCGAGGTACTGGGCCGTGACCGAATGCTCGTTCTTCATGATCTGCTCGAGCGTGCCTTCGGCGATGATCTGCCCGCCATGCACGCCCGCGCCCGGCCCCATGTCGACGATGTAGTCAGCAGTGCGGATCGCGTCTTCATCGTGCTCGACCACCAGCACGCTGTTGCCGATGTCGCGCAGGTGTTTCAGCGTCGCGATCAGGCGATCGTTGTCACGCTGGTGCAGGCCGATCGACGGCTCGTCGAGCACGTACATGACGCCCGTCAGGCCCGAGCCGATCTGCGACGCCAGGCGAATACGCTGCGCTTCGCCGCCGGACAAGGTGTCCGCGCTGCGGTCAAGCGACAGGTAATCCAGGCCGACGTTGTTCAGGAACTTGAGGCGCGAAATGATTTCCTTGATCACGCGCTCGGCGATGTCTTTCTTGGCACCGGTCAGTTCCAGCGTTTCGAAGAATTCGAGCGTGTCCCGAAGGGGCTTATCGGACACTTCATAGATCGCGCGCTGCTGTGCGCCCTGGCCGATTTTCACGAAGCGCGCTTCGGTGCGCAGGCGCGCACCTTCGCACGACGGGCACTTTTTTTCGTTGATGAACTTCGCCAGCTCTTCCTTGACGGCCATCGAATCGGTTTCGCGATAGCGGCGCTGCAGATTGTTGACGACGCCTTCGAACGTGTGCTCGCGAATCACCGTGCGGCCGCGCTCGTTCACATAGCTGAACGGGATCGTCGTCTTGCCCGAGCCGAACAGCACGGCTTCTTGCGATGCCGCCGGCAATTTGTCGAATGGTATGTCGAGGTCGAACTCGTAGTGCGACGCCAGATTCTGCAGCATCTGGAAATAGAACTGGTTGCGGCGATCCCAGCCCTTCACGGCGCCGGATGCCAGCGACAGGTGCGGGAAGGCCACGACCCGTTTCGGATCGAAGAATTCGATGTGGCCCAGGCCGTCGCATTCCTGGCAGGCGCCCATTGGGTTATTGAACGAGAACAGGCGCGGTTCCAGCTCTTGCAATGAGTAGCCGCAGACATTACAGGCGAACTTGTTCGAGAACACCGTCATGTTCTCGGTGTCCATTTCGTACGCGACCGCGCGGCCATCGGCCAGGCGCAGTGCAGTCTCGAAACTCTCGGCCAGACGCTGCTTGATGTCCGGATTGACCTTGATGCGGTCGATCACGACGTCGATCGTGTGCTTCTCGGTCTTCTTGAGCTTGGGCAGGTCGTCGATCTCGTAGATCTTGGCTGCGGCCACGCCGCTGGCGATACGGAAACGCACGAAGCCCTGGGCCTGCATCGACAGGAACAGGTCGCCATGCTCGCCCTTGCGGCCAGCCACGACCGGCGCCAGGATCATCAGCTTGGTGCCTTCCGGCATGGCCAGCACCGAGTCGACCATCTGCGACACGGTCTGCGCGGCCAGCGGATGGTGCGGGTGCTGCGGGCAATACGGCGTGCCGACGCGCGCGTACAGCAGGCGCAGGTAATCGTGGATTTCGGTAACGGTGCCGACGGTCGAGCGCGGATTGTGCGAGGTCGCCTTCTGCTCGATGGAAATGGCCGGGGACAGGCCCTCGATCAGGTCGACATCGGGCTTTTCCATCAGCTGCAGGAACTGGCGCGCATAGGCCGACAGCGACTCGACATAGCGGCGCTGGCCTTCGGCATACAGGGTGTCGAAAGCGAGCGAGGACTTGCCGGAGCCCGACAGACCGGTGATCACGATCAGCTTGTTGCGCGGCAGATCGAGATTGATATTCTTCAGATTGTGCGTGCGGGCACCACGAATGCGAATTTCTTCCATTAAGTTGGGCAGACTTTCTATTAGTTAAGGCGGGGCCGCGAACGCTTCAGACATGATCAGCGGGCCAATCAGGGAGAACCCGTAAGTGTAGCTGGTTTTTGTTACGGCTGTACATTTGTCCAGTGGTTGCGCCGTGCACAAGTGCGTGGCGAACGCGAAGTCTGGTGTATGTGGGTCGATCCGTGAGCGCTTCAATGACAAAGCGTTCAGATTCCTGAAATAATTCCCTTGCGGCGTTATGGACGAGGTCGGATTGACAACAAAATCGACAGGAGAATGCCCCATTGCGGCTGATGGGCCACAACAAATTATTGTGGCAAAAGTCGGCGCCGGCGTCATAATGGTGGGCTGTAACACCACGTTCCCTGACGCCTAGAAGCATGCAGAGTCAGGGCTGATCATACCCAGCAGGAGTAATCAAATGGCATCAGTTAACAAGGTCATCATCGTCGGCAACCTCGGCCGCGATCCGGAAGTGCGCTACATGCCGAGCGGCGACGCCATCGCGAACATCGCGGTCGCCACCTCGTACAAATCCAAAGACCGCAACACCGGCGAGCAAAAAGAGCTGACCGAGTGGCACCGTATTTCGTTCTTCGGCCGCCTGGCCGAGATCGTCGCGCAATACCTGAAAAAAGGCTCGTCGGTCTACGTCGAAGGCCGCCTGCAGACCCGCAAGTACACCGACAAGGACGGCATCGAGCGCTACGCAACCGACGTCATCGCTGAAAACATGCAGATGCTGGGCGGTCGCCAGGGCATGGGCGGCGACAGCGGCGGCATGGGCGGCGGTATGGGCGGTGGCGGCATGGACGACGACTACTCGGCGCCACAGCAGCCACGCCAACAAGCGCCACGCCAGGCGCCACCGGCACCGGCAGCACGTCCACAGCCGAAGCCGGCCCCGAACTTCTCGGATATGGATGACGACATTCCGTTCTAAGACTAAACGTTGTTGAAGCGATCAAAGCGCCGTGGGTCTGTGACTCACGGCGCTTTTTTGTGCGGTCGAGGTATTGAGCGACCGCACCGCGCGGCACCGCCGCGATAAAACCCACCGCCCCCGGCACCGGCAAGTGCGCCTTCGGCTCGCACTCGGCGCCGCG
The DNA here is from genome assembly GCF_039123635.1 of Massilia sp. MP_M2. Classification (NCBI taxonomy): domain Bacteria; kingdom Pseudomonadati; phylum Pseudomonadota; class Betaproteobacteria; order Burkholderiales; family Oxalobacteraceae; genus Massilia; species Massilia sp. MP_M2. The sequence goes on from NZ_JBCHJF010000003.1 coordinate 481,129, forward strand.
CTGGTGCAGCTTGATTCTCTCGTTGCCGAATGGTGCCGAAGGTTGTCGAAGGTTGTCGAAGGTTGTCGATTGTGAGGGCGATGCGCCCCTTGTGTGAAGGCGATTACAGCTCGGTGCGCAGTTCGAACAATTCCGGAAACAGCACGACATCGAGCATCTTGCGCAGATACCCCACGCCGTCCGTGCCGCCGGTGCCGGTTTTAAAACCGATCACGCGCTGCACCGTCGTCACATGCCGGAAGCGCCACAAGCGAAACGCCGTTTCGATATCGACGAGCTTCTCGCCCAATTCATACAGCGGCCAGTACTGGTCAGTGTCGCGATACACCACCATCCACGCCGCCTTCACCGACGGATCCGACCGCGTCGCCTGCTGCCACGGCCCGGTAACCCGCGCCGCATCCACCGCCAGCCCGCTGCGCGCCATCACCATGATCGCTTCGTCATACAGCGACGGTTTATCGAGCACGCACTGCAGCGTCGCATGCGCGTCAGGCTTGTGCTGATGCACCTGCAAATGCGTGACGTTCTTGTTCCCCAGGATGAATTCGATCTCGCGATACTGGTGCGACTGAAACCCCGACGACGCGCCCAGGTACGGGCGGATCGCCGTGTACTCGGGCGGCGTCATCGTCGCCAGCACATCCCATGCATGCACGAGCTGGTTCATGATCGCCGCCACGCGGGCCAGCATCTTCATCGCCGCCGGCAACTGGCCCAGCGCGATGTTGTCGCGCGCACCGTGCAGCTCGTGCAGCATCAGCTTCATCCACAGTTCGCTGGTCTGGTGCTGCACGATGAACAGCAGCTCGTTGTGCTCGGGCGACAGCGGATGCTGGGCATTGAGGATCGTGTCGAGCGACAGGTAGTCGCCGTAGCTCATGTCCTTGCTGAAATCGAGCTTGGCACCGTGGTAGCCGGGCTGCGCGACAGGGCAGCCACTCACATCGGCGTTGCTGGCGGACGAATCAGGGGTAACAGGGCAGGGCATCGTGTCCTCTCTTGAGAATCGATCGAGAATCGCTCACGTCACCGCGGTGCGCTTGGCATCGACCTGGTAGTCGCTGCGGTCCAGGATATCCTTGAGCACCATCACGGCCTGCCACACATCGTCATATCCCGTGTACAGCGGCGTGAAGCCAAAGCGCATGACCTGCGGCTCGCGGTAGTCGCCGATCACGCCGCGCGCGATCAGGGCCTGCATCACTGCGTAGCCGTGCGGATGCGTCACGCTCACCTGGCTGCCACGGTCCGCATGATTGCGCGGCGTGATCAGCTCCAGTGGATGCGCCGCGCATTCCTGTTCGAGCAACGCCAGGAACAGGTCCGACAGGGCGAGGGACTTCTTGCGCAGCGCCGCCATCGTCACGTCCTGGAACACGGCCAGCCCGCATTCGATCAGTGCCAGCGCCACCACCGGCTGCGTGCCGCACATCGCGCGCTTGATGCCGGCCACCGGTGCGAACGCCGGCTGCATCGCGAACGGCTGGCGGTGCGCCCACCAGCCGGTGAGCGGCTGCGTGAACTGCGCGTGGTGGCGCTGCGGCACCCAGATGAACGCGGGCGCTCCGGGCCCGCCGTTGAGAAATTTATAGGTGCAGCCCACCGCGAAGTCAGCCTGCGCGCCGTTCAGATCGACCTCCACTGCGCCGGCCGAATGGGCCAGGTCCCAGATCGCCAGCGCGCCGGCGGCGTGGATCTGCGCCGTGATCGTCTTCATGTCGAGCATGCGCCCGGTGCGGTAGTTGACGTGCGTGAGCATCACCACCGCCACCTGCGCGCCGGCGTCGCCTTCGAGGGCGGCTGGCAGGTCGGCCCAGCTGTCGAGCAGGCGCAGCTCGTAGCCGTGTTCGAGCCAGCCGATCAGGCCTTCGGCCATGTAGATATCGCTCGGGAAGTTGTCGCGCTCGGTGAGGATGATGCGGCGTGCGGCGTGCGCCGGCGCATCGGCCTGCATCTTGAGCGCCGCGGCCAGCGCCTTGAACAGGTTCACCGAGGTCGAATCGGTGACCACCACTTCATCGGTCGCGGCGCCAATCAGCGGCGCGATCAGGGTGCCCAGGCGCTGCGGCAAGTCGTACCAGCCGGCCGTGTTCCAGCTGCGGATCAGGTCATTGCCCCATTCGGCGGCGATCACGTCCTGCGCGCGTTGCAGGGCCGCGCGGGGACGGGCGCCCAGCGAATTGCCGTCGAGGTAAATCACGCCGTCCGGCAGCGCGAAGGCATTGCGCTGGGGCGCCAGCGGGTCGGCCGCGTCGAGGGCCAGGCAGTCTTGTTGTGTGATCATGTGAACCGTCGCGAAGGATGAGTTGGTGCCGGCCATGCCGGACGATACCGCCATTCTAGGCCAGACGCCGATGATGCCATGCTAAAGATCGATGCAGCGCCGCTGGCTGCTCCCAAATGACCTGCATGGCCAAAGAATGCGGTGACAGTGGCGCACCCGGGCTGTAGAATCGCGCCCAATCAAGTGAATGGTGCCGTCCTGCTCGTCTGCAGGAAGGTGAAACGGGAAGCCGGTGACGTGTGCGAATCCATCGCACGCCAGTCCGGCGCAGCCCCCGCTGCTGTATGCCTGACGACCCTCGTCGAACGCCACTGTGCCCCGTGCACGGGAAGGCAGGACCCGGGAAGGATGACGGCAAGCCAGAAGACCGGCCAATCACGATGCATTGCGTACGTCCCGGGGTGTGGGCGTGCCTGTTGGTAGTTCGTCGTTCCTTCTATGTTGCCAATGCGTTCGCGCAGGCGTGCGCACGTACGCGTGCACATGGCCTGTCGCGTCCAGCGTGGAAGGAAGACGTCTGCCCGTTGTCATGCGCGCCCTGGCGCGCAGCTGAAAGGTCAACGTTCACATGAACACTGCTTCGCTTGCCCGCGCCTGTACTGCGCTGGCGCTTTTGCTCGCGTTCCTGCTTGCCTGCGCCCACAGCCACGCCGCCACCCTGTTCGCCGTGGTCACCGAGCGCGCCGCGCCGGGCGCGATCGAGGCCGCCCACCGCCACCTGGCCAGCCATCCGCGCGACCGGATTCAGTTACGCACACCTGCCCAGTTGATGGCCGCCAGTGAACGCGAGATAGGCCAGTGGATCGCGCGCGCCGACACGGTGCTGGCGGTGTCGCTGTTCGGCGATCCGGCGCGCCGCATGAAGGATGCGCTGGCGCGCCACGCAAAGCCAGGCACCGCGGTGCTGGCGTTCAATGGCGAAGCAAGCCTGAACCTGATGACGCGCGCGGCGCACGGCAGCCTGGCCGGCTTCGCGCCCGAGCTGCTGCGCGAACTGGCAACCGAAGCGCCGGCGTCCGCCGCGCTGCAGGCGGCAGAGGCCAATCCCGCCGCGCGCCAATGGCTGGCGGCGCGGCGCGTGTGGCAAGCGGGCGGCGTGGACAACACGACGGCCCTCATCGCCCACCTGCTGCATCCGTCGACAGCGCTGGGCGCCCCGCTGCTAGAACCGACGCTGCGCCTGCGCGTCGGCCAGAACGAGCTGCAGGACGCCGCCGCCTGGGGCAACGCCGCAAAGCTTGGTCTGAAGGACCGCCCGACCGTCGTCGTGCTCGACCTGGCAAACATGGATGGCATGGTGCCGGCCGCCCTGTGCCGCCGCATCGAAGAACAAGGGCAGGCCTGCGTGCAGCTGCTCACGCGCTGGGGCGGCGCGTCGCGCGAAGCGCTGGTGCGCCTGCCCGAGCTGATCGCGCCGGCCAGGCCGGCGGCGCTGGTGGTGCTGCAGGACTTTGTCGTCGGCGCCGCCGAAGGGCGCGAAGTCGTCAGCGAAGCCTTCAAACGCCTCGATATCCCCGTGTTCAAGGCGATCCGCCTGTCGGACCGCACCGCCATCGGGTGGCAGCTTTCGCCCGACGGCTTGCCGCCCGATTCGGTCCAGTACCGCGTCGCGCTGCCCGAATTGCAGGGCATCGGCCAGCCGATGGTGGTGGCGGCGCTGGGCCAGTCACAGCGCGACCGCCTGACCGGCATCGAGAACCGCCCGCCGGTGCTGCTGCCGGCCGAAGTCGATCGTATGACGGCGCGCGTGAGCCGCTGGCTGGCGCTGCGTGCCAAGCGCAATGCCGACAAGCGCATCGCGATGGTCTATTACAACCACCCGCCGGGCCGCCAGAACATCGGCGCCGACAACCTGAACGTACCGGCGTCGCTGTTCGACATGCTGCATGCGCTCAAGGCGGCCGGCTACACGGTTGGCGATCTGCCGGCCACGCCCGAAGCACTGCTCGACATGATCATGGCGCATGGCGTGAATTTGCCCGAAGATCGCGCTGCGCTGCGCGAGATGAGCGCCACCGTCAATAGCGTCAGTGCGGCTGACTACGCGCGCTGGTTCGCAACGCTTGCACCGCGCGTGCAGGGCGAAATGAAGGACGGCATGCTGGGCCGCCTGCATGCCGATGTGCTGGTCGCCGAAGCGCAGGGCGAGCGCGCGCCGGGCCGCAAACAGGCCGAGACGATCATCAAGGAACTGCTGCACCTGGTCGAAGGTGTCGACCATCCGCAGCGCGTGCAGGCCACGCGCGACCTGCATGCGCTCGAAGACGGCTACCGCGCCTGTCTCGATGACAGTAAACCCAGTCCGTGCAAGGCGCTCGCGCCGCTGTATCGGCGCCTGATCGGCTACGGCATCGAAGGCATGCGCGGTTGGGGGCCGGCGCCGGGCAAGGTGATGGTCGACAGCGGCAAGCTGCTGGTGCCGGGCCTCACGTTCGGCAATGTGTTCATCGGTCCGCAGCCGCCGCGCGGCTGGGAAGTCGATGAAGAACTGCTGCACGCGAATACCAGCATCACGCCGCCGCACCAGTACCTGGCCTTCTACCACTGGATCCGCGACCGCTTCAAGGCCGACGCCCTCGTGCACGTGGGGCGCCACTCGACCTTTGAATTCCTGCCCGGTAAAGCGGTGGGTCTGTCGAGCGACGACTATCCCAGCCTGATCGCGGGTGACCTGCCGGGCATCTACCCATACATCGTCGACGGCGTGGGCGAAGGCACGCAGGCCAAGCGCCGAGGGCTGGCGATCATCGTCGACCACCTGACGCCCCCGCTGGCGACGACACCGCTGTACGACGAGCTGCTGTCGCTGCGCCAGATCGTCGAGAGTTTCGAAGCTGCGTCGTCCGAGTCGCTCAAGACGCAGGCCGCGCAACTGATGCGCGAGCGCGTCGTGGCGCTGAACCTGCGCGCCGAACTCGAAGCATCGATGTCCGACGTGCTCGAAGTGAGGGGCATCGGCTTCGACGCCGCCGATGACGATTTACTGGCGCACGAGATTGGCCACTACCTGACCAAGCTGCAAGAGAAATTCATGCCGTTCGGCCTGCACGTGTTTGGCCGGCCGTGGGACCAGAAGTCGCTCGACCTGATGCTCGAGTCGATGACCAAGAGCGGCATCGACGATCCGTCCATCGCCGACAAGCTGCGCGACTCGCCGCGGCGCGAGATGGTCGGCCTGCTGGCGGGCCTGGATGGCCGCTACATCGAGCCGGGCAAGGGCAACGACCCGCTGCGCTCACCAGAGGCGCTGCCGACGGGCCGTAACTTCCACGCGGTCGATGGCGACATCCTGCCGACGCGCCTGGGTTTCGGGCTGGCGCAGAAGATGGCGGCCAAGGCGATGGCGCGCAGCAGGGGCGACGCTGCGCGGGAGCAGGGTAGTGAAGGCATCATCCTGTGGGCGTCGGATGCCGTGCGTGATGAGGGCGTGATGGTCGGCTTCGCACTGGCCATGATGGGCGCGGAGCCGGTCTGGAATGCGCGCGGCATCGTCACTGACGTGCGCCTGGTGCCGGGCGCCGTGCGGCGCGACGCGCTGGTGACCACGTCTGGCCTCTTTCGCGACCTGTACCCGAACCTGATCCGCCTGATCGACCGCGCCGGTCGGCTGGCGCTGGCGGCGTCCGCTGAAACGATGGCGCGGCAAGATCCAGCCCTGCGCGAAGCCTTGCAAGCCGCGCTGGCGCCGCTCCAGGGCGCCGCCTGGGGTAGTGAGGCCGTGAAGGACAACCGGGTCGCGCGCGAATGGCTGGTGCGCCAGCGCGCGCTGGTCGCGGGCGGCGCATCGACCATCGAAGCGGGGCAGGGCGCCGCGCTGCGCGTGTTCGGCGATGCGCCGGGCGCGTACGGCACCGGCGTGAACCGCCTGACCGAACGCTCGGGCGCCTGGCGCGAGCGCGAGGAAATCGGCCGCGCCTACCGCAACCGCATGGGCCACGCGTATGGCCTGGATGCCGATGGCGACGCCCAGCACCGCGCCTTCGATGTGGCGCTGGACGGCATCCACCGTACCTACCACGGCCGCGCCAGTAATCTGTACGGCCTGCTCGACAACAACGACGCCTTCGACTATCTGGGCGGCCTGTCGCTGGCCATCGAGACGCGCACCGGCCGCGTGCCGGACGCATTGATCCTGCAGCACGGGCGGCCGGGCCAGGCCGACGTCGAGCCGCTGGCCACTGCGCTGCTGGGCGAATTGCGCGGGCGCTTCCTGAATCCCGCGTGGCTGCGCCCGTTGATGGACAACGGCTACTCGGGCGCACGCACGATGGGGCAGGAATTCATCGAGAACCTGTGGGGCTGGCAGGTCACGCGCCCGGACCTGGTGAAGAACTGGGCCTGGGACGAAGTCAAGGCCGTCTACTTCGACGATGCGCACAAGCTCGGCCTGCCGGCATTTCTGGGCCAGCGCCACAACGCGCACGTCAAGGCGCACATGCTGGCCGTGTTCATGGTGGCGGCCGAAAAAGGCTTCTGGAAGACCGATCCGGAAACGATCCGCACGATGGGCGGCGAGCTGGCGCGCCTGGTCGCCGCCAACGGCTTGCCGGGCAGTGGCCACACGTCGCCCGATCACCCGATGTGGGGCTGGCTGGCACCGCAACTCGATCGGGGCGACGCGCAGCAGCTTGGTGTGACGCTGGCAAAGGCGCGCGGCGAGATGCTGCCGGTGCTTGCGGTCCCGGTGCCGGCCGGCGCGCCGGCCGCGGCGGCATCACCGGCCGCGGCGCCGCCACGCGCCGACGCGCAGCAGGGGCAGGCGCCTTCCGCGCCCGCACCGGCGGCACCGCCAGCCATGCGCGTGTATGAACTCAACCAACCACCCGAACCCGCGCCGCTCCCTGGCCTGCGCATCGTGCAGGTCCTGGTCATCCTCGCGGCCTGCTTCGCCCTGTTTGCGCTCGGTCTGTGGCGCGGCCGCAGCATCCCCCAACCTGTAAGGAGTACTCCATGATCGATCACTTGTCCTATGCCTGGCTGCACGACGCCGTCAGCTGGCTGCTCACGCCTTCGCTGGTGGCGCTGCTGGCCGGCTGCGCCATTGCGCTGGTCGAATCGGGCATCGCCGTCGGGGAGCGCTTTCATGGGCTGGCCCGGCTGCGCGCATCCGGCAACGTCGAGCACGTGCAGAAGCTGGCCCGTCACCGTCTGGAGCGCGCCGACCTGCTGGCGCGCATCCCGCCGATGCTGGGTTTGATGGCCACGATCATTCCGCTCGGGCCTGGCCTGGCCGCGCTGGGTGAAGGCGATCCGGCCAAGCTGGCGAGCGCCGTGACGGTCGCTTTCGATGCGACCGTGCTGGGCCTCGTTGCCGGCATTGCCGGCCTGGTGATCGGCAAGCTGCGTCGCCGCTGGTACGAAGAGACGCTCGACGCGATGGAGGCACTGGCATGAGCGCCCCGGCACGTGGCCGCCTGCGCCTGTATCGCCATCTCGACGCACGCTTCGATCAGAGCGACGAAGACCCGCGCGCGAGCCTGGTCAACCTGGTCGACGTGATGCTGGTCTTTGCCTGCGGCCTGATCGCGGCAATCGCCGGCTCGCAAGGCGCCATCAAACCGCCGCAACCCGTCGAGAAAGGCCGCCAGATCGAGCGCCCCGCCAGCGGCGTGACGCAAGACGGCAGCGGTTACGACCGCGTCGGCGAAGTCTATCGCGATCCCAAGACCGGCAAGCTGGTGCTGATCGAGCCCACGGAAACCCCGGCAAAAAAATAGAGCAAATGATGAAAATAACCTTGTTGCGCGCGCTACCGGCCATCATCGGCCTGCAGTGTGCTACTGGCGAGCGGCATGCCGGGCGGACGCTCCACTGGCGTTATTGAGCGGGATTGCGATGGCTTCGATGAAGCGCCAGCTGTACCTGTGGCATCGCTGGCTGGGGATCGGCATCGGCCTGCTGGTCCTGCTGTGGTTTGGCTCGGGCATCGTGATGATGTATGTCCCGTATCCCGAATTGACCGAGGCGGAGCGCCGCACGTGGCTTGCGCCGCTCGTTCCGGCGCGTGTGCAGGTGAGCGCGGATGCGGCGTGGCGCGAGACGGCGTTGAAGGGCATGCCCGATGCGGTGCGCCTGAACACGGTCGCGGGCCGCCCGGCCTGGCATTTTGGCCATGACGGCACCTGGAACTCGGTGTGGGCTGACAACGGCGCAGTGCTCGTGGTCGACGAGCAGGTAGCGTCGAGCAGTGCGCGCAGCGCGGCGCCGCATGCGCGCGCGCTGTCGTTCGAAGCCATTGATGTGGACCAGTGGACGTTCGGCGCGGTGCGCGTGCACCAGCCGCTGCTGCGCATCACGGCCGACGATGATGCCGGCAGCGTGGTGTACGTCTCGAGCCGCACCGGCGAACTGGTGCGCGACACGACGCGCAGCGAGCGCGCCTGGAACTGGGTCGGCGCCGTCGTCCACTGGGTCTACGTCACGCCGCTGCGCAAGCACAACGAAGCATGGCGCCTGGCCGTGATGTCGACGTCGGGCGTGGCTCTGCTGCTGGCCGTGACCGGCATGGTGCTGGGCGCCCAACGACTGCGCGTGCAGCGCCGTTACGCGGGCGGGCGCATGTCGCCGTACAAAGGCTGGCAGGGCTGGCACCACTGGCTGGGCCTGAGCGGCGGTGTGCTCGTCATCACTTGGCTGTTCAGCGGCTGGCTGTCGGTCGGCCCGTTCGGCTTTCCCTCCGACCCCGGAGCGACCGCGCAGGATCGCCTTGCATTCGCGGGCGGGGCGCTGACCAGCGATGACCTGGCAATCGATGCGGCCGCCTTGCTGCGGGTGCATCCCGGCGCGCTCGAACTGGAATGGCGCCGCGTGGGCGGCACGCTGTACCTGAGCGCCCTGGGCCGCACCGAACGCACGCTGCTGCGCGCGCAGGATGGCGCCGTGTCCAGCTTGTTGCCGCAAGCGCTGCTGCTGCGCAGCGCGCAGGCCATCCGGCCCGGGGTGGCGATGACGACGACGATGCTCCTTGACGCCGACGACTATTACTATGGCCACCATCGCGAAGCCGCCTTCCCCGTGCTGCGTGCGCGCTTCCACCTGCCGGATGCACCGGTCTTTTATATCGATGCGGTGCATGGTCGCGTGGCAGGTTTCGTCGACCGGGACAGCCGTTGGAACCGCTGGCTGTTCAGCGGCATGCACCAGATGGATTTTGCGTTGTTGCGCCGCTGGCCGGTGCGGGATGTGGCCGTGTTTGCCCTGTGCACGCTGGGCGCCGCGCTGACGTCGACGGGACTGGTGTTGGGGTGGAAGCGATTGCGAAAGCGTACGTGAGCGGCATGATCGTGCACGTGTCCGACGTTCGTTGTTGCGCCGCCAAACGAGATTGGTTTGAACGCGTGGACGGCGTAGCCGTCCACCCTACGCGGACGATACGATGTAGCGTGGACGGGTTTCCCGTCCACGCGTCCAACGGTTGTTACTGTGCCACGAGTGGCGATTGGTTTGCACGCCCGATCAGCGCTTCTGCCCCAACCCCGTCGCGCTCCAGTAAATCCCGCCCAGCAGATGGTTCAGGTACTGCGGATCGCGGTACATCTCGCCGTTGTGGCCCAGCGTGGTGACGAACACGCGGCCCTGTTCGTGCCGGTGGTGCCAGGCGATCGGGTGATCCTTGCCCATGCCCTTGACGGTTTGTCCCGGCCAGATCTTCGTCGTGTCGTAGCTCGACTCGTCCACGCTCAACACCGTGTCGATCTTCACCTGATAGGGATTGGTCGTGACGTAGAATTCGTCGCTCCAGATCCAGCGCGCGGGCAGGCCGAAGGTGGCCGGGAAGTTCTGGTCGACGACCGTGACCACGCCCGTCTGCAGCTTCGGGTGCGGCCCCACCGAGCGGCCCACCATCTTTTCGTACCAGACCCAGTCGTTCGGCGGCGTGATCGCGGCGCGGTGCACGACGATCGCGTTGCCCCCGCCGCGCATGTACGCCTCGAACTTCGCGCGCTGCGCCGCGTTCAGCTCTTCGCCCGGCGTGTTCAGGAACATCACGGCCGCATATTGCGTCAGGTCGCCCTCGAACACCTGCGGCTTGTTGGTGTAGGTGAGTTCGAACGCGTGCAGCCTGGCCATGCGTTCCAGGCTGTCGCGCGCGATCGGGATGTACTCGTAGTGGTATTTGCCTGGCATGGCCAGCACCAGCAGCTTGAACTGGTCCTCGGCCATGCCGTCCGCTGCCGCTGCCAGCAGCAGCGCTGCGCCCAGCACCCTGGTGATGCGTTTCATATTGCCGTCCTCAGTTGATCTGCGCTGCGTACAGCGCGTGGTGGGTCAGGATGAAGAGTGTCCGTTTGTTTGCGCCGCCAAACAGCAGTTGCAGCGGCCGCTCCGGCACGTCGATGCGCCCCTTCTGCTTGCCGTCCTTGCCATAGATGAAGACCTGGCCGTTGGCCACATACACGTCGCCATTGGGCGCCACCGCCGCGCCTTCGCCGCCGCGATTGGCCACGAGCTTCAGATCAGTGATCCCGCCGCCAGCGCCCACCACGCCGCTGAAGGTGCGGTTTTCCGAGCCGTTGGTAAACACGACGCGCCCACCCACCGGGGCCGTGACGAAACCGTGCGTCTGCAGCGAATCGGCCCAGCGCCAGCCCAGGTGGTCGGCCGCGCCCTGGCGCAGCACGCGGTAGGCCGGCAGCGCCAGGCTGCCGTCGGGCGAGACGTACTGGTTCGCTTTCGGGAGCGCCACGTCGCGGGCGAATAGTTCGGCCAGTGTCGTGAACTCGTAGCTATCGGGATTGAGCTGGTCCTTGAATTCGCCGTTTTGCCAGAAGTTGACGGGCACCGCGATGCGCCCACCGTTGCGGGCTGTTACCGGCGTGGGCTGGATCATCGTCATGTCCAGGCCGGGCTTGCGCGGATCGAACGCATACACGCTCGCCTGCGGGCCGTAGGACGACAGCACCATCAGGTTGCCGCTGTTGTCGATCGCCAGGTTGACCGGATCGAGCGGCGCGTCGCGCACCACGACCAGGCCTTCATCCTTGGTCCAGCTGAAGATGCGCTTCCAGTGACGGTCGATGAAGTACAGCTTGCCCTCTGCATCCACGGCGCCGCCCGCGATCGAATAGAAGCCGCCTTCGAGCCTGGCCACCTTGCCCAGCGGCGCGGGGGCCTTGCGCTGCGCGCCACTGTAGTCGAATACGGCGAACTCGCGCTCGCGCACATCGAGCTTGTTGGTCACGTCGCGGATCGCGTTCTCGTAGGCGAATTTACTGGCGCGCAGATAGGTGGCGCAGCCGGCGTCGTCGCAGGTGGCAAAGCCGCTCTCGCCGTTCACGTGCACGTTACGAAACCGGATGTCGCTGGAATTGGTGATCAGGATCGCGGCCGGCATCGGCTTGTACGAACGCGTCACGCGGTAGCCGTGGTAGTTCGCGAACAGGATGTTCTTCGAGTTGCGGATCTCGACCGATACCGCGTCAGCCCCGTCGCGCACTTCCTCCTCGGTCTGCGGCGCCAAAAATTCCCAGTTCTGCACCTTGTCCAGCACGATCTCGGCGCGGATGTGGTGCTCGGCCGAGAGCTCGTAGACCTTGCCCGGCGTGGTGGTATTGGTGACGTAGAAGCCGGCCTGCGCATAGCCGCTGGGCGACCAGATGCCCGAGAACGTGCCGCCGCCGCCATCGGTCACCCAGACGCTCGGATACTGGCGGTCCCAATGTGCGGTGGTGTCGAACCTGGCGTCCTTCTTGTACGGGTCGGCGCGGCTGCCGTCGTACAGGCGCGTGCCGTGGCCGCCCTGGATACGCACGTCGTCCACCAGCGATTGCTCACCTGCGCGCCACAGCAGCGCCACGGCGCGGTTGTTGACTTCACCGGTGGCCAGGCCCAGGCCCGAGACGATGCCGTCGCCGCCACGTGCGCTCTCTAACAGCGCCTTCGGGCTGCCGATACCCTGGTACTGCGGCGAGCCATTCGGAATCACCAGTTGCGTCAAGCCCGGATGCAGCGCGATGAGCACCGTGTCCGGCTTCATGCGGATCGTGTCGTTGACGACGTAGAAGCCCAGCGGCAGGTACACCGTGCGGCGGCTGTCGATGGCTTTCTGGAGCGCCGCCGTATCGTCGGTGCTGCCGTCGCCCTTCGCACCGTACTCCAGGACATTGGCCCAGTCGTTCGATGCCGGCAGGGCGCGCAGCGCGCGCGTTGGTGCCCCATTGGCCGGCAGCGCCGCCGTCTTGTAGTTGGTCGAGAACTGGCCCGGCTCGCCCATCTGCCTGATGAACAGGCCGTAGTTGGACTCTTTCACCAAGTAGTCGCGGCCCTTGCCGGCCAGCGCCCGGCCGCTGTCGCGAAAGCGCACGAACGTCGGCACATTGCGCGCGCTGGCGTTTTCCATGCCGACCTGCGTGTACACATTGTTCTCGTTACTGACGATGAGCGCGGCGCGGCTGACGTTCTCGAAGCGCACGTCCTTGCCCCACAACCAGTCGCCATAACCGCGGTTGATCTCGACCCCCACCGGCGTATTGCGGATGTCGACATTGACCAGCGTGAGACTGGCTTCATGCTCGCGGATCGCCGCGTCCCGCTGGCCATCGAAGGTCGAATCGAGCAGCGTGAATTGCCATGCCGGCGAGGTCTTTTCGCTCAGGATGCCGTAGCGGCCACCGTGAAAGCGCAGGTTGTAGGCCACGTTGCCCACTTGATAAACGCCCGCCAGGCCCGAGCCGATATGGAAATCGATGTGGCTCAGGTTCGAGTGCTGCGCCGTGTGCATGCGCACGGCGGCGGCGGCCGGGTTGCCGTCCTTGATCTCGAAGTCGACGTTCGACAGCGCCGAATAGAAAGTCGATGAATTGGCGTTGCGCACCGCCTTGCCGTCTTCAACGCTGAACGGCACGGCGCTCGGCACCGGCATCGGCACCTTGCCCACGCTGTACTGGTCGCCGCCGGTGAAGATCACCATGTTCGCCACGCCCTTCTGAAAGCCCGGCGTATTTGCCGCCAGCACGAACACCGGGCGCGTCGGCCCCACGCCATAGACGCGTACCGCCAGTGGAATCAGGATCGAGCGCGTGACGCGGTAGCGCCCCGACGGCAGGAACACCACGCCGCCCTGGCCCCCGTTGGCCGCACTGTCGATGGCCGCCTGCAGCGCGGCGCTGTCGTCGGTGACGCCGTCGCCGGTGGCGCGCACGACGATCGCGCGCGGGTCGACCGGCATGGCGGGATAGGCTGACAGCGACGCGGCGCCGGCGGAGACACTGGCCGCCAGCAGCAGCAAGAAGGCCAGTGCGCGGGGAAGAGCGAACATCCTTGTCATCATGGTGGTTTCCTTGAAACGGATCACAGCGATAAAAGTTGGGACAGCAGCAGGACGAACAACAGGCCGAACACACCGACGAGCGTTTCCATCAGCGTCCAGGAGCGGAACGTGTCTTGCAGCGACAGGCCAAAATATTCCTTGAACATCCAGAAGCCGGAGTCGTTGACGTGGCTGCACATCAGGCTTCCGGCGCCGATGGCCAGCACCATCAGGTTCGGGTCGACGCCCGAACTCTGGACGAGCGGGGCGACGATGCCGCCGGCCGTGACGCCCGCAACGGTGGCCGAGCCCAGGCAGATGCGGATCACGGTCGCCACCAGCCAGCCCAGCACCAGCGGAGACACCGGCAAGCCCGAGAGCAGCGCGCCCAGATCGGCGCTCACCCCCGATTCGACCAGCACCTGCTTGAGCGCGCCCGCGCCGGCGATGATCAGGAGGATCGGCGCGATCTCGCGCATCGCCTCGGCCGGGCCCTGCATCACGGTGACGAACGAGCGCCCCTGCGCCAGGCCGAGCGAGACGATCGCCACCGCATACGAGACGAGCATCACGACCAGCGGATTGGCAAAGAACGCCAGCACGCCACCCAGGTCAGGCCGCACCATCGTCAACAGCGTGGTCGCGCCCAGCAGCAGCACCGGCAGCAGCGCGGTGGCGAAGCTGTTGAACGCGCCGGGCAGCTGCGCAGCCGGCGCCTGCTGGCTCTCCTGGAAGATGGCGGCCGGCTTGGCCTGGATGCGCGTGAGCGTCACGGCGAACACCGGCCCTGCGATGATCAGGGTGGGCACCGCCACCAGGATCCCGTACAGCAGCGTGGTGCCCATGTCGGCGTGGATCGCGGCCACCAGCGCCACCGGCGCCGGGTGCGGCGGCAGGAAGCCGTGCGCGATCGACAGGCCCGCCAGCAGCGGGATCGCCAGCGCCACGGCGGGGCGTCCCGAGCTGTAGACGAGCGAGAAGATCAGCGGCACCAGCAGCACGAAGCCGACGTTGTAATACAGCGGGATGCCGACCACGAAGCCGGTGATCGTCAATGCGATCGGCAGGCGGCGCGGCCCCAGCGCATCGACCAGGCAGGTGGCGATGCGGCGCGCTGCGCCGCTGTCGGCGATCAGTTTGCCGAACACGGCGCCCAGGCAGATGATCACGACCAGAGAGCCGAGCAGGTCGCCGATGCCCTTTTCGATGGCGCCGGGGATGCGCGCCAGCGGCACCCCCAGCAGCAGCGCCGCCAGCAGCGACGCCGCCACGAAGGCCAGCAGGGGCTGGACCTTGCCCCATGCGATCAACAGCGTGAGCAGGCCCACCGCCAGCAGCACGGAGACGATATCGAGCATGCCGCCGGCCGGTCAGAAGCCGTAGCGCAGGCCGGCCCGGTAGGTGCGCCCGACCACGTCGTACAGCGCCGGGTTGATGCCGTAGCTGGCGTTGGTCTGCGGCGCCGGTTCCGGGCCCTTGTCGGCCAGGTTGTCGATCTTGAAGTAGAGCTGCAATTGCTTGGACACGTTGTAGCTACCGCCCAGGTCGACGTAGGTCGCGCCCTTCATCCGGTTGTTGTAGATGGTCGGGTGGATCAGTGTCGACACCGGGCAACCCGTCTGGCACTCGATGAAGTCGTTGCGGTAGGTGCCGTCGCTGATCCAGCGCTCGGTCAGCGTGAGACTGAGCTTGTCGTGCTCCCAGGTTTGCTGCGCCAGCACCTTCCACTTCGGCGTGTTGCCCATGTTCGAGCCAGCGGCGTCCACCGGGATCGTGCCGACCACGCCCGTGTCGGTGATGAAGTGCAGGTTGCGCGTGCCCAGCGCGCGGAACGTGAAGCGCCCCGGCAGGTTCACTCGTTCGAGTCCTGTTCTGTACGAGGTCTCGATATCGAAGCCCTTCGTCTGCAGCGAAGCGAGGTTGAAGTTCTGCACCGTGACGTAGTTGTTGCCCGGGTTGTTGAGCACCATGGCCGCGCAGATTTCCTGGTTGCCGGCCACGCACAGGTCGACTTCCTGCTGGATGGTCAGCGCGGCGATCACGCCCTTGACCTTGATGTCGAAGTAGTCGAGCGATACCGAAAAGCCGGGCGCCCATGTTGGCTGGCTCAGGACGATGCCGAACGAATTGTTGCGCGCGATCTCGGGCCGCAGCGCCGTGTTGCCGACGGTGCGCTCCTGCACGCTGATCGTGTTGCCCTGGTACTGGACCACGTTGTTGACCACCACCGGCGCGGCATACAGCTCACTCAGGTTCGGCGCGCGCACGTCTTTCGACGTCACGCCGCGCAGGCGCAGGCCGTCGATGGGCGTTTGCCAGGTGGCGCCCATTTTCCAGCTGCCCACCTTGCCGGCGGTGCTGTACTTGGTCTCGCGGTCAGCCAGGTTCAGGTTCGCTTCGCCCCAGGTGGCCGATTTCAGCAGCGGGATGTTCAGCTCTACATAGGCTTCGCGCACGTTGTAGCTGCCGTCGCCGTTGTGGAAGTTACCGGCGTACCAGTTGTTGCCCACCGTGGTGTCGAGCAGCGGGTCGACCGGATACATGGCGTTGTTCGGCGAAGCGGGCGTGACGCCATTGCCGTAGGCGTCGCCGCGCACGCGGTATTTTTCACGCCGGTATTCGGCGCCCGTGGCCAGCGAGACCGGGCCGGCCCAGCCTTCGAACAATTCGCCGTTGATATTGAAGCTGCCGACATCCTGGCTTTGCGTGGTGCGCTGGCGCGGGCCGTTCTCGGGCGCGATATACGCCCAGGCGGCCGGATCGACCGGGTTGTTGCCGATGATATTGAGCGGCACGCAGCCCGACGCGGCGGCCACCGGATTGCGGCAGACGATCCGCCCGTTCGGCGCCCGCACGGCGTCGATCGCGGCGTTGTAGCGGCGGTTGATCGTCATGTTGTTGGCGTCGAGATTGGTCTTGTTCTCGCCATGCGTGATGTACGCGTCGTACCCCCACGACTTGCCGAACAGGTCGAACCTGCCTTCGGCCCCGACGACGAAGCGGCGCTGGGTACGGGTCGGCTGCACGTCGATGTTGTCGGGGAAGATCGCGTTGGCGGTGCCGTACTGGAAGCTGGTGATGTTGTTCTGCGCGCAGGCGGCCAGGATCGAGGCCGGCAGGAACGGGTTCGAGCACTGGATGGTCAGGTTGGCGTTCTTGGCCGCGCCCGGGTTGGGCGAGAAGCGCGAGGCGACCTTGCCGTAGTTGGCCGTGAAGTAGATCTGGTTGTCCGGGTTCAGGTCGAACGAGACGCGGGTATAGGCCACCTGGCGCTTGAAGTTCATGGCCAGGTTGGTGCCCGAGCCCACGCTGCCGCTCAAATCGCCGCCGATGCAGAACGGATTGACGCAGCCGGTGACCGCACCCGTGCCGGTGGGCCGGCCGTTGGAGCCATACTGGAACTGGTACGGCACGCCGCCGTCGCCGAACGCAGTGCCCTGCAGCGGGCCGTTCGTGATCAGGCCGTATTTCGAATACTGGTACTGCTGCGCGTTCGAGATCACGCGGTATTGCGGCAGGCCGTCACCAGTCTGGTTCAGTGGACGGACCGAATAGGCCGGGTTCTGGTACCAGGTGCGCCCGTTCGGGCCCATGCCGCCAATGCCGGGTGATTCGATCCCGTTTTCCTTCGTGAATTCGCCACTGGCCGTCACGTGCAGGCGGTTGTCGAGGAAGGCCCGGCCCCAGGCGGCCTGCACCGTGGCACCCCGGTCGTCGTCGTATTTGGTTTGGCCCAGCTGAACATTCGACTTGAAGCCGGTGAAGGTTTTATCGGTGACAAAGTTGACCACACCGCCCACCGCGTCCGAACCGTACGACGCCGAGGCGCCGCCGGTGACCACGTCGACGCGCTTGACCAGCAGCTGCGGGAACTGGCTGACGTCCGTCACGCCCGTGACGTTGGCGCCGACGACGCGCTGGCCGTCGAGCAGCGTCAGGGTCCGGATCGTGCCCAGCCCGCGCAGGCTCAGGGAACTCAGGCCCTGGATGCCGCTGCTGGTGCTGTTGGTGCTGGTCGTGCGGCCCGTGCTGCCCTGCAGCGCCGGCAGTTCGGTCAGCGTGTTGAACAGGTTCGGCTTGGCCGCCTTTTCGAGGTCGGCAGCGCTCAGGCTCGTGGTGGGCGTCGGCTGGGAGAAGCCGCGCGCGGCGATGCGTGAGCCCGAGATGCGTACCACCGACGTGGAAGCCGGTTCTGCCACTGCCGCCGTGGCCTCTGGCGCAGTCGCTTCGGGTGTGGTGTCGATGGCCGGCTCGGTTTGCGCCTGCTGGGCGTGGGCGGCGGCGCCGACCATCCAGCAGGCGCTGGCCACGGCCAGGCTGATGAGAGTGCGTTGAACGGGTGTGCGCATGATGGTTGTCTCCTCGATGCTCGTTGGTTGAAAGCGCGCCGCCTCTATGGGTGGGTGGCTACGCCTGCTGGCAAATGGGTAAGGGCTGCGCTGATCAGGCGCTGGCCGTGATGCGTTCCACCAGCGCCTGCGGCGCCAGTGTGATATCGAGGGTCAGGCCGGTTTCGTCCGGCTCGAGCGGCTCGAGGATGCGCAACTGGCTCTCGAGCAGCGACGGCGGCATGTAGTGGCCGGGGCGGCTTGTCATGCGCGTGGCGATCAGCGCGCGTGGGCCGGCCAGGTGGACGAAGCGCAGCGCCGGATCGGCGTCGCGCAGCAGGTCGCGGTAGCGCCGCTTCAGCGACGAGCAGGACAGCACCAGGCCATGGCCTTGTTCACGCGCAGTGCGGATTTCGCCGGCCAGGCTGGCAAGCCAGCCGGCGCGGTCGTCGTCGTCGAGCGGAATGCCGGCGCTCATCTTGCTGACGTTGGCGGGCGGATGATAGGCATCGCCTTCGAGGAAGGGGACGCCGTCATGGGCAGCCAGCAATGCCCCCACCGTGCTCTTGCCCGATCCGCTGACACCCATGACAACCCAGCGCAGGGCGGGGGATGTGCTGCTTGCCGACATCGTTTCTCCTCTATTTCGTTAGCGCTAACATCGCGCTTTTTTTCAGTGTTGTCGAGGTTGTAGAATTTGTAAACCAGATATCGATGTTGCAACGCAATGCAATATGGCGGAGCAGCGCGGGAGTCTCGCGGAAAATGTCGGGGTGGATCAGGGCCGTTGACTCGGCGTATAAGGACGCGACTTGATAGCGCTATCATTGCTGCGATGCGCCAACGTCACGACAGGCGTGTTGTATTTACTCTACGGGGAGAGGCGGGTCGGGGCGCGTATCGGCCCCGGCCCGTGGTTTATTCTTCGTCGACGATCGAGTACACGTCGCCCTCGGTCGCCCCGGCGTTTGCCTTGCGGGCCCGGAGGTCGCGGTAGACGGCGGCGCGCATGATCATCATCGACACCACCGGCGCCGTGAGCAGCACGAACAGGGCGATGATCACCTCGTGCACCACGGGGCGCGATTGCGCGACCGTGAAGTACAGCATGGATGCCAGCAGCAGGCTGGCGGTGCCGAGCGAGACCGTGATCGCCGGGCCGTGGATGCGCTGGTAGAAGGTGTGCAGGCGTACCAGACCCAGGGCGCCGATCAGCACGATGCTCGATCCCACGATCAGCAGCAGCGAGACGATGAGCGCAGCCCAACCGGGCAGGTGTTCGATACCGTTCATTCGATGATCTCCCCGCGCATCAGGAACTTGGCCATTGCGATGGTCGAGACAAAACCGATCAGTGCGATGAGCATGGCCGCTTCAAAATAGACCTGGGTGCCGAAGCGGATGCCCAGCACCAGCGCCAGCAGCATGCCGCAAATCCACAGCGTGTCGAGCGCCAGCACGCGGTCGTGGGCCGAGGGCCCGATCAGCAGGCGCACAAAGCACAGCAGCATCGCCGCCACCGTGCACACGAGGCCATAGCCAATCGACAGTTCAAGCAGGGTCGCCATGGGAGCCTTTCTTCTCGAAGATTTCAATCAGGGGCTGCTCGTAGCGGGTGGTGATGGTCTCGATCCACCAGGCCGCATCGTGCAGGTCGAACACATGCAGGATCAACTCGTGCCGCTCCGGGTCGAGTTCGGTCCACACCGTTCCCGGCGTAATGTTGATCAGGCACGACAGCGCGGCCAGGCCGTACTCGTCGCGCATCGTCAGCGGCACCCGGATGAACTGCGCCTTGAGGTTGGTATAGTCGTTGAACAGGATCACCCGGCTGACGTTGATGCACGAACGCACCACCTCGATCGACGCTGAGCCCAGCAGGCGCAGCGCCACCATCGGCGCGCCCATGCGCGGATACCCGAGCGGGTTGAGGTACCGCGTCAGGATTGGCGCGGCGATGCCAACCCCGATCCCGAGCAGGATGTGGCCAGGATAGAGGGTCTGGTTCAGCAGTAGCCACAGGCCGCACAGCAGCAGCGAGACGACGGGGTGGGGGAGCCAGCGCTTCATGGCGCCTCCGGTGTCAGGTTGAGGGTCGGCGCGGGCGAGGATGCCGGCCCGGGCAGGGTCGGCTCGGACAGCACGCGGTCGATATAGGTTGCCGGACGATGGATCGCGTCGCTGGCGCGCGCCAGGTAGCCGAACAGCGCATTGGCCTGGATGGTCATCCCGATCGCCAGCCCCAGCAGGAAAAGAATCGGTACCACTTCGGTCCGGTGCAGCTTGGGCGGCACCAGCACGCCGCTGGCCCAGAAGGTGCGCACGCCAAAGCGCATCATCGAGATCACGGCGATCAGGCCCGACAGCACGATCAGCGCGATCAGCACCCAGCCGGCGACAGGGATCGTGGTCGGCCCCGTCATGACGCCGTTTGCGGCAGTGGCCACGACCTGCGGGTGGAGCACCGCATGGAACATGCCGAACTTGGCGATGAAGCCCGGCAGCGGTGGCAACCCGGCGATCATCAGCGCGCAGGCGGAAAAGGCCAGCGACAGGAACGCCATCACGGCCGGCACGCCCCGGCCGACCGGTTCGGCCGGCGTGTCTTCGACCGCATAGGCTTCCATGGTCAGCGCCAGCATCGCCGAGCGTGGCGTGCGGATGCGGTCGATCAGCTCGATCAGCAGCAGGAACGCGGCCACCGCGAGCGTCGAGCCGATCAGGTAATAGATGCCGGCCGTGACCAGGTTGGGCTGGCCATAGCCGATCACTGCCAGCAGCGTGCCGGACGAGATGATCGCGGCGTAACCCGCCATGCGCCCGGCCGTGTCGGTCGCGAGCATGCCGGCGGCGCCGAACACGATGGTCGCCATGCCGCCATACAGCAGCGCATCCTTGCCGAACCCGGCAGCAGCGCCGGCATCGTCCGAGAAGATCAGCAGCCACAGGCGCAGCACGACATACGCGCCGACCTTGGTCATCAGCACCAGCATCGCCGCGACCGGCGGCGATGCGGCGGCGTAGGTGGTCGGCAGCCAGAAGCCCAGCGGCCACATCGCGCTCTTGGTCAGGAAGGTCAGCGCCATCAGCGTGGCGCCAATCTTGAACAGCGCCAGGTCGTCGCCCGCCAGCAGCGGTACGCGGCCCGCCACATCGGCCATGTTCAGCGTGCCGGTGGTGGCGTAGATCAGGGCGATGCCAAGCAGGAACAGCAGGGCGCCGGCCAGGTTGATCGCGATGTACTGCATGCTGGCGCGGATGCGCTCGGCGTTATACCCGTGCAGCACCAGGCCGTACGAGGCCGCCAGCATCACTTCGAAGAACACGAACAGGTTGAACAGGTCGTGCGTCAGGAAGGCGCCGTTGATTCCCATCAGCAGGAACTGGAACAGTGTGTGGAAGTGCACGCCGATCCGGCCCCAGCGCTGCTTGGTGAAGTGCAGCGCTGCCAGGCCCAGCAGGGCGGTGAGCAGCAGCAAGATGCTGCTCAGGCGATCGGCCAGCAGCGCAATGCCGAACGGCGCGCTCCAGTTGGCGGCCAGGTAGATGCCCATGCCGTCTTGCCAGGCGCCGCCGTCGGTCAGGTGGACCAGCGCCAGCGCATTGGCCACCAGGCCGAGGATCGACGCGTAGCTGAGCCAGAACTTCAGGCGATGCCAGCCCTGCGTGAGCGGGACCAGCGCGGCGCCGACCAGCAGCGGCAGTATTACCGGCACCAGGATCAGGTGCTGGGTCCAGTGCAGACTCATAGATCGGGCTCCTTGCCGTCAACGTGGTCGGTGCCGGTCAGGCCGCGCGAACCGATCATCACCACCAGGTACAGGGCGGTGGTGGCAAAGCCGATCACGATCGCGGTCAGCACCAGCGCCTGCGGCAGCGGGTCGGCCAGGATGGCCGGATTGGGCAGGGTGCCGGCCGGGGTGAGCGGCGGCGCATCGACCCACAGGCGGCCCATCGCGAAGATGAACAGGTTGACGGCGTACGACATCAGCATCAGGCCGCACAGCACCTGGAAGCTGCGCGGACGCAGGACAAGCCAGATGCCCGAGGCGAACACGATGCCGATGGCCAGCGAAAGAACAAGCTCCATCAGAGGATCTCCTTGGCAGGTGGAATGGTGACGCGCGTGGCGTCGGCCGCCAGGCGGTGGCTGCGCAGCGACTGGTGGGCCAGCGCGACGAGCGTGAGCATGGTCGACCCGACGACGACCAGGAACACGCCCAGGTCGAACATGAACGCGCTCGGCACGTGCAGTTCGCCCAGCACGGGCAGGTCGAGGTGGGCCGTGTGGCTGGTCAGGAACGGGTAGCCGAGGAACCAGGCGCCGATGCCGGTGAAGCAGGCGCAGAACAGGCCCCACGAGATCCAGCGGTGCGGGCGCAGGCGCAGGTGCGATTCGACCCAGTCGGTGCCGGCGACCATGTACTGCACGATCAGCGCGGTGGCAAAGATCAGGCCGGCGACGAAGCCGCCGCCGGGCAGGTTGTGGCCGCGCATGAAGAAGTAGGCCGCCATCACGCCCATCACCGGCAGCAGCAGGCGCAGGTAGATGGCCGGGATCATCAGGTAGCCGCTGCGCGCCTGCACACCTGGCGGTTGATCCTTGGTCGGATCGACGTCGCTGGCCTGCTGCACGGGAATCGCGATCGATTCGGTGGCGGGCCGGAAGCGGCGCAGCAGCGCGTACACGGTCAGCGCCACGGCCGCCAGCACGGTGACCTCGCCCAGCGTGTCGAAACCGCGGAAGTCGACCAGCAGTACGTTGACGACGTTCGAGCCGCCGCCTTCGGTGAGGGCGCGCAGCACGAAGAATTCGCCGATCGACGGCGGCGGGCTGCTCATCAGCACCGCGTAGCTGGCCGCGGCAATGCCCACGCCACCGCCGACGGCGATCAGGCTGTCGCGCGAGCGCCGCAACCAGGTGCTTGGTGGCGCCTTCTTGAGTTTGAGCACCTTCGGCACGAGGCGCGGCGGCAGCCAGCGCAGGCCGAGCAGGATCAGCACCGTGGTCACGGTTTCGACCATCAGCTGGGTCAGCGCCAGGTCGGGCGCCGACAGCCAGACGAAGGTGATCGCGGTGACGATGCCGGTGCCGCCGACCATGCTCAGGGCCGCCAGGCGGTGGTACTTGGCCTTGTAGGCGGCGCCAGCGGCGCAACCGGCACCGATCAGCCACAGCGCGGCGAACAGTGGCTCGATATCGAGCAGGTTCACGGCTGGCAGGCTGAACCATGGATCGACCAGCAGCAGCGGCACGACGATCATGAACGACATCAGCACCAGCAACTGCGGCTGCAGGCGCTGGGTGCCGGTCAGGCGGATGATCCAGGTCGCGCCCAGGGACAGTGCCAGCATCGTGCTTTCGTAGGCTTGCGCGCCCTTGAGGCGGTGCAGCACCGGTACCCGCGTACGCTCGCGCAGGTCGTGGCGGCGCAGCAGCACCCAATACAGCAGGGCGCCCAGCACCAGGGCCGCGCCACTCATCCCGAGCGCCAGGTTGAAGCCGTGCCAGATCGCCAGGTCGTAGACCGGCATGGCCGCGCCCAGCACGGAGCTTGAGGCCACGGCCAGGATGTCGCCCACCACGCGCTCGGGCATCACGCCCACGGCGATACACAGCACCACCAGGCATTCGACCGGGAAGCGCATCCAGCGCACCGGCTCGTGCGGCTCTTTCGGCAGATCCTTGGCCAGCTGGCCGAAGAACACGCTGATGAAGCGCAGCGAATAGGCCACGCTGAAGATGCCCATCGCGACGGCCGCATACGACATCGACCAGTCTTCGGTGCCGCCCACGTGCGCGGTCTCGGCAAAGAACATCTCTTTCGACAGGAAGCCGTTCAGCAGCGGTACGCCGGCCATCGAGGCCGACGCGACGATGGCCAGTGCAGCGGTGACGGGCATCGCACGGCGCAGGCCGCGCAGCACGCGCATGTCGCGGGTACCCGTCTCGTGGTCGATGATGCCGACGGCCATGAACAGCGAGGCCTTGAAGATCGCGTGGTTCATCACGTGGAAGATCGCCGCCACCACCGACAGCGGCGTGCCGATGCCGAGCAACACCGTGATCAGGCCCAGGTGGCTGATGGTCGAATAGGCCAGCAGCCCTTTCATGTCGTTCTGGAAGATCGCGAACAGGGAACCGAGCAGCAGCGTGATGACGCCGGCCCCGCCGATCAGCCAGGTCCATTCGGGCGTGCCGCCCAGCGCCGGCCACAGACGAATCAGCAGGAACACGCCGGCCTTGACCATCGTGGCCGAGTGCAGATAGGCCGAAACCGGCGTGGGCGCGGCCATCGCGTGGGGCAGCCAGAAGTGGAACGGGAACTGCGCGCTCTTGGTCAGTGCACCCAGCGCCACCAGGATCAGGGCCGGCAGGTACAGCGAATGGGCGCGGATCTGGTCGCCGGCGGCGAGCACCGCATCGAGCTCGTAGCTGCCGACGATGTGGCCCAGGATCAGCACGCCGGTGAGCAGGCACAGGCCGCCGGCGGTGGTGACGGTAAACGCCATGCGCGCGCCGCGGCGGGCGTCGTTGCTGTCTTGCCAGTAGCCGATCAACAGGAAGGACGTGAGGCTGGTGAGTTCCCAGAACACCACCAGCTGGATCAGGTTGCCGGACAGGACCACGCCCATCATCGAGCCCATGAACGCCAGCATATAGGCGTAGAAGCGCGCCACCGGATCCTGCTTGGACATGTAGTAGCGCGCGTACAGGATCACCAGGAGGCCAATGCCGAGCACCATGATCGAGAACAGCCAGGCCAGGCCGTCCATGCGCATGATGAAGTCCAGGCCGAACAGCGGCAGCCACTCATGGCGTGTCAGCACTACCTGGCCGGCACCGAGTTCGTCGAATTTGGAGATGGCGATGAGCAGCGCCGCCAGAGTGAAGGCACCGGCGACAACGGCGGGCCGGTTGCGGGACCCGTTGGGCAGGCAGGCGGAAATGATGGCGCCGGCGAAGGGAAGAAGAACGAGGAGGATCAGTGGCAGTGAGGTCATCGACATCATCCTTCGGGGCAGTGCGACATATAACGGCGCGCGCACAGGCGCAGGGCGATTCGGGACTGGTTCATGGTGTTCTCCGGCGCGCGCATCCGCGATGGATGCGCCGCGCCACGGGCAAGCGTCGCGGGCGCCACGGGTGCATTGCGCACCTTTGCGGTCACCAGCGCGTGTAATAGTTGCTTGGTTGGCTGCCAGAATGCATTCGGCAGCCTGGCAAAGCAGGCGTGCAGATAGTTGGCAATCAACGATCCGGGGGGCGTAGTTGGGCTGAATTCTGGCATGCGCCGCCTCGTAAAATACTTCTCGGAATGCGACACTCTACCGTAGTTGACGACATGACTACAACGCGTTTCATCGTTTATTTCGATTTTACTGCTTGTAACTCCGGGTGCAGCGCAGCATGATCCGGCTTCAGGCGGTAATGCTCAGCGCCGGTTCGGCGGCCTTCTCGACACCATACGTGGCGCGCACTTCGGCGCTCAGCGCTGCCTGTGGATCGGCTCCTTTTGCTGCAGCTGCCTTGGTCGCGGCAGCCGCTTCGGCCTGCTGGCGCAGCTTGGTGTCGTAGGCGGCCTGCTCGTCGTCGCTGACTGTTTTGTCCGAATCGGTGTCGGCCTCGGCGACATAGTCGTTGGTCGTTGACGATGTGGCGGACGTGGCCGTTGACGCAGCGGCGGGCGCCGCGCCACCGGTCGGAGCGGCAGCTGCTTCTGTCCCTGCCCCTGCTGCTGCCTCGCTCGCGGCTTCGCTCCCGGTTGCCGTTGCCGTATCGCTGCCTGCTTCGTCCACGGCGCGCTGCACGCGCGACGCGTCAGCCTGGGCGTTCAACTGCTCGCCCAGGCGCGCACTGGCGGCCGATTCGGCGCTCTGGGTCGGCGCAGCGGCGCGGTCCTGGTCATCGGTCGTGGCGACCGGGCCGGGGGTGGCAACCGTTTCATCGGGGGTCTTCCTGGCGGCCGGCGCGTAAGTGGCCTGGGTTGCGGTGCTGCTGCTGATGCTGGAAACCATGATATTTGTCCTGTGGCGAATCGTCTCTCTTTAACGGCCTGACACCGAGTGGGCAACAGGGCTGCACATGTAAAGCGGCGTAAAGCCAGCGTACAAGTAGTTGCCCTTGTCCGATGCGAGGGCTGGTAGGATGTCAGGCCCGTCCCGGTCCATACTGCCGGGCCGATTCCAATAACCCGTGCCCTCCATGATGACGTTTCCTTTTGCCCGTGCGGTCTCGGCTGACGCCACCGGCAGCTGCCGCACGCGGCGCCAGTTGGTCAAGCCACTGGTGCTGGCGCTGGCGCCGGTCGTGCTGATCATGATCGCCACCGGCGTAGTGCGCTGGACCAGCCTCGGCATCGACCTGCCCACCCCGATCTGGCTGTTCATCTGGAGCAAGCTGGTGATCGTGACCGTGGTGGTGTGGCGCTTTGCCTGGCAGTTGTACCGCGAGGAAGTCAGGCGCAGCCTGACCGGGCGCGAACGCAACGACGCGCTCTAGCCGCTGCATCTGGCAGAACGAGTCGTGATCGGTGCGCCCGAGTTGCGCCGTCCTGGTCATCGATCGTGGCGACCGCGCCGGGGTGGCAACCGGTTGGTCGGGAGTTTTCCCGGCGGCGGGAGCGTACGTGGCCTGGGTTGCCTGGGTCGTGTCAACCCAGATCGATCCCCAGCGCCGTGATCTCGGTGATGGTCGCCCGCACCACGATTTCCAGGGTGATCCGGTCGCTTCCATTGTTCAGATCGTTATTTATCTGCTGGATCGAGCCGCCCAGCAGGTCGATCGCATTGCGCACATCCGAGGTCCGCGCGATCACGCTCTGGAAATCAGTCCCCAGCGCGTTGCAGGCCGACCGCATCGCCGTGAGCACATTGATTTGTGCGTTCAGGTTGCTGATCGATGATTCGATGCCGTTCACGTCGGATTTCAGCTTCAGGTACAGCGCCAGCGCTGCCGCAAGTCCAATCAGGCCGAACGGGCCGAGTGCGATCAGGTAATAGTAGCGCTTCTGAGCCGCCGCTTCTTCCCCTTGGGCGGCACCCAACTGGCCTTGCAGGGTGGTTGCCTGGTCCGACAGTCCCGCTTCGATGATGGCAAGCTGATTGAAGTCGCCGAAGATCAGGCTCGAGATCGACTCGGCCTGCTTTGTCACTGCCATCACGACATTGTCCAGGCTGGCCGTCTGGTCGAGCACAGCGGACATTTTGGCCTTGATGTCGACGATCGGCTGATTGTTCGTGAGCATCGCCATGATGTCGTTCAATTCCGGCACGGCGTGCGCGACAAAGGCTGAGCCGGTCTGCTGCATATTCTGGATCAGGCCTGCCAATGGCTTGATGGCGGCGCCGGTAGCCGCCTGCAGTTGCTGTGCCTGGGGCGGCAAGCCCGACAAGGCGGCAATCTGCTGCGTAGCGGTCATCAGATTTTGCAGGGCCTGCGAAAGTAAACCACTCATGCTGTTCTCCTTGATCGTGGGGGCCGTGGCGGGCGTTGCCGGCCACGGCAGGTACGCAGGTGCGGGTTCAGGCGTGCGCGGCGAAGCTCGGTGCATTGGCAGCTGCGACGATGGCCTGGGCCACAGTCTGGCCGGGAGCCGCGACGATCGTCGTGGTGCCTGCCATCTGCTGCTTGATGGTTTCCACGTCGGCCAGGACAGTCTTGGCCACGCCATTGGCAGCAGTCAGGAAGATGGTACGAATCGTGTCGGCGCTCTTGATGCCCTGTTTCAGGTCGGTGATCATGCTGCCGATATCGTCACCCAGCATGTCCCAGGCATTCTTCATCGCGGTGGCGGCGTCTACGGCATTCTTGACCTGACCCTGCAGGCTCTGGTAGCCGCTGCTGATGCCGGTTGCGAGCTGGACCTCTGTAGTCATTTTGGCTTCGTCCTGTAGCAGCGACGCTTTCTGATTGTTGAGTGATGCCAGTGCAACCGCCGAGGCAGCCTCGCCACCGACGCCGGCCACTACGATGGCAATGCCGCCCACGACCACGGGCGTGGACGTGCCGGCGGTGACGAAATCGGCAATGCCGCCCACCGCGATCATGAAGGCGCCGCCCACGATCGCCAGGCCGCTGGTGACGATGCCGGCAATGGCGCCATCAATCTTCGACTGAATCGTGTCGAGCTCGTGCGCGTCGGAGGCGAGCACGCCGTTGTCGCCATTGACGGCGGTATTGAGGTTGCTGACGGTGGTCGCGAACGCCGATGCGTCCGAAGTCAGGTTATTGCGCAAGGTAGTCAGCGACGTGACGACGCCGTTCGCCGCTTGCTGGTACCCCGCGCTTTGTGTCTGAAGGGCGGTCAGGGCCTCAATCCATTGCTGCTCGGTCGAGCCGGCCGGCAACGTAGTTGCTACCGCATTGTTCAACGCATAGAAATTGGAAATATTCGCGATGTTCGAGAGGATGCTCGGCTGAATCGTGTTGAGATAATTGTCGGCATGCGACTGGGCAGTCTTCAAGCCATTGTTGATCTGGGTCTGGTAGATGGCCAGATTGTCGTGCCCGCTGAAGTCGACCAGCGGCTGTTCTTTCACGCTGTTGCAGTAGGTCTGGATGATCAGCGCCTGCGAAGTCTGCGATTTGTTGGCCGTGCTGATGCCTTGTGCTGCGCCTGCGGGATCGGACATGGAAACACTCCTTCGATGGACACGTTGACTGATTGGCACGTCACACGGCCTGTCGGTGCCGGGCTATCCGGGCCGCTGCATCAGGGACGTGGGTGGCGTTGCCGACTTTGCGCTGCGCTGCGGCATGATGCCGATGGCGCGATGCAGCAGGCTGATCTTCTGAGATTAGTAGTGCTGGGTCAATTACTGACGGTGTCTTGCTTGCGATCGATCAAGGCAACGCGATAAAGCGGTGGCCTGATCGATAAATGCCTTGCCTTCGGACTGGCCAAGGGAGTTGCCCATGTGCGCCATGGACACAGTCGCTAGCGGACGCCGGCCTGCAGGTAGGCGTGCAGCGTCTCGACCACCAGTGCGTGGTCCTCGGGACCGGGCAGGCCCGATACCGTGATCGTGCCGATCCGACCGGTACCGCGTACCACCAGCGGAAAGGCCCCGCCATGGGCTGCGAAATCGCGCATGTCCAGGCCCGGCAGCCGGTCATGGTCGCCGCCTTCCTGGCGCACCTGCACATGGGTATAGAACGAACTGTGCTCCGTGCGTGCGACCAGGTTGTTCTTGCGACGGATCCAGTCCAGGTGGTCTGCTGGGGCACCCGGCATGGCGTGCTCGAACAGCACCGCGCCATCGCGGCTGATGCGCACCGTGACCACCTGCCCTCTGGTGCGCGCCCGTTCCACCATCAAGCTGCCAAGCGCGCGCGCCATGTCCGGCGTGAAGCGGTCAAATTGCAGCTGCTCCTCCTGGTGCAGCAATGCGGCGAGCGATGCAGTGGGCTGGGTCATGGGTGTTGCCGGTGCGGCCGGCGGCGTGAGCGCGGACAGCGCCGCCGTCACATACACCAGCGGCGCGTTCCAGTTGATGGCGACCTCGTTGGCGGCGTAGCTGCAGTCGTGGTCGAGATAGGACAGCGCTGGCAGCTTGCCCGGATACGGCGGGCAATCCTTGGCATCCTGCTGGCCCGGATTCGGGCCGCCGGCCAGCCAGCCCGGCACCGGCGCGGTCACGCCATCGGCCATCGACGGCCGGTGGTGCGGATGCATGACCTGGCGCGCGCCAAAACCCGTGACGAACGTGTAGCCGGTAGCATTGCGGCCCAATACATAATCGAGACTCGACTGCGCTGCCTGCAGATAGGCCGGCTTGCCGTTGATGCGATAGGCCTGCAGCAGCATCATGCCCTGGTTCAGGATCACCGCATTGCTGCCCCAGACGATGTCTTTTGATGCCAGCGGCACCCGGTAGCCGTCGTTGGCCGTGGCCGCGAGCTGGCTGGCCAGTGTGTCGATGCGACGTTCGACCAGCGCGCGGTCGATGCCGGGCGCCAGGCGGTCGCGGTGGTGCGCCAGCGACATCCAGCCCAGCGCCGCCACATTGTTCCAGGCTGGTGTACTCAAGGCGGCGTCACGGCGCATGAACGCCTGCGCATACCCATCCTGCCCGGTCGCGATGAACAGTTCCGCCGCCGCCCAGGCGAATTCGTCGGCCAGCTGCGCGTCGCCGTATTCGCCGGTGACGACATCTTTCGGGTTCTTGAAAACGACGTTCGGATGCGCCTCGGCCCAGCGCCACGCGGCCTGCGCCGCCGCCAGCATGCGCTGCGACAGGCCTGGCCACTTCGCGTCGTACGGCGCCAGCA
Source organism: Massilia sp. MP_M2 (assembly GCF_039123635.1). Classification (NCBI taxonomy): domain Bacteria; kingdom Pseudomonadati; phylum Pseudomonadota; class Betaproteobacteria; order Burkholderiales; family Oxalobacteraceae; genus Massilia; species Massilia sp. MP_M2. The sequence goes on from NZ_JBCHJF010000003.1 coordinate 511,266, forward strand.
CGCGGCTGGCGGTGGCCATCGTGGCGGCGAAATCGAGCGCCGCCGCCGTGCTTTTGGCCATCACGTAGCGCGGGGTGGTCGATGCCGCATGCGGCATCACGATCCCGTCGAAGCGCAGGTTGGTGAGCTTGTGGTACACGCCGCCATCGGCCGGGTCCTGCATCGTCAGCAGCCAGTCGAGGTTCCACAGCGCCTCGTCGAGGATGTCAGGCACGCCGTTGCCGGATTCGGGAATGCCGGTGTCGCGCTTGAAGGCATCGGGGAAGTGCTCGAGCGCGGCCAGCAGCGTGTAGGTCGCGATGCCCGAGTTGACCACGTATTTGTTGTAGTCGCCGGCGTCGTACCAGCCCTTGGGACTGGCGATGCGCGTGCCTTGCGGGCGGGCGGTCGATGCTGCCGAGGCGTGCACCGTCACCTTGTCGTCCGGATGGCCGGCGGGCCGCGCCCACGCGCCGGCATACTCCGGCGTGAGAGCGACCCCGCTGCGGTTGAAGTAGAACGCCTTGAGGGCCGCGTCGCCCAGCGCGCGGTAGCCATCCGGCGCAACCGTGAACGGCGCGGACAGCAGGCTGCCCACCCGGACGCGGTAGGCGCCGGCCTGGGTCAGTGCGCTGAAGTCGGCCACGCGCACGGTTTCGCCCGAAGGCGCCCAGCGACTTGCTGCGCCCAGCGCGCCATCCAGCACGACCTTGCCGTCAACGTCGACGACTTCGAACCGGTTAGCGCCGGCCACCTGCGGGATGACGGCCAGCTTGTGCGATTGCGGCAGGAAGCCCACCGCATTGACCTTGATCTGCGCAGATCCAGCGCCGGCAGCAAGCGTCACCAGCGCCGTGGCGAGCAGCGTGCGCTTCATGCCGGCACCGTCGTGCCATCCGTGTCGACGCCCGCCGCCGGCGTGCTGCCGTCGTCGTGATAGAACGGCGCGAACCAGGTGGCCACGAACGACGGGATCGTCGCGACCATCACCAGGCCGAAGTAGGCGACATAGCCCATCATCTCTTGCAGGTGGCCGCTGATGACGCCCGTGACCATCCCACACAGGCCCATCAGGCCAGTGCCGAACGCGTAGTGGGTGGTCGTGTACTTGCCCGGTGCAAGCTGCTGCATCAGGTAGATCATGAAACCGACTGCGCCAAAGCCGAAGAAGAACTTTTCGATGGCCACGCCCAGCGTGATCAGCACCAGGCTCGATGGCGTGTAGATGCTCATGACCAGGAACGCGACGTTCGGGATATTGATCGCGCAGCACAGCACGAACAGCGTCGACTTCAGACCGCGCTTGGCGACATACAGGCCGCCCAGCAGCGAGCCGACCAGCACCGCGGCCAGGCCATAGGTGCCGTAGATCAGGCCCAGCATCTCGTTGGACAGACCGAGGCCGCCTTTCGAGGCCGGGTCGACCATGAAGAACGGGCCGATCTTTTCCAGCAGGCCGACGCTGAAGCGAAACAGAAATGCGAACGCGATCATGCGCCACACGCCGCGCTTCTGGAACAGCGTGACGAAGGCGTCGACCAGGATGCGGCCGGCGTCCTTCGCACTCGATGGCGTGTCGGCGGCGCGCGCGCCGTCGGGCATGAAGCGCCAGTGCCACAGCGCCATCAGCAGCGTCAGGCCACCGACGAGCAGAAAGATGATGCGCCAGGCGTCGATCCAGTCCGGGCCGAACACACCGGGATCATGGCCGAACACGTGGGTGTGCAGGTAGCCGCTCAGGTAGACCATGCCGCCGGCGGCGACGATCGGGCCGATATTCCACGACAAGCTCTGGATGCCGCAGTACAGCGACTGCGCGCGCGCGTCGAGCGAGGTGACGTACACGCCGTCGCTGGCGATGTCCTGCGTCGCGCCGATGAACGACAGCGCAAAGAAGATCGCCATCAAAAAGGTCATGTAGCCGGGCAGTTCCATCAGCAGCGCCACGCCGGCAAAGCCGGCGCCGATGGCGAGCTGCGAGCACAGGACAAAAAACTTCTTGGTGCGGTACATCTCGACGAACGGCGCGAACAGCGGCTTGACCGTGTAAGCCAGGATCAACAGGCTCGAATACTGGGCCGCGCGGCCGTTGTCCATGCCCAGATTCTTGAACATGATGGCGGTGACGCTGGTGAGCATCACGTAACCGAGCGCCATCGTGAAGTAGCCGGTCGGGACCCACAGCAGCGGTGATACGGTTTTGGCAGGGCGCATGATCGATCCTGTTGATCAAGCCTTGAGGCGGCTGGCGATGAATTCGCGGTACCACAGTGCGCTGTCCTTCAGCGTGCGTTCTTGGCTTGCATAGTCCACGTGCACGATGCCGAAGCGCTTGGCGTAGCCCGAATTCCACTCGAAGTTGTCGAGCAGGCTCCAGAGGAAGTAGCCGCGCACGTCGACGCCCGCATCCATCGCATCCTTGAGCGCGGCCAGGTGGCTGCGCACGTAGGCGATGCGCGCGGCATCGTGCACGCGGCCGTTTTCCAGCACGTCCGGATTGGCCATGCCGTTTTCGGTAATGTACACCGGCGGCAGGTCGGGATACTCGGCTTTCAGTTTGAGCAGCAGTTCGGACAGGCCGTCGGGGAAGATTTCCCAGCCCATGTCGGTCACGCCGTGGCGCGCCGGCGCCGGTACGGGCGGTGTGCTGGCGCTGCACCACGAGCGGAAGTAATAGTTCGAGCCGAGGAAGTCGATCTTCTGGTGGATGATGGCCAGGTCGCCGTCGGCGACGACGGGGGCGTTTTCGCCATGGCCGCGCAGCGCCAGTTCCGGGTAGCGGCCCTTGAAGATCGGGTCCATGAACCACTGCACCGAGCGCGCGTATTCGAATTGCGCCATGTCGCGGTCGGCCTGCGCATCGGTGGCCGCATCGGCCGTCCACTGGTTCAGCACGATGCCCAGCTGCGCGCTGCTGCCAACGGCGCGCATTGCGCTCATGGCCAGGCCGTGCGACAGCAGCAGGTGGTGCGAGACCTGGATCGATTGCTTCAGATCGGCCACGCCGGGCGCGAACTGCGCATTGCCGTAACCCAGGTTGGCCGTGCACCACGGCTCGTTATGGGTGGCGATCGCCTCCAACCGGTTGCCGAAGCGGCGCGCGATTTCGCGCGCATAGTCGGCGAAGCGGTAGGCGGTCTCGCGATTGAGCCAGCCGCCGTCGTCCTGCAGGCCTTGCGGCAGGTCCCAGTGGTACAGGGTCGCGTGTGCGCGGATGCCTTTGCTTTCAAGTTCGGTCAGCAGGCGATCGTAGAAATCGAAGCCCGCTTCGTTCCAGGCGCCCTTGCCATCCGGCTGCACGCGCGCCCAGGCGAACGAGAAGCGGTAGGCGTCCACGCCGATCGAGGCCATGATGCCGACGTCTTCCTGGTAGCGGTGATAGTGGTCGCAGGAGATGACGCCGTCGCTGCCGTCCTTGATATTGTTCTGGTCCAGGCAGAAGGTGTCCCAGATCGACGGCCCCTTGCCATCGACGGCGGCGGCGCCCTCGATCTGGAAGGAACTGGTGGCCACGCCCCAGGTGAAGTCGGAAGGAAAGTTGTTGCGGAAGTCGAAGTCGGGGCTGTTGGTCATGGAACTCTCGGATCGCTGCGAAGGACGGATTCAGGTCAAACAAAAAAAGCAGCGCGCCCGACGGGGCGCGCTTGCCATGCTTCAGCTTTTAGAAATCAAAGCCGGTATTCACGCCAATCGTACGTGGTGGCTTGTACTGCGCCAGCCATGGGCCGAAGCCGTTGAAGGCGCTGGTCTTGATCTTCTTGTCGCCGACGTTACGCACGAAGGCATCGACCCACCATTTGTCCTTGGCGTAGCGCAGGCCGAGGTCGGCGCTGGCGTAGGCTTTCTGGCGGTCTTCCGGACCCAGGTCGAACACGCTCAGGCTGACTTCATCCTCGTAGCGCGCCGTGATGCGCGGCACCAGGGTGGCGCCATCGGCCAGGCGGAACGTGTGCTGGTACTGGACCGTGGTCGAGAACTTCGGTGCGTGCGGCAGCTTGTTGCCAGTCACGTCCAGGCAGGTCTCGATGCGGGTGTCGACCGTGCACGGCGGCAGCGAATAGTCGTTCGAGCCGGCGACCAGGCGACCGAGCTTGGTGTCGAGCACGGCCAGCGCGATCGACAGGCGGCCGTCTTTCCCGATGCGGGCGGCGATCTCGGTTTCCAGACCCATGACTTCGGCGCCGTCGGCGTTTTCGATGGCCAGGCCGCGGCTGCCGTCGGCGAAGCTGACCGGCGAGTTGAACTGGAAGTCCTTGAAGTCCATGTAGAACAGCGCGTTGTTGATGCGCAGCGCGCCATCCATGAAGGTGCTCTTCGAGCCGATCTCGAAGTTGGTCAGCGTCTCTGGCTGGTAAGGCAAGCCGCGATCCTGCACGCCGCCCGCCTTGTAGCCGGTCGACACGCTCGCGTACACCATATTGCTGCGGTCGATGTCGTAGTTCACGCGCACCAGGCCGGTGGCCTTGTTGTCGCTGTAGCGGCCATCGTTCGGCACGCCGGACTGGTAGCCGTTGACCGGATCGCGCGGATCGATCTGCGGATTGAGCGGCAGTTGTGGCGCGCTGGCGTCGTACGCCCAGGTGTAGCCGCGACCGCCAATGTGGACGCGCTTGTCGTGGGTATAGCGCACGCCGCCGGTCAGGTGCCAGGCGTCAGTGATGTTCCAGGTGGCCTGGCCGAAGACGGCCGAGTTTTCCACGGTCTGGTCCGGCTGGATGAACGAACCCTGCCATGCCACGGTGCCGTCTTCGGTGCCGTTCATGCCGCCGATGTCGAAGCGGATATTGTTCTTTTCCTTGCCGTAGTAGGCGCCGACCTGCCAGTCGATGACGCGTGCGCCGACCGATTGCAGCAGCACTTCGTGGCTGTAGCTGCGGTAGTTGGAGTCGACCGTGGTGTGTTCCTGGAACTTGCCGCCCGAGATGATCGAGGTCGGAACGATCGTGCCGCCATCCTGGTCAAAGCGCATGTCGCCGCTGTACTTGGACCAGCCGGCCACGTATTGCAGCGCGAGGTCGGGGCTGATGTCCCAGCTCAGGCGGCTGCGCACATTGTCGCTGTCACGGTTGACCCATGGCGACGAGTCCGACAGGGTCGACCAGTGGTCCTGGCCCGGCCGCGGCGTCTGCATCAGGTTGGCGCTTGGGGTGCCGCGGTCGATGAATTTTTCGTAGGCGATGTTCCAGCGCAGGTTCGGTGCAAGTTGCCACAGCAGCGACAGGCGCGCTGCAGTCTGGTCCTGGGCGCTGTACTTGTCGCCGCCAGAGACGTAGTTGTTCGGATTGATCGGGCGGAAGCCGGCAGCGGCGCCGCCGGCGGCCAGGTAGGCGGCGCGCTGCTGCGCGACCGACGGGTTCGGAAATTGCTGGTAATCGACGTAGCCATCATGACGCTCGTGCACGACGGCAAAGCGCAGGGCCGCGGTTTCGGACAGCGGCACATTGACCGCGCCGCGCGTGCCAATGCGGTTGTAGTCGCCGATGCCGCCTTCAACGTAGCCCGAGCGGCTGTTCAGTTCTGGCTTGACGGTCTGGATATTGACGGCGCCGACGGTGGAGTTGCGGCCCCACAGCGTGCCTTGCGGGCCGCGCAGTACTTCGATGCCTTCGACGTCGAACAGCAGGGCGGTGGCGCCCTCGGCGCGCGGCGAATAGACGTTGTCGACGAACGACGCGACTTCAGGATCGGCGTATTCGGTCTTGGCGCTGTCGTTGCCGATGCCACGCAGCGTCATCGTGGTCACGCCATGGTCACCCTGGGCCGTGGCCTGGAAGCCCGGGACCAGCGCAACCACGTCGAGCAGCGTCTGCACATGGTTGTCGGCCAGCGTGGCGGCGGTCAGCGCGGTGACCGCGATCGGGGTGCGTTGCAGCGAGGTCGAGCGCTTGGTGGCGGTCACGACCACTTCGGCGATGCGGCCGTTGTCGACCACGGCTGCCGGGGTAGCGGCGGCAGGCGAGGCCGGATCGGCAGCCGATTGTGCGTGGGCCGTGCCGATGCTGGCGAGCAACGTCAGGATGGCCAGGCGGATAGGGGCGGACGAGGGCGTCCGGACCCCTGCCAGTTGGGGCGTCATGGTTGTCATGCTTGTCTCCGATATAGTTTTATGGATGCTGCGTGCTAACGTAAGGATTGATAAGAAATCGGTTTCATCAATCTTGAAAACGGTTTCATAGTAATTTCACCGGTAAAAAAATGTCAATTGCTATTTATGATAGGGAGTATTGGGTTTGTTGCAGGTCAACGACGGATTGTTTATGAAAGCGTTTCATAAGCATGGTTCAGCCGCCGTTTTAGGTGAAAGCTGCGTGATATACTTCAAGCAACAAAATGCCCCGGACCTGTCCAGAACGCTTCATGAAAAACATCGATAGCGGTATCACCACGCTGTACCAGGTCGCCAGCAGGGCAGGCGTCTCGCCGGCCACCGTTTCGCGTTTCCTGAACGGCACCGCCAAGGTGTCGGACGACAAGCGGCGCACGATCGAACGCGTCATCGATGAGCTCAACTACAAGCCCAACCGCCTCGCGCAAAGCCTCAAGATGGGCAGCACCAACACCATCGGCGTGCTGACCCAGTCGCTCGAGAGCGGTTACTTCAACCGCGCCATGGTGGGCATCGAAGATGCCGTCAAGGCATCCGGCTATGCGCTCTTGATCATGAGTGGCCACTGGCATGCCGATGAAGAAGCCGAGCGGGTCGAGCTGTTGATCGGGCGCCGCGTCGATGGCGTGGCGATCCTGACCGGCAATATGAGCGACAAGCAAATCCTCGACTTTTCGCGCCGCGTGCCGATCGTGGCGTTCGGACGCGAGGTGCAGGGCGAGCGCACGCAGGCGTTTTGCCTCGATAACTACGGCGGCGCTTGCGAAGCCGTGGAATACCTGATCAGCCAGGGTCACCGTCGCATTGCCCATATCGCCGGCCCGCCCGATCACCGCGATGCGCGCGAGCGCCTGGCGGGCTACAACGACACGCTGGCCAAGCACGGCATCGCGGGCGACGCGAGGCTGGTCGTGACGGGGGACTTCAGCGAGTCCAGCGGCCTGCTGGCGCTCAACAGTCTGCTGGTGGCCAATGTCCGCTTCAGCGCAATCTTTGCGGCCAACGACTTGACGGCCTATGGCGCGCGCCTTGCGCTGTATCGCCGCAATATCCGGGTGCCCGAAGACATCTCGCTGGTCGGGTTCGACGATCTGGAGAGCTCGATGTACACGACGCCGCCACTGACCACCGTGCGCCAGCCGCTGTATGAAGTCGGGACCGGCATCGGGCGGCGCATGCTGGCCATGCTGGGGCATCAGCAACCGGCAGCCGATGTGCCTGGCCTGAGTCTGGTAGTGCGGGAGTCGGTGCGGTTGGTGTAGTCGCAGTGTTGTCGGCATGCCCGCGCAATGCCTGCAATAAAAATAGCTTGCGATTAAGTAGCGAGCTATGTAACATGCTGTTCATGGCAGCGCCGAACGTGTCCCACAAGGGGTAAGCGGGTCGGCGGGCCAAGGTGGCAAATCATTCAAATAGCGCGCTATTTAATAGTGCTAAATATACCGGCGGACATCCGTCACCCTTTCAAGGAGTCTTACCATGGCAATCGAAAACGTTCTCTACCGCGCCAACGCCACCGCAACGGGTGGCCGCGAAGGCCGCGCCGTGTCGTCGGACAGCGCACTGGATGTGAAGCTGACCACCCCGAAAGAACTCGGCGGCAACGGTCTGGCTGGCACGAACCCTGAGCAGCTCTTCGCTGCCGGTTATTCGGCCTGCTTCCTGGGCGCGATGAAATTCGTCGCCAACCGCGACAAGCTGAGGATTTCGCCGGACGTCGCGGTGGAAGGCACGGTCGGCATCGGCCCGATCCCGACCGGTTTCGGCATCGAAGTCCTGCTCAAGATCAGCCTGCCAGGCGTGCCGGCCGATGAAGCGCAAACGCTGATCGACCGCGCGCACATCGTGTGCCCGTATTCGAACGCGACCCGCGGCAACATCGACGTGACGCTGCAACTGGTCTAAGACACGCTGCCTGAGAAACCAGGACCGTGCCGATCAAAAGCGAGGGTCAGGTCTGACATTTGGACACGATCTCGACAGTCGGATAGTCGGAACTAGCTGGCACCGGGCCATGCTCATGCTGGGCCAGGCACTAGTGGAAGTGGTTAAGGCTGAGGTCGTGTCTGAATGTCAGACCTGACCCCGGCTGTGCCAACTGTGGTGAATCAGGATCGTGCCGATGACCAAAAGGGCTGCCTCAGGGCAGCCCTTTTTCGTGTGGCTGCACTAAAAACCGGTGCCGTTTTTCAGTCAAAATTTAACAATTGAGGCGGGCTTCGGTTGATGGTCTGGTCTCGCCACATTAATTTCCTGAGCGAAATTTTTTCTACGAAATCTTCTTCCCTTGTCAGGTAGTCGGGCTACCTTGTCGGCATCCGAATCTGCTCTATTTTAGTGCGCTGCAGCAAATGGCCGTTTGCGAATAGTAATCAGCTCGGCAGTGCAACAGACGCAATAAATCGTTATATTTTCGTTGATTTAAAGGATTTTCGTACGCCTATTGATGAGTAATCGCTACGTGGCGATATGCGGGAGTTAATATTTTGTGATTTATGTGTGAACGCAATACAACGGTTACACATATTTTTTCGTTCAGAAAACCATAGCGAAAAAAGGTGTTTAGAATTGCGCTCCATCAGATGCCTGAAGTAAATATTTCACGCGCGGCTGGCCTCTGAAGAGCAATTTGGCAATCCTTTGACACCTCAATAATTTAACAATTTACCGCTTTCATGCACACCCCTGTTTCCGCGTCGCGCCGTTCGTCGTTTGTCCTTGCTCACGCCCAGCAATATTCCCTGCCACTCGTCTTCGCACTGTTCGGCCTGATCATGGGGTCGTGGGCTGGCCGTATCCCCGCGCTGGCCGCCGGCGTCAATGTGTCGCATGCTGCATTGTCGATGGTGCTGGTCTGTGGTGGGGTGGGCGCCGTGCTGTCGTATCCGGTGTCATCGTTCATGATGGGCCGCTTCGGCGCCCGCAAGACGATCCTGCTCGCTGGCCTGGCGCTGCTGAGCGTGCTGGTGTCGATCGGCATGGCGCCGACCGTGCCACGCCTGATGATGTCGGTGCTGATGCTGGGCGTGACCGCCAGCATCTTCGATGTGGCAATGAATTCGGCCGCAGCGCGCCGCGAAAAACTCAGTGGCAAGTCGGAAATGTCGCGTCTGCACGGCCTGTGCTGCGCCGGCGGCCTGGTCGGCGCCACGCTGGGCAGCCTGATGGCCAGCCTCAAGATTGCACCAGCCACCCACTTCCTGATGCTGGCCGGTCCGCTGGCCGTGGTGTTGTGGATGGCCTATAGCGCGCTGGAAGTGGATGAAGTCGGCGTCCAGGTCGAAAAGAAATCGTTTGCCCTGCCACGCGGTCCGCTCGTGCTGCTGGGCCTGCTGGGCTTCTTCGGTTCGATGGCCGAAGGCAGCATCGCTGACTGGAGCGGCATGTTCCTCAAAGAACACTTTGGTGCATCGGATGGCCTTGCGCCGCTGTCGCTGTCAGCCTTCTCGGTGATGATGCTGATCTCGCGCATGTTCGGCGACAAACTGAAAGAGCGCCATGGCGCCAAGCGCCTGGTGAGCACCGGCGCCATGGTTGCGGCCGCCGGCCTGTTCTTCGCGGTGCTGGCCCCGAACGCCTATGTGGCGCTGATCGGTTTTGCTGTCGCGGGTGTCGGCCTGGCGCTGGTGTTTCCGTTCGTGTTCAGCGCGGCCGGCGCGCAAGGCCCGGCGGCCCTGGCCGCAGTGGCCAGCATGGCTTACAGCGGCAGCCTGATGGGGCCGCCAGCCATCGGCGCCGTTGCCCACTTTATTGGCATGCAGGCAGCCATTGCCTATATCGGCGCCCTGTCGATTGTCATCGCGATGGTGGCGTGCCGTACCCGCATGCTGAAGTGATGGATGTGCGGCCCTGAATGGCCGCCTGCCTGAGCTGCAAACATCAATGCAGACGTCGCCGCAAGGCCCGTCTGCATTGTCGTTTCTGACTCACACCGTTGCTTGCTTGAGCCACTCGCGCGGGGACGCGCCCATCATGGTCGTGAAGGCGCGCGTGAACGTGGACGGGCTGGTATAGCCGGCGCGGCTGCTGACCTGCTTGACCGGCATGCCCTGGCGTAGCAGGCGGCTGCCGACGCCCATGCGCCAGCGCGTCAGGTATTCGCCCGGCGGCATGCCCATCACGTCGCGGAAGCGTTCGGTGAACGCGGCGCGTGACATGCAGGCCACCTTGGCCAGCGATTGCAGGCTCCATGGCTCGTGCGGGCGCTCATGGATGGCGGTCAGTGCCAGCGACAACTGGCGATCCGACAGGCCGGCCAGCAGGCCCAGCGACAAGCGCCCGCTGTCGAATTCGCGCCGGATCACCTGAATCAGCAAGACATCGCACAGGCGATCCAGGATCACGTCGCGGCCCGGCTCGGCCTGGCTGGCTTCGCTGAACAGCAGGTCGAGCGTCGAGCGCAGTCCGGCAATTTCGCTCAGCAGCATGACGAGGCAATTGGGCAGCACGCGAGACAGCGGATTGCTCATCTCGTCCTGAAACTGGATATGAGCGCACAGCAGGTTGGCAGTGTGACCGGGATGCACCTGCATACGGTGGCTGGTGCCGCGCGGATAAAACAGCAGCGACGGTTCGGTTACCGTGATGACCTCGCCATCTTCATGGATGAAATCGACTGGTCCTTCGCGCACCACGTGCAGCTGGCCAGAGACACCGTTTTCGGTGAATTGATTGGTATCGCAAAACGCGCCATTGTAGAAAAGACGGGCATTGAATGAATGGCGACCGACCAGCGATGACAGTTTGTCCATGACAGTACGAATTAGGTAGATAGCTACCTATTCTGGACGAAAAGCGATGTTTCTGTCTGGAAATTGGTTGGTTTTCGTCCAGAAAACAACGCTTTCCAGATACTGGTCTCACGTCGATTTTCTCTAAGAAATTAATGACTTAGAGAATAGCCAAGTGCCCAAGAGACGGTACCAAGCGTGAGAATCTGCAACATGATCTGACGACACATCTTCGACCCCAATCTCGACGGACGCCATCGGTTCAAGACTGGTTCACGACGAGGCGCCTTCTTGTACGGGCAACGCCGCTTCATGGTGGCGCGTAGGGCTGTCCGGAGGGGGAAAGGCGGGCAGTCGCACCGAATCCCGAATGATGAAAGGCGGTATCATTTGACGATCTCATTGACCGTCCATTCACCATGCTGCATACGCCTGCTTCCTTCACCCCACTGTTTGCGCCGCACCCCGATGCCGCCCCATTGAACTTCCTGTTTCACAAGGGACAATTGCTGGTGCGTGAAGACGGGCCAGCGCTGCCCGATGCCGCCGTCCTCGAACAGATCGGCGTCCTGCGCGAATATCTTCAGCCGCTCGGCCTGCTCGATGGCCGGTATTGCCAGACCGGCTGGCTCGATGCCGAACCAGCACTACCGGCCGGCTATGTCTGGCGTGGCTTGCGCGCGCTGTTTGGCGTGATGGACGAGTCCCTGGTGGGCCTGGCCGGCCGCGCCGCCCAGGTCGCGGAATGGGCGCGCACCCACCGCTTCTGCGGCGTGTGCGGCAGCGGCACGGTGCTGGCCACCGGCGAGCGCTGCTTCAAGTGTACCCAGTGCGGCCACATGGCCTATCCGCGCATTTCGCCGGCCATGATGGTGTTGATTCGCAAGGGCGACCATGTGCTGCTGGCCAAGCACGTGCTGCATGCAACGCAGCGCTTCGTGCCACTGGCAGGCTTTCTGGAAGCGGGCGAGTCGATCGAAGAATGCATCACGCGCGAAGTGTTCGAAGAAGTCGGGCTGCGCGTGCACAACCCGCGCTATTTCGCCAGCCAGTCGTGGCCGTTCCCGCATTCGCTGATGCTGGCCTTCACAGCCGATTATCTCGACGGCGAGATCCGCGTGGACACGGCCGAAATCGCCGAGGCGCGCTGGTTCGGCCCGGATGACGAGTGGCCGGAACGGGTGCCGCAGATGTCGATCTCGAGCGTGCTGATCGACGCGCACCGGCCGCCCGGCACCTGACGCCTGGCGCGGCGCTACGGCGCCACCGGCACGCGGGCAGGGGCGGCACCGATTGCAAGGTCGGATTCCGGCGCCACGGGCACTGCCGGACCGGCGTGGTGCGCCATGGCGTGCCCGACCAGCACCGGGGCCGGCTTGGCGCCGGTGCTGCGCAGGTTGATCGTGTTCTGCAGGATGTCGAACCAGAACGGCGCGCCGAACAGCGTCGTGCTGGCAGTGATCAGCCAGCCGGCGACCTGCAGCGCAAATGCGGCGTCCAGCACCGGCGGAAAGCTGCCCCAGCCAATCGGCAGCGTCGCCAGCTCGTTCACTAGGTTCGCATCGAGCGCGGCAGGTACGGCGCCGATGCCGGCGGCCAGGGCCGGATGCCGCCACAGCGTCTGGAACAGGTGGATGCTGTCGATATTGAGCAGGATGGCCAGCAGCAGCGCCAGCAGGAACGAGACCAGCAGCTGGCGCCGCTTGTAGGCGCCCGACAGGCGTGCCATCGTGCTGTCGAACCAGCCACCCAGCGCCGCCTGGAAGCGCTGCACGTCGCCGCCGCTTTGCACGTACAGCGTGCTTAGCGTGCGCCGCAATTGCGGATCGGGCACGGCGGCGATGGCATTGTCGAGCGCTGCGCTGCCCCCGCGGATGGCGTCGATCAGGGCAAGCGCGAAGTTGGCCGGTTCGATGTAGGATGGAGCGGGTTGGCGCGGGGCATGCGGGTCGGTGAGGTCGCCATGCGTGCCGATCAAAAGGTGCGCGTAGACCGCCCGCGCCGTGCCGGTGAACTGCGGGTCGCGCAGCATGCGCTGGATGCAGTCGCGCAGCATGCCGGCGCGCAGGCCGAACGCAGCCGACAATGCCTCCTGCAAGGTGGTGACCGTCAGCGCCAGGGAGCCGTAGCAGAATGCCATGCCGATGACGACTTCCATGACCGTGCTGCCGAACATGACGCTCTCCCCGAATGATGACTGTGCTCAACGTTATGAGATATGTCGGATGCAGGGGATGATCTAACGCAAGAATAGGGCAGCTCCGACCGGGTACAGACGTTTTCTATATACTGGCGGCAATCATTATTTTAGGGTGCACCATGTCTGACAAAGAAGCTTTTACCGAACACGACTGGCGTCGTCTGCTGATAACGCTGGGCGAAAATCCAGACCGTCCCGGCCTGATCGAAACGCCTGCGCGCGTGACCAAGGCCTGGAAGCACTGGACGTCGGGCTACGAGCAGAGCCCGGTGGAAGTGCTCAAGGTATTCGAAGATGGTGCCGAAGAATACAACGAGCTGATCGTCGTGCGTGGCATTCCCGTCTACAGCCATTGCGAGCACCACCTGGCGCCGTTCTTCGGCAAGGCCACTGTCGGCTACCTGCCGAACGGCAAAATCGTCGGCCTGTCGAAGCTGACCCGCCTGGTCGATATCTTTTCCAAGCGCCTGCAGGTGCAGGAACGCATGACAATGCAGATTGCCAATGCGCTGATGGAAGTGCTGGAACCCAAAGCGGTCGGCGTGGTCATCAAGTGCCGTCACCTGTGCATGGAAAGCCGTGGCATCCGCGCCATCGGCGAAGAAACCATCACGTCGACCCTGCTGGGCGAGCTGCAACCAAACCTGGCGCTGCGCACCGAGTTCCTGGCAATGGCGCGAGACTAGTAAGGTTCAATTAATTTGGGTAGACTGTAAATACAGCAAGGGAACCTGTTCCAGATCCGGGCCTCCAAGCTGTTTTGGAGGTCACCCATGGACCGAACTGTCTACCCCAGCGATATCCCCCGCGAACACTTCGAGGGCGTGCGCGCCATGCTTGAAGCGGCGCGCCGCAAGACGCGACCGCGCAAGCACGATTTGTACGACGTGTTTTGCGCAGTGTTGTATTTTTTGCACACCGGCGCCACCTGGCGCGCCATGCCGCCTGATTTTCCGCCCTGGCGCACGGTGCACGAGTATTTCACGCAGTGGACCATGCAACGCGAGAACGGCCAGTCGCTGCTCGAAAGCGTGCTCGAAAAATCAGGTCGTGACATCGAGCTTGCCCGATTGCGCACGCTGATCCAGCGCTACTGAGCATTATTCGCTGGCGGCTTCCGGCTTTTCGAAGTTGAGCTTGTTGTCGCTGTCCAGCGTGAAGATGCCCAGCGGCAGGCCGGTGACCGCATCCGCATCGGGCGCCTTCAGCTCACTGCACGTGGTGGTGTCGATCTGCCATGCCTGGTCATCCGCGCGCAGCGTGTAGACGTTGTTGCCGTTGCCGAACAGTTCAACCTGCAGGTCGGCCAGCCACACCGAGCCCAGCTCGTACTGGCGCTGGCAATCCGGCAGGCGCGACATGACGACGCGCAGCGTGGCTTCCTTCGTCCAGAAATTGTCCTTCTCCACCTTCAGCGTGATCGCATGATCGGTATTCAGGTCGATCACGTACGTCGACGTCTCGATGAAGCAGCCGCTCAGCAGCAGCGGAGCCAGGAAGATGAGTGGAAGGCGCATGGGCAAGTCCGTTGTTCATTGATGCAGTTGCTGCCGAGTATAGCAACTGGCCTATGCGCGTGGGCAATTGCGTGGCGGGCACACCTACGCTGCAAGCGACAGCAGATCCGCCGGCGTCCCAAACTCGCGCTCCGGCGCCACCCGGCGCAGCGCTTCAATCGACGCATAGCCCCAGCCGACCGCCCCGAACGCAATCCCGGCCCGGCGCGCGGCGTCGCCATCGGTGGTCTGGTCGCCGACATACAGTGCCTGGATCGCCGGCACCGTGGCACGGCGCACGACCTTGCGGATGCGCGCCGCCTTGCCGAAGATCGACATGCCGCATTCGTACTGCCCCATCAGGCTTGCCAGTTCCGGCCCCAGTACGTCGCGCACATTGTCTTCGGCATTGGACGACACCACCGCCAGCCGCACGCCGTTGCGGTCGAGCTCGCGCAGCGTGTGGGCGATGCCGTCGAACAGCGCGATGCGGCCGGTGGCGCCGCGCATGCGGTCGATGAACGAGCGCGATGCGATCGGCAGCTTCCAGGCCGGCATGCCGACATGGCGCATGATGTCGCGCGGACCGTAGTGACGCAGCTGCTCGGCCTGCGCCGCATCGACGCGCCGGAAACCGTGTTGGTCGGCGATCTCGTTGAACACGCTCATGAAAAAGGGCCACGAGTCGGCCAGCGTGCCGTCGAAGTCGAAGATCGCCAGGCGATAGCTCATGCGCGGGTCAATGGAATAGGAGTCATGCGACGATTATAGAGACCGCAGCGCCGGCACCTCGCCGTCAGCGCATCGCCTGCACGCCGCCCGCCAGCAGCGACTGGCGCAGCCGCGTCGCATCGCGCCCCGGCGACAGGCCGAAAAAGCGTGCGTACTCGCGCGAAAACTGCGAGCTGCTCTCGTAGCCGACTGCATGGCCCGCGCTTGCGGCGTCGGTCGATCCGGCCAGCATCAGGCGCCGCGCCTCTTGCAGGCGCAGCTGCTTCTGGTACTGCAGCGGACTCATCGACGTCACGGTCTTGAAGTGCTCGTGCAGCGTCGATGAGCTCATGCCCACTTCGCCGGCCAGACGCTCCACGCTCAGTGGCCGGTTGTAGTGATTCTTGATCCAGCAGATCGCCCGCGTCACCTGCGCCATGCGGCCGTCGCCGCGCGCGCAGTAGCGCACGGTATCGGCATGCTCGCCGGTGAGCAGGCGATAGTGGAATTCCTTCAGCAGCAGCGGCGCCAGCACTGCGATGTCGTGTGGCGCATCGAGCAGGCGCACCAGGCGGTTGGCGACCTCGAGCAGTGCAGGCGTGGTCTCGCTCAGGAACAGCCCGCGCGCCGGCGGCGTGCCGCGCGCAGCCGGTCGCGCCGGCAGTTCCAGGTCGAGCGCGGCGAGCAACTGCGCGTCGAGGTCGATCCGCAGGCACAGATAGGGTTCGGCCTCGGTCGCCAGCGTCACGCAACCGGTCACCGGCAGGTCGACCGACACCACCAGGAACTTGGCCGTGTCGTAACGATAGTCAGTGTCACCCAGCGACACCAGCTTGGCGCCCTGCGCGATGATGCACACCGCCGGCGTATGCACGACACGCAGCGGTTCGGTGGTCTGGCCGCTGCCGATCAGCCACATGCCGGGGACCTGGCTTTCGTGCATGCCGTCGCCGGGAACGTGCTGCGCAATCTGGGTGGCGAGGTCGCGGATTGCTTGCATGGTCAATTTCTCGGGGTGGTGGGCAACGTGCCATTAGACCACCGGCGGGGCGTGCGATGGTCCGGGAAGATTGCACGATCCTCCGGCGCCACGCGGGATCAGGTTTCGCAGGAGCTGAATGTACCGCCCGGCTCGACGACCATGCACACGGTGGCCGTGCGCGCGCGTTCCACGTAGTCGGCGCTGGCGACGCTGCCAGCATCGGGACAGCGCGCGGTGCTGCCGTTGCAGGCGATAGCGGTGATCTGCACGATGCGCTTGGTTTGCGAGATGCTCGTCTGGCCGGATGCACGTTCGCCTTCCTGGTAGTTCGTGAACTGGCAGTTCACGCTGACGTTGAATCCGGTGTCGGTCTTGAACTGGCCCAGATCGGTCGTGCCCGACGTGGACAGGCAGCTTACGAAACCCCATTCGATGCCGGCGCGCGCGGCCAAGCCGGCCTTGGCGCCGAGCAGCGCCTGGTTCACCGTGCTTTGCTGGGTACCGGTCAGGCGCAGCAGCCCGGCTGCCATCCCGGCCACCACCACCAGCAGCACGATCGCCGCGATATAGGCGAAACCGGCTTGCCTGTGCGCGTTGGTGTGAAAACGCTTCATGGCGTGTTGTCCACGTGCGCGCCGAGCGTGAGCGGCACGGATTCGCCCTTGCCGGTCAAGGTCAGCTGGAGCTGGACGAAACCACTTTGCTGCGTGGCGCCCTGATTGGCGGTAAAGACGAAGTTGCAGGCCGTGACGCCGCTGGCGACCAGCGCCGTGCTGCCTCCCGCAGCGCAGCGCGGCGCCGGCGACAGGGACGGATAGGTAATGCGGCGCAGCGTGCCTGCGTTGATATTGCAGACATAGGCAACCGTCTGCTCGTTGCGCGGCACGACCATGAAGCGGGCGCCCGTGTAGCCGTCCGGGGCGCGCAGCCCCGGGGGGGCGAGCGCGATGCTGTAAGCAGCGATGCCAGGCGTGGTCGATACGGCAGCGCTATTCACAGTGCCGACATTGTCGCCGCCATGTACATCGTTTGGATTCTGGTTGCCGATCACGATCCTATCGCCACTAGTGGGCAGTCTGACCGGCTGTGTCAACACGTCAAACACGGTCTTCAGGCCAGGGCCGTCATCGAGAAATGCGCCTGCAGGGGTAGCCGTGCTGTAATCCTGGTCGCTGCGATAACGCCCGCCATCGCTGCTCGGCACCAGCTCAAGGCATTGATTGCCAGCGACCCGCAGCGAGTTGGGCACGGCGCGGCGCACGTCGGCCACGATCCGGCGCAGCGCCGTATCGGCCTGGCCCGTCAACGCCGCGCGCTGGCCCACCACCAGATAGGCGCGGATCGCCGGCAGCACCTGCATGGCGAAAATCCCGCCGACGATCCCGATCAGGACGATGACGACGATCAGCTCGACAAGCGAGAACCCGCGTTCGGCCCTTGGAGAAATGTGTTTCATAGTGGCTTGGTTCTCCACCCGGTCAGGACCAGGTTCTGGTTGCCGTTCCAGACGGTGACGACGATGCTCTTCACATCCGCCGTCTTCACGCCGGGCAGCGTTTGCGGCGCAGGGCCCACCGTCACCTCGACCCGGTAGCGGTCGAGGCCGGCAATGGCATTGCCGTCGACGTCGGTCACGGCCTGTTTCGCGTACTTGGTGTAATCATCGAGTTCGTCGAACTGCGCACGCAACGGCTCACGTACCTCATTGCCGGCGTAGGGCTTGAGCATCACCTCTTCCATCATGGTCTCGCCGATCGCCAGCATTTGCTGCGTGATCAGGGGATCGGTGCTGGTGATGCTGGCGCGGTTATACACGGTCACCAGTCCCGCCAGCGCGACACCGACGATGACCATGGCCACCACCAGTTCGACCAGCGTGACGCCGGCCATGCGGCGCTTATTCGACATAGCCGGTGCTCCCTTCGAATACGATCCTGCGCTGGGTCTTGCCAGCGAGTTCGATGGCGATGGTGACTTGGCCAAGCGGCGCGCCGGCGGGCGTGCCGGTGATCGTGCCATCGGGCTGGAAGTACAGGTTGGCAGGGGCGCCGGTCGTGGTGACCGTTGCATCGCTGCTGTCATAGGTGTCGTTGTCGGCGCGTTGCAACAGCGGGCCGAACGCGGTCGTACAGGGGGCGGTGGCGGCCGCAGGTGCGGTACGGATGCGCATGACCAGCGTGCGCGCGGTGGTTGCCAGGCATACGACGCGCCGATGCGACACCGCCGACGTTTGCGCATGGCGCAGCGCACTGGCCACCTGATCGCCGAAGACCAGCGCACCGGTGGTGTTCCCGCCCATCAGCTTGGGAATGCCGATCGCGGCCAGCACGCCGACCATCACCATCACCATGATCAGCTCGACCATCGTGAAGCCGCCCTGGCGCCTCAATTGAACACCTCGCGCACGTGGATGATGCGGCGGCTTTCGGCCGGGAAGATGCCGAAGGTGGCGCGCGCGGACGGATCTCCCTGTCTTGCCGCTTGCTTATCACAGGTGACGAGCGCGCGCATCCAGGCCAGACCAGCGCCTTTGCTTGCCGGCTTGGTCCCCAGGCACGACGTATCAACCGTCGTTTTGCCGAGGTTGATGGCAACCTCGATCGACCCGGGCTGGCTGCTTGTGAGTGGCAGCACGCCTGCACCTCTCGTGAGTTTGACCGGCTGTTGGATGGCAGGCGGCGTGGTACCCGTCGATGCTGTTTGCGCAAAGGCAGCCGCTGGAATCACCGTAAAGCCGTCCTGATCGTTCAGCACCCAGCTCCGGCCGCTCCAGTACTCCACCGTCACCGGCATCTCGATCGGGCTCGTACCGGTGCGGCCGAAGCGGCTCCCGATGCGCATGCGACCGGTGCGGATCCACGGGCGCGCCTGTTCCGTCCCGGGCAGGCCTGTCCCTACGGGCGCGGTGGCGGACGTGATGAACAGCGTGGTATCGGTTTGGCCATTGTCGGCGCGCAGGCGGATCTGCAGTGGCGCCTGCTGGGCGTTCGTGAAGGCATACGCGGGCTGCGGGATGGGGCCGTCCGTCAACGGCGTCACGCCGGACGAAAAGCCATTGGCTGCATACGTGCCGCCCAGGGTGCCGGGGGCGGTGGTGAAGGCCGTGCCGTTCTCCTGCAGCGCGCTGAATTTGATGGTCTGACCGGCGCCGAACCCCTTCGGATAATTTTTCGTTGGCTCGCCCTTGCGGTTGATGGCCGTGAGCCTGAGCATGATCGGCTCGCCCGCATAGTAAAAATTGGCTTCCTTGCGCGCCGCGTCGTTCAACTCGACCTGGAAGGCCCAGGGCACGAACGGGCCGACCTTCGCCGTGCACGCGCCGTTGACCAGACCGCCGGTCGTGCTGCTGGTGTCGATGGCGCTGCCAAGAAAATCATTTCGGGCGGCGACCAGGTCGAGGTAGCCCGCCTCGTTGAAATTCATCGTGGCCGTTGCCGTGCCTTGCGTGAATTCGACCGACACCGGCGGCAGGATGCCGGGCAAGCCGCCGCCGATGCAATCGGGGCCGAGCGTCGTTAGCGTCGCGTTCTTTCCCAGCACCGTGTCGGCGTTCAGGCCGGCCGCATGGAAATTCGGCGTGATGCCGAACTTGGAATTCTCGGCCACGAGTTTGACGTTGAAGTCTGCGCCGGCGCGTAGCGATGTGGGGTACTCAAACTTGAAATGGTCCGGCGCCACGATGAACTCTTTCTTGCCCGTGATCTTGTCGAGCTTTGCGTTGAGCGCGACCTTGCCGGCGTCGGGATAGGCCAGTGTCAGTTTGCCGATGCCGTTCTGGTCGAAGCTGGTCAACAGCGTTGTGGTGTCGGCCGCATTGCAGGAGAACGACTGGGTGTTCAGGCTCATCTTGAGCGTGCCCGAGGTCGGCAGCACGTAGTTGCAGCTGTACTCGACGTTCTTATCCACGCTGTTGAGTGCAGGGACGCATTCGGTGGCAGCCGCATTCGGTTTGCGGGCCTGAATTGTTGCAACGATGTCGTTGCCGGCTTTATGGTCAGGCACCGTGATCTCGAAGTTGACGTCGCCGGTGAAGTTCATGTCGCAGCTCGACGTTCTGGTCGCGCTGTTGTAGCACTGCACCGGGGCCGAGGTACCGGTCAGCGCGAGCTTGGTGGGGCCGGTCGCGATGCTCGTCACAGTGGCCGTCGTGGTGCCGGTCGAACCGATGGCGACGGGGGCGTCGCCCGGTTGCAGCGTGGCGCTGGCGCCCCCGCTAAAGTGCGGCGCGTTGCAGCCCGCGTTGGCGCAGGCGGTCACGGTCACGCGTTCGCTGGTGCAGGTACCGGCGCTGCCGTCGTGCGTGATCAACAGGTATTGCAAGGTGCTCGCCGCCGGCTTGGCCGCCTCGCAGGTCGGCCCTCTCGCGCTGTTGACGGGATTGCCGCTCTGGTTGTCCACGCAGTCGCACTCGCCGGCGCGCGTGCCTTTTTTGCAGATGATCTTCTTGGCCACGCGACCGTTCCACATCAGCGTCGCAAAGTCGACCGCTGCGTTGCCGGTGATGAGCGCGTCCGCGGCCTGCAGCGTCAATTGGCCAGTGTCGACATTGCCGTCGATCGTGCCGCCCGAACCCAGCACCAGGCTCGTGGACGCCGTGACGTCGCCCGTGATCTTTACCGGCGTGCCAATCGTGATGGTGGTGCCGGTGACGGGGCCGGTGATCGTCGTGTTCGACCCGATGGTGACCGCGCCGGTGGAGACCAGCGTACCGGTGATCTGCAAGGTCGACCCGCTACCCAGCACCAGCGACGCCGCGCTGATGTCGGCCTTGAAGGTCTGCACCTGATTGCCTGCAGTGAACGTCTTGGCAGAACTGAAGGAACCACCGGTCACATTCAGGTTGCTGGGCGGAAGATCAGCGATGCTCAGATTGCCCGTACTGGTCAGGCGGGCGGTGCCCGACATCGTCAGGCCCTGGTTGAAGCCGAACGTGAAATCGGACCGCACGCTGACGGTGTAGCCGGTGTCGATGATGATCTTGTCGTCCCAGGCGATTCCCGCACTGCTAGGGCAGGTGTAGACCTTGCCCGACAGCGAGCAGCCCGGTATCGTCGCGCCGCCGAAGCGGTACGTCGTGCCGGCCTGGGCGGCGCTGGCGGCGAGCAGCAGACCGAACAGGACCAGCGCCGTGCGCAGGATGGGCGAGAACGCGGAAGTGAAATACACAAAGAAACCTGCATCAAACGGGATGAACGAAAGTGTGCACTGGATTGCCGTGCGGCCACAATAGATTTTTCACTCAGGCAACCATTCGGTGGCTTTCGATGCGGCCAGTGCGTGCTATGGACAACGGTGTGTGACGATCATGCAAACAGTCTTACAATAGTTTCTATCTTATTAACGTTAGCGGACATCATGGCCCATATCCAACCAAGCGGCTGGCGCGAGCTGTCCGTCACGGGCGCCGCCGCCCGCGAAATCGAGACGCTCGCTTACCTGGAGCAGCGCCTGGCCGACACGCCCTACGTGATCTACCACGGCGTGCACTGGACGAACGTCGAGCAGGGTTACTCTGTGTATGGTGACGTCGACTTCATCGTGCTCGCGCCGAACGGCCGCATCCTGGTCATCGAGCAGGTCGCCGGCTTTTTGAACGAGACGCCGGAAGGCCTGGTCAAAAGCTACCAGGGCAAGCCGCGCAAGGTCCGCACGCAGATCCTGGCCACCATCGAGGGCCTGGCCAAGCGTTTCCAGGGCACGCTGTCGATCGACTACCTGCTGTACTGCCCCGACTACATCGTGCGCGACCAGCCGCTGGCCGGCATCGATGCCGACCACATCATCGACGCGTCGAACAAACCCAGGCTGGCGCGTGTGATCCGCGAGGCGCTGCCCATCACCGAGCGCACCGACGACTTCGACAAGGTCACGCGCTTCCTGGGCGACTCGCTCAACTTGCGGCCCGATCCGAGCGCCATGATCGGCAATGCGGAGGCGATGGTCACGAAACTCTCGGGCGGCCTGGCCACGTGGGCGCGGCGGCTCGACTTCTCGCCATTCCGGCTGCACGTGATCGGCACCGCCGGCAGCGGCAAGACGCAGCTGGCGCTGGCCGAATACAGCGCCGCCATCGACGCGGGCCTGCGCCCGCTGTACGTGTGCTTTAACCGGCCGCTGGCCGACCACATCGAACGGCTGGTGCCGGCCGGTGGGCGGGTGGCGACCTTCCACATGCTGTCGGACGCCTGGCTGCGCGCGCAGGACATCACGCCCGATTACGCGGCGACCGACGTCTGGGACAAGATCGAAGCGTCGATGGCCGACGCCACCTTGCCCGAGACCTGGCAGTTCGACGTCGTCATCGTCGACGAGGGCCAGGATTTTTCGGTGGCGTGGCGCGACATCGTGCTGCGCATGCTGAAAGAGGGCGGGCGCGCGATCTGGATGGAAGACCCCGACCAGAACCTGTACGGTCGCGGGATGGTGCCGCTGCCGGGCTGGGTGACGCTGCACTCGCACACCAACTACCGCAGCCCGCGCCAGATCGTCGACATGCTCACGGCCATCGGCGCATCGCACCAGCCGGTGGAGGCGGGCAGCCCGTTCATGGGTGCCGATATCGAGAAGCTGACCTATCCCGAAGGCGATGTCGAAGCGATGCTGGCGCAGACGCGGCGCGCCGTGACATCGTGCCTGGCGGCCGGCTTCGGGCGCCAGGACATCGCGATCTGCGCGTTTCGCGGCCGCGAAAAGTCGGCGATTTTGCAGCTCGATCGCTTGAGCGATGCGCACTCGCTGCGCTCATTCACGGGGACGTATGACTTGTTCGGCACGCCGGTGTTTCGCGAAGGCGGGCTGCTGGCCGAATCGGTGTATCGCTTCAAGGGGCAGTCGGCGCCGGCGCTGATTTTTACCGAGATCGATTTCGCGGCGCTCGACGAGCAGGTGCTGCGCAAGCTGTTCGTGGGGATGACGCGCGCGCGGTTGAAACTCGTGCTGGTGATGAGCGAGCGCGCGTCGTTGCAGATCGTGGATCGGAAGAGCGGGCGGTGATGTGGACGGGGTGGCCCCGTCCACGCGATGTTGTTATGCCGCCAGAGCGTCCGAATTCGGCTCGGCGCTCACCACATGGCGGTTCACCGCCGACAGCACCGACTTGAACGACGCCGTCACGATATTGCTGTCGATGCCGACACCGAACAACGTCGGGCCATCGCCCACCCGCAGCTCGACGTAGCACGCCG
Source organism: Massilia sp. MP_M2 (assembly GCF_039123635.1). Classification (NCBI taxonomy): domain Bacteria; kingdom Pseudomonadati; phylum Pseudomonadota; class Betaproteobacteria; order Burkholderiales; family Oxalobacteraceae; genus Massilia; species Massilia sp. MP_M2. Next base: position 534,654 of record NZ_JBCHJF010000003.1, read on the forward strand.
CACGGGCATCGGCGCCCGAGCCGATCGCATGCTCGTGGTAATCCATCAGGCGAATCTCGAGACCCAGCGCCGTGACGAACGCATCGATTGGCCCGTTGCCACGGCCCGAGAACACCTGCGGCGCATGGTGGCGCGCCACGTCGACTTCGAGCTGCACGTCATGCGCGCTGTCTTCGGTCATGCGGTGCGCGAGGTAGTGATATGGCTCTTGCTGGTCCAGGTACTCGCGCGCGAACAGCGCGTGCAAATCGGCCGGGTTGATTTCGCGGCCGCTCTCGTCGGCCTGGCGCTGCACGACGCGCGAGAACTCGATCTGCAGACGGCGCGGCAGTTGCAGGCCGTATTCCTGCTCGAGCAAATACGCCATGCCGCCCTTGCCGGACTGGCTGTTGACGCGGATGACCGCATCGTAGCTGCGACCCAGATCGGCCGGATCGATCGGCAGGTAAGGCACTTCCCAGATCGCGTCGGCCTGCTGCTTGGCAAAACCCTTCTTGATCGCATCCTGGTGCGAACCCGAGAACGCCGTGAAGACCAGGTCGCCCGCATACGGATGGCGCGGGTGCACCGGCAGCTGGTTGCAGTCTTCCACCAGCTGGCGCACCGCATCGATATCCGAGAAGTCCAGGCCCGGATGCACGCCCTGCGTGTACAAGTTCATCGCCAGCGTGACCAGGTCGACGTTACCGGTGCGCTCGCCATTGCCGAACAGGCAGCCCTCGACGCGGTCCGCACCGGCCATTACGGCCAGTTCGGCGGCGGCAACGGCGGTGCCGCGGTCGTTGTGCGGGTGGACGCTGATGACGAGCGATTCGCGGTTGTTCAGGTTGCGGCACATCCACTCGATCTGGTCGGCGTAGACGTTCGGCGTGGCTGCTTCGACGGTCGACGGCAGGTTGACGATCATCTTGTTGGCCGGCGTCGGCTGCCAGACGGCGCTGACTGCATCGGTGATCTGCTTCGAGAAATCCAGCTCGGTCGTCGAGAACGATTCTGGCGAATACTCCAGACCCCACTGGGTCTGCGGATACTGGGACGTCAGGTCCTTGATCAGCTGCGTGCCCTTGACGGCGATCTGCACGATCTCGTCGCGCTCCATATTGAAGACCACACGGCGAAACACCGGCGCGACCGAGTTGTAGACGTGGACGATCGCGCGCTTGGCGCCGACGGCCGATTCGACAGTGCGCCGAATCAGCTCATCGCGCGACTGGGTCAGCACGATGATCGTGACGTCGTCCGGGATGTGCTTGTCGTCGACCAGCATGCGCACGAAATCGAAGTCGGTCTGCGAGGCGGACGGGAAGCCCACCTCGATCTCCTTGATGCCGATCTTGACCAGCATCTTGAAGAAACGCAGCTTTTTCTCTGGGCTCATCGGCTCGATCAATGCCTGGTTACCGTCGCGCAGGTCGGTGCTCATCCAGATTGGCGGCGTGGTGATGGTGCGGCTTGGCCACTGGCGGTCTGCCAGGTCGATGGCAGGGAAGGGACGGTACTTTGCGGCGGGATTGGTCAGCATGATCGGGTGCTCCTGATTGGTTTGGTCACTGGGCGGCGCGGATGCGCCTGAGGGTGGCGGAGGCTGCCGGGCGGGCCACGAAACGCGAGGCCCGGCAACCGGTCGGTAGGTTCAGCGCTTCGGATGGGACGCAAGCGCTCGCCGCCAGGATGGACCCGGTGAGGAAAAACGATGAAGCGAAAATTGGCGTGGTAGACATCTGGGCGACTTCCTGCTGCAGTTGGGACCGGCGTGTGCCGGACGTACGGCCGAACGATCAGGCGCGTAGTAGCAGTGCAGCTAGCGATAGCGCGCCAGCGGCTGGGAGAGTGTTTGACAGATGCAGGGTGAAAGACATAATTTCGACTTTAAGGAACTCGGCGCCGTATGTCAAGCGGACAATTGGCGTGTGTGGAAAAGAAAGTACGGGAATTCGGGCGAGTTATCTGCTGCGGGGTGAGTGGGTTCTGGGGTTTTAGGGATGCAGTTTATGCCGGCGCCATGGACCAGAATACCTGCTTGCACGATGGCACGTGATAGCATCGACGGCGATACTTTCTGGAGGTTTTGCCGATGCGCCGCCCTGTTACCGATATGTCCCGTTCGCGCCTAAATCTGTTTGGCGCACTTGGTTTGATGGCGCTGCTGGCCGGTTGTGGTGACGGCATCCCGAAGGACAATGACAAGAACGATGACACTCCACCACCCGTGCAGACAGTGGCGCTGTCGGTGTTCGCGGGCGACCCCACTGCCGACGGGACGATGGACGGCACCGGTACGGCGGCGCGCTTCAATAATCCTTACGGGCTGGCGATCGACAGCAGCGGCAATGTGTACGTGGCAGATCGCGGCAACTACGTCATCCGCAAGATCACGCCGGACGGTGTGGTGACCACGCTGGCGGGCGGTGCCGGGCAGAGCCGGCTTGTTAACGGTGCTGCCGCCAATGCGCGCTTCGTCAATCCGGTCGCATTGACAGTGGGGAGCGGCGGGACGGTGTATGTCGCGGATGATGTGAATATCCGCAGCATCACAACGGGTGGCCAGGTCGCGACGGTGACCACGATCCCGGTTGGCAGCAACGTCGCGACGACGAGTCGGCCTGACGTTACACCGGGCGCGATCGCCGTCGATGCCAACAACAATCTCTACGTCACTAACAACTACGGCACGCGTCGGTTTGCCATCGGCACGGGCGGGACGGGGATTCTGGAAGGGCAGAACACGGTTGGCGACCTGTTCGGAACGCGCACACTGGCACCGCGCGGGGTGGCGGTGGACAGCAGCAACGTCGTGTACCTGTTCGATCTCGAGCGCGAGATCAGTCGCTGGAATCCGACGGCCAATTTTGGGTCGGACAATCTGTTCACGATTGCTGGTGCGCAGAATGCACGCGGTGCGGTGAACGGTACCGGCAATGCAGCGCGTTTCGAACAGGTCGTAGCGTTGACGGTGGATCCGCAGGGCAATCTGTATGCTGCTGATGCGGTAAATAACCTCGTGCGCAAGATTACGCCGGCTGGGGTGGTGACGACGGTGGCCGGGACGACGCGGGCGACGACGTTGCGTGTTGGGGATTTGCCCGGGAGTCTGGGCGATGTTCGCGGCATTGTTACGGACGGTAAAGGGCTGCTGTATGTGACGTCGGGGAATGCAGTTATAAAAATCATACTGAAATGATCGGCTTTGTCGACAAAGCCTGGCTCGACGCAGGATGTGGAAGTTGCAAAAATGCAATTTACATCTTTAGCTTTTGTTAGCGTAGTTTTGAATAAGTTCTGAATAAGTGGATGCTTCGCAAAAAAACATTGTCTCCGTTGGCGAGCTGATGAGAAGGTATGTTGGCAGATATAAAACACTGTGGATTTTTACAGTAAAATCCTAGGGGTCTAACTGGTGGATTCCACCAGTTCGGGTTAAACTGTAACAATGAATGCTATATCTAAACTTAGCCGAGGTAGATCTGCCCACTTCTCAGGCCATGAAACGTTTCCTCTGCGTCAAATGTGGCTTAAGAAGCTATTCGATCAAGCCACTGACGGCGGGTTGATCCGCAAATCGACATTTTCTCAAGAGAAGTCCATTGCGGACTTTGGTGTAGGCAAGAACATGGTGGCATCAATTCGCCATTGGGCTCTGGCTTGCGGCGTGATGTATGAGGACGTCGACGGTTTCCGCATTCGAGGTCTTGCTAACGAGATTCTAAGTGACGGTGGGCTCGATCCCTATGCTGAGAGTCCATCAACGGCTTGGCTTGCGCATTGGCAGCTCGCAGGCCGCTGCATTCGCTCGACTACTTGGCATTGGTTGTTCAACCATGTGACTGCTCCAACCTTCACCCGCCAAGAACTAGAAGAACCTCTAGCCATCTACGCTCGTGAACTTGATCCTAAGCATAGGCTGTCTGCCTCCACGATCTCGCGAGATTTGGAGACGTGCCTTCGCAGTTACGCGCCGCGTGTTGCGGGAGGCTCCCCTGAGGACTTTGCAGAGCCGCTTTTGGGCGAGTTAGGGCTGTTGCAGGAGGTTCATAAGGGGCAATACGCTTTTCGACGCGGGCCGAAGGCGTCGTTGCATAACGGCATCTTCGCTTATGCCTTAATCGACTTCTGGAATCGGGAGGCCGAGGGACAAAGTTCGCTCGCCTTTGAAACCGTCGCTTACGCAGAGGGCTCGCCAGGACGGGTCTTCAAGCTCGATGAGGAGTCGATCGCCCAACGATTAATTACTCTCTCAGACTTCACCGGACGCAAGGTTGAATGGACCGATTCGGCGGGCCTGCGCCAAATTCATCGCAAAGACTTGTCTAAGGAAGACGTAAAAAACATGATCAGGCGCGCCTATGACTGACACTAAGCATGAGGCGCTTTCGGATAGTGTCCAGATTTCACGCCAATACCAGCGTTCTATCCGTGTCGACGCCGACATCGGCCGCGCCGACGCACTCGCTGGTTACATCTGCCACGCGACTGCGGCTTCCGTAGTCGATGGCATGTGTACGCAGCTCTCTAGTACCAATCAACGATGCTTCACTTGGACGGGCCCGTTTGGCGGAGGTAAGAGCTCGTTGGCAGTCGCGTTGGCGAGCGTCTTGCATTCAAATAAGGATCTTCGAGCGAAAGCACGTGACGCTTTGCATCTCGACTCAAAGCCGTCTTTTGACAAGGCATTCCCGGTTCGCAATGGCTGGTTGCTCGTCCCGACGGTTGGCCGGCGTAGTAGCGTCGTGACAGAGATTCATGCCGCGCTACGCCGCGCGCAGGGTAAGACCGTTGATGGCCGCAGTAGGCCGAACGCCCAGTCGTTGATCGCCGAGTTGCTTGAAGAAGCCAAAAATCGACCGCATGACGGCGTGCTAGTCATCATCGACGAGATGGGGAAATTCTTGGAGGCTTCGGCCTTGGGTTCCGGTGATGATGTTTACTTTTTCCAAGAGCTTGCCGAGGCGGCCGCTCGTTCAGAAGGATGTCTAGTTGTCGTTGGTGTGCTGCATCAGTCCTTCGCACAATATTCGGCCCGCTTGGGCATCGATACCCGTGACGACTGGGCAAAGATCCAAGGCCGCTACGTCGACCTTCCTTTCGTAGCCGCGAGCGATGAAGTTGTCGAGCTGATTGGCCGAGCGATCGAGGCCAAGGAAATCCCGCACTGGATGCGCGACGCGTCCATGACCATTTCTGAGGCGATCCGTTCGCGCCGGCCCGCAGTGGGAAAGGACTTTGCGCAGGCACTGGAAGCCTGCTGGCCACTGCACCCGGCCATGGCAGCACTGCTGGGCCCGATTTCTAAGCGACAGTTTGGACAAAACGAGCGTAGCACGTTCGGCTTCCTATCCTCAGTAGAACCGTATGGCTTCCGGTCCTATTTGAACTCGACTCTCAAAAGCGATGCGACCTGGTATCGTCCTAGTGACTACTGGGACTACCTGCGATCAAACTTGGAGCCGGCGATCCTTGCTTCTCCTGACGGGCATCGCTGGTCGCAAGCCGTCGAAGCGGTCGAGCGGGCCGAGGCTAAAACGGGCGACGCGTTGCTTGTGTCACTGATCAAGAACATCGCAGTTATTGATTTGTTCCGCAGTGGCTCCGGCCTTGTTGCCGACTCCGCCGTAATCGGCGCACTTTTCTACGACAAATCCCGCGATGAACTCGACGCTGCGCTGGAAAAGCTCAGCTCGCTCAAGGTCGTGCTATTCAAGAGCTACACCGGCGCTTGGTCGGTGTTTGAGGGCAGCGACTTCGACATTGATGCAGCGATTGCCCAAGCCATGGCTACTTCGCCTGGTATCGACTACGCCTGGCTTGCACAGCTTATGGGCCTGCATCCAGTAGTGGCCAAACGCCACTATCACGAGACAGGAGCAATGCGCTGGATGGAGCTCTCGCTTTGCAGCAGCGACCAGGCCGAGAAAGTCGCCGCTAACTTTCAACCTAAGAAGGGCGAATTCGGGGCGTTTATTCTTGCTCTCCCGACTAAGGGTATGAGCCAGCGCGAAGCAAGCCTTCGAGCGGCGGACTGCTCAAAGCTTCGTCCATGGCCAGTGATGGTAGGCATCCCCACCAACCATGTCCGCATCGCGGAGCTATCTGCTGAGCTGGTGGCGTTAGAACAAGTCAAGGAGCGGCATGAGCTTTCTGGTGACGCCGTCGCCCGGCGCGAGGTCTACGCGCGGTTGGCGGCAACGCGGGCCGATCTTGAGGATCAATTACAAGCCGCGGTGTCGAGGGCAAAGTGGCATAAGGGCGCGCATCAGATCGTAGAGCCAGGAGAGAAGCTCTCCCCCGAGGCATCCATGCTGGCCGACGACCTATTCAAGCATTCGCCTCCGGTATGGAGCGAACTGGTCAACCGCGACAGTGTGTCGAGCAACAGCGTGAAGGCCCGCCGTGAACTGTTGCACGCGATGATCAATGCCGAAGGTCAAGAGGCCTTGGGCTTCGAGGGATTTCCAGCCGAGCGCGGTCTCTATGAAACGCTGCTCAAGAGCACGGAGCTTCATCGCCAAGACGCTTCCGGCGCATGGCGTTGTATGCCGCCTAGTGATGGTTTTGCTAAGGGCTTCGCGCCGCTATGGGATGCTACCCGCGTCCTCTTCTCCGATGCCAATGCTCGCGTAGGCGCGCATGAAATTTATGCGTTGTGGAGTGCGCCGCCTTTCGGCATGAAGCGGGGTATTCATCCTGTAATTCTCACAGCCTTCCTGCTCGCCCATAAAACGAACATCGCCGTCTATAAGGACGGAATGTTCATGCCGCGACTCACCGATTTTGACATTGATGAGTGCCTGCAAGACCCCAGCCGCTTCTCGCTGCGTTGGGTAGCCATCGACGAAGACAAAAACCATATCCTCGAAGGGATCTCCGAGCTATTGGCTGAGATTGGCGAAAGCGCTGGCGCGGCAGACCCGCTTGAGGCAGCGCGCGGCTTGGTGGCGATGGTATTCAATTTGCCCGAATGGGCCCGACGTACCTCGCGGCTAGGGCAGGTAGCCAGAGACATGCGCGATATGCTCCTTAAAGCCAACGATCCGCACAAGGTCCTGTTCGTCGACCTAATCTCGCTCTTGGGCGTTGCCGACGGCAAGTCCTACGTGCAGGCACTGCGCGCGCCATTGCAAGAGCTCGCCGGTGCCTACGGTAAGATGCTCGCCGAAGTCGAAGCCAAGATGCTTTCCGCGCTCGACGCGAGCAGCGACGACCTCGATGCACTTCGAGCGCGCGCCCGCTCGGTCTCCGGCATTTCGGGCGACCTACAAATGGATGGTTTCGCTACACGTCTTGCCAACTTCGATGGCTCGCGGACCTCGCTCGAAAGTCTACTGAGCATGGCGGCTGAGAGGCCTCCGCGCGACTGGGTGGATCGCCATATCGACGCGGCGATCTTGGAGCTCGCCAAATTCGCGCGACGTTTCCGCGAGGCTGAGGCCTTTGCGGCAGTGCAAGGCCGGCAGGCTCACAGCGAGGCTATTGCTGTAGTTATTGGCGCTGGCTCGGACACCAAGATGATCTCACGCTCGTTCACGATATCGGACCGTCATCGCCAAACGGTGGACTCAAAGGCCGACGAGGTCGTCTCGATGCTGTATAGAGAAGGGCTGGAGACGGACGTATTGCTAGCAATCTTGGCTAAGGTCGGGATGATGTTGGCTTCAATTGACACGGAGGAGGCCAATGGCTGAGAGGCACGTTTTAGGGATTTCTGGCGGCAAGGATAGCGCGGCGCTGGCTGTGTACATGCGCGAGCATCATCCCGAACTTGAGATCGAATACTTTTTCACAGACACTGGCGAAGAGCTCCCAGAGGTCTACGAATTCCTCGGGAAGCTCGAAGGCCGGCTTGGCAAACCTATTCTAAGGCTCAACCCTGACCGAGACTTCACCTTCTGGCTGCGCCAATACAATCACTTCCTGCCCAGCCCCAACACGCGTTGGTGCACACGGCAGCTGAAGCTAGCTCCCTTCGAAAGCTGGGTGAGGCCCATGCTTGCGGCAGGCGATAAGGTTACGTCCTATGTTGCTATCCGCGCCGATGAAGAATACCGCGAGGGCTACTCGGCCAAAGCCGATAATCTTTTCGTCAAGTTGCCCTTCCGAGAGGATGGCATCGACAAGGTCGGCGTAATCGATATACTTGAAAACTCTGGTGTCGGATATCCAAAGTATTATGAGTGGAGATCGCGTAGCGGATGTACTTTCTGTTTCTTTCAACAGAAGATTGAGTGGGTAAGACTGCGCGAGCAGCATCCCGAGTCCTATGAGGCTGCCAAAGCTCTCGAAAAGGATGCCTTAGATCATGGCTCGCCTTTCACCTGGTCAAAGGGCGAGTCGCTCAGCGATATGGAACAGCCTGAGCGCGTAGCTGCGATTCAGGCCGAATATGAGATTCGTCGTAACCGCATGCGCAAGGCAATTCCCATTAATCCGCTGCGGCCTGTAAAGGCTTGTCCGGACGATATCGATGACATCTATGGGGTCGATGAGGGGAATGGCTCTTGCATCGTGTGCCACAAGTAGCCTAGAAAGCGATGGGTAAATGAGCAAAGATTATCCGAAAACAATCTCTCCTCACCCCTGTCCAATTTGCTCCCAGACTCGGAGAATGTCCGAGCATTTAATCGAGGCAAGCCTCGCCGCGAGCTACCTTGGGAACACCTCGACCTACGAAAGTGAGCATGGCATCGCGACCATCCGAACCGAAACTATTGGAGATTGGTTCAAATTAGCCGCTCAACTCGAAAAGGTCGAAATCAATACCTGGAAGTTCGAATCCTCCGAAGCAAGCCTCTACTGCGGCACAGTGGCTGACAACATCGACGCGCATTCGGAACACTATACAAATCATGCTACCGCGCTCACGCGCTTCATGTTCGTCTGCAATGGCCTCGAAGAGGCTTTTCGCTTCGTCGATCACCTCTACGCTCCGTTAGCTGCCGCCAAGGGCGTGGCCAAGAAGGATATCAAGCGGGCCAGTAACATGCGTGCCGTCGTGCTTCTCGACGACGTTTTTGAACGAATGGGGGGGCAGGCCGCCCCACAAGAATTTGAACACCACTGCGGCAACTTCATCAGCCTATTCAATCGATATAAGGCTGAGGTGTATTGTCAATAGTGGACACATCCGTTTCAAGCAGCCATCTTCGCTTTGCTGAAATTTTTGGCGAATAGCGCTGGCGATACGTAGCCAAGGCGCGAATGTCGCCGTTGGCGGTTATAGAAAATCTCGATGTACTCCTTGATCGCTGCTTCCGCGTTAGCCCTTGTGGCGTAGCGTTGATGATGAATCATCTCATTCTTCAAGCTACCCCAGAAGCTCTCCATGGGAGCGTTGTCGTAGCAGTTCCCTTTGCGCGACATGGAAGCTTGCATGCCGAACTGCGCGACCAGTTTCCGGTAATCGTCAGCGCAGTATTGCGTCCCGCGGTCAGAGTGGTGAATCAAGCCAGGAGCCGGACGCTTTCTGCGCACAGCGCGCCACAAGGCCTGCGCCGTCAGATCCTGCGTCATGCGCGATCCCATTGCATATCCCACCAGCTCGCAGGTAAAAACGTCCTTCACGCCAGCGAGATAGAGCCATCCTTCGTCCGTCATCACGTAGGTGATGTCGGTGACCCAGACTTCGTTCGGCCGCGTCGGCACGAAGGTCTGGTTCAACAGATTGTCGGCGACAGGAAAACCATGGCGCGAATTCGTCGTCGCCTTGAACTTGCGCTTTTGTTTGCAGCGCAGACCGAGTTCTTGCCGAAGCCTGCCGTATCAAAGCCTTGAGAGACCAGTTCTGGAAGCAGGCGCAGTGGCCCTTAGGTCTCCCGGGTCTGCACATGTACTGCCTTGATCGCGATCTTCAATCGCTCGTCGTCTTGCGCGCGTTGCGATGGCGGACGGTCCAGCGCTGCATAGAATCCACTACGCGAAACGTCGAAGACACGGCACAACAAGCCAAGCGGGTAATCGAGTCGCACCGATTTCATGAACGCGTACCGGGCAGCGACTCCCTTGCAAAGTACGCGGTGGCCTTTTTTAGCACTTCCTTTTCCATGCGCTCGACGGCCAGTTCTCTGCGCAGCTTAGCTACTTCGGCTTCCAGCTCCGACACGCTGCGACTGCCTGGCGCCGCCGTCGGGTCGCTGCCTTTCTTGGCTGCGCTAACCCAGTTCGCCAAAGTCCCTTTGGGGATGCTAATTCGCTTCGCTGCCTCCTCCAGTGTAAGGCCCTGGGCAAGGACCAGCTTGACCGCTTCTGCTCGGAATTCCGGTGTGTATGTGGTTAATTTCATGCTCTCACTCCCTCTGACAATTTTATCAAATGGAAGTGTCCGAAAAAGTCAGGTTACCTCAGGCTAAGCACAAAGCAACAGTAAGCGGGATAAAGGCTGGCGAAGAAACACTCCCTACGTTCGCGCTTCAACTTGTACGCATCCTTCGAAACCATGTGGCGCACGGAACATTTCCCTTGGGGCCACCTGCAGACTATGGAGGCTACGAGGACAGTGAAGAATTGATCCTTATGCTCAGGCATGCTTGCCGAGTGGCGGCACTATACACGCAGTTTATCTTCCGTTGGTTTAGCCCTGGCTTTGAATCCGAGGACTATACCTCTATGATGGGTTGGGGCAAAGAATTTGACCGCTTCAAGGAGAGATGTACTCTTGAATACATCTTAAATCTGCATCAGCATAGTGATTTCTCATTTCACCAAGACCATTACTGCTACGACGATGATGATGAAGAAGTCAATTAAGTCATCACTCCGCCCCGGATCAAGCGCGGCTTGCCATTAAGCTGGCTGGAACGCGCTTGATCCAAAATAGCTATCGCAGCCAGGCGTCGAGCCTGTCGAAGACCCGTTGGCACAGGTGTTCGGATCGCTGTGCGATGAACGCCTCATCCCAGCGTTGACCTCCTTGCCCACGGAATGCAAGTGGCGCCAAATGCGACTGATAGCTCGATGCGGCGACCAATGTTGAAAGTGAGGGCGGAACACTGCCGATGCCCAGCGTAGCGGCTAGAGCGGTTCCACTTGGGCCAGCCGCTGTTGACCCGGGCATGGTCAGGTTCCAGTAGTAGAAAACCTTATCTGGCCATTCTGAGTAGATTGAAGAGTTCACCGCTGTGGAGAGCAGGGTCAGGTTGCCGAGCTTATCGACGATCGAATAATTTCCTGGGTAGATAGTGCCGTCGAAGTGAGCCGGGAACTTAATCGTCGATGGCTGATCGCGTGTGGCGACATGTTCGATCACCTCGTAGCTCGTCATGTGCCATACGCGGCAGTTCAGAAGATCGGCCGAGTTAGCCATGCCGTCGGTGAAAAAGCCTTCTTTGCCAGCAGTAAGATCCGGCGCGGCGTCATTGGCCGCAATAAGCAGGGCGAATCGGCAAACTGCCTTGCGTGAATACCAGGCATTTTCTTTGGCAAGGTCCGCCCAGATTTGCCGAGCCAAGACCGCGTTGGAAGCGTTGTAGATCTTCTGGTTCTCCAGAGCCTGGCGGAATGCCGCCTTGACGAAAGACACGGATTGGTTGGCCGCCCCATTGGCAAAAGAGATATTCCCGGTGGTTGCCTGGAAAAGCGCTCGATAGTCTGAGTCAGGAAAACGCGCCTGCTGCGCGCCCATGTAAAGCGTAAAGAAAGCCGCAGTCGCCTCGCATACAGCGACGAAGTCGGCCGCCGCGGTAACTTGGTTCGCTGCGCTCGATTGCGAGCGGAGCAGCTTAGAATAGAACACGCTCAGCACAGCATGCGCGAATTGATGGCCTGCGTCTTTGAGATAGAAGACGCACAGTCCGGCGCGGTCAGCTTGCTGCTGTGACAGCCCCAAAAGCATTAATCTTTCGCAGAGGCCGAACTTGTTCGAATTTTTCGGCGACCTCCGAGGCTTAACGAAGGTCAGGAAATACTCGGCCTGGTCTGCGATCGTGGTGACAAAGTCGATTGACTTCTGGGTCGGTGCGCCAGCGGTCAACGAACCCTCGAGCGTGTCTGTCAGCCAGTCGCGTTCCTCGCTAAACCTTCGACTGCGCTCCATCCCATTGAATACCAACGCTGAGGACACGATTACTTTGTCCGTCAGCTCCTCCTTGTCCGATGAATTGCTCTCAGTCTCAAACACTCTCTCGATGCGGTCGACCTGCGGCTTGATTGCCGTTGAGTAGCCAACGCCCCATGCTTTCACTACCTGCGGCTTGAATACCTCGAAAGCGGTTAGAGGCGTGCCTGTGGCGTTCAGCGACTGGAACATGTCGAAAGCCAGGCCCAAATCTAAGCATTCGATGACCACGAGGTGGCACGAATTCTTCAAAAAGGCACATACTGCTAGCAGCAGCATCCCGCCGTAATATACGGATTGCTCGTCCGGGTCCAGGGCGCCAATATTCGGCCAGGTGGGTGGATAGGCCATGAAACTGAACAGGCTTCCATCGACAACGCCGTTTGCCGACAACAAGCCGATGGCAAGGGCCACGTCGGCCGCCTGAACCTCTTCGCTGATCTTTTCCTGGAACGCCCTTAATACTGATCCCACTCGCTCGTCGGTCGGGATTGCATCGATAGAAATGCCGGCGATGAACTTCGACAAAAAGCTCGACGTATTGGAACGATAGAAGTTGTCGATAGGGCCGCTTAGCGTCCACTGATCGGACACAGGGTTCGCCGACACATCTCCTGCCCGGATGATCTTGGGCTTCAGCGCGGGCTGAGCGCCGGTCTTTGTGATCTCAACCGAGAAGAACTTTCGGATGTTGGGCAGCTCATCGGTCAACTCGGTCGCCAACGTATTGAACTCAGCCGCTGAGCCCGCCAAGGCGTTGAGCTTCGGCACTGTCTGGGAGATCTGTTCCGCTATCACACAGGCCAGCATCGCGATGGAGGTAATTCGCTGCTGACCATCAACCACATTTGCGACCTTGGTCAAGAGATTTGGCGTGTCCGCGTGTACGCCAGTCTGCACGTTCTTCTCGTCATGCAGGATGACCGTGCCAAGGAAGATGCTGTTCTCTGGCTTGGTAAGTGTGCGCTTGATACTGGAGAAAATGTCCTCGATTAGCTTCGTAGCGTTCTCTTCGTCCCACGAGTAGTTGCGCTGGTAGTAGGGGATATAGAAGCCGCGCCCGCTCTGTGAAAAAAAGTCGAGCAGGCTGGCCGCATCGTGTTTGAATGGCTGCGCCATAAAGATCTCCGAATTACTGGTTTGAGTTATCTGCTCGAATGGCGGCCACGGCCGCTTCGATGTCCTGGTCGGACAGGAAGGAGGCTTGCGCGAAGACTAGGCCCTGCTCGCCGTTTAATTTGGCGGCTAGATGTCCTCGGCCAAGTAGCAGCTCGGCGCCAGGCCGATCCAGCGCGATTTTGGAAGTCGCCTCGCTAGAGACCTTCAAGATCAGACGGTTGCCCAAGTTCTCTCGAAGCTGCATCGGCATTACGTCTTTGTCGGGGCGCTGGGCCGCGAAGATCAAGTGGATGCCTGCCGCACGGGCCTTCACACCTAGACGCTGCACTGCTGTCCCCACCGCGCCCTTGTATTTGTCGTCAAGCATCCAGTCTGCGAATTCGTCGTGGATCAAGAAAACCATGGGCAAACGTTCCGCTGCCGAGACCTTGGAGTTATAGGTCGGCAGATCACGTGCACGCGCCTTAGCGAATGCTCTATAGCGGTCCTCCATCTCCTGTACAAGTGCTGCGAGCACTTCGCTTGCCTTCTCCTTAGTAGTGACGATCTCATCCCGCATGTGTGGCAAGTCGGCTAACGGGGCATAGTCGACTCCCATCTTGGGGTCGATCAAGATGATCTGTGCCAGATCCTTAGAGTTGGTTGCTGCGATGTCTAGAAGCAGCGCCTGGATCAGCACCGACTTGCCGCTGCCCGTGGCGCCGGCGACCAGCGAATGCGGCTCGTGTGATGAGAGGCCGCCGAATTCCGCGCCGAGGTTCAGATACAGCAGTGCGCCGTTAATTTCCTGCAAACCCAAGAGAAAGGATGTGTTGATCCCTGCGATATTGCGGTTTAGCTCGCGGCGTGACCACAGTTCCCAGAGCGACACGGCTTGCCGCTTAGCGCCAGCGACCGTCACCACGATCTCGCCAGGCTTTGGCTGAACTGTTACGAGATTGATTGCATGTGTGGTTAAAAGCTGCGTACGCTTACTCTCGATTTCCTCGACACGTAGCCGGTCTGAGCCTGCCATGCGAACAAGGCAGCCATTGGGGGTCAGCCGCGTTCCGAGGATTGCGGCCTGCAGCCCATAGCTGTTAAGTGCGGCCTTGAGCTTCTTAGTTGTGTCCTGCGCCCATTCTTCTCGCTCAGCATCGGCTTGCGAGCCGCCGGCGAATTTGGACGCGACAAGCTCGGCAAGTGCCACCCCGAGGCTATCCGCTGCTGGCGTCGGAATCCAGGCTGAAGCTGGCGACGCGGTGTTGGCTTGGGCCGAGCTTTGCACAGGAGCTGACGATTCTGGCGCTTGAGAGAGGACATCGTCTACGGCTTGGATTCCTTCGCTCTCCGCGATTTTCCCCACAATCTCATTTCCGCCATTGGCGAGCTGGCCCATAGCCGCGAGCCAAGGCACGCGAGGAGCTGGCTTCTTGAAGCTATGGTCGGACCAGGTTTCGTGCGCACCTAGAGCCGCGCGGGCGTTGATGCTGCCTGTTCCTCTAGCGTATGCTTCAACCAGTTTCTTGAGATCAGCGCGATCAAAAACCTCTTGCCAAGCCTTGACCCCACTCTCATCCAGGAGAAGCTCTTGCTCGGAGGCAGACACCGAGCCAGCGTCCGAGGTGTGAACATAGACCTGCGAATAGCCGCGAAGGGAAATCTCGACATCCCCTTCTCGAAGCTTAGAACGAGCGCGCTCCATCAGACCTGTCATTCCCGGAGGAATGTCTGCATCGATGAGCATGTCTGCCAAGCGTGCCAGCCATATATCTCGGTCGAGCCGACCAGGATCTCCAAAGAGGGCTTCGCGAAAAAGACCCAGTGTAGTCAAAAGCTGATCCTTTGAGCTTCGCCGAGCCGCGGCAATTCCATCTGCGCTCACATACTTCGATTCGACGATCGCGATGACTATGCGGATTCCATCTTCTTTCTCCTCGACATTGAGTGCCAAAATGTCCGCGATGCGACTCTCAGGTTGGGAAAGCCAGCTTGCGTAGTCGTCGAGAAGGAAGTAGGCCGTCAAGACCTGCCCGCTGCCAGCAAGGACCTTAAACTCCTCGACGAGTAGATAGCGGCTAAGGACCAGACCGATCATTTCACCCGCCGAAACGCCGCGCTTGGCCGCCCGTAAAACGATGTCGCCGGAGACTGCCAGCGCATCACGTTTGGCTTTCTCAGCCACTTCATTGACCTCATCCAGGGTGAGCTGGAGTTTCAGTTCATCAAGACGACGCCGAACAAGTACGCTAAGCAGCCTGAGCTGTGAGGTCGAGCTCACGATCATATTGCGGCCGTTGGTGGATCCACGGCGATACCTGACCACCGTGATGTTGTTGTGCTGAAGCTGGCGCTTATCCAGCAGCTCGTCGTAGGTGGCGACCCATTCGGCCAAGTCATGCGCGTCGTTGATTAAAGCGGCCAGATCTTGGCTTTGCAGGGAAATGCGGCGCGCTGGCAACGATCGCATATTAGGCATCGCGTCCTTCTGATTGCAGACTGCGGACACAGCCGTGACGTAGGACCATCCTGAGGCCGTTTGCCAAGGACAGGTCAAAAACGTTGTGGACTTGAGTTCATCCTCGCCTGAAACGCTGCGGTAGGAACAACGCGAAGGTGCGTGCTCTAGGCTCGGTCGGTCATTTGTCCAAGGGACTGGCAGCCATTCCTCTTTTGCTGAGCGGGCGACTACGTCATGCAGGAAAGCCACGTCGAAGGCTTTGAAACCCTGTGCACTCTCACTTGGAGTCGAAGAGATTGGGATGACCGCAATGCGCAGTTTTGAGATGAAGTTGTCGCTAGTCTCGCTGACCACTGGCAGGTCAGGATCATCACCGGTCTTATTTACCAATTCTCCATAGACGCTACGAAGTTTCGCCTGGTCGGCATGGCGAACGGAGACGCTACACTGGAACTTGCCGTCCTCATGAATAGAGGAGAGCTCGCGCACTGTCGACAGCGGCAGCTCGGCCGCGTCGGCATTGTAAAGCACAACACTGAGGTTTGCGGCCTCATGCGGCTGCAGGCCGACGTAACGCTCCAACAGTTCCCGCACCTGCTTAGCCGCAGCGGCCGGATCCACGTCAGTCATGGCATCTTCGGTACCCCGAATCGGGGCCTCCAAAAGGCTATAGCCGTTGACCGTACTGCTCTCGCTGACCAGCTTGGGAGATCCACCCTTGTTTAGGACTGCTATCTCTGGGTAGAAGGGATGGGCGATTTCATCAGAAAACTCGCGCATGAAGATCTCGCGATCCCCATAAAAAATGCTTTCGCTCGACAGCAAATGAGTGGCGAAGCCTGCCACTCGCCGAGACTTCACGGCTAGCGCCTTCATGCGCTCTGGGTGCCATGGCGGGATGATCAGCGCGAGGGTGTCTCCAGCCACGCGAGTCGTACCCACTGATAAAACCTCAGACACTAAACGCGACCGGCAAAGGTCACCGCGCGCATGGGCCATCAACGTATCCAATAGCATGGCAAAAGATTCCGCCTGGCGCATCACCGCTTCTCCATGAAGGCCTGTGTTGACAAAGTCCCCCATGGCCTTGACATAGTCCTCTTCGAACTTATCCCACGCCGTTCTGACCTCTTCGCGTTGAGGGGGCGTTAAGCGGCCGTCGTCAGCCAGCTCTTTGATCCGGCTTTTGATTTCCTGGCGGAAACTGCGGAGCTTGTTGGCGGCAGGGACAAGGGAGCCGGCGTCTGTGGAATAAGTAGCCTCTAGGCTACCTGTGTCAAGAAGCGACAGGTTTTGAACCCCGCCTTTTTTGCTTACTAGCCGACGCGGAACCTCAGTACAGCCGACCGCTCCCTTTTCCAATAGGCGGCGCATGTCTGCGACCATGGACAGACCGATGGCGGCAGGCCTGAAGCTCCAAAGCAGTTGCGTCTTGTTAATTCGAGTCTCTGCATCACCCTCGATCTGCAAAAGTTCGACATCGAACTTGATCTGCAGCGCGAAGCGTGCGAGCGACGAATTTACCTTGAGCTTTTTGCTACGGCTCGTGGCAATCTCGCGCTCCTTTCCGATGTAGCGCTCGAAATCAAAAAGTGGGTCCGGAAGGTCTGCGGTTGTCATACGGGTGACCTTCCACTGCACTTTGGCACCCATCAGGTCTCGGATGCCGCGATACATCGCGGAGAAGAAGCTGCCCGCGTCGTGGTTGAACCGTTCGCGCCATTCGGTCCGCCCTTTGTTTACGGTGAAGCGAAGAATGCGTTCGCCTTTGGAGTCTTCAAGTCCAGCGTGTAGGTTGTTAACCACTCGAACGAATCCATCAAAGAAATCGTTGCACTCGATCGGCTTTCCGAACAGCGCCTTCTCCCACCTCGACAATAACTTGGAATCGAGCTCTAAGAACCGGCGATGGGTCGCGAAGAATTCTTCATCCTCGGGCGTGAAATCAGCCCGCCGCTCACGCGACTTCAAGTCCTCCAGGAGCTTGCGGTCCTTAGGCTCCAACGCATTGTCTTCGTCACAATCATGGTCGAAGAAGCGCAGAGTCGTTTCCGCCAAGCCTTGCTGTTTTTCCTTAGGCTTGTCGAATGCGAGGTAAACTCCCTCGGATTCCCACTCGAACTGAGCTAGAGAGGCGGCAGCTTCTTGGTCCCCCACCGGAGCCGACGCAAAGGCTTCTAAGGCCTGGCGTGCACCTTCAGCAATTTCCACGGCGTTGGCCTCAATGCGCTCAAGCAATTCGTCAGGATCCAGTGGATGGCCGTTTTGGCGGAGTTTTTTAAGCAGCGGCGCTCGTTGTGCGATGAGCTTGGCAAATGCCTTTTGCCAAGGCCCGCGCGTAGTCCCGAAGGTCTTCGCATTGGAAAAATACCCGCTATCCCTGGGAAGCCCGGCTCTTGGCAAGGCATACCCGACTGCATCGCGAATAGGTAGGCCTCTGATGGAGATAGCTTCGACGATCTCAGCGCATAAGTCACCAAGCTGCACTAGAGATAGCTCGGATGCGTTCAACAGACCGCCGAGCGCAGCCTGGAATATCTCCCTGTCGTCAGCAACCAGCGAGAGTCCGCCAGTGTGCAATGTGGCAGTAACCCAGGGTTGCGGATCGAACCTCATTTCCTTGGCGCCGATGGGTGTGACGTGCGTGAGCGTATCCGAAAGATTCTGCTCACTGCCGCTGGCGGTGAGAATTGCCTCCTTCTCGGTCTCTGCGTTGTTGCGCACGTAACCCGCGTTTTGTTGGATCAAAATCTCTGGCGGTAGGCCCTGACCCTCCACCAAGGCCTCGGGGATCATCAGATCCATCCGTGCGATTAGCTCCGACTTGCCCATGACCGAGCGGGCCACGGCGGCGATCTGGCTAGCCGAGAGCTTGTCTAGCCGAAAGAGCGCGACGGAGTCGCCCGCTTGGGCTGGGTTGGCGAGGCGCTTGGCTAAGATTTCGGCGCCGACGCGCCCGATAATGCGGTCGGTCAGCATGCAGACTCCACTTCAGAGAAGAACGGGTTTTCAACAAATGAGCACGAGTCTGAGAGTCGACGTACTAAACCCAGGGCAACAAGCCGTGCTTCCAGTTTGTCCCGGTTCTCACTAAGTTCTCCTTGGTCGATGGACTTAGCTTCCACTAGGCGAGCACCCTCGGCATCGCCTATTACCAGGCCATAGCGGCGCTGAGCTTCGATCAAAAATTCGTCGAGTTGCATTCGGACGCCGACAATAGCGATAACAATGGATTTAAGTAAGCGGTCATTTGGCGCATACCGATGCCGCCGCGAAAGCCGACGAGAGCTTAGGCCGATTGCGCGCGACCATGATGCATGGATCTTGCCCACATGTTGGCCATGCCGGGGCAAGGCTAGCTCAACGAGCTTAGAGACCAACTCGTCAGGGCTTCGACCGCAGTAGTCGTCTTCCTCCTCACCACCCACGGGCGGCCACTGGAAGGCTTCGTACAGAAGTTTTACGCGCTCGGCATCGGGGAACTCATTGGCGTCCGCATCGATCCAGGCCTGTTCGCTTCGGATCGATTGAACGTGAGCTCGAATCGCCTTTTCGGGAAGTCCTTGATTAACCAAATAGCTATCGCCGGAAAGAGCTCGGACTTTTCGCCCGTCCTTGGAAACGATCTCACAGACAAACTCGACAGGCTCGTCGTTGCCGGCGGTTTTTTTGGCTCGCTCAAGGAAGTAGAGCAGCATGTTGAGGCCGGTAAGGGTGATTAGATGCTCAAGCGCGTCATAGACCGGCATGTCTCTCGATAGAATCGCCAACCAGTCTTCGCAGATTTGGTCGAAGCGAGGACTGGACGCCTCCGGTAGATAACCAGACATGCGAGGATTGTCGGGAAATTGGGGCGCGCCTTGGAGAGCTCGGGCCAGCCTATTCATCGGTGCCGAGCGGTCAAACATTCGATTGGTCAACAAGTCACCGAGTTCGGCACCGCGCTTTGCACGGGTGAGCATCAGATATAGCAATTCTCCTGATCGGGCGAAAAATCGCCGATCATTGCTCATGTTGCCCTTTGAATCGATCTCTAGATCTTCGTAAAGTGCGTCAGGCCCAAAGGGGAAGACAAACTTCGAGCTCCAGCGCTTGTTGCTACGGGACTCGAATGAAGATGAACGGAGCAGCTCGATCGCCTTTGCGAAATCGCTGAAGCTACTGAAAGATTGACGCAGGTAGGCAACATCGCTGGCCCCGTCTTCATTGCCAGTCTTCTCTTGCTCGAACTTGTCGAGCCATTGGCGCCATTTTTCCTCGTCGGAGAGCTTGCTCCCCGCGATGGACTCGACGTAGGGGTTGTTGAATAGCAGTCCACGCAGTCGCATTTGGCGCTGCGGCTTGAACCTGACAGCGCCTCCAAGACCCTCGTGCGGCCGCAACGGCTTATCTAGGTTAGAGCCCAACACGCCAAGAAATTCAAGAACCGTCAAATGCGGCAGTTGCTCGTCGTAGAGTCGATGTCCCCAAATGTTCTCGTCGATGCAGAAGTCCACTCGCTCGATCTTAGGGCGCTTAATGATTTCGCTCATCCCGAAACCCTTACAGTCACAGGGCGAGTCATGCCACGTCCGCCAGGTTCGATGTCGATGAAGTTAAGAGTCATGGCAGAGTCATCCCCTCCGACCTCGTCGTCGTCGGCGACAGCGCCCTTGCGGACTGTCTCTGCCTTGCGCAGGAGCTTGGCTTTAAAGGCCAGAAGGTCTTCAAGGCATTCGTTGGAGAAGCTTGCCGGAAGTGCACCTTCCGCGACGCGAGCAAGGAACTCGTAGCGAATGGGTGTGAGATCGAAGATCACTCCGTTTGCAGCCCCTGGGGCGAGCAATATCTCCAAAAAGGGACGTCCTGTCGTCGCATTAAGTCTGATGGCCATTCCCATGCCGGCTTGCCGGCGTGCTGAGGTGTCGTAGTCGCAAAGTACGCTAACGCGACTTTGTGTGAATCCGCCTGAGCTCGCAATGAAGATCCGGTCGGCGTTCTCCAAGAGAAGCCCTGTCAAAACGCGATTCAGTCCCCTCGCGATTCGGCCGCGAACGCCTTCGCTGATCTGGGTGGTCTTCTTCTCCAGCGTATCGATGAGTTCAAGGTAGTCGCCTGCGTATCGGAAGACTGTCATGGCCCAGTGCGAGTAGCCGGGCTCATCTTTGGGTAGCGTGAAGTAAAGCCTGCGGCGCTGGTCCTCAAGCATCTTCAGGAACTCGTCCGCACCAGTATCCAGTCGGGCTCCCTCATGGCCTTCCAGGTAGTCGTTTTGGGCCGCCAGGTAATTTGCCGTGGCTCCGTAGATGGGATCACTGGCAACCAGGCGCGCGAAGTCGGCTTGCAGTCTTGAATCGTCCTTGCCGTAGACCAGCAGGCCATCGGCCCCGTTGGTGGTCTCTTCGCCGACCCCGAAGCCTGCCATAGCTTTAAAGACGGGGCGGTCAGCAGCCCTGCGTTTGGGCAAATTGGCGCCGAAGGCGTTGGCGTAGATGCTAGCCTTGCTGACGTTGCCCGCCTCTTGGATCTTTGCCACGTCGGCGCAGGTCATGAGGTTCTCCTTCGCGCCCTTAGCGTCAGAATACCCAAGGATAATGTTCGAGCAAAGGGCGAGCAGATCACGCACCGGTAAATGCAAGCCGTTTAGGCGCGCAATCTCAACTAGATCGCCTAAACGGCCGGCGAGCTGCCCGCCATCGGCCTCGCCGAACAACCGGCGGCGGTTCTCGTCGATCGGGCAGACCTTCCCGCTGGTATTCAGAAAGCAGTGGGAGCAGTTGTCCCACTGCGGGTGCCCTGCGACTTCCTTAGCGACCTCTTCCAAGGTCTTGCGGGTGGTCGTGCGGCTCAGGTCGAACACCGCCAGTCGATCCGGGGCCGGACCGGCTTGCAGAAAGCACTCTTGCAACGGCGTGCGGAGTGGATGTCTGCCGTCATGACGTTTGCCAAGGTCGCGCAGACGATCGAGCACTTGACCATGGTTAGCCGCAAGGATCACGATCTCGGAGTCATCGCCGCCGAGCACCGAATTTTCAAGGCGCTGGAGTGGATGGTCGCTATCGTGACCGTTGAATTCGGAAAGGTCTTTGATGAAAACGGCAAGGCGGCCATCGGCTAGCCGCAGTTCTTTGACATTTCCTTTGGCGGCCCATGCATCGGGATCACCACCCAGACGCGTCCATAGAGCTCGACAGTGGTAAGTCTTACCATCACCCGCGGTGCCGGCAATCAGCATTGAGCCAGGCGCTTTGGACTCAATGTGTTTGATCATGTCTTCCAGAAGCGGCGTCGACAAGCGAATCGGCTGGACATTGGCTCTACGGAGCGCGCCTGACACATATTCGTCGAACATCGTCAGATTTTGCGGCGTTGGACCATAGCTGCGCAAAAAGCGTACCCAAACGCTGGCTGGCGTCACTCCGAGGGCCGCTTTGCCTTGCAGGCTGCCATCTGTCATTTCTTATCCCTTTTTAACCATAAATCTCCGCCTCGCATTGTTTCGTTTGCGGGGCGAAATATGCCTGGTCTTGATAGTCCAGTCGCGGTGTTTTATAAGATAAACGCCCACTCAATTTATCTAAGTTTATCCTACTATCAAAAATTTCAGTTGAGAAATTTTTGGATATTGGTATCGCTTTCTGTTGATTCGCCGGCTTAACCGAGTGAGCAAAAAAGAATGATGGTAAATGCCTGCAAAAAAAAAGCTAACCTAATTGGGTTAGCTTTTCATTTTTTTGCCAGTATCAACGGACAATGTAGGATTGACCCGTACAAACAATATTTTTAAATCCTTTGCCGAAGGCCGCAAATTGTTGAATTTTAGCTAACTTCGTTAGTTAACTTTTTTTGCTTACTTGACGCAGGTTTCATACATTGGGTCGTTCTGCAGCATCAAACGTCGATATTGCCTGCCCGCAGTGCATTCGCCTCAATAAAGTTCCGCCGCGGCTCCACGTCATCCCCCATCAACGTCGTAAAGATCTGATCCGCCGCGATCGCATCATCGATCTGCACCTTCAGCAGACGACGCACGGTCGGATCCATCGTGGTTTCCCACAGCTGCGACGGGTTCATCTCGCCCAGCCCTTTATAACGCTGCTTCGACACGCCGCGTTCGGCTTCTTCGCGCAGCCACAGCATCGCTGCGTGGAAGTCGCGTACGGCGAATTCCTTCATGCGCTCGCCTTCGCCGCGGCGCACGATCGCGCCTTCGCCCATCAGGCCCTGGAACGTCGCTGCCGAGTTGGCCAGCACCGCGTAATCGGCGCCCGCCACGAAGTCGGCGTCGATTGACGTCACTTGCACGTTGCCGTGGTAGATGCGTTCGATGCGCAGCGCGTGTTTCTCGGACAGGTCGTCCGAGCGCACCTTGACCTTCACGGCTGGATCGGCAATCGCGGCTTCCATCGCCTGCGCCGATGCTTCAGCGTTCTCGATCGTGGTCAGGTCCAGCGCCACGCCGCCGCTGAAGATCGCGGTCAGTGCTGCCCGGTCGATCACGCGCGTCAGGCGCATCATGATGGTGTTGGCCAGGTTGTACTGGCGCGCCAGTTCGCCCAGCGCTTCGCCTGCGATCGGCTCGGCGCCGTCGCGCGGGATGAGCGACGCGGTGTTCAGCGCGAACGTCATCATGTAGCTTGCCTCTTCGACGTCATCCTTCAGATAACGCTCGTCGCGGCCGGCCTTGACCTTGTACAGCGGCGGTTGCGCGATGTAGATGTGGCCGCGCTCGACCAGCTGCGGCATCTGGCGATAGAACAGCGTCAGCAGCAGGGTGCGGATGTGGGCGCCGTCGACGTCCGCATCGGTCATGATGATGATGCGGTGGTAGCGCAGTTTCTCGACGTTGAATTCGTCCGGGCCGATCGAGGTGCCAAGCGTGGCGATCAGGGTCGTGATCTGCTCCGACGACAGCATCTTTTCAAAGCGCGCCTTTTCCACGTTCAGCACCTTGCCGCGCAGCGGCAGGATGGCCTGAAACTTGCGGTCGCGGCCCTGCTTGGCCGAGCCGCCTGCCGAGTCACCCTCGACGATGTAGAGTTCGGCCAGCGCCGGGTCGCGTTCCTGGCAGTCGGCCAGTTTCGACGACAGGCCCAGACCGTCCATGATGCCTTTGCGGCGCGTCAGGTCGCGTGCCTTGCGCGCGGCTTCGCGGGCGCGGGCAGCTTCGACGATCTTGCCGCAGATGATCTTGGCATCGTTCGGCTTTTCGGCCAGGAAGTCGGTCAGGGTCTTGGCGACGATCTCTTCGACCGGGCCGCGCACTTCGGACGACACCAGTTTATCTTTGGTCTGCGACGAGAATTTTGGTTCCGGCACTTTCACTGACAGCACGCAGGTCAGGCCTTCGCGCATGTCGTCGCCAGAGATTTCGACCTTGGCCTTCTTGGCGAAGTCGTGCTCGTCGATGTACTTGTTGATCACGCGCGTCATGGCAGCGCGCAGGCCCGTCAGGTGGCTGCCGCCGTCGCGCTGCGGGATGTTGTTCGTAAAGCACAGCACCTGCTCGTTGAAGGCGTCGTTCCACTGCATCGACACGTCGACCGAGATGTTCGTGTTCTGGTCCGACATGCGCTCGCCGGTCGCCTGGAAGACGGTCGGGTGCAGCACGGTCTTGGTCTTGTTGATGTACTCGACAAAGCCGCGCGTGCCGCCTTCGAAGGCGTAGATTTCTTCCTTGCCGGTGCGCTGGTCGGTCAGCTTGATGCTCACGCCATTGTTCAGGAACGACAGTTCGCGGATCCGCTTGGACAGGATCTCGTAGTGGAACTCGATGTGATTGAAGATGGTCTCATCGGCCCAGAAGTGCACGTCGGTACCGCGCTTGTCGGTTTCGCCAATGACCTTGATGGGCGAGACTTCGATGCCGTTGACCATTGCCAGTTCGCGGTTTTGCGGCACGCCGCGCACGAATTCCATCTGGTGCACTTTGCCGTCGCGGCGGATCGTCACGCGCAGCAGTTTTGACAGTGCATTCACACACGAGACGCCCACACCGTGCAGGCCGCCGGAAACTTTATACGAGTTCTGGTCGAACTTGCCGCCAGCGTGCAGTTCGGTCAGGACGATTTCGGCTGCCGAGCGTTTCGGCTCGTGCTTGTCGTCCATTTTCAGGCCGACCGGGATGCCGCGGCCGTTGTCGGTGATCGAGATCGAGTTGTCCGAGTGGATCGTGACGTGGATTTCGGTGCAGTGGCCGGCCAGCGATTCGTCGATCGAGTTGTCCAGCACTTCGAACACCAGGTGGTGCAGGCCGGTGCCGTCGGACGTGTCGCCAATGTACATGCCCGGGCGCTTGCGCACCGCTTCCAGGCCTTCCAGGATCTGGATCGAGGAGGCGCCATAATCATCCACCGGGATGGCGGGGATATTTTCTGCTGGGGTATTCTCGGACATGGACTACTTTCTTTAAAACTGAGTATTTCAGACCGGCACGCGAAGCGTGCGGTACGCTGCATCCGGGCCGCCGGGGCGGCCCGTTCGAGGCATCAAATACGCATCGGCATGACGACATACTTGAAGTCGCCGACCTCGGGGATCGAGATCAGCGCCGACGAGTTCGAGTCGCCCAGGGCGATGTTGACCTGGTCGCACTTCAGGTTGTTGAGCACGTCGAGCAGATAGGTCACGTTAAAGCCGATGTCGATCGAATCGCCACCGTAGTCGATCTCAAGTTCTTCGACCGCTTCTTCCTGGTCGGCATTGGTCGAGCTGATCTTCATGACGCCCGGCTCGATGATGCAGCGCACGCCCTTGAACTTGTCGCTGGTCATGATCGCGGCGCGCTGAAGCGAGCGCAGCAGTTCATCGCGGCTGATCGTGAAGTCGTTCTTGTAGCCCTTCGGGATCACGCGCGTGTAGTCAGGGAACTTGCCCTCAACCAGTTTCGAGACCAGCTCGATGTCGGCGAAGGTCAGTTTGACTTGCGAGGCGGCGATGTCCAGGCGGACCGTTTCATCGCTTTCTTCCAGCAGGCGCTGCAGTTCGATGATGGTCTTGCGCGGGATGATCACTTCCTGGCGCTCGAACTGCTGTTCGGTTTCCACCGAGCAGAAAGCCAAGCGGTGACCGTCGGTCGCCACGGCAATGATATTGCTGCCGTCGAGCACCAGCAGCAGGCCGTTCAGGTAATAGCGGATGTCCTGCTGCGCCATCGAGAAGTACACCATGTTGAACAGGTGCTTGAGCGTCTTTTGCGGCAGCGTGACCGATGCGTTGTAGGTGTCGGCGATCGACACGGTCGGGAACTCTTCGGCCGCGAGCGTCTGCAGCGCGAAGCGCGACTTGCCGCTCTGCACAGCCAGGCGCTTGTTTTGCAGCGTCATCGTGACGTCGCCCGATTCCGGCAGCGCGCGCAGGATGTCGAGGAGTTTGCGCGCCGCGACCGTCGTGCCGGCAACTTCGTCGCCGGCGCCGATATTGGCGTGCGTGGTGATCTGTACTTCGGTGTCGGTCGACAGGAACGACACGTTTTGGCCATCTTTGCGAATGAGGATATTGGCCAGAATCGGCATAGTGTGCCGACGCTCGACAATACCACTCACGATCTGCAGTGGCCGGAGAAGCGTATCTCGGGTGGATTTGACCAGTTGCATTTTATCCTCAGTACGTTTGATTGGTTAATTATTACTAAAACGATATTGTGCCATTGCCTGCGGCAAACACAAGGCGTCTGCCCGGCTGCTGCCGGATTACCCTTTCAGGGTCTGTTCCAGCACGTGCAGCTCGTGGTTGCATTCGGGGTTTTTCTGGCGATCGCCCGCGATCTTGCGCACTGCGTGCAACACGGTCGTGTGGTCGCGGCCGCCAAACAGTTCGCCGATTTCCGGCAAGCTCTTTTGCGTGAGTTCCTTGGCCAGGTACATGGCGATCTGGCGCGGGCGGGCGATGTTGGCCGGCCGGCGCTTTGAATACATGTCCGCGACCTTGATGTTGAAGAAGTCGGCCACCGTCTTCTGGATGTTTTCCACCGAGATCTGGCGGTTCTGCACCGACAGCAGATCCTTCAGCGCTTCTTTCACGACGTCGATCGTGATGTCCTTGCCGTGGAAGCGCGAGTAGGCCAGGATCTTGCGCAGCGCGCCTTCGAGCTCGCGCACGTTCGAGCGCAGGTGCTTGGCCACGAAGAAGGCGACGTCGTCCGACAGCGTCACGTCTTCGGATTGCGCTTTCTTGAGCAGGATCGCGACGCGCATTTCGAGTTCGGGCGGTTCGATTGCCACCGTCAGGCCGGAATCGAAACGCGAGATCAGGCGGTCGTCCATGCCCGTGATCTCTTTCGGATAGGTATCCGACGTGATGATGATCTGTTTCTTCGCGGCGATCAGCGCCTCGAACGCATAGAAGAATTCTTCCTGCGTGCGGCTTTTGCCGCCGAAGAATTGAATATCATCGATCAAGAGCATGTCGAGCGAGTGATAGTAGTGCTTGAAATCGTCGAAGCCCTTGCGCTGATAGGCGGTGACGACGTCGCGCACGTACTGCTCGGCGTGGATGTAGCGGATGCGCGCGTTCGGCTGGTCGGCCATCACCTGGTTGCCGATCGCATGGATCAGGTGGGTCTTACCCAGGCCGACGCCGCCGTAGAAGAACAGCGGGTTGTACGACACGCCCGGGTTGTTCGCCACCTGGATTGCAGCGGCGCGCGCCAGCTGGTTGGCCTTACCGGTCACGAAGCTGTCGAACGTCAGCTCGGTGTTGATGCGGCTTTGCTCGCGTTTGGGCGAGTTGGCGATGTTCAGGTTCTGGTTGTGGCTCGGGCCGTTGCCACTGTTCGGGCTCGGGTGCTCAGCGCCGGGCGCCGGGCGCGGGGCGTTGAAGTCGACGGTTGCGGTCGAACCGGACGCACCGGCGCTGACCGTGTTGCGCGACGGGTGCGTTTTGGGGTCGAGCACAAACTGCACCTCGACCGGCGCTTCCCAGTACTGGGCCGCCAACTCCGTGATGCGGGTGGCAAACTGTGTCTTGACCCAGTCGAGCTTGAAGCGATTCGGTGCGGCCACGCGCAGCTTGCCGTCTTCGTAGTCGAGGGCGACCAGCGGTTTGATCCACGCGCTATATTGCTGGGGCGTGAGCTCGAGCTCTAGCTGCGCGGAACAGGTCTGCCAAAAATTTTCCATTACTTCGCTTGTTGATACGTAACACGCTATTTTACCCGCACCGGACAAAGTTATCCACAGGCGACACACATATTTTCCACCGAAACGGCCTGTCGGGGCAGCCGGTAGCCGGGCCGGGAAGGGCGATAAAGGCCGCGTGCGAAACAACATCAACCTTGACACTGAGGCGCGAATTAGAGTCTAATTCAGGGTTCCCCGTCCGTGCACCGTGTCAGGCTGATAATTTCAGCGGCTGGTAGTCGGGCGAAGAGAGACCTGTGGCATGACGCGAGCTTAATCTGCGAAATTGTCATCGGCGCCGAATCTGACTCAAGTCAGACCCGATTTTGCATCTTATTTTGCTTTAAGCGAGACCACCATGAAACGTACTTACCAACCTTCCGTCGTCCGTCGCAAGCGCACGCACGGCTTCCGCGCACGTATGGCTACCCGTGGTGGCCGTCAAGTCCTGAACGCTCGCCGCGCCAAAGGCCGCAAGCGTCTGGCTGTCTAAGTCACACACCGCACGTTGCGGTCAGTGATGACAGGCGAAGGTTCGCACGACTTCGCGCGCGTTCGGCGCATCGTTAAAACGGATGAATTTTCATCCGTTTTTCGTTTGCGGCCAGCGCAAAAAACGGCGCATTTCGTGCTCTATACGCGACCGAACGCACTGCCGCATGCGCGGCTGGGCGTCGTTGCGGCCAAGCGCTTTGCGCCGCGCGCGGTCACGCGCAACACGATCAAGCGCATCACGCGCGAACTGTTCCGCACCACCGGCCTGCCGCCTGTCGATTGCATCGTCCGCTTGTCGCGGCCGGTTAACGGCAAGGATGGCCCGGCCACGAACCGGGCCCTGAAGGCCGCGTTGAAGGTGGAACTGACGCGCTTGTTCGCGTCGCAGCAGCGGCGCCCGGCGCCGGTGGATGCGCCATGAAAAGGCTGCTCGTCTCGGTGTTTGTCGGCATTTTGCGCGGTTATCAACTGCTGATCTCGCCGATGCTCGGGCCGCGCTGCCGTTTCTATCCCAGTTGTTCCAATTATGCGATCGAAGCGTTGCGCGTCCACGGCGCCGCACGCGGCTCATGGCTGGCCGCGCGCCGCGTGGGCCGCTGCCATCCGTGGCATGCCGGCGGCCTCGACCCGGTGCCCCCTAAAGGCGCCAAGGAATCCCATTCAGCCGCTTGCGGTTGCCACCACTCCTGAAGACTCCAATGGAATTCAATAAACGTACTGTCCTGTGGATCGTGTTCGCCATTTCCCTGATTGTTCTCTGGAACAATTGGATGGTGGCTAACGGCAAACAGTCGATGTTCTCGCCGGCGCGTCCGGCGCAGGTTGCCCAGCAAAAGCCATCCGATGTGCCGGCTGCACCGCAAGCGGGCAGCAATGCCGTGCCCGGTGTGCCGGCCACGCCAGGTACGCCTGCGGTTCCTGGCGGCGCGCCAGTGGCGGCCGTGGCGAGCCCGGTCGTTACCGTGATCACCGACGTCGTCAAGGTCGACATCGACCCGGTCGGCGGCGTGATCAAGCGCCTCGAGATGCTCAAGTACCGCGATCACTTCGACAAGACCAAGAACCAGGTCCTGTTCAGCGTGAACGGTCCGAACGTGTATCTGGGCCAGACTGGCCTGATCGGCACCACCGCCACCGGCGTGCTGCCGAACCACACCACGGCGTTCACCGTGCGTCCTAACCAGCAGCTTACCCTGGGGTCCAATAACCAGGTCCAGGTCGTGATGGATGCGGAGCAGGGCGGCGTGCGCCTGACCAAGACGCTGACGTTCCGCAAGGGCGACTACCTGATCGGCGTGCGTCACGACGTGACCAATATCGGCACCGCGCCGGTCCAGCCTTCGCTGTACCTGCAGCTGCAGCATGACGGCACCAAGCCTGCCACCGATTCGTGGTTCATGCCAAGCTACACCGGTCCGACGCTGTACACGAGCACCGACAAGTACCAGAAGCTGACCTTCGAGCAGATCGAAAAGGGCAGTGCGGATCACTCGCTGAAGGCCGATAACGGCTGGGTCGCGATTTCGCAGCACTTCTTTGTCTCGGCCTTCATCCCGGCCGATCGCGCGCCGCGCGACATCTTCACCAAGAAGATCGCCACGAACCTGTATGCGATCGGCACCGTGCAGTCGATGGGTACCGTGGCGCCGGGCGCCACCGTGTCGGTCGACTCGCGCCTGTATTCGGGGCCGCAGGACGAGCAGACCCTGGAAACCATCACCCCGGGCCTGGAGCTGGTGAAGGACTACGGCATGCTGACCGTGATCGCCAAGCCGATCTTCTGGGTCATGACGCAGCTGTACACAATGCTGGGCAACTGGGGCTGGACCATCGTCGCCCTGACCATCCTGATCAAGCTGGCGTTCTTCCCGCTGTCGGCGGCAGGTTATCGCAGCATGGCCAAGATGCGTGTGGTCACGCCAAAAATGCAGGCAATCCGCGAACGCTTCAAGAGCGATCCGGTCAAGATGCAGCAAGCCACGATGGAGCTGTACAAGACCGAGAAGATCAATCCGCTGGGCGGCTGCCTGCCGATCCTGGTGCAGATGCCGGTGTTCTTCGCCCTGTACTGGGTGCTGCAGGCGTCGGTCGAAATGCGCGGCGCGCCGTGGATTGGCTGGATCCAGGATCTGACGCAGCCTGACCCGTTCTACATCCTGCCGGTCATCTACGCGGTGTCGATGTTCATCACGACCAAGCTCAATCCGCAGCCGACCGATCCGGTGCAGGCCAAGATGATGCTGTTCATGCCGATCGCGTTCTCGGTGGTGTTCTTCTTCTTCCCGTCCGGCCTCGTGCTGTACTGGGTGGTCAACAACATCCTGTCGATCGCGCAGCAGTGGGTCATCACGCGCAAGTTCGAGACGGCCGCCGCGAAGTAAGCTGCCAACGTCGTCGAGAAAAGCCCGCGCCTTGTGCGCGGGCTTTTTTTTTCGCGGCCCGCCGATAGGCCCAGCCGCGCGCATCCCTTACAATCGCCCCATGAAACTCGATACCTCACCCATCGCCGCCATTGCCACCGCCCCGGGCCGCGGCGGCATCGGCGTCGTGCGCGCCTCCGGCAAGGCACTCGGCACCCTGATCGCCGCGCTGTTCCCTGGCGTGACGCTCGCGCCGCGCCATGCAACCTACATCCCGTTCAAGGCCGCCAACGGCGACATCATCGACGAAGGCCTGGCCCTGTACTTCCCCGGGCCGCATTCGTACACCGGCGAAGACGTGCTGGAACTGCAGGGCCACGGCGGCCCGATCGTGCTGCAAATGCTGCTGGGGCGCGTGCTCGAAGCAGGCAGCAGCATGGACCTGCGCCTGGCCGAACCGGGCGAATTCACGCGCCGCGCGTTTTTGAACGATAAGCTCGACCTGGCCCAGGCCGAGGCGGTGGCCGACCTGATCGACGCATCGACCGAAGCGGCCGCCAAGTCGGCGTCGCAATCGCTGTCCGGTGCGTTTTCGCAAGTGGTGCACACGCTGGTGGACCAGACGACCAATCTGCGCATGCTGGTCGAAGCCACGCTCGACTTCCCGGAAGAAGAAATCGACTTCCTCGAAAAATCGAACGCGCGCGGCCAGCTCGCCGGCATCATCACGGCGCTGGAGCACGTGTTCCGCCAGGCGGCGCAAGGCGCGCTGTTGCGCGAAGGGTTGAATGTGGTGCTGGTCGGGCAGCCGAACGTGGGCAAGTCGTCGCTCCTGAACGCACTGGCCGGGGCCGATGTCGCGATTGTCACGCCGATTGCCGGCACCACGCGCGACAAGGTCAGCGAGACGATCCAGATCGAGGGCATCCCGCTGAACATCATCGACACAGCCGGCATCCGCGCGATCAGCGACGAGATCGACGTGGTCGAGCGCATCGGCATCGAGCGCACCTGGGGCGAAGTGGGCAAGGCCGACGTGATCCTGCACCTGCTGGACGCAAACCTGGGCCCGAGCGCGGCCGACGAAGCCATCGTCGCCGCCTTCCCTGCCAACGTGCCGGTGGTGCGCATCTGGAACAAGATCGACCTGTCGGGCCACGCGCCATCAAAGGACGAAAGCGCAGACGCGGTGCACCTGTATCTGTCGGCGCACGAAAAGCTCGGCATCGACCTGCTGCGCGCCGAACTGCTGCGCGTCGCCGGCTGGCAGCAGACGGGCGAGTCGCTGTTTCTGGCGCGCGAGCGGCACCTGATCGCGCTGCGCGCGGCCAGCGACCATCTGGAACTGGCGCGCCAGCATGCGATGCAGGATGACCAG
This sequence comes from Massilia sp. MP_M2, assembly GCF_039123635.1. Taxonomy (NCBI): domain Bacteria; kingdom Pseudomonadati; phylum Pseudomonadota; class Betaproteobacteria; order Burkholderiales; family Oxalobacteraceae; genus Massilia; species Massilia sp. MP_M2. The sequence goes on from NZ_JBCHJF010000003.1 coordinate 566,587, forward strand.
TCGCTGGACCTGTTTGCCGAAGAACTTCGGCTGGCGCAGGATCAGCTCTCCAGCATTACCGGGCAGTTCACGCCGGATGATTTGCTGGGGGTGATTTTCGGGCGATTCTGTATCGGAAAATAGGCAGTTGCCAATAGGTGATTCGATGCCTGTCCCGGCTAGATCATCTTGCCCTTGAGTGCCCCAGTCCTGATGGGAATGCGACCACCGGGGATTGTAATGCCCGACCGGATCAGCGCCAAACTGACGCGGATCGCGCAGGTATTGCCGTAGTCGGAATTTTTTATCAGGTCATCCCACCCGATCTGCTGGAACAACGTGTCGCGGCTGACGACGCGGTTACTCGGGTAGTTTTTCATCAGTACGCCAAATGGGACTCGCATGTCATCTCCCGTCGGCGCAAGGGAAGCGAGCCACATACAGCGCTATCAGCTCGGCGGCTGCGTTTCCCGGCATCGAGCCAGCGCGCCCGCGCAGCTCGTCCCAAATACGGTCATCGATTTCCAGCGGCTTCATGCCGGGTGGAGCGCACCACAGCCGCCCCTGCGTTGCATCGACAACCCCTGCCTGATAGCCCTCTGCATAACGCTGCTGGAACGCGGCATCGGGCTGCTGGCGCCATTTATCCACGCCTGGCTGCCCGATCACTTTTGCCACGAACCGATCGCCCGACAGGCGCCATGTGAATGTGCCAAGCGGCTGCGCCGCCGCGCTGCATATCACTGTCAGGACAGCGCACAGCGCTGCGCATCTCATACGATTCGCCATATCCACCTCCGATGAATTGTGAGTGGGTATTGTGTCGTCGAAAACTTGGGGAGGTCTTGCGCGTCGCCAGCGCATCAACTTGTATGAAATGCCTGTGCGAATAGCGGTAGCTGTCCAAAGCGCAACGGCTCGCATTTGCGCATCGCCCACCGCTGTTGTCGCGACGCGTCGCGCGCCAATACCGCCGGGCATGCTAGGCTTGGGCGTATGAACACGCGAATAACGCTCATCGTCTCCCATCCGGCGCGCCGCACGGCGCTGCGCCTGACCGCCGCAGTTGTCGGCGCCTGCCTGCTCTCATCCTGCGCCAGCGTCCTCGGTCCGCGCCAGGTCGAGCTGCCGCTGCACAAGCTGCAAATCAGCCTCGACAAGCGCTTCCCGATCAACGAGCGCCTGCTCGACATTTTTGACGTCCAGCTCACCCGCCCGCAACTGTCGCTGGTGCCGGATCAGGACCGGGTTGCGCTCGCCGTGGATGCGTCGGTCGCGCCCCCGTTTGCACGCGCCTGGGCCGGCAACGTCGCGTTTTCGGGCCGCTTGTATATCGATCCGGGCCGTGCCGCCGTCATGATGGCCGAGCCGCGCGTCGATCGCCTGCAGCTTGGCAATCCGGAGGCCGAACGCCGGCTGGCGCGCGTGGCCAACACGCTGATCGACACCGTCGCGCGCGACCTGCCGGTGTATGCGTTCGACCAGAGCGACTTGCGCTATGCCGGCGTGCAGTTCGTCCCGACGCGCATCCAGACCACCCGCACGGGCCTCCTGGTCACGCTCGAACCGGCGAAGTAACGCAACCCGATCCGCATGTTGCAGTTGCGTCAAACTGCATCAGCACGGCAGTTCAGGGATTGCACCCGCATTGCATTCGGAGCACACTGATATGCAACGAACTGCAGTGATGGTTCGCCAGTCGGGCTCCCTCTTGCGCTTTCTCATGGGCATGGAGTTCCACTGAAGTAATCTTTCTCTGACTTCAGGTTGCCGTATCAGGGGGTGGATCTTGGAAACGACTTATGAGAGTTTTCCGGACGGTGGGCGGCCGCTGCAGGCGCCACCCGTCTCGGTTACCGCCGCCGTGAGCGCCATGCCCACCCGTGCCAACCTGCCCGCCAAGGGCTCATGCTGGTATTGCGAAAAGCCGCTCGACAGCGTGCGGCGGTTCTGCGGCAAGCCCTGCGCCGACGCCTTCGACGAAGAGGCCGAGTTCACGCGTTGAAATCGGGCGCCGCTGCGGCGCCTGCATGCACCAGCACCAGCAACGCATGCTCGAAATCGAAGCGCCTGACTGCCGTCTCAAGCACCGCCATGCGTTCGGTGCCCAGCGTGACCAGCAGGCGTGGCCGCAGCAGCGCCACCAGCTCGGGCGCGCGGCCATCGCCGATGTCGAGCATCGCCCGCAGTTGCTCCAGGTCGCGCGCATCGACCGGCAGCGCTGGCGAGGCCAGCGACGCCGCCGTTGACGACACCGCCGATAAAGCCGGTGCATCCTGCGCCACCAGCAGCGCATCCACTTCCACCAGCACCCGTGCCAGCGCACAATCCAGCGCATCGATCAGCGCGATTGGTGCGACGCCGTCAGTCTTGAGCGCCAGTTCGGTCTCGAGCGCCAGGCGGCGTAGCGGGAGTGCCTCGATCATGCCGGCCGCACCCTTGAGCGTGTGGGCGATGCGCTGTGCGAGCACGGCGTCGTCGGCATCGATGGCGGTTTGCAGGCGCGCGATCAGGTCGCGGTAGTCGCCGGCAAAGCGCGCCAGCAGGCGCAGGAACATCGCACGGTCACCCATGACCCGGTCCAGGGCTGCCGCCAGGTCAATGACGGCGGCGGTGTCGCCGCTCGGGGCGCCCGTCACCGGGTGGTAAACGACCAGGTGCGCGTGACGGCCGCGCCGTTGACCGTGCCGGCGAAGCTGACATCGTAGGCGGTGGCCGCGCGCAGTGGCTGGAGCGGGATGATGGCCGCAGCAGGCTTGTTGTCGGACAGCGGCGCGATGCGCAGCACGGTCAGGTCGCTGCCGCCGCGCGGGCGCACGGTGAAGCTGGTGACCGTGATGTTGGCGTCGAGGTTGGTGTGCACGCTGATCGGATAACCCACTTCGTTGGCGTTGGGGACCGGATCGGGCTGCTCGGTGTTGCTGAAGAAGTTTGGCACGACCTGGGTCTGGCCATTGAACGGCCAGGTGACGAGCGTGCCGCGCGCGATGCCGGGGCCGTAGCCATCGCGACTGGCGAAATCGGCAGTGAAGTAACGGTAGCCGCTGCTGGCCGTGGCCGCGCCGGTGCCGATCTCGCGGAACATCGGCTCGAAGATCACGAAGCGGTGGTAGATCGCCGTGATCAGTTCTTCGGCCATGTAGAAGCCGGAACCGTTGCTGCTGCCCGAGATGACTTCGCCATAGGCGTAGCCGCGCTCGGGATTCAGGGTATAGCCGGCCGCGCTCAGGCGCGCGCCCAGGTCGGCGCCGGTAAAGCCCTGGCGCCCGGCGACCTGGTCGTGGCTCATGATGTTATTGACGCGCAGGTACTCGGAGTGTCCGAGTGCGGCGTTGTTGATCTGGAGGTTCTGGGGCACCTGCGGGACACCGATCTGGCCGCGCCGGTAGTTGATCCAGTTGCGCCCGTCGACGGCGATATTGCCGGTCTGCGCTGGCGCCGCGACGCCGGTGGGGTCCGGTGCCACGGACGAATCCGGATTGACGGCGGTGCCGCCGGTAACCTGGCCGGACGTGCTGCTGTCGCTATCGCTGCTGCCGCAGGCAGCCAGGCCCAGCACGGCAGCCAGGGCTGGGATCATTAACTGCCAACGGAGCGTATAGCTCATTTTACAACTCCTGTCAATACGGGCTTAATTCGATATTCTAGGGCAAATCTGGACGTCATGGCGGATGGTGACGTCAACGCGCAACCACCTTGTTTTGCAGCCTGTAGAATAAGCCATCATTTATCTTGTCGAGTCGTCCATTGAAGCCTATTAACCAACAACGCCTCGCACGCGCCAAGTTCGCCCTGCCGAGTTCCGTCACGTTGCTGTCGATTGCCTGCGGCTTCGCCAGTATCGTGATCTCGGTCGACAATGCGCGCGTGGGCGACCCGGCGGACTTCCGCCTGGCCGCGATCCTGCTGGTGCTGGCCGGCGTGTTCGATGCGCTCGACGGCTTCGTGGCGCGCGCCACCAACACCCAGTCCAGCTTCGGCATGCAGCTCGACTCGATCGCCGACGTGATGAACTTCGGCTGCGCCCCGGGCCTGCTGCTGTACTGCTACGGCTTTACGCAACTGACCGACGTGCATCCGACGCTGGTGCGCATGGGCGGCCTGGCCTGCTTCGTGTTCGTCACCTGCGGCGCGCTGCGCCTGGCGCGCTTCAATATCAGCCAGGGTCGCACCGACCCGCGCTACTTCGTCGGCATGCCGATCACCGCCGGCGCGGCCTGCGTGTCGGCCGTGGTCGTGGCCTGGCCCGATCCGGTCACCCAGATGGCACAGGCGTTCATGGTGGCAGCCCTGATGGTGGTGGTCGGTGGGCTGATGGTCTCGACCATCCGCTTCCCCAGCTCCAAACACCCGAGCGGCAAGCTGATGATCGTGATCGTCGCCGTCTGCGCAGCCTTGCTGGCCGTACTGCAGACGCGCTTCTTCGTGCTGTTCTTCCTGGTGTACATCAGCCTGACGCTGCTGCTCAATATCGGCTGGAAGATGGGCTGGCGCGGCGTGGCGCAGCCAAAAGTCTACGACGAAGAGTGAACCGGCGGCCCTGACAAGGGCCGCTTTTTCGTTCAGGCGAACTTGTCGAGCATCGCCGCCAGGTGCGCGGCCCGTTCGCGCGCTTCGGGCAGGTCGGCCGCGCCGCTTGTCTGGGTCACGATCGACGCGGTCAGCAACTGCACGAACGAGCGGTCGAGCGCCTTGCGCGCTGCGGCCATCTGCTGCGCCACCGCGTCGCAGTCCGATGGTGTATCGGCCAGCGCGATCAGTTTTTGCACGCCGCGCAGCTGGCCCTCGATCCGCGCCAGCCGGTTCAGCAGATCCTTCTTTTGCGGTGCGGTCAGCGCCTTGCCTTCGACGATCTTGACGTGAGCCTCGAGCATCAGGCGACCTCGTGGCCGCGCGCGGCGCGCAGGATCTGGAACCAGTCCGCGCGCGTCAGTTCAAAGGTCGTGCCAGCCACCGCGTCGGCAATCGCCGCGATGCGACCGGTGCCGGTCAGCGCAATCGGCCGGCTTGGCAGGCGCATGATCCACGCGAACACCACGCTGGCAAACGGCTGGTTCAAACGCTCGGCGATGCCCTGGATCGTCTGGCGCAGCAGGGCCGCGCGTTCGTTGGCCGGATCGAACAGGCGCCCGCCACCCAGGGGCGACCAGACCATCGGCGCGATGCCCAGGTCTTGCAGGCCATCGAAGGTTTCGTCGAACAGTGGCGCGGTCACCAGCGGCGAGAACTCGACCTGGTTGGTGCTCAGGGCCACGCGGCGGTTGAGCGACTCGAACTGGTGGCGCGTGAAATTCGACACACCCACGTGGCGCACCTTGCCGGCCACCTGCAGCCGTGTAAACGCTTCGGCAATCTCGTCGAAGTTCATCAACGGGTCGGGACGATGGATCAGCAGCAGGTCGAGGTGATCGGTATGCAGGCGGCGCAGCGATTCTTCGGCCGACGCGATGATGTGCGCCGCATCGGTGTCGTAGTGCTGGATCGTGTGGCCGGGATGTTTCGCCGACATGAGCCGGATGCCGCACTTGCTCACCAGTTCGATGCGGGCGCGCAGCGAAGGCTGGGCGCGTAGCGCCTCGCCGAACAGCGTCTCGACGCCATAGTCGCCATAGATGTCGGCATGGTCGAACGAGGTCACGCCCAGCGCGATGCATTGCTCGATGAACGCCACGCGCGCCGCGACCGGCATCGCCCATTCGGTCATGCGCCACATGCCGGCGACGATGCGCGAGAGCGCCGGGCCGCCTTCGCGCGTGAGGATGCGGGGGCAGCGCAGATCGGCAGGCAGGGTGGGCGACATCGTGTTTCTTTCGTCATGACAGGGTTGCACGATTATAGCGGTAGCCGATGCGCACCGTTCCGGGGTAAAAAAAAGCCCGCCGGCGGCATTGCGCGGGCGGGCTTGTCATACGCTGATGACCGGATTATTGCAGCCAGAGCCGGATCGTATCCCAGATGCGACCGAAAAAGCTCGCCTCCGGCACTTCTTCCAGCGCGACCACCGGCAGCACCATCAGCGGCTTGCCGTCGACAGTCATCTTGAGCGTACCGACCGCGCTGTTGCGCGCCAGCGGCGCAATCAACGGATCGCGGCGCTCCAGCACCGGCTTGAGCTTGCCGGCCACGCCCTTCGGCACCGTTACCAGGATGTCGCGCGTGAAGCCAATCTTGACGGTCGGCTGGCTGCCCTTCCAGATCTGCGGGGTCTGGATCGCCTGGCCTTTGGAATACAGCTTGACGGTGTCGAAGTTCTGGAAGCCCCAGTTCAGCAGCTTCTGGCTTTCTTGCGTGCGCACCTCGGTCGAGCTGGTGCCCAGCACGACGGCGATCAGGCGACGCTCGCCGGTGCTGCCATTCGCACGGCGTGCCGACGAGATCATGCTGTAGCCCGACGAATCGGTGTGGCCGGTCTTCATGCCGTCGACGGTCGGATCGAGCCACAGCAGGCGGTTGCGGTTCTGCTGCGTGATCTTGTTGTACGTGAACTGCTTGATCGAGTCGATCTTGTAGAACTCGGGGAAGTCGCGGATCACGTGCGAGGCCAGGTTGGCCAGGTCGGCGGCGGTCGAGTAGTTGTTCGCGTCTGGCAGACCGTGCGGATTGGCAAACCGCGTCGCTTTCAGGCCCAGGCGCTGCGCTTCGCGGTTCATCAGCGTGACGAAGGTGGCTTCGTCGCCGGCGACGGCTTCGGCGATCGCGACGGCGGCGTCATTGCCCGACTGGATCATCAGGCCATGCAGCAGGTCGCTGATCGAGACCGGCACGCGCGGGTCGATGAACATCTTCGAGCTGCTGCTGTCGACTTTCCAGGCGCGCTCGGACACATTGACCATCTGGTTCAGCGACAGGCGCTTGTCGCGGATCGCCGAAAACGCGACATACGCGGTCATGATCTTGGCCAGCGACGCCGGTTCGATGCGCATGTTCTGGTCTTGCGACGCGATCACCTGGCCGCTCGTGGAGTCGAGCAGCAACCACGACTTGGCTGCGATGGAAGGAGCCGGTACGGTTTGCGCACTGGCCGAGATCATTACCAGGCTGGCGGCGAAGGCCGCTAACAGTTTTTTCATGGAAACGTTCGTCATTGTAAAAGATGGAGCGGTGGTAGAGCGCAAGGCAATGCCCGGGAGCACTGCCTCAAGAGAAGGGAATGATTATAGGGGACTGTGACGCTTAAATGTCACGGCGCCACAGTTGAACGACCAGATTTTTAATATGGCCGAGCTTGCGATGGAAGAAATGGTCGGCCCCCGGAATGATTGTCACCGGGATATCGAGCGGGCGCGCCCAGTCGAATACCTGCTGCATCGTGATCGTGTCGTCCTGCTCGCCGTGGATCAGGATCGTGTCTTGCGGCACGGGCGGCATCGGCCATTTGCCGGCCGCGGTGCCCACCAGCACCAGGCGCTCGGGCGCGCGGCCCTCGGCTTCCAGGCGCAGCGCGAACTGCGCCTGCACGAAGGTGCCGAACGAAAAACCGGCCAGCGTCACCGGCAGGTCGGGGTAGCGCGCACGCATGTGCTCGTACATGATGGCCATGTCGTCCACTTCGCCACGGCCGTCGTCGTACACGCCTTCGGATTCGCCGACACCGCGGAAATTGAAGCGCGCCACGGCGTAGCCGAGCGTGACGAAGGTGCGCGCGAGCGTCTGCGCGACCTTGTTTTCCATGGTGCCGCCGTACAGCGGGTGCGGGTGCGCGACCAGCGCGATGCCGCGCGGGGCGTCGTCGGGCAGGTCGAGCAGGCATTGCATCTTGCCGGCGTCGCCGTCGAGATAGAATTTGTGCGAGTGGATGTTCATGGTCAGATCTTGAGACGGTCGACGACTTTGCCGCCAACCAGGTGGGTATCGATGATGTCGTCGATGTCTTCGTTATCGACATAGGTGTACCAGACGCCTTCCGGGTACACCACGAGCACGGGGCCTTCTTCGCAGCGTTCGAGGCAACCGGCCTGGTTGATGCGCACCTTGCCTTCGCCGCTCAGCCCCAGTTCCTTGATGCGCTTCTTGGCGTGTTTCTGGGCTTTTTCAGAGCCGCACTTGCCGCAGCTCTGGCGCGCATCCTTGCCTTCGCGCTCGTTCATGCAGAAAAATACGTGGTGCTGGTAAAACGGTTGGTCGGTCATGGCGTTCTCGTCGAAAAAATGCAGAAGTATGATCTTACTGGCGATTGAGTTTATGTGATGGCAGCAGCAGGAACCAGAGCGCGAAGAACGGCCAGCTCAGCGACAGGAACCACGCCGCGCCATTGAAGTTCAGGAATTTGCCCTGCACCCAGCCTTGCAGCGTGGACGAAAAATACGGGTTCACCGGGATCGTATTGACGACCACCAGCGCCAGTATCAGCGTCACCACCGCCAGGCGCCGCTGCGCCACCTGCGGCGCAAAGACCAGGCCCGAGAGCATGATCATGCCGATCAAAAAGCCCCCTTCGGCGCCCGGCGTGACCCAGACCAGCGCGTTATCGGGCCGGAACAGCAGCGAACTGGCAAACGCCTTGAGCACCAGCGCTGACGCCAGCAGAGCAATCATCAGCCAGAAGCGCGGGGCGCCGCGCCGCACGAGGCACATCAGCGTGAGGGCGGCGCCCGTCATGCCGCAGGCGGTGATGATGGTTTCGGACAGCCAGTACTGCTCGACGCTCATCGTCACGCCGGGGCGCAGCATGGCGACCAGGTCGATCTCGGTATCGAACCACGACGACAGCCAGCCGGAGACGATCGGCAGCACCTGGCCATGGCCGAACAGATAGCTTTGCGGGTAGATCTGCGCCAGCGGCCACATGGCCACCAGCACCAGTCCCTGGCTCGCATGGGGCGCGAACCAACGCTGGCGCAGCTTGAACAGGCGGCTGCGGTCAAGCAGGCCAGGCGCCCACAAGGCACCCAGCACGGCGCCGAGCAGCGCGCCGCCCGCGTTGGTGACGAAGTCGAGGTTCGACGGCACGCGGCTGGGCAGGAAGTTCTGCACCGTCTCCATGACGCCGGTGGTGAAAATGCCGATCAGCGCCGCCAGCAGCACCGCCCAGATGCCGCGCACGCGCGGATAGAACGACAGCACCAGCAGCATCCCGAGCGGGATGTAGCCGACGATGTTCACGCCGACGTCGAAGCCCGTGAAGTAGCGCTGCTTGACGAGGTTCAGAAACGCCAGCGGCGCCACGCCGGTATCGCGCCAGCCGCTGAACGGAAACCAGCTGGCGTAGATGATCAGGAGCAGATACGCCAGCAGCGCGGCGCGCACGATCGGCGAGCCACGCGAGCGGCCGGCCGCGACTTCGGCGGAGATGATCCCGTCGCTCATTTGCCCTGCAGGTCGAGGGTCGACAGCCATTTTTTAAGGTCGAGCGCGATCCGGTCGGTGCCGGCGGCCAGTGCGGCCACGCCGCCGGCGGCGTCCTGGCTGGGCGCAGGGGCGCTGTGGGCGAAGCTCTGCTGGGCCACCAGGCGATGGTCGGCCAGGACCGACGCACGCAGCTGGATTTGCCCTTCGCTCGCGCTGGTGCTGGAAAACGCGTGCACGAAGTCGTCGATCTCGATGCGCAGGATCGGCACGCGGTTGGCCGCGTCGGTGGCCGACAGTACCGTGACACCGGCCTGCGCCAGGCGCACCTTGAGGCGCTGCGTGACCAGCGCGAGCGGCGTGCCGCTCCAGCGGCTGCCGGCGTAGGTACGGGCTTGCAATGGATCGGCGTAGTTCAGCCGGTAGACCATGCGCTCGTTGTCGAGGACGGCGCCGCCGGTGGCGTCCATCACCACGATCGGGGGCAGTTGCGACGATGGATTGGCAGGCGTGAACCGCTGGGCCGACGGCGCGCCGAAGTCATAGATGGTATTGGGCGCGCCCTTGTTGCTGGCGCAGCCGGCCAAGAGCGCGGCGCCAGCAACGGTGACGGCAACGGCAAGGCGGTAGGAGCGGAGATTCACGGTGGTCCTCATTTGGTCGGGGGCGCGAAGCCCGGCTCGCCCGGCCCGGGCGCGTCGCCCGGTGTGCCGAACAGGATGCTTTGCGGGCGGTCGGAGAACGAGTTCGCGGTGCGGCGTACGGCGCGCAGCGAGGCGCGCGCTTCGTCGGTCATCTGCACCACGTGCGGCAGCGTTTCCAGTTCCAGCTCGCTGGTGGCCGCGCCGAGCGCGCCGATGGTGCTGTTCAGGCGTTCGATCGGGCCGTCCGGGGCCTGCAGGCGCGTGGCCAGGTTGTCGTAGTTGCGCGTCATCGCCGTGGCGCTGGTGGCCAGCGTGTCGATCGAGTCCATGCTGCGGTCGACTTTGGTGATCAGTGAAGGCAAGCGGTCGAGCACCGGATCGAGCCGCTGCGGAATCGCCGCGTAGGCGTCGGCGGCCCGGTCCACGCTGTCGAACGCGCCGAGCATCGTGGCGCGGTTTTCAACGCTGAGCAGCTCGTCGAGACTGGTCGTGATCTTCTCGGCCTTGTCGAGGATCGCCAGGCCGCGGTTCTCCAGCTGGTCGAGCAGGCCGGGACGCAGCGGGATGCGGGCGATCGTGTCCGCGCCTGTCGTCAGGCGCGGCGAGCCGGTGCGCTCGTCATTGAGCTGGATGAAGGCGATGCCCGTCACGCCCTGGTAGCCGAGCGAAGCGAAGGTGGTGCTGGTGATCGGCGAGGTTGCATCGACCGCCAGGCGAATCAGGATCTGGCCGGTGACGCGCGGATCGAAGACGATTTTGTCGACGCGGCCGATCTCCAGACCCCGGTAGCGCACCGCCGCTTGCGGGTTCAGGCCGGGGATTGATTGCGTGGTGACGATCTCGTAGGGCACCAGCTCGGTCTTGTCGCGGTTGAGCCAGAGGCCGATCAGCACGGTCGCTACCAGCAGGGCGATCGTGAAGATGCCGGTGATCAGGGCATGTGACCTGTTTTCCATACTAGTGTGTCTCCGATTCGTTCCGGGCCTGGCGCTCGTCGAGCACTTCCAGCGCCCGCTGACCGCGCGGGCCCAGGAAAAAGTGTTTGATGAACGGGTGCTCGACCTTGAGCACATCGCACGACGGACCAACCGCCAGCACGTGTTTCTCGGCCAGCACCGCGATGCGCGAGGACAGCGCGAACAGCGTGTCCAGATCGTGCGTGACCATCACCACCGTCAGTTTCAGTTCGCGGTGCAGCGTCTGGATCAGCGTGACGAAGGCGTCCGACAGGTCGGGGTCCAGGCCCGCGGTCGGCTCGTCGAGGAACAGCAACTGCGGCTCGAGCGCCAGTGCCCGCGCGAGCGCCGCGCGCTTGACCATGCCGCCGGACAGGTCGGCCGGCATCTTGGCCGCGTGCTCCGGCCCCAGGCCCACCATGTCCATCTTGAGCAGCACGGCGTCGCGGATCACGTCTTCGGGCAGCGCGTTCAACTCGCGCATCGGCAGGGCGATGTTGTCGAATACGTTCAGCGCCGAGTACAGCGCGCCCTGCTGGAACAGCATACCCCAATGGTTGCGCATGCGTTGCAGCTGCTTTGGCTTGGCCGCGCTGATGTCCACGCCGAACACGTGCACGCTGCCCTGCGATGGGCGCTCGAGGCCCAGCATCTGGCGCAGCAGCACGGTCTTGCCGGTGCCCGAGCCGCCGACGATCGACAGGATCTCGCCGCTGTAGATCTCCAGGTTCAGGTCCTGGTGCACGACGGTGCGGCCGAACCGGGTCCACAGGTTGCGGATCTCGACGACGGGTTGGCCCACGTCTTCGTCGGGCCGCAGGTTCAGGCGCTGGGGAGATTGTGTGTTTGCGTCGGCCATCAGAATCCGGTATCGCTGAAGATGATCGCGTAGACCGCATCGGCCAGGATCACCACCGTGATCGCGGTGACGACCGAGGTTGTCGTGCCGCGCCCGAGGCTTTCGGTATCGGGCTTGATGCGCAGGCCAAAGTGGCACGCGATCAGCGCGATCAGTACGCCGAAGGTCACGCCCTTGAGCAGGCCAATGCTGTAGTTCACGAACGGTACCGCTTCGGGCAGCTTTTGCAGGAAGTAGCGAAACGACATGCCCATCTCGATTTTTGCCGACACCATGCCGCCCAGGAGCGCCATCGCATCGGTCCAGACGACCAGCAGCGGCATCGAGATCGCCAGCGCGATCACCTTCGGCAGGATCAGGCGGTAGCCGTGCGAGACGCCCATCACCAGCATCGCATCGAGCTCCTCGGTCACGCGCATGACGCCCAGTTGCGCCGTGATCGACGAGCCGGAACGGCCGGCCACCAGGATCGCGGCCAGCAGCGGGCCCAGTTCGCGAATCACCGCCATGCCGAGGATATTGACCAGGTAGGCGTCGGCGCCGAACATGCGCAACTGCTGCGATGACAGGTAGGACAGCACGATCCCGATCAAAAAGCCCACGATCGCCGTGATGCCCAGTGCCTGGAAACCCGAGTGATGGATGTTGGCCGAGACTTCGCGCCACGGGCCGGTGGCAGGGTGGCGCACGAAGCGCCACAGGTCCTGGACCACGATGCCGACGAGGGTAATGAAGCTGCGCAGGTGCCCGAAGAAAGCGAGCATGTCGGCGCCGAGCTTGATGATCCAGTCGAAGGGGCTGACGCGCTGGCGCGGCAGCGCGATCTTGCTTGCCTCTTCGATGCGCTTGAACACGTCTTCCTGGCGTGGGTCGAGCGTGAGGCGCGGCGGGCGCTGCTTGTTCCAGGTATTCCAGAACATCTGGGCGCCGATGTGGTCCAGGCTGTCGACACCCGACAGGTCCCAGGTGCAGGCTGATTTATCTTTCAGGCTTGCGAGCTGCTGCGTGATGCCCTTTAACACGCCGTGCTGCGACAGGCCGTGGACTTGCCAGACCCCGCTGGCGATGACAGATTGGCCCGACACCTGGCCGGCCTGTTGAATGGTTAATGTTGGCGCATTTTCAATCTGCATTGCGGCAGTGTAAAAGAGAATCGCGCCTGCTGCCACAAAGTTGGTCTGGCGAATCTCGCAAATCAGGCGGCCAGGTGGCGCGCCTGGCGCGATGGCGCCACCGCACGCGCCGTATCCGGGACCGCTTGCGGCGTGCGCGCCGGCGCGTCGACCTTGCCGGCGTAGTCGCTGGCGAGCAGGCTGGCCGCTTCAGCCGCCGCCATGCCGCGCACCTGCAGATACTCGGCCACCAGCTTGGCCAGGCGATCGAGCGCGATGCGGTGCGTGGCATCGGTGCGCGTGTAGATCCAGTCCGAAAACGCCATGAAGTTGTCGAACGGCGCCTCGCCCAGCAGCACCGGCGTGGTGTTGGCGAAGCGCCCCGAGTTGGCCACCAGATCCCAGTAGCGCGCAAAGCGCACCAGGCGCTGCATGGTCGCGAAGTCGATCTTGTCCGTCGCCAGCACGGTGTAGGGCGGGTACGGGTCGTAGACCATGCCGAAGGCTTCGGTGTGGCGGATGATCGGCGTGCCGCGCAGGCGCTTGAGGATGCCGAACTGGATTTCTTCGGCGCCCAGGCCCACCAGCTGGTCGAAGCCGCGCGCGAAGCTGGCCACGTCTTCGCCGGGCAGGCCGGCAATCAGGTCGACGTGCAGGTGGGCCGTGGCATGCTGCGTGAGCCAGCGGATGTTCTCGGCCGCCTTCTCGTTGTTCTGGCGGCGGCTCACGAGCGCCTGTACTTCGGGGTTGAAGCTCTGGATGCCGATCTCGAACTGCAGCGCGCCGGCCGGGAACCGGGCGATGGTGTCTTTCAGCGCATCCGGCAGGTGGTCTGGCACCAGCTCGAAGTGAGCGTAGATCGGGTCGTCCGGATATTGCGCGATCTTGTCGAGGAAGAAATCCATGATGCGCAGGCTCGTCTTGACGTTCAGGTTGAACGTGCGGTCGACGAACTTGAAGAGGCGGGCGCCGCGTGCGTACATCGTTTCCATCTCGGCCAGGAAGGCGTCGAGCGGGAACGGCCAGGCGGTCTTGTCGAGCGATGACAGGCAGAACTCGCACTTGAATGGACAGCCGCGCGAGGCTTCCACGTACAGGGTGCGGTTGGCGATGTCGTCGTCGTTGTACAGCGCATAGGGCAGGGCGATGGCATCCATCGGCGGCTGCACGCCGGCGTGGATCTTCATCAGCGGCTTGGGGCCATTGAGGATCTCGCCGCACAGTTTGGGGAACGTAACGTCGCCCCAGCCGGTGACGACATAGTCGGCCAGCCCAACGATTTCCTGTTCGCCTGTCTCGTGCGAGACTTCCGGGCCGCCCAGGATGATCTTCACGGCGGGCGCGACGCGCTTGAGCATCGCCACCAGGCGCGTGGTTTCTTCGACGTTCCAGATATACACGCCGAAGCCGACGATGCGCGGCGCGTGCGCCAGGATGCGCTCGACGAGGTCGGCGGTCTTGGCACCGGTGACGAATTCCTGGATGCGGGTCTGGTCCTGCAGCGGGCCCATATTGGCCAGCAGGTAGCGCAGTCCGAGCGAGGCGTGCGTGTAGCGGGCGTTCAGGGTGGTGAGCAGGATCGACATGGTGGCGGCAGGATGAGGGGGGGTGAAGGCGGTATTCTACTGTGATGCCGTAGTCAATCGCGTGACTATGCAGTTGACATTGCCTCAAATAAAGATCGGCGCCTACAATCGACGACTCCTTATTTAGAAAGTGCCTTCCATGTTCATGACCAATATCGAAACCGTTCCGGGCAAGACCATCACGGCGTGCCACGGCGTTGTTTCCGGCAGCTCGGTGCGCTCCAAGCACGTGGGCCGCGACATCATGGCGGGGTTGAAGAACATGGTTGGTGGCGAACTCAAGGGCTACACCGAGTTGCTGGAAGAGTCGCGCGCGCAGGCCACCGAACGCATGCAGGCGCAAGCCACGCAAATGGGGGCGAACGCCGTCGTGAATGTGCGCTTCTCGACCTCGTCGGTGGCCGCCGGCGCCGCCGAGATCTATGTATACGGCACTGCAGTGACGGTGGGCTGATGGACATCCTCTTTCTGCTCGTCTTCTGGTCGGTGCCGATTGGATTGGGCTATGTCTTCGGGCGCATGGCCGAAGCCAGACATTACCGTTCGATCATCGCCAGGGAAAAAACGTGGCTGCACTTGCCTGCCACGTCACTGAAGACCTTGCTCGGGTCTGCGCCGGTGGCGCGTACCGAACTGGTCACGGGCAGCGTGGTCGTGGCGGTCGATCACTTCAAGAAGGCAGCGTCGGCGCTGCGCTCGCTGGTGGGCGGGCCGGTGCAGTCGTATGAAACGCTGCTCGATCGTGCCAAGCGGGAAGCGGTGCTGCGCCTGAAGGAAAGCTGCCCGGGCGCCCACGAGATCGTCAACGTGCGCCTCGAAACGATGCCGCTGACGGGTAACCAGCGGCAGATCAATGGCGTCGAAGTGCTGGCCTACGGCACTGCCATCTATTACTCGGAACAGAGCGCCGCGCCATGAAATACGAGGCTTCGCTGCCCGAACACAACGACAACGTCACGCCTGGTCATCCGTTCAAGGATTTTTTGCTGATCCTGGCCGGGCTGTCGGCGGCGGTGGTTGTCGGCTATCTGGTGCTGGGCTGGCTGGTCGACGTGGTAGTCGATCGGATGGGACCGGAGACCGAGGCGGAGCTGACGCAGATGGTGGCATGGACGCCGCCCGCGAGCGAGCCGGCGATGCGCACGCGCGAAGCCTGGGCCCAGGGCCTGGTCGATGGCATGCGCCGCTGCGCTGGCGTCAGCGGGCCGGTCACGGTGCGCGTGAACCGCTCGGACACGCCCAATGCGATGGTCGCGCCGGGCGGTGTGGTGGTGGTGTTCTCGGCGCTGTTTGACAGCGTGCAGTCCGAAAACGGCATGGCGTTCGTGTTGGCCCATGAGCTGTCGCACATGGCCAACCGCGATCACTTGCGTGCAGTCGGCCGGCGAGTGGTACTGATTGCCGCTGCCACCGTGCTCACGGGCGACGGCAGCGGGACGGCGGGCGTGCTGGCGCCGGCGCAGCATCTGGGCGAGTCGGGCTACTCGCGGGGCCGTGAAGCCGCTGCCGATGCGAAGGCACTGTCTATCCTGCAATGTCGCTACGGCCATGCTGGCGGCGCCACCGAATTGTTTACCACCTTGCAACGCGAGGAAGGCGCGACGCCGGCCGTAGTGCATTACCTGGCGTCGCATCCATCCATGGCCGCGCGTATCGAGGCGGTGCAGGTAGCGATGCGCCAGGCCGGCTTGCAGGCTGGCGCAGTGCAGCCGTTGCCGCGTTTTTCTCCGGTTTTACGATAAAGCTGGCGGTATGGGAAATTGCTTGTTAGAATGCGAGCCGGAATTCAGGAAGCCTGTTGCCCAGTAGAGGAACAGTTTTCCAGCAAGTTATGCCTGATGACGATAGCAAATCGGTCCCACCCCTTCCCATCCCGAACAGGACCGTGAAACGATTTTGCGACGATGATAGTGCTGCAACCAGTGTGAAAGTAGTTTATCGTCAGGCTAGTTATATAGAAAAAGCCCACCAGGTGTCTGGTGGGCTTTTTTGCTTTGCAGCGCCGCTTTTGTAGCGCCGTTGCCGCATACATGCGAGAGAAATAGCACGTCGGCACTATTTTAGGATTAAAGTATTGCAATAGTTTTACTTCGTCATGGTCCGATCGCGCGGCGCCCGCCGCAGAAAGCGTCTCTCATGCAACGTCGTCATCCTGCTGCGTACCGTCGTCTGCTAGTAATGTCATTCGTGCTGGCGCTGGGCGCTTGCGGTCGGGATCATGATGACGATCCGGCCGTTCAGCCGCCGCCGCCAGCCACCGCCACTTCCACCCGTATCAACGTTGAGCTCGCACGCACCACGCATGGCGTGCCGCACGTCAGGGCCGACGACTTCCGCAGCCTCGGCTATGGACTGGCGTATGCCTACGCCCAGGACAATGTCTGCATGTTCGCCGATGCGGTGCTGACCGTGCGCGGCGAGCGCTCGCTGTTCTTTGGCGCGGATGCGCGTCCACGCCAGCGCACGGGCGACGAGTATGGCGGCGGCAGCGGGTTCATGGACCTGAACAACGAGGACAGCGACTTCTTCTTCAAGGGCTATCTCGACATCGAGCAATTGCGCGCCGGCTACTCCAGCGGAGCGCGTGAGCCACGCGACCTGCTTGAAGGCTATGTCGAAGGCTATAACCGGTACTTGAAGGATGCGGGAAGCAAGTTGCCGGCGGCCTGTGCCAACACGAAATGGGTGAGGCCGATTTCGCTCGACGACATGATGCTGGTGGTGGCGGAAAAAGCGCTGCATGCGTCAGGCCAGGCCTTTGCCCGCGACTTCGTTGCTGCCGGTCGGGTTCCCGGCGCCGCAGTGACGCTGGCCAAGGCGGCGCCGCGCAGGATCGATGCATCGTCGCTGGTCGCGCAGCTCGACCTGCTGAACCGGCAAGGTTTCGGCAGCAATGCGCTGGCGGTGGGCAAGGACTTGTCTGCCAATGGGCGCGGGCTATTGCTTGGCAACCCACACTATCCGTGGACCACGACCGACCGCTTTTACCAGGCCCACCTGACCGTGCCGGGGCGCTACGACGCGATGGGTGTGATCATCGGCGGCGTGCCGGCCGTCGTCATCGGCTTCAACCGCGACGTGGCCTGGAGCCACACGGTCACGTTCGCCAATCACTTCACCACGTTCCGGCTGGCGCTGGATCCCGGCGACGCCACTGGCACTACCTATCTTTATGACGGGGCGCGGAGCACGATGACGTCGAAAACGGTGACGGTCGAGGCGCTGCTGCCGGATGGCCTGGTCGGCCGGCGCACCAAAACCTTTTATTTCAGCCATCAGGGCGCCGTCATCAGCCGGCCGGCGGCGGGCCTGACCTGGACTTCGAGCGCTGCTTATGTGCTGGCCGACCCGAACCGCAGCAATACCCGGATGCTCGAGCAGTGGCTGGGCATCGGGACCGCCACCAGTGTGCGCACACTGAAGGATTCGCTCGACAAGGTGGTGGGACTGCCATGGGTGAACACGGTGGCGGCCGACCGCGATGGCAATACGCTGTATGCGGACGCCAGTGTCGTGCCGCACATGAATGCGGACAAGTTCGTGAATGGTTGCCTGTTGCTGCAGGCGGCGCTGCTGTTCGACGGGTCAAAAAGTGCCTGCGGCTGGGGACAAGATGTGGGCGTGCCTGCGGGCATTTACGCGCCGGCCACGGCGCCGTGGATGATGCGCACCGATTACGTCGGCAATTCGAATGACAGTTATTGGCTGACCAATCCGAAGGCGTTGCTCACTGGCCCTGCGCCGCTGGGCTATTCGCCGCTGTACGGGCGCGTGAATGCCGAGCAAAGCTTGCGCACGCGGATCGGGTTCCGCCAGGTCGAGGATCTGCTGGCCCAGCGCAATAAGTTGAACCTCGCTGACATGCAGGCGCTGGCGTTCTCGAACCGCGTGTATGCGGCCGAGCTGGTGCTGCCCGAGGTGCTTACTGCCTGTGCCAGCGCAAGCAGTACGCCCATGCAGCAAGCGTGCACGACGCTGCAAGCGTGGGACCGGCGCGCCGATCTCGACAGTCGGGGCGCGGTGCTGTTCCGCGAATTCTGGACGCTGGCAACGGCGATCCCGAACAAATGGGCACGGCCGTTCGACCCGGCGGATCCGGTCAATACGCCGGCCGGCGTGGCGCCGGCGGCCATGCCCGCGATGCTGGTGGCGCTCAGGACGACGGCCGACAAGCTGCAGTCGCTCGGCGTGCCGCTCGATGGCCGCCTGGGTGACTATCAGGTCGAGCCACGCAACGGCGTGCGTATTCCACTGCACGGCGGCAATGGAAATCAGGAAGGCACGTACGGGTCACTGACGATGCGCAGTAGCTTGACGGCGCAAGGCTATGTCGGCGCGCACTGGGGGCAGAGCTATCTGCAGACCGTGACGTTTGACGAGCAGGGGCCGGTGGCTCAGGCGATGCTGACGTATGGCCAGTCGGTCGACCCGGCTTCGCCGTGGTATGCCGACCAGACCTTGATGTATTCGCGCAAGAGCTGGCCAAGCCTTCCCTTTACGCAAGAGAGGATCAAGGCCGACCCAAACTACACGACCGTCACGCTGCAGGAGTAACCAGGCATTCCAGTGCAGAGATTGCACCGGATTTGTCACACAACTGAAAAATAAGCTGTTGACGAAGGTCAGCAGGTCGAGCATAATCTCATTCCTCTGCTGCAGCGAACAAAACGATTCGAGGCAAACGGCAGATGAAGCAGCACCGAATAAGTTCTTTAAAAATTAACAGTCGATAAGTGTGGGCGTTTGATGAAGGTGCCAAGAACTTCGGTTCTTGATTACTTAAATTATCAAATGTTCACAAAAAAGAAATACGTTGTCTCAGCAATGAGATAACGGTCAGTATTTTGAGTGAGCGACCCCTGCCGAAAGGTAGGGTGGCAGAAATGCCAACAAACAGAGATTGAACTGAAGAGTTTGATCCTGGCTCAGATTGAACGCTGGCGGCATGCTTTACACATGCAAGT